>CAYLHX010000056.1:0-1575 GCA_964383675.1 uncultured Candidatus Peribacteria bacterium | reverse complement strand
ATTTCACGCCCTTGCGGATCCTTGTAAACGTGTACATAAGGTCCTTCCACTCCGGTGCGGTCCGTAAAGTCTTCCGGCGCATGGGCCAGATGCCAGCGGTAATAATGCACACCTGCCTCAGCAATATTTAAAGCTTCCTCACTTGCTACTCTTCTGTGGCTGTAATCAAGCTGCAGGGAAAGTAGCATCAAAAGCCCGTAAATAACCACCAAAAATGTACCGGTGATGATTAACAGCGCCGGTGTGATCGAGCCTTTTTGATAATTTTTTGCCATGATTTAAAAATTCTCTTTTAAGGTCCTTACCTGTGCTTGTGACTCCAAGACATAGTCGTTATTCGGGTTTGCCGCATTGGGGTTAACCCTTACATATATGTGTACCATTTTTATGCTATCCAAGTCAGCAGGGGTAGGCAAGGGATTATTTGATGTGTCATTCGGCCAGTCTTCATTGAAATAGGAAAAGATGGGAGTGCTGCCGTTTCTGATATTTTGAGTAATGATGGTGGTAACTTTTTGCTCCGGTGGATAGGTAACCGGGCTTCCTTGTGGGTCGATTACGTCTTTTTTTAGAGTAGTCCCCTCTAAATAGTAGCGGATTTGTTCAATCCGTCCGTCAACATCAAGGTCCGAAAAAAACGTGATCTCGTAGGATGAGGCGTTGGTAAACTGAAAACTCCCGTTTTCACCTTTTTGTGCTGTCCTTATTTCCCGTGCGAGGGTGCTTACCGCAGCCGTGCTTTGATCAACTTCAATAAAGCTGTTAATTGAAGAAAGCTGGCTTTCACCAATGATAAATTGTAAACCCAAAAGCCCCATGCCTAAAACCACGATCATAAAGCCCGAGATTAGTACCTCTAAAATTGTAAAGCCTTGTTGCTTGTTTTTTGTCATTCTTGGTCTAGTATTATTTTTTCCAGTTTGTTGCCAGAGACACTGATACTGCCACTGCTATAATCTAAATATCCTTCGGCTGTTGCCACCAAGCTATATATTGCCTCTGCCAAATCAGCAAAGAAAGATTGGCCCCAATCCGGCGCGTTTTCAAGCCCGCTCATAACCGTTGCCTCAGGGCTTCCTTCCCCCTCACGCATCAGTGTTGCCGAAACGGAGGCTATGGGTGAGCCTTCGTTATTGACAAAGTAAGTTAATAAAGAAGAGCCGCTTTGGCTGCTTAAAGAAGCATATACGGTTTTTTCTTCTCCCGGAAGCAAGGGGAATGGCTGCCATGGGTTAAGGCCGGAAAAATGGAAAGTTGATTCCACCGGCAGTGTCAGATAATAAGTATCCCAGCCGATATTCTCCAAAGTAAAAGTTCCAGTGGGACCGGTTGTAACGTCTTGGTCAATTTCATAAACCGGCTGGTCCAAAGCGTCTGTGCCCAGGACTTTTTCACCGCGCAGGTGGAGCGTGGCGCCGGGTAAAGGAGCAAAACCTTGGTCTCTACCTGAGACTGTAGCAAGAGTAAGACTGCTTGTCCGGTCGATATTGAAAAAGATTTCGGTCAAACCGCTGACTAAAACAGTGAGATCAGCTTTATCCGGGTTGGCAATTTCATCTATTGAATATGTACGGG
>CAYLHX010000055.1:0-2220 GCA_964383675.1 uncultured Candidatus Peribacteria bacterium | reverse complement strand
ATCTAATAAGTGAGAGATTTGGAATTTGGGCCTGCAGCTTTTCGACTACTTGTCCCGTTTTGTCGCTACTGCCGTCATCCACCACTATTGTTTCGGCCTTGATTTGCGAGCTTGCGAGGTAGTTGTGGATGCTTGCCAGTGTTGGGCCGAGGCGCTTTGCTTCGTTATAGGCGGGAACGATGATGGTTAGGTCAAAGGGAAGAAGGGGTGCGGCGATGGCATTGGTCGGACGGATTTTGAAGGTCCAATATTTGTTGGCCAGAAAGTTCCAGGTGAGGACGATGATTGAGGTGATGGCTTTGGCGAGCATGTACCAAATGGTCAAAAGATGAACCAAGATGTACATGCAGAGCAAAGTAAGCAACAGGCCGATTAACGAAACGATTAAAAATTTAATGAATAGTTTGCGATAGTTTTTGGACTTGTTTTTAAAGGTCCAGGTTTTGTTAAGAACGAAATTGTTGATGACGGCCAGTAAAAACGAGAAGGTGGTGGCGATGAGTATTGGAATTTCCAGAAACTCCACAAAGAGATAGAGTGAGGCTAGATCAATAAAAGTACCCGTTGCTCCAACAAAGCAATATTTTAAGAAGGGGCGAAAATTTTTGAGGTGGTGCATGAGGAGAGGGGAGATGCTATTGGTTGAAAATCGAAGTAAAGCGAGCTTCGCTCATTACTTTCATTACTTCTTCGGGAGTAAATACTCTTCCGTTAATTGCAACATGAACGCCAGGTTCGAGAGTTTCTAGTTTTGCGACTGCGTAACCTAGGCTGAAAGGTCCGTCAGAAGGGGAGAATCCGCTTATTGGGATTGCAGAACCGGTTAAAATTATGGTTTGATCGGTTCTTTTTAAGTTGGCCTTTAGGAATCTTGCGGTGTCGGGCATAGTATAGGTACCGTGGGTTATGATTATTTTGTCGTGAGGACTTTCTTCGATAGTTTTTAGAATAGTTTCCAGATCTTCTCGTTTAAGTTCTCGACTATCTTTCATGCAGATGGTTGTGAATTCAGCATTGTGATAAAGCTTCAAGCTTTCTATGAAGGAAGGGATAATAGACTCCTTGTTTGGAACAGCTGTGTCTTTACTGCCGTCATAATGTGAATCAATGGTGCCGCCGGTGATAATGAAATGGATTGTAAGTGTGTTCATGGATGTTGGTTATGTAGCGTAGCTTTTGATCGATTTTAGTATAGGCTGATTCACTATGATTTTAAAGGAGGTTGCTGGCTTACAATATATGCACACGAGGCTGCATATTGTCGAAGTTTATTTTCTCGCCTGTAGGAAGAGGAGATCGTAGAAATTGATGCTGGTTCTTTCCGGTTCCAGCAGCCATTCCTTGACCGCCCGTTTCTCATTTTTTATCAGCGAATTGTGCGCGAACTCATGATGCTCTTTGCAGAGAGGGATAATGGATTTGTGGGATTTGGATTGGACGAATCTTTCTCGGTGGTGAATTACTTGATACGGTTTCTGGCAGTTCGGATATGTACACTTTTTGTTCGTTTTTGCGAGGGCCGCTCTTTTTAGGTGTGCCGGAATATATCTCTTGGCCGGTACTGAAAATGTTTCCCCGGGGAGAACTTTTTGTTGTTTTTTGGCTTTCTGCTGCGATGGTATTTTCAGTTTTTGGAAAATCTCTCGCATGGCTTCGGTATTTGAAAGTTTTTCTTTCTTTTCTTTTTCAAATTCTTGTTTCAATTTCAAAAATTCAAACATCAATTCGCCTGTTAATTCAATTTTTATCTTCTCTTCCGCTGCCCTACAAATTGGCGCACAAGCTGTAGGTTCCTTACTTCTTACCTCCTTAACCAATACCTGAAGGGCAGACTTACTCATATTCTCCACTCTCTCCGCCCAGATCTTTTCAGTTTCCGGAGTTGCTAAAGTTGCTACCATTGAAACTTTGTGGATGCCATGTTTTTGGACTGCCGCTTTCAAACTTGGCTTATCTTCCAAATACCTCTTACTCCTTAAAACTTTCTTCACCACTTCTTTACTCAATCCTCCGAACTTCCCGGTATATTCGTAAATCGTGGCGGCATGGGTTTTGTAGATTCCGCTTGAATATATTTCGGGAATTAGTGCCAACAATTTATATGTAAGCTTATTTCTTTCCCTACCTAATTGTACAAATTCTTTATGTAGATTCATCATTTGCGCTTGGTTAAAATTCGTCTCAATTATCTCACTTCTAGCCAAGCAAGACAAGCCAAGA
>CAYLHX010000054.1:0-2322 GCA_964383675.1 uncultured Candidatus Peribacteria bacterium | reverse complement strand
CACCGTATTTCAGATCCACGGCAGGTACGAGCCCGAGATTCGCCATTATTTGGAAACCGTTACATAGTCCCAGAATCAACTTGTCCGCTGCCGCAAATTTAAGAATATCTTCCTGAATATTGTTGCGAATTTTGTTGGCCAAGGCGTTGCCGGAACCGGTGTCGTCACCGTAGGAAAAGCCGCCCGGAAAGGTTAGGATTTGATAGTCTTCCAGTTTTTTGCTGCCGTCGATAACATCGTTGATATGAACAATCTCCGCTTCAGCGCCTACCCAGTTGAAGCACTTGGCGGTTTCTTCTTCACAATTTATTCCGTATCCGGTGATGACAATAACTTTTGGTTTCATTAATAGTCTTTAAATGTTTTGCGGTAGTGATAGTTGAGGGTTTTCAGATCTGTGTTTATCAAATCTTTGATTTTAAACTCTTCTCCTTCGGTAACTCGACCGATTTGAGCAAAAGGTGTGTTCTCGAAGTGAGCTTCAAATTCCGCTTTTCTTTGTGGATCAACCGTCACCAGGAAGCGTGACTGGCTCTCCGAATAAAGTAGATAGTCGGTGCGGGTGAGGTCTAAAGATTTTGGGATGTTGGCTAGATCTATATCAAGGCCCAATTGCCCGGCAATGGCCATTTTGGCCAGGGAGATGAGGAGGCCACCGGAGCCGGGAGAGATTGAAGATGCGATCAGTCTTTTTTCGGTGGCTTCAGTGAATTTACGGTATAGATTAATGCTGGTTTCGAGATTCACTTGAGGTACGGAATTGCCGATGAAATTGTGATGATCGAAATATTCGCTGCCGCCCAATTCGTTTTTAGTTTCACCTAAGATGTATATCAGGTCGCCAGGTAGTTTTGGATCCAGAGATACGGATTTAGTGATGTCGTTAATGACTCCTATTGAAGAAATTAAAAGTGTTGGTGGTGCGGAGATCTTCAGTGGCTGACCATTTTTATCGTAGCCGTGAAAATCGTTAAACATCGAGTCTTTGCCGGAGATGTAGGGTGCACCGTAGGCTACGGCGTATTGATAACAGGCTTCGGCGGCAGCTTTGAGTTCGCCTAATCTCTCCGGTTCGTTGGAGCTGCACCAGCAAAAGTTATCCATTAGTGCCAAATGATCCAGGCTGCCTCCAACCGCAATCACATTTCTTATGGCGGTATCGATGGCGCAGGCGGCCATATGGTAGGTGTCGATAAATGAATAGTTGGGATTTATTCCTTGCGAGCAGATGATGCCTTTTTCACTCCCCGGAAAAGGTTGAGTGATTGAGGTGGTGGAGTTTACCTTTCCTTTTCCTTGTAATGGTTTTAATACAGATCCGCCTTGGACATTGTGGTCATATTGCAGCGAGATGAAATCGTAACTGCAAATATTGGGACGTTCCAGCATTTGTAGCAAAGTGGCGGTATGGTCGCTTGGTTCTGCAAAGTCGGCTTCGGGATTTGTAGGACGATTATAGCTGGTTTTGAGCTCCTTTCTCGGCAACCCGTCATGAAGAAAGTGTAGCTCCATATCCATGATGACCTCATTGTTATACTTAACCACACACTTTCCACTGTCGGTGAATTCGCCGATCACACTTGATTCCACACCTCGTTTGGCCATTAATTCTTCAAATTGTGTCAGTTTTTCGTCCGGTATTGCCAAGGTCATACGCTCTTGAGATTCACTGATCCAAATTTTCCAAGGTTCTAAATTGGGATATTTTAAAGGTACTTTCTCCAGATTAACCTCGCATCCGCCGCACTCTTTAGCCATTTCGGCTACTGAGCAAGATATTCCTCCGGCACCGTTGTCGGTAATGCTGTTATACAAGCCGAGGTCGCGGGCTTCTTTGATAACGGCGTCGGAAAGTTTCTTTTGGGTAATCGGATCGCCGATTTGCACGGCGGTTGCAGGACTTCCGGAAGTTAGCGCCTCTGAAGAAAAAGTAGCACCGTGAATACCGTCTTGTCCCACGCGACCACCGATTATTACGATTTTGTCGCCTTTTTTAGCCCCCTTCTCCCAACTGGGCTGTCCATTAATCTCTTTGGGAATCAGTCCAACCGTTCCCACAAATACCAGAGGTTTGCCCTTATAGTCTTTGTGAAAACAGACAAAGCCTTGAGGTGTGGGGATGCCACTGCAGTTACCGCCGGCATTCACTCCTTCCACTATTCCCTCCAGGATTCTTTTGGGGCTTAAGGCCGGTATTTTTTGTTCACTGTCACGATAGATGGTTTCCTTGTCATCAGGCAATCCGACGCAAAAACCGTACTTGTTGATCATGCGCGCCACCCCTCGCCCGGAATGATTTCGATGCTGGCCGGCTCGGTGGGA
>CAYLHX010000053.1:0-2571 GCA_964383675.1 uncultured Candidatus Peribacteria bacterium | reverse complement strand
TTATTTCTGCGAAATAAGTTTTTTCGCAATTGAATTTCGGATGAGTGTAGCGATTGATGAAGTTGCCGTCATTGCTTAAAAGGATGAGGCCTTCGGTGTCTTTGTCCAGGCGGCCGACAGGTTTTAAATTGGGGATTTTGGGTACCAGATCCATGATAGTCTGCCTGTTTAATTCGTCACTGCGTGTGCTTACATATCCGGCCGGTTTATAAAGCGCCAGATAGATTTTTTCTTCGTTGTCACTTATTAATTTTCCTTCAACCTCGACCCGGTCTTTTTCCGGGTCGATAACGCTCCCCAAGGTGTTTATGAGTTGGCCGTTGAGTTTAACTTTTCCGGAAGCGATCAGTTCATCGGCTTTTCTTCTGGAGTATTGACTATTTCCGGCTATAAACTTGTTCAGTCTCATATTATTCGGTTGTTTCGCTGCTTTCGGCAGGTGCTTCCGTGGCCGGTGCTTCAGTGGCTGGTGCTGCCGGTGCCGCTACCGGTGCCGCGGGAAGGTAGTAGAAAGGATCGTCCAGATATTTTTCCGAATTCACATAATCCAATCCAATTTCAAGCAGGATATCCGCACTTTGGAAGTAGCCTTCAGTGATGTATTCTTGTGGTATTTCAGTGCTTTCCTGGCCCGGAATCATAGTGGTAAGGAAATCCAGAGCTTCCGGACGTGAATCGATAGGCTCTCCGTCTTCATCAAACTTTTGTTCGTAGTAATAAGTGGTCAGAGGAATATCTTGAATGGTGGCATTACCAAAACGTACCACATCGAAGCAGTATCTTTGTAAAATCTGCTTGGCTTCCCCGGCAACGCCGCCGGTTTTCGTGCCGTTCAAAATGTGTAGCTGGGCGTTTTCTTGGGCTATAAGCGGATGATTGAAATTGAGTTCGGCGTAGCGGTGAATGAATTCGAAGCCGCCGGCCGGAATAAGGACAAACATTCCGTTATAAAACTCGCGGGCCGGCGTGTAGAGGAAGCCGCCGCAGTCTACAGGGTTATCGTGGATGAGACGATGATTGATATTGTCTTTACTAAACTTATCGGCTAAAGCACCGAGGGTGAGTATTTCTTTAATTTTAATGTTGGTATCGAAATTATTTTTGATGGCGTCCATGATGGCGGTGATTTTGTCCTTATCAAAAATTATTTCGGTTTGTAGGGCTTTTTCTTTGATGGCGTAGATGATGTCTTGTTGTCTTTTGGCGCGGTCGAAGTCGGAGGTTGTCTTACGGCTGCGGGCATATTTTAAAGCTGTGGCGCCATCCAAATGATGTTGTCCGGCCGAAATGCTGAAGGTCTCGTATTGAAAGGTGCCGTCCTTTGGATAATAGGGGTCGTAAATTGGATTTTCCACATTGACGTCGATACCGCCGAGAGCGTCTACAAGTTCCACGAAACCTTGAAAGTCGATGCGAATCCAGTAGTGGATCGGTACACCGGCAATTTTTTCCACAGTTGATTTCATGTGTTCGATGCCTTGTTGACGAGTACCAAAATAGTTAGTGGCGTTGTAGACCACTTCATTGATTCGGGAGCTGCCGATTTCTTCATCCTTAATATAGAGATCGCGAGGGATTGAGAGCATGGTGACCAGCTGATTCTCATAGTCAAGGCTGGCAAGAATAATGGTATCGGTAAGTTCGCTACCCTCGTGAGTTTTATCGCCGGTACCCAGAAGTAAAAAATTGGTGTGACCGAAGGCGTCTTTTTCCAAATCTTCTCCTGCAACCTCAAGAAAGACTGTAAAATCAATGCTTTTCAGCGCTTTGACTATTCCACCGGTAATCAACAAAATAACTATGACAAAACCGATAATTGGAAGTGATATCTGGAGTTTACGGGTTTTTAATCTTTGGGGCTTGGGGATTTGAAATGATAGGGTGGATTCTTTTTTTTCTTTTTTACTTATTTTTTTACTTTTAAAGTTCATGTTTTATTAATGATGAGGATTACGTGAATATTGCCGGTCTCGTCCAGCTGTATGTCTATGCCAATATCGTCCCAATTTTCTTGAATCAGCGAGACCTCGTCTTCGACAAAAGATTCTAGGATAGTTTGCCAGATATTAAAGATTCTGCCTAGAGCTTGTGAGGTGCCATTGATCTCATAGTTGGATAAAACCTCATTGAATAGATCATTGGTGAGTGAAGCATTTTCATCAATTACTTTGTCGTTTAAATATTCGCTGGCCAGTTCGAGTGTGGGATTGTAAGTTAAGGCGCTATTTCCACTATTTGTCCTGGTATCGTTGATTGTTTCAAAAAGTTCGTCTTTGAAGTTGTTTAGATCGCTTTCGGTAATTGCCGAAGTTGAAAACTCTTCGGTAATGATCAGATATCCATCGTCCTCCACTATGCCCAGGCCTACCTCTGTCCAGTTGGAGTTGAGAATGTTTTCACGGTGGGCGGCTGAACGCATCAGGCCGAAGTGTCCGAAATCCACGGCAACATCTTTGGCGATATTTTCAGATACCGGAGTGGGGATGCCGGCTTCCACTCTACGGTCATCGGGGGTTTGATCTTGCGGATTTACGTGGCTGAAGAAATTGTTTTCAGCCATGTCATATGAGT
>CAYLHX010000052.1:0-2964 GCA_964383675.1 uncultured Candidatus Peribacteria bacterium | reverse complement strand
AGGATTTTAGCCAACTGTCCGCCGGTGCCGGCTCAAGTTCTCCCTCTTCATTTAAGCCGCCGGATTGATCTTTATTATTATCACCACCAAAACCGTTTCCGCCGGCTCCATTTCCCCCGGCACCATCATCATTTTCACCTCCAGGCCCGACAATAGCCGCTAAGTCAGCCTCCACATCGGCAGCCGCCTTATCTTTCTCATACTCTTTCAAAGCATCTAAGAGCCCGTTATCGAGTTCACAAACATCTTCGGGCAGGATTTCAACATCTAAAAGATCCTCCTCATCTTCACCAAGTGCAATTGTAGCCGCACCGGACTCTTCAGCTCCCTCCTCACCACTATCCTCAAAAGGGTTTTTCGTTATGGTTATTCCAACCGCAGACAATGGGCCAGATGGGGCATAGGGAATAGTGGAATTGGGATCATATTCCTCCACAATTGGATCGGCCGGAGAATTTAATTGATTTCCGAAGGGCGCTCCCACCGTATTGGGAATTATATCTATAAAAAGTATCTCTTCAATAATTTCCAAATCATGAATCAGATCAAAACCGGAATCGGACAGATCATTATTGGCAAAAATCTCGCTTGGATTTATGGCCACGTCTATCTCCTGTTGCAGCTCAAAAATCTCTAGCAAAATCTCATAATCTTCCTGCATGTTTTTCATTAAAATAAGAGCATCTTCCTCACTTAGGTCCGCCGATCTCTGATCCGGATTTTGCAGCAGGGGAGTAATGCTTCCGGCAATAACCTTTTTAGCCTCCTCGGTGGTAAGACCAAACTTTTGGGCAACATTTTTCAGTGTATCCTCCTCCGGTGCCTCTAACCTTTTGTAATAAACCAGTTCATAAAGATTTTTACCCTTATTGGAAGGGCTAAATACATCATTCCACTCGAAAAAGTTTCCTTGTGGCGTCAAAATATCCTCCGCCTCAACCGAACTTGTATTATGAATCAGTACCACCGATAAGGTGATTCCAACCAAAGTTCCGAAAATGATGGGAAAAAATTTTTTCATATTATTTACATTCACTGGTTGAGGCGTCATGAAATTTGCCCGGATACTTGGCGGTAATTTGTCTGATCTTTTTAAGTGCCTCTTTATATTTGATCAGATTTTTCATAACTTTTTCGTACTTCTTATGCATTGGATAAGCCTGTCTGAATTCATCATAAACCGCTACAGTACCCTCCATTACAATTTTTGCCTCCTCAACCTCCGCGTCGATTTGACCATCACGATCTTTATTGGCTTTGAACAGTTGTTCTACAGTGGCATCGTCCGGCACTTCCCCGGTTGGTAGGTAGCCCTTCATTTCATTTAAAGTTTCAACATAAATGATGTAAAGATCCATAGCACCCATCGCCACACAGTAAGTACTCACATTATCCTTACCGCACTGTTTGGCATAACTACTCGAATCAACCTCGCTTGGGGCTTTAAATTCAGGCTTTTCATAAAACTTATCATCACCGTCCAAGAGCTCAACCAGCTTTTCCATCTTATCGTTGAAATACTGGTTCATGGCATCGTGATAATCGCTTTTAACCGTACTGAATGCTCCAACCGGGTTCTTAAAAGTCAGGTAATCTTCCAGATGCCCATATTCCGAAATAGCGCTTTCCGCGTACAAAGTGTAACCACCGTAAGTGAAAATCAGGGTGAGAATTGCGGTTAGAAAACTGATTGTTGTCTTTTGCAGTAGTTTCATAAATTATTGTGTGCAGGTAGGTACAAATTTCTCAAATCGATTATTAAAACTTTCAAACAGAGCAAACATCTGAGCAATTGCAAAATTCATATCATTTAGACGATCGGAAATCCCTTTGTATTTCTCATAAAACATGGTGGTCTTTTTTTGAGCACTATTGGCTTTTATGTGTTCGATCATCTTATCCTTCGTCAGTTCTATATAAATGTCGGTTAGCTCAACGCATTTGGAATAAAGTTCGAATTGCGAGGTTTGCTGGTCAACACTACCGGACTGACTTGTTGCTTTCGGCTCCAGACTGGCCAAGTAGCCCCGCATAGTGCGTTTGTATTCGGCATAGCGAGCAATAGCGATGTTCACTAGACTGCTATTGGAACTTTTACTGTGAAAATTGGTCTCCAAAAATTTTAAGAATTCCAGTGTTTCAATATCATAAACAGGAACCAAAGCGGTTTTACACTCCGCCAGGTTCGCCGCCGGAATGCTGCCGGCTAGTTGGGTTTTATAATCGATAAGTTCCTGCGGCAGCGGCTCTACCTCGCCTTCAGCGAAGGTCACCAATTTAATTTCCGGCAAAACAACGGCCAAGAACATAATCATCAAAGCCATTATCAGGTAGATAACCAGTTTTCTCAGATTGAGTTGTAATATGTTGAGATTCATAGTTATTTCGTTACCGATTGAATTATTACGTCTTCGCTCTTGGTAAAGATATAGTCTTCGGCAAAAGTGGAAATCGTACTGAAGAATATATCTCCCGGGATTACATCCGCTTTGTGCAGGAAGGTTGATTGGCAGGGGCAACTGTTACATTCGGCCGGCACAATATAAATTCCCTCCTCACCATCATTATAGTCTATTTCATCTCCATCATCACATTGACCTTCCGAACTCAAAGGATTGGTTAGATTCTTAACCTCCTGACCATCATTTAAGCCGCAAGAATCAGTATCCGGATTAAAGGGGTCGGTACCGTGAATCAAAAGCTCCGCCTGATCCGACAAGCCATCTTCATCGCTATCATCGGGATCATCATTGCCGTTTTTCGGGTTACTGCCCATATCTATTTCATTGCCGTCAAGCGCCCCACCTTTATCGGTGTCTTCATCTCTCGGGTCAAGACCGTAATAACATTCATCCACATTTTCCAAGCCATCATTATCTAAATCTTCATAAGGATCACTTATATTGTATTTGGCCTCACAGAAGTCGGAAAGACCGTTTTGATTGCTGTCGATTTCAAAACAGT
>CAYLHX010000051.1:0-3151 GCA_964383675.1 uncultured Candidatus Peribacteria bacterium | reverse complement strand
GCAGGTAATATCAATTTAGATGAGTTGTCCGAGGGGCACTCTACCGAGCTAAGCAAAATTCTATCTGAAAAATACAAATTGGCAGAGGCCAGTAAGCGGCCGCATTTCGAACTTTTGGCAGAACAGAAGAAGGATAAGCCGGATTCCGCAAAGATAGAAAGATTGCAAAAACAGCTTCGAGATATTGATGCTCAACTTGCCGTCCTGGAAAAAAGAGAGGATTTGCTCTTCGTGCAAATTGGCGAGCAGCGCGAGAGAATCGAAAATCTATTAACCAGCTTTGTGCAAAGAGTAGGTGTTGATTTAAATCGTCTTAAGGCTTTACTCGTTTATGGTCCGGATCTTCGCAAGGTGAAGGGTGAAGCCGTCAGCTTGGCCGGACTGGTTTTTAATCCACAGACCGGCAAGGGGATAACTCGCAAAGGTGTAGTAACAATAAAAGGACTTCAGGTCCAGGATGGGGCCATTATCATTAACTATCTGGATGAAGAGGGCAATCTTACCAGAGATGATCTGAATACCTTTAAAAAGGAGGTTCTTAACGGTCAGGATGCTCACGAAGATATACAAACTGTCGATGAATTAAACCAGAAAGTAGCCTCCAAATTAAGTGGAGCTAAAGCTGTCGCCGTTGGTCAAACCTATTCGGCAGTTCGTAAGCGTAAAGAAAAGGGCGAGGAAATTGTTGAAAAAATCTCTTTTACCATTACCGGTTTGGGTAACGGTAAAGATAAACCGATCAAAGTCGATACAAAACTGGTTACTTTACCGCGGCAATGGTATCCAAATGCCATTAACCGCACCGCGTATTTCGATAAAATTGAAGATGAATTCTCCTACGGGAAATTTGCAAAACTGCTCTTTAGTCACAATTTTAGACGTGAAAATGGCAAGTACAGTGAGGCGACACACCAGGAAATTCAAGATGCCGTTAATGGTTTTGCACAGGAAAGAGCGGGAAGATGTGAAGCTCACAAGCTGGGACAAGATCCTCGGGTAGTTGAATTTTACGATGCCATTCAGGAGCGCCCCGAAACTTTAACCGTTCCTAAACCGGGTGAAACCACGAGAGTAACCTATCGCGATAAAAATGGAGTACTGCGCCAAGCAAACCTACGCGTCATCCCTCCTGATCCGGAAGATCCTGAAAGTGATGGTGAAGAAAAATATGAAATTGAATACGAACCGGCTGCCAAAGTTGGTTTGCCGGCTGACCTGAGGGATCGTATCCCCGAAGAACTTAGAATCCCGGCCAATGACGATGAATATGTTCCAGCTCAACCGAGAAAAATCGTAAAAAATAAGCTTAATCGCCGAGATTTCTTGGAAGCAGCAAACAAAGGGGAAATTGAGGATACCGGCGCAGCCGGAAATGGGGAGAGTGGTGAGGGGTCTCAACCGCAAGCGGGGGCTCCCACACCCATGGAAATCACAAAAAAGAAATTTTTTGAAGAAGCGCTGCCTTACGATCAGGTTCATAAGGTTGGTGGCCTGGACCGGGAAAGTAGAAGCGCGGTAAAAATTCTTTGGGCTCAAACCAGAATTTTCAGTCTGAGCGATTTTTGGGAGATGGGTAAATCAATGTACGAATACTACATCCGTCGCTTTGAAAGACGCCAAAAGGAGAAATATTCCAGTGTCGGTAAGGATCTGCCCTTCTTTGCTCCGGAAATGCAGCGTATCAATCAGGCTGCGGAAAACGAGCAGGTAAGTCAGTTTCAAGAATCTTTTGATCAAAAAGGTGTCTTGGAGATTCAGGGACGACTTAGAAAAACCCGCAACCGGGATGAACTTAAAGCAGCCTTCATCGCCCTCTCCAATAAAGGACAAATCCGTTGGGACGATATTGGTATGTGGAAGAATTTGAATAGTTTCGTTGATCCCAATGTCGCCGTCCCTATTCCTCGTAATGGGGATCCGAACACTCAACTTGGTCCTAACGATCCTCGTACCGGTTTCGACTTTTTGAAAGACGCCATCGACTCTTTATGGGGTGAAGGTCAATATAACGAATGGTACTCAAAGACAAAATCAACCTATCTTTCCAATGCCAAAGGTTACTACGAGGAAGGAAAGCAGCTTGAGGGAACGGATGGCGGCCACGAAGATCGCCTCGCGACACTACTGCGTGACCATAAAGAAGGAAGATTCGTCGATCCACAGGAGTTTGAAGGATTGATACTACATTCGATTGAAGCCGGAAAATCTTCAATGCAGACCAAAATCTACTACATGATAGCCGGTGTGGCTGCTAGAAATGGCGATGGGCGGACCATCTTAAGTTTCGATCGTATGGCGCATATCAACTCCGAAATGTTGGTGCGCTTCCCGATTCTGGAGTACCTCACCGGCCGTGCTCCCCGTCCCGATGGTGGAATGGCCAGATGGACCATTGAAGATTACAAGCGCTGGCTTAAAATATTTGATGATGGTGATCCAACCAATTTCAGGCCAACCAAAAGAGTTGATGAATTTATGTGGAAGTATATTATCCCCAGCGATCACACCCAGAACCGTATCAATAAGGCCATCAGAGATGGTGAAAGAATCGACCACGATGACATGTTCGCCTACCTGCCACCGGCTACGGAACAGATTATTACCGATGCCTGTACTTCAACCACCGGTAACAAGAAGTTCGTTACCGTTGAGGGATATGCCAATGTATTTCCGGGATTTAGCCAATATTTACGCTCTTTGGCTGAAAACAACAATCGCCAGAAGCTCGTTGAAGGTTTAAAATCTTACGTTCGGTTTTCCGGAATTATGACCGATCGTTTTGAGAAAGGCGATAAGCGTTACCAGCGTCTGGACGCCGCCACCATGAACAGCGCGACCATCGTTAGTGCAACTCCACCCAAGTCATTCATGACCCACATAGACAAGGTGGTGGAAAACGTTGTGCTTGCTTACGGCAACGAAGAGCTTATTAACAAACATAGGTTGATAATGACACGGACGGGCGATATCCACTCAAACAAGCAGGAACAGGAGTTGCAAAATCGAATTAACTACGCCTTCAAAGAATTCGGAGACCTCTTTCACAAAGTGGTAAAAAGCGATAACGGTGCCAAAATGACCGCCGTAGTTAACAGTGCCAATCTGGAAGGTATGCCCTACCAGTCCGACGCGGAAAAAGATAAACGTAAAG
>CAYLHX010000050.1:0-3261 GCA_964383675.1 uncultured Candidatus Peribacteria bacterium | reverse complement strand
CCAGGCCTTCTGGCGTTATCTTTCCGGCGGATTGGTGACGGTTTTCGGTCTCACTATGGTCTTCCCCACTCTGTGGGAAAAACTGGCCTTCAAACTGAAACTCTACAAAAGTGAAAACCTTTTAAGCAAAAGCGGTGAGAAAAAAGGCTACAAAGGAGCGATTTTGATCGGCGCCTCCTTGGGACCGGTCTTTACCACCTGCTCCCCCACCTACGCCCTGATATTGGCCATTGTCTTGCCAACCAGCTTCAGCGTAGCCATGATTAGCCTCTTCACCTATACAATCGGTATGGTTATTCCTCTTTTACTGATCGGTTACGGGGGGCAAAAAATCGCCGCCAAATTCCGCGGTGCCAGTAATCCGTACGGCTGGTTCAAAAGAACTCTGGGTATAATTTTGGTTTTAACCGGTGTCATGATCTTTACCGGCCTGGACAAAAAACTGGAAACGAAATTAATCGAAGCCGGCTACCTTGGGGCCTACGAATTTGAGGAGTCTCTCACAGAAGATATTGATCTTTCGAAATATAAAGAGCAAAATTAGCCCAACGAAAACTAACCTTTTAAGTCATGCAATTCTTTTTGGACACCGCTAATATTGAAGATATCAAAAAATACTCTTCATGGGGTATTGTTGATGGAATCACCACCAACCCAAGCCTGATCGCCAAGGAGGGCGTTTCACTGGAAACACGCATTAAAGAGATCGCCGAAGTGGTGGACGGACCGATCAGCTCCGAAGTAATTAGCACTGAGTTGGACGGTATGCTTGAAGAGGGACGCAAATACGCCAAATGGCACAAAAATATTTACGTGAAAGTACCAATCACTCCCGCCGGACTGCAAGCGGTAAAGATCTTTAGCGAAGAGGGCATCAAAACCAATGTGACCGTGACTTTTTCGGCCAGCCAAGCTCTAATGGCGGCCAAAGCCGGCGCAAGCCTAGTTAGTCCCTTTATCGGCCGCCTCGACGACATCTCCGAAGACGGCATGGGCCTTATAGCCGACATCGTAACAATTTTCGACAACTATGGCTTTGAAACCCAGGTTTTGGTAGCCAGCATCAGACATCCCCGCCACGTGGTTGAATCGGCCATTCTAGGCGCAGACATCGCCACCATGCCACCGGAAATATTTGATAAGCTGATCAAGCATCCCCTAACCGATGCCGGCATCCAAAGATTTCTGGAAGATTGGGAAAAAGTTAAAGACAAGCAGTAATTTTGAAAGATGATCACTCTTAATTTTGAAAATCTATCGCAGATAGATAACAAACACGGTTTAACCAAAGAAGAAATTGCCGCAAGCGGAGGCAAAATTGCTGAGTATCTGGAAAAAATCGAGGCTCGAGATCAGGGATTTTATAAAATCCTCGATGACGCAGCACCACTCGAACAGGTCGAAAGCTTCGCGCAAAAAGTAGAGGGAAAATTTAAAGATGTGGTGATTTTAGGCATCGGCGGTTCGGCGCTGGGGCCGATCTGCATTCAACAAAGCCTCACTCATCTCTTCGGCGCAAACAAGGCCGGTATACCTAAACTTCATGTTCTGGACAACATCGATCCGGCCCTAATTACCGAGCTGGAAGATGTTGTCGAACTTGCAACAACACTTTTCATCGTAATAACCAAATCCGGCACCACACCCGAAACCATTTCTCAATATTTATATTTCCGCGAAAAATATCAGCAAGCCGGATTAAGCATTCCAGAACACTTCGTCTTCATCACCGATCCCGAAAAAGGCTTTTTAAGAGAGGTGGCCAGGGAAGAAAACATCACTACCTTTGATATTCCGGAAAACGTGGGCGGGCGCTTCTCGGTTCTTACCCCGGTTGGACTTTTGCCCGCCCGACTACTTGGCCTGGATATCCGAAAAATGATTGAGGGAGCTAAAAAAATACGCGATCGGTTTCTATCGCCCGATTTTGAGAAAAATCTACCCTTCCAACTGGCCAACATCCAATATCTGCTGGATAAAAAAGGTAAGCCGCTCAATATCATCATGCCCTACGCCCAGAAGCTGATACGTCTGGCCGATTGGTACAGGCAGCTGCTGGCGGAGAGTATCGGCAAAAAGTTTGATAATGAAGGCAATGTGGTCTTCACCGGCCTGACGCCGATAAACGCTTTGGGAGTTACCGACCAGCATTCTCAGAGTCAGCTTTATAATGAGGGGCCCAATGACAAGCTGATTATGTTCATTGAAGTGGAGAGATTGGGCCCCGACCTCAAAATCCCCAAGGCCCATGACAAACCCGAACTCGACTTTCTTGACAAAGGGATCACCTTCAATCAGCTACTTACAATCGAAAAAGAGGCCACAGCCGGCTCACTCACAAAAAACGATAGACCAAATCTCACAATTAAAGTAGACTCCCTAACCGAAGAAACACTGGGAGAGCTTTTCATGCTCTTCGAAGCCAGCATCGCCTTCTTGGGTGAACTATACAATATCAACGCCTTCGACCAACCCGGCGTGGAACTCTCCAAAAAATTAACTAAAGAAGCCCTCATATCATGAAATTATTTGAAACCCTACCAACCCTAAATCAACCCCTCGAAGAAGATCACCTAAACTTTCTAAAAACTTTCAGCAAAGCTTGCCGACAATCAATCTTGAAGATGGTCACCAACGCCCAGAGCGGACATCCGGGAGGGTCGCTTTCTTGTATCGACTACCTCTCGGTAGTTTATTCTTTCATCATCGGACAAACCGGAGAAAAAATCGTGGTCTCCAACGGACACATCTCACCGGGAGTCTATAGCACTCTGGCGGAAATGGGTTATATACCAAAAGAAGAAGCCGTAGAAACTTTCCGCAAAGCCGGCAGCATCTACGAAGGGCACATCACCCGCCATGTGGATGGCATCTGGTACGGAACCGGTCCGCTGGGGATTGGCACCTCGGTTGCCTCCGCCTTTGCCATCGGCGAAAAGATCAGACAGAGCGACAAAAAAGTTTTCGCTCTGATGGGAGACGGCGAATGCCAGGAGGGAGAGGTTCATGAGATGATTCACTTCGCCAAACAACACAAATTAAACAATCTTATTACTTTCGTGGACTACAACAAGGTACAGCTAACCGCAAGTTTATCCGACATCATCGATATCGATATTGTAAAAACCTTCGAGGCCGGCCATTGGCATGTGATCGAGGTGGATGCTCACAACTATCAAGAAATTTGGAAGGCACTCAAAGAAGCTTATGAGATCCAAAACAAACCGGTGGTAATTATCGGCCATTCAATAATGGGGCAGG
>CAYLHX010000049.1:0-3418 GCA_964383675.1 uncultured Candidatus Peribacteria bacterium | reverse complement strand
TAAAACTCATCGGCCTCCATGCCGAAAAGAGTACGAGCTTCAATCTCCACACTCTCCTGATAGCCCATGCCATAACCGCGTTCAGGCACTTTATGATCATCCGAACCAGAAGGCTCTCCTGTGCTGTTTTCGTCTGCTGCCATAAAACATTATAAAATCTACTAATTATAGCAAAAAAAGCCCCATAATAAAAGATCAAGCAGCCCTATAGAACTTCTAGGACTTTCGTAGCAAAATCGTTCAAATCTTTAGCCTTCAAAAAGATTTTTTCAGAATCGGCAGAGCTCTGAACAGGACCATGTAACAAGACACCATAATACTCAGTGGAATTTAGGCCGTCAGCAAAATAAAAAGCCATCGGTACAGTAAAATTAACCAACATGGACAACCCTTCTTCACTAATTCCCGTCAATGTTCCTTTCAACAAAAGCGCAACCTCTTTTTTGGCTTGATCAGTCACAGACTGGCGATAAGCCGCCACATCTTCAACCGGCAAATTAACGGTCTTAACCCTAGCCACCGCCCCCTTAAGTAATTTACTCAATTCACCACCGGTCAATATATCCATCAACTCAAACTCATATGCGTAGGCCAGAGATTCAAGATCCACAAGCACTTTGTGTTTATCTTCATTAACTGCAAACAATTTCTGCAAGCCTTCTCTATCTCCTTTTTTCAAAACCTCCTCATATTGAGCCGCATGCACCATCTCATGAAACAGAACCAGCATGTCTGAAGGTCCTTCAAAATCACCGGGAATAAAAAGCATATTACGATAAAAACCGGCTTTGGTATCGCCCTCCCTGGGATCCATCTGATCAAGACCCAAAGGATTCCAAACAATCTTTCTTTCGACCAATGCTCGTTCCAAATGCTCTTTCAAAAGAGCAAAATCCTTGGTTTCACAACATTTTCTGTATTCCCACTCAGAACCAAGCGCCCACTTCGACCAAACATCAAAGATCCTTAACAGTTCAGCCTTTAATGCCTGATCTTTACCCGATGCTTGAATAATTGGCACAACCTCTCCCCTAAATTTTTCGAAATCCTCTTTTAACTTGGCGATTTTCACACTCGAGATCTCCCGATCAAGCATACTTCTACCAACCGAAGCACTTGGAGGATCCTCAACCTGCCGCGATTTTGAACAAGCCGCAGCAATCGCCGCAAGAATTCCACCAACAACGGTTCCTTTCACCAAATCAGCACCCAAGCCCAAAAACCTTCTCCGATTAATAGGTTCATTACCATCACCTTCTTCGATCCTAGAACTATCCAAATCTCTCATGAAAATTTTTTAAAAATGACCGTCAACATACCTATTTGCAATCGGGTTCCGCGGATTAACCTTCAGAAGGGCCTTTGCAAATTTCTTAGCCCATGGCCCTTTCCCCGCTCTATGCGCTGCAACCACCGCACAAGCAAACACATCATCCACCTCTCCCCCCTTCAAAAGTATTGTAAAGTAATCTACCGCCTCATCATACAGTCCAAGCTGGTAACATGAATAGGCAATCATTCTAACGGTTCTCATATCATCCATTTCGTAAGACCAAACTCTTTTGGCGTAAAACAAAGCCTTTTTAAAATTACCCATTTTATAGGCGGCAAGAGCCGCCACACCCAATGTGGGCGGGAAATGCATTTCGGAAATATCCAAGGCCATAAGCTTTTCAGCATATTTAAGAGCATTGGGATAATCCTTCAACTTATTATAGCAATGCATTAAAAACCCCAAAATACCACTATTGGTGGACAAATGCGGCCCCTTTGCCAACATGAGTAAGACAAGATCGCGCGCTTTTTCATAATTACCAACTCCATAAAACTCCTTTGCCCTTGTTTTAGCCTTTTTTTCCTCAGAGCTCAACATCTCATTGCGCCTCACTACCGGGCTTGAATTGACCTCTACTTGCGGAACCGTTTTCTTTATCTGCCTTAAAATACGCAAAAACTCCTTACGAATAGGACTTTTGGTCTGCATATTGGAAACCCGCCCAATCCAACGATCCACCATTTTAGCCGGTTCATCACCATCCTGAACCTCACAAGCCTCCAAAAGTTTATTTTTAACTTCAAAAGCGTGTTCCAAAGCCTCCTCATCCTCAAGATCAACAGCATTGATCGCAGACCTAAAGCCGGGATCGAAATTATAGGCCAGTGCCACATCGGCCACAAGTGCATAGCGTTCATCATCCTCGTTGTAGAAATCAATTTCCATAAATTCAGGTTACCAAAGCATCGGCCAAATCTTTAACGGTTACACCTTCAACCAGTTCATAGTCCTCTCCCAGTCGCTCTCTAAACTTTTCAAACCAATCAACCTCACCACCTCTTTGCGTACCACGCAACAATCTTCCGGAGGTCCCCAACATGCCGGATATGGCATTCAAACTCATATTGGGAAACATCGCTCTGGCCGAAACTTTGTAAAGACTCCCTTCATTGCGGTCCAAAATATAGCTGCTTTCAACAATCTCCTTCCAATCGGCGCCAAATTTTTTACCACGATCCTGCAAAAATTTTCTAATAAAAATCAGATAAACCAAGGTATGTCTGAAATTTATGGGTAGACCATTCTCCGGCCGACTATCACTCCAGGCCACGCGCGGCAAATCCGGATTAAACTTTCCATCGGGCTCAACACCACTGTTATACTCTTCCACCAAATCGGCTATCACCTGTAAATATTCCTGCGCGCGTCTAAACACTTTTCCGCGATGTCTTACCGGCATATCCGCTTGCGCCATAGCCTTTTTCAGTCGGGTTGTCCGAATTTCATCTTTATTCCCGGCCAAATGGGCCTGCGCCACTAACAGATATTTCGCCACAACACCAAGAAGCTTAATCTTAAAACCTCCCCGCATAGACTCCGGTTCATTCAAAATCACCAAAGCGCGATCAAGCATATGTTTACTATCCGAAAAACTTCCTCGCTCCACAATCAGATCGTCTACCGACAATTGCGTTAGCAAACCTCTAACTTGCAAAGATAAATTCAATAAATCACGTAAACTGTTCAGGTCGGGCAATTGGTTGGCAGAGTCCGGTGAACGACCATCCACTCCGGCATTTTCAGAGGTAATCTGCTGAAAAAAAGTAATCCCCACATCCCCCTCCAAAGCCTGCGACAACTCTCCTCTCACTTCATTCAAAGCCGCCCGCGGATCCTCAAGATTTCTAAGATCCTTAGAGCGAGCAATCATTAAATATTTCGTTATAAGCCTCAAAAACTGCAACTTCTTTTCTTCATCAAATTCAATGTCCGTCGCCAAATATTCGACCAATCTATCCACAAAAAACTCCAATCCGGACGCTTCAAACTTTTCACCCGCGGAAAGTTCCATTTTAAAATCAGGCTTAAGTCGATCTACACTGTGACGCTTCAATTCATCACGATAATGAATATCGGCGGGAT
>CAYLHX010000048.1:0-3643 GCA_964383675.1 uncultured Candidatus Peribacteria bacterium | reverse complement strand
CTCCGCGATATCCCAATTTTTTCAGGTCTTTGTTTAGTACAACTTGCATTGTTTTTTGTGATTAAAGGCCATATATAGATACAGAAATTGGCAATAATTGTAAAGAGAATTTTTCCCTAACGTTCAAACTTCCACTGAGCGATGTTGGTAAAACGGTCACTCGGAAAAACAACTTCATCCAGGGAAACACCGGAAACTTTACCGTCACTGGCGTAATAATAGACCGGTCGATACAAGAATATGGCAGGAATATCCTCTTTAATTTGTTCAGCCAGGTCCAAAAGATTGCGTTCACGCTTTTCTTCGTTAAATACCGCTCGTATATCTTCAATCAAACTATCCACGTTAAAACTCTTGTAATTGGACAGGTTCTGCCCCAGTGGACTGGCCTGACTGGAATGCCAATAAGAATAAGTATCCAAATTATAACCAAGACTTTGACCAACCAGCAAAAGATCGTAACTGCGATTCATAATGCGCTGTTTAAACTCTTCGGCCGGCAAAAACTCCAACTGGATACCAATTCCAATCGATTCCCAGGTCGTCTGTAGGAAATCGACCACTTTAATAGTTTCTTCATACTGCGGAGTCCCTTCTTCATAGAGACGGGCAATCAAATTAAGCTGCAAAGCGTTTTCATCTTCGTCATAACGAATCCCAGCCTTCTCCGTATCCTCTTCATGATATTCAAAACCGGCATCTTTAAGAGCTCCTTGAGCCTGTTCAACACTGGCCTGATATACCCATTCCTCCTGATTTAATTCCATAAACGGCGTATCTACCGGAATTTTATCGTTAAAAAGGGCAATCAACGCCTCCTTATCGACAGCCTTTTGAAGAGCCAGTCGCACACTTTTATTATCCTTCAAAAGCGCGCTTTCCATATTCATAAATACCGCCGTGTACTGAGGCAGCTCATAAGAAAAAAGTTCAAAACGATCCAGTTCCTGAAAATCGTCAAAATACTCACCGGTGATGCGCACCACACCATTCACCGCACTTACCTCTTCAATCAACTTCTCCATTGTCGGATAAGTAATGAAACGCATGTACTCAATCTCCAAAGGATCACCATAATAGTATTCACTACGGGTTAAAGTTACCTGCATGCGTCCATCCGGAAAAGATTCAGCAGGTTCGGTAACCATATAAGGACCGCTTCCTATCGGCATCTTATTAAACTCATCCTGTAAGATATCTGCCGGTGGCGTATCTGCCAAAATGTGCTTTGGCAAAATTCCGGTTGTCAGATTGGTAATAAAGAAAATATTCGGCTTCTCAAGCTTGAATTTAATGGTCGATTTGTCCGGCTGAGTAATCTCAACTCCGGAAAAATTCACCTTCAAAATCTCATTTTGAAAAGTTGGATCCAGTACCACATCATGAAAAGTGAAGTAAACATCATCGGCTGTAACCGGTTTACCATCATGCCATTTTAAACCTTCACGAATCTTAAAAGTATATTCGGTCTTATCTTCATTAATCGACAAAATCCCCATATCATCCACCACCGCCTTCTTCACCGGATCGTACTTCATCAACCCGGAAAAAACCAAACGCGACACCTCACGATCAGCCTCATTGTAGTCGATAAAAAGCGGATTAATATTTTGAATCCCATTTTTGGAAACCAAACCCTCCGTATAAATATGTGAAGAACCAAAGCCGAAAAGACCGTAAGGGAAAAAGATCATCTTCACGATCATCAAAAGAAAAATAATAAAGGCCGAAATCGTCAAAACAATGTCGGAATAAGTATAAGCCCGAAAAACGTCAAAAATAGATTTAAAAATCCTCATCTACTATCTATTAAACGAAAAGAAATGCGACTGAATTCAGGACGAAAAGAACTGCAAACACGATAGTCGCGTTAAACAAAAGCTTTTCCGCACCTCTTTTACTGGTATAAAATCCTCCGGAACCACCGAAGGTGGCCGAAAGTCCGGAACCTCTCTGTTGCAGTAAAACGGAAATTGAAAGCAGGATTGATAGAATTACCTGTAATACCATTAAAAATGATTGCATACTGTTTATTTAAAAACTAAATGTAAGGTCCAATTAATTACACCAAACACAATAGCTCCTATAACATAGCTACCGAAATTTGGAAAGGTTAAAGTTATCTCGCGAAAAGCTATGGTATCCAAAAAATAGCTTAAGAACCAAAGCACAAAGACATTAATCACAATTAAAAAAAGTCCGCCGGTAAACCAGACCAATGGTAGAGAAAATAATTTAATGAGCGGTTTTACAAAAAAATTAATCAGCCCCAAAATCACTCCGCCCAAAACGAAAAACTTAAATCCGCCGGTATAGGTAATTTCGGGGACAATACGCATTAAAGCATAGAGAGAAGCTCCGTTAACAGCGATACCCAAAAGTGGCTTGTACAAAAACTCCATTAGGCTTTTTTAGTGGTTATTTTAAGAGGCATCCCCTCAATATAAATAAAGTTTTCATCCTGACCCGAAGAATCATCAACCTTACCACCAAAAATCAGATTTAAATCCACCGCCAATGTTTCATTCTTAATATAATCACTATATTCCGTTAGAGCCGCATTTAGATCTTCATTATCCATCATAATCTCCACAGCAATCCGATCATCCACCTGATAATCCTTCTCCTTTCGCCTATCCTGTATAAAGCGTACCAAATCGCGCGCATATCCCTCTTTTTTCAACTCCTCGGTCACTTCAGAGTCCAAAACCACCACCAATCCCCCATCACTGTCGGCATCAAAACCGGATTTCCCCTGAAAACCAACCTCCACCTCATCCCCCTCCAAAACCACATCCAGAACTTTAACCTTTCCATCAGCCAAAACCTCATATTTATTATCACGCACCGCCTGAATCAGCTTTTGCACTTGCCCGGGATATTTGGGGCCCACAAGCCGAGCATTAACGTTGACGAAATAATCTACAACACCGCTGGAGTCGCTCAAAACCTCAAGCTCCTTCACATTCAACTCCTCCAAAATCACTTCTTTTTGCGACAAAACAGCTGCGCTATCGGTACTTTCAGGAAAAGCCACCTGCACCTTATTAAGCGGTTGGCGCACCTTGATTTTTGTTTTGGCGCGAAGACCGTGGCCAAGCGCAACAATCTTACGAACTAAAGCCATCTCATCATTTAGATTTTGATCAATCTTACTATCATCAACCTCCGGCCAGTCACTTAGATGCACCGATTCTTTTGAGGTTAAGTTCGTATAAATCTCCTCAGCGACAAAAGGCGTAAATGGGGCCATAATCTGAGAAAGCTTCACCAAACAGTAATAAAGTGTGCCGTAGGCTTCATTTTTATCCTCATCACTGTCGGACTTCCAGAATCGACGACGTGAACGGCGAATATACCAATTGGTAAGTGAATCAATAAAGTTGGAGATCGGCTCAGTAGCTCTTTGCAGGTCATATTTATCCATCTCCACGGTCAACTCCTGTAGCAGTTGCTCCAGCTCGGAAATAATCCATTTATCAAGTTTATTAGTTGTTGTGGGAGTATGTTTACCCTCCAATATTTCGGCATTTGGCTGCCATTTATCTATATTCGCATATGTCACAAAGAAGGCGTAAGCATTCCAAACCGGCAACAAAATCTTACGTACCACCTCTTCCACTCCCTTCTCGGAAAAGCGCAG
>CAYLHX010000047.1:0-3844 GCA_964383675.1 uncultured Candidatus Peribacteria bacterium | reverse complement strand
TTAAATGAAGAGGGAGAACTTGAGCCGGCACCGGCGGACAGTTGGCTAAAATCCTGGTGTCCCGCTCTGACAGGTGAAGGAGAATCTTCCAGTGGTAACACCTTTGGCGAAACCGGTTTCTCAAGTTTAGGTGGTACCGTAAACTCGGTTTTGAATCAGGCCGCCGGTGCCGCAGTTGGAATAGATGAGGGAGGCTTTGCGGCTCATATAGGTATCTGTTTCGAGACAGAGCTGGTTAAAGAAACGGTTTCCAGCTATGAACCCGGCGATAGCTGCATTTTGTGTGAAATTGAAAAGATAAATGAGAATATGGACAAAACTCTTTCAAAATCATTGGTGCCAAATAAAACAACCGGTAATCTTTTGGAGACTGCTAAGTGTAAAGATTCATACCAAGCCTCCATCGATATGCAGTTCATCACTATCGCCGCGCCTGTACAAACTCCTCAGAGTGATGATGTAATCTTGGGAAAGAATCTATTTGAGGAGTGGAAACGTTTTGTGGATGACTTCAAACCATTGTTTCCGGACTTTTTAACAGAAGTGGGCGAGATACAGAAATTTGATGCTTCTGTAGCTAAACCGGAAACCAATACCCTGGAGTTGCTAAATCAATTCAATAGCCAAAAAGCCAGCTCCTTTGCAGAAGCGAAAGCTAAATTAGACAATATAAAAGCTGCCGAAGATGCCACGAATGTAAAACTATATTCCCAAACCATATTAAGTGAATTACGCCAGGTTAATGCTCTCTTTAAGGGCTATGATAAAATATATAATGACATAATAGAAACCGCTTCTGAAATTTGTAAAAAGGGAGAGGTATCATAAATCTTGCACATGAAACGTATGAAACTACACAAATTGTTAATTGTTCTAGCCCTACTGACCGTACTGCTACCAAACTCAGTGGTCTTTGCAGCTGAAGAGGACAAGTCTGATCTTAGTCCCTACGTTGATGATGGCACATTGAGCGTGGCGAAATGTATTTCAAAAGGCAATCTGGATTTTATTCTCTTCTTGAACGCCAGTATATTTGCCGATGGCTTTTCGGAAGGGTTGATAGAACCTTTTAAAGATGTAATAAACAGAAACGCCTGCCATTCGCTTGATGTTCTAGGCCTGATAAATCAAAGAGATAAGATTAGAAGCCAGATTCGCGATGCCTTCTTGACCTGTAACACTCAAAAGCTACCTGCCCTAGAACAGGCTTACAATGAGGTTAATGCTGAAATTTATTATGTTCGTCATTTAGTTGATGCGGGTGTTGTGGCCAGCCTGCCCTTTGATGTTCTTAATACCAGAAAAATCCAGGTGGAGGGTGGCAAAGAGGTAAGCGAATTTTTCTATCCAACGGAAAAGCTGGCTGCGGAAATGAGAGAGAAATACGTGGAGACCAATAAAATATCAGCAGATAAGTTTACTCTATTCTTTAGTAACCTAGAATATAAGTACCGAGACAGAAAGAATTCCTATGTGATTTGTGAAAACTCTTCATGGCAGGCGGTAGCCGAAAAGTGGGAAGAGTTCATTGAAACTGCCGGTGGTATCACACCTGCTTGGAATGATCTGGAAAAAGGGGTGCAACAAAAGGCCGAAGGCATCGCCGAGGCGGCAACTGACGGTAGTTTTACCGATTTTCTGGGTGGTATTGTTCAATTCAAAGTAAATAACCTAGATCCGGCAAAAGGCTTCGATGAGATAAGTCAAAATCTTTCACAATATGTGCCCAAAGGCAGTAGTGATATTGCGAGTCAAAGTTCGCTTTTAAGCGCGGTACAAAGTTCCGGACAATCATTTGATGTGAAAAAAATGAGAGAAGAGATGGCGGCCAATATTGAGGCAGAATATAAGACAGTCAGTGATGCCACCGTTAAATTATTTGTGGATGAACTGAACAACTGGGAGCAGATCCTGGCGGACAGCCTGAAACCTTTGGACGGTATATATCAGAAAACCGAATGTATTGCCGACAAGCAGTGCAGTTCCAGTGAATAGTTACTATTTCCATACAACTCAATAACCCCTCAGGGCTGAGGGGTTATTGGGGCTTTTCTAGGTTTTTGTTCGTGGGCACGAACTTTTTAGGGCATTGAAGATTTTTGAAATTATTATTTGTGGACTAAATGTAATACTAGGTCTAATACTTTCTCTTTAAAGTTCTCCTTGGTCTCAATGCCATTCATTTCCAGGGTGAGGTGTGTGATCTCACAGTGGCAGTACGGGCAAGCATGGTGATTGCTGGATACTGATTTTCCGCATGATAGGCAGTGAATGATCATTGAGGTTAAGTTTCTTAGATAATGTAATAATGATCGTCGTTATCTTCTCTCTCATCTTTGTTGATTTTGTAAATTGGCGTAGCCTCTTTTTCTCTTGTTTTTGCTGGATTTTGAACGTCCGGGACAACCATTTCCTGTTTCTCTTCCTTTTGAACTTGTTTGGGTTTTTCTGTCTTTGGAATAACCTTTTTCACGGTTTTAGTCATTCTTTCTTCCAAGAAATCTTCC
Source organism: uncultured Candidatus Peribacteria bacterium (assembly GCA_964383675.1). Classification (GTDB taxonomy): domain Bacteria; phylum Patescibacteriota; class Gracilibacteria; order UBA1369; family LOWO2-01-FULL-3; genus CAYLHX01. The sequence continues at coordinate 1,337 of CAYLHX010000047.1, read as the reverse complement.
ACATCGCTTTCTTTAATGCGATAGACTCTTCCCAACTTAATCCCTTTCAATTTTCCCTGCTTGATAAATTTCAAGATGGTAAATGGATGTACCTGAAGGATATTTGCAACCTGCTCAGTGGTAAAAAATTTTTCATTCATTCGGTAAACTTCAGTGAATTTTAACTAATTTAACCAACTTTAAATTATTATATTAAAGTTTATTAAATTATACCATTTCGGAGCAGAATCTTCAATATCCCTTGTTTTCAAACATCAAAACCTTAGTGATTCCAAGATTAGCATACTGTTTTTAACTTTGCAACATTTTTTACAACTTTATTTAACTAAACTAAACTTTATTAAATACCATTCACAAAAAGCCGTTTTGTTTCAAAATTTACCAAGTTTAACTTAATTTTATTAAATTTTATTAAACTTTATTAAAGATTCCTAACAAGAGTTAGATTATATCAAATAAGGTTTACGAAACCGAATTACTGGTAAAACGTAAATTTATGGCAAAAGTTTTTTAAGCCACAAGCCGGTGTATGACTTCTTAATTTTAACTATTTCCTCAGGAGTACCGATGGCAATGGGCTCCCCACCGTCATCGCCCCCTCCGGGCCCCATATCAACGATATAATCCACAGATTTGATTACATCAAGGTTATGTTCGATAACAAGCACCGTATTGCCCTTTTCGACCAATTTTTGAAGTACGTGGAGCAACTTCTTGACGTCATCGAAGTGTAGACCGGTAGTGGGTTCGTCCAGAACGTAAAGAGTTTTTCCGGTAGAACGCTTTGAAAGTTCGGTAGCGAGCTTGATTCGCTGCGCCTCGCCTCCGGACAAAGTGGTGGCCGGTTGACCCAAGTGGATATAACCCAAACCAACTTCATTTAAAGTCTTTAACTTGGTTTTAACGCTAGGAATGGCCTTGAAGAACTCCAGAGCCTCTTCTACAGTCATTTCCAGTACTTCATAGATGTTTTTGCCTCTATATCGAACTTCCAGAGCCTCTGCGTTGTATCGTTTGCCTTTACATACCTCGCAGGGTACGTAAATATCCGGTAAAAAGTGCATTTCAATCTTTTTAATACCGTCTCCACGGCAAGTTTCACAACGTCCACCCTTTACATTAAAGCTAAAGCGTCCAGCCTTATAGCCGCGAGTTTTGGCTTCGGGCGTTTGGGCAAAAAGTTCTCTAATATCGGTAAACACGCCTGTATAAGTCGCCGGATTGGATCTTGGAGTACGACCAATCGGTGATTGATCGATATTGATAATCTTATCAAGATGCTCCAATCCCTTCATATCTTTATGGGCTCCAGGAAAAGCTTTTGATCCATAAAGGGT
>CAYLHX010000046.1:0-3879 GCA_964383675.1 uncultured Candidatus Peribacteria bacterium | reverse complement strand
TCACCCATTCCGGGTAGATCACGAATCAAATGATTGTTTGCTGCTCTTTCCAACTCCTCAATATTTTTGATGGCCAGACTCATGTAAAGAGCTTTTACCTTTTTCGGTCCCAAACCACGTATTTGCAGAATATCCAGCAGGCCAGTGGGAAAACCCTTCTTAAGCTTTTCATGCTCCTGGCATTTTCCGGTCTCAACCAGCTCAATAATTTTATTTTTCAGATCCTTACCGATTCCGGGTATTTTTTCTATTGAATTGGGGTCCTGCACAACCTGAGTGCGCAAATCCTGAGGCAAATTTAAAATGGTCAAAGCCGCTTTTCGATAAGCATTGACCCTAAAAAAGTTTGCACCGGAAATATCCAATATATTAGCTATTTCTTCAAAAACATTGGCAATTCCTTTGTTGTCCATCCTAAACGTTTTTAATTATCTCAAGCGTTTGTTTTGCAGCTTTTTCCCAAGAGAACTTTTTCAATTGTTCTTGCCCCGATAGTACCAGCTTTTCACTGTATTGTTTATCATCAACCAGTTTACACATGCCAGCGGCGATCTCCTCAGTTGAATAGGGATCGACATAGTGCGCCGCTGCCCCGGCAACCTCCGGCAAAGAGGAATGTTTGGAGGTAAGAACCGGCTTCTCGAAATAAAAAGCCTCCAAAACCGGAAAACCGAATCCTTCGTAGAGAGAGGGAAAGATAAAAGCCTGACAATGTCTCATTAAGACAGCCTTTTCCTCTTCGGTAATATATCCCGGCATGAGCACGCTACTCAGCAAATTCTTCTCCTTTACGATCTTATAAATCTCCTCAAACCCCGTTCCTCTTTTACCGGCCAAAACCAATTTGAATTCTGCGTGTTCCCTCAAAAACTCTTCAAAGGCCAGAACAACTCTTTCCAGGTTTTTTTTACTCTCCAGTCTGCCAACAAAAAGTAAGAACTTGGTCTTTCTGGTAATCCCAAAGTGCTTAAAAACCTCCGACTTTTCAAATTGCTCATCGATTTGGCCCTCATCAATTTCTGGCTTAACAAAACCATGATAAACCACCTCAATCTTTCTTCCCGGACAGGCAAAATATTCTATGAGATCCTTTTTGGTAGCTTCACTCGGCACAATGATCTTATTGGCATGCTTTACTGCGTATTTAGTGCTCCAGATAAGATACCAATATTGAAAAAACGAATATGCACTTCTCAAATGCCTAAAAGCCGTATCATGAATTGTTATAACGCTGATCTTCGGTCGTGACAGTGGCAACACGTGTGACGGAACAAATAGGATGTCCGGCGGATTCTGGCGCATCTCTTTCGATAAGCGCAGCAATGTCCAAAGTTTTCTGGCATTAAGGACTCGATTTTGAAACTGTCCTTTTGATTTTTTCACCAAATCAATTACTTGATCGGCGTAAATCAAGTGATGGCGAGAATAGAGAAACACATCATCATCCTCTTTAGCAATCAGCTCAATCAAGTGATTTATAATGTGCCAGCTGTACCACTCCACACCGGTAGCCGAACTCTGCGTATAACGTGATGCATCAATTCCTATCTTCATAGTGAAATATTATCATCCTCAAATGGGCTAAACAATTTATATTTTCAACTTTTAGCCAAAACAAATCCGCACACCTTCTTTACACCGGCTTCCTTTAGCACCTTGCTGCATTCATTGAGTGTTGATCCCGTAGTACAGACATCATCAACCAGGTAAACCAACTTACCGTCGACCAAAGAGCGAAAAGCTGTTTTAACTCGAAACGCATTACTCAAATTTTGAATCCTTTCACTGCGTTCCAGAGTTGATTGCTTCTCTTGATATTCCCGCCTTTTAATACAGTCTACAACTGCTCCGTCAGGCAAATTAAGGCACATGGCTCTCGCCAAAACCTCAGCCTGATTAAAGCCCCTTTGCTTAAATCTTTTTGAATGCAGTGGAACGGGTACTATAAAAGGGGCTTTAAAAAATAACTGATCCTGATTCCTTAAAACCCCAACCTTGACTATCTCCTCCATAGGGCCATCCAGCTCCTTAACAGATCTGTATTTCCAATTAAGCAAAACCTGTCTGAATAAGGGATTTTTCTCATATTCCAGACAGACGATAATCTGATCCAGATAAGACGGCTTTTTAATATTACAAAATGAGCACCTTTGCGCCTCGAGGAAGTTGATATGCTTAAAACAATTTTCGCATAGGTATCTACCACTATTGCCACATCCTAGACAGAGGCGCGGAAAGAAAAAATCCAATAAAAAATCTTTTAAGGTGCTCATGCCAACACTTTAAGCCACAAACATTAAAAAATTGTTAAATTTTCTTAAAATTCTTCTAAACTAAAATCATCGCTAAAAATCTACCAAAAACCACTTAAAGCACTTATACTGTCTCCACAAATAGACAAAATACTCATGAAATCCGAAATCACGAAACCCGACATTCGTCGCGACGGCCTAACAATCAAAAAGCTTATCCAGTTGCTTAAGCTGTTTTTGCCGAAAAACAGCAAAACCCTGGCCAGACTCAAGAGGTTCACCGATCTGGATTTAAAAAAGATAAATCAGCTAAGGAATCTAAATGTAAAAGGCATTATTTTAGATATTGATGACTGCATCGCGCCAAATCGTCAAAAAATTCTGCAGCAAAATCTGGAACACATAAAAAAGCTCCACTCTCAGGGCTTTAAAATCTTACTTTATTCCAATCGTAAACACAGTGAACGTGTTGAGGATATAGATAAATACGCTGACTTTTTATATACCAAATATCCAAAGCCCGATGAAAACGGCTTTAAAGAGGCACTGAAAAAGCTCGGATTAAAAAAAGAGGAAGTTGTAATGGTGGGAGATAATTTGATTACCGATGGTGGAGCAATTCAATATGGCATAGCTTTTATTCTGATCAAACCGATCAAAAGCGAAAACAAAAAGCTGATCTATAAAATCATCATGCCGCCCTATGCTTGGCTGCGCAACTTTTACAACTCTCTTTCAGCCTTTTACGACACTTTCCGTAAAGAAAAGCCGCTTAAGAGTAAAGATGGGGGTAGGCAGAGCCGCGGTTAATCGCGGCCCCGCCCTAAAAGGTGAGAATTCTGGAAAGTGTTGAAGGCGGGGCCGGACAAGTCCTAGACGCAGTCGCTCTGGAACTCGCCGGGGTCTTTCATGTTGCAGATCGGGTACGGGTCCTGGCCATCCGGGATGCCGTCCTTGTCGTAGTCGAGGTCGGCGTCGTCGACGCAGGCACCGAAGCTCTGGGGCGTACATGGGTTGTAGCCCATCTTGAACTCCCACCAATTCGAAATGCCGTCGCCGTCGCTGTCCTCCTCCTGATCGATGGGGAAGTAGGTATTGCCGTCCTCGTCCATCGGCAGGGAGTCCAGCCCATCGTTGGCGAACACTCGGGCGTCACAGGTACGCAGCGGGATCTTGTTGGCCCGCTTGGTGTACCAGAAGTGACACGCGTTCTCGTTCTCCTGGGCGTAAACCTGGCACTCCTCGTAGGCCGCATCCCGGATGTCGAGACAGCCGCCGTCACCGGGCTGGTCCTGACCAGTGGCCTGCGTGCACTGCGTGTAGTCGATCTCGGCGTCCTGACGGCAGTTCCACTCACCGAGCTCCGTCTCCTGGAGGCACTTGAGCCACCAGCTCTCGCCGCTGTTCCACTCGAACTGCATGATCAGCGTGTCAGAGGGCACGGCGCACTCGATGGCATCCTCGCCGTTCTCACCGGGGACACCCATCTCACCCTGCGGCCCCATGGGCCCGGACTCGGTGGTACAGGCGGCCAGAGCGGCCAGCAGCGCCAGAACCAAAAGCTTCACTTTCATCTCGCTTTACCTCGCACAAAAGAAACGGTTTTCCCTATCACCTTGGCAACCTG
>CAYLHX010000045.1:0-4034 GCA_964383675.1 uncultured Candidatus Peribacteria bacterium | reverse complement strand
AAAAATTTCCGGAGGTTAGAAGTGTTATCGGCCGGGAGCCTTTAGTTAGAAATGTAGAACCGGGTACGGCATTTAGCTCTGAAATCCCCAAAAGTGGAACAACAACTCCGACTAGTCAGGATCCGACTAAAGCAGAAGCTACAGAGGAAAATATAGAAGATACTGAACAGCCGCCTGAAGAAGACTCTATTGAAATTGATCAGAAAGGTTCGCCTAATGAACCAAAATTACCAAAAAAAGCGGATGACGTTATAGCAGATCAAAAAGCCGGAGATAAGAGCCCTGAAAAGGTCGGTGAAGAAAAGGCGACTACGGATCAAGCATCTGAAATAGACCGTCAAAAAGCCGAGGATCAAATTCCTCTTGCCCCAAAAAAAGCTGAAAGCCGAGATCCGCTTCAAGAAAATCCGGCAGAGGAGTCTGTAGAGCTCGATACCGAATTAGACGTTGAAAGCGATTCGCCGCAAAAGAAGGCCAAGATAAGTGAAACGTCTCCACGCACCAATCCGATGATACCTTCATTAATTGCTACAGCCACTTTGGGTGGTAAGAAAAAAAGGCAAGGCGAACAAACCTTGAAAGGAGAAAAAAAACAACTGCCAGAGGAAAGAGAGGAGGCCAGATTCAGAGATTTATTGGGAGACGCAACCATAAAAAACGGTACCTTGGTGGCTTCCGGTAAGGGACGTAAAAAAACAAACAATCAAAATATTGTAAATGCCGGCGGAAGTTCTGATAATCTCTCAAATTTGAGAGGTGGAGGAAACTTATTTCCGATAGCACCGCCAATTGCCAACCAGCCTCGCCGTAAAAAGAAGAAAAACCCGGCCTCAAAAATCGCCAAAGTCGCAGTTGGAAGTGGAGCCGGAATAAGCCTGCTCTCCATGCTTGGAACCGGTGAAGCGGTAGCCAATAGCTTTTCGCTTGCCGATCAGTGGGGGGGCGCTATTCAAAAAATTTTAACTTTCCTCTTTTAAAAGCCAAAACAAAATGTTTCAAACCAATATTACAACCTGGAAGAAGAAAGTGATCATGATCATCCTCATGGCCTTCAGCTTTTCCTTGATCGCGGTTACCACTGCTCCCAATACCGCTCACGCGGCACCCATTACTTGTCCCGCCCAAGGTGCGACAACCGGTACACCGGAGCCTGCGGATAGTGAAGATACCTGTAAATATGAGGGAATTGCCACCTGTCCTCCTGGTTTTACTCCTATAAGCAGCGGTGATCCGGCAACCTGTAAAAAGGAGGCCTCCACCAATACGGCCAACAGTACTCAACTGCAGAATCAAATTTCAGCGATTTTATCGGTACAAGGGGCTTTAAACCGTATGCTCTGGCCAATTCTCACCATGATTGGTGGACTGATGGATAACAGTTTGTTATTCGGCAATGGCATGGAGGCCAGGCTAAGAGAAATCTGGGTGCCAATTCGGAACCTGGTTAATATTTTGTTTGTCATCGCCTTAATAGGTATAGCTTTATACAATGTCCTGGGGATCGGTGAAGAAAGCGGAAATTACTCCATTAAAAGTGTTTTGCCCAAAATTATAGTGGGGATCATAGCCGTCAATTTTTCCTTTCTGGGAATGAAAGTCTTCCTGGACACGGTCAACGTGGTCACCGTCTCGATTTTCAATCTTCCCAACCAGGTTGGGGCCGGACTAGACCAGATAGTAGACTCCGAAAAGCCGGAGGATAAATTAGCCATTGAACGCTTCTGTAGCCAGGTTTACGGTGAAAAATTCAACACCGCGACTCAAGAGGCCTCGGTTGCCGAAGAGTTTAAGCTGATTCAAACCCGAATAGTGGCTCAAGATTCAAAATTCGGTGTTAGCAAACCTCAGAACATGACTGTTGAAGCTATCAGGGCGGAAATTCAAGGAAAACCTGATGGAGCAGCTCTTATAGCGGAATTTGATGAAAAACTCAAAGCCATGGAGGGCAGCATGATTTGTGAAAGTCATAAGACTCTAACTCCTCAGGGAAAGCAATTTCTTTCTCGCTGGGGAGCTCAAAACGCCGCTTTAGCCATGGCTATTAATATGGGTAAGGTGGTTTTCTATGAGGATGTTGAGGTAAACAGCAAAACAATCGACAAACTGTTGATCAACGTAATCTTTTCAGCGCTGATGTACATTATCTTTGTTATATCCTTCATCGCTCTGTTTGTAGTATTATTGGCACGTTTAGTTGTTTTGTGGATCTCGATAGTTGTGTCGCCAATCTTAATCTTGGCTATGGCGGTTCCCGTAGTGAAAGAAAAACTGGAAGCCCTAAACGAACTTACCACCCAATTTGTAAAAAATGCCATTGCACCGATTGGTATAGCTTTGGCTATGACGGTTGGTTGGATCATGTTGGGAGCTTTACAGAGCGTAAACGGCTTTGATACAAGCACAGGAATACCTATTCCGAACTCTGGTGGTATTCCGGTAGTGGGTTTAAATACTTTACAAGATCTTGTTGTCGCGCTTGGTACGGTTGCCGTAGTCTGGGTGGGAGTCTTTTCAGCCGCCAACGAAACCATCGCCAGCTCGGTAACAGAAAAACTTCAGGAATGGACCAAAGCTGCCGGACAATTCATCGCCGTCAAGCCAATCCTTCACTCCAACTTCATCCCAATCAAGCTTGGTGATCAAAAGATCGATGCCAGTCTTTCTCAATTGGATGAAGTTATTGATCGCGCCAAGGTTCAACAATCCAGCGAACGCACCAAGTTGGCGGATCTCATTTTCGGCGGCGGCGCGCCACCACTCACCGGTACAAAAAACTGGACAGATCCGCAAGATTCAGCGAATACCATCTTCTCCAATAAAGCCAAAATCGAATCCGGTGATGAAGATGCCAGAGGCGCCCTACGTGACTTCCAAAAGAGTGAGGCTTATCGTGCAATGAGGGCCGATCCAAAATACAGCAAAGTCTTACCTCTTATTGATAAATATGTAGGTGCAGAAGAAAAATCCGAGAGAGCGGCACTAGGTAAAAAACTTACAGCAGAACTGAAAAGAGCCGGAGCCACTGAGATTAAACGTGATGCCTCCGGTGCAAAAGATACTAAAGCAAAAGATGCCAAAGCCCTACCGGCAATTAGTCCTCAAACCATGTTTGCCGGCAAGAGTGTAGAAAAACATGAGGCAGATAAAGGAAAACAGGGTGAATTGGTCAGAGAGCTGGAAACCGCAAGAGATGGGCTAATAGGAGCTGCTGACCAAGGCAAGGACTACGATATTAGGCGCGCTTTAAACGCCTTCAAATTGAAAGTGGCCGGTAATGACGAGGTTCCAACCGCCGAGCAATTAAAAGAATACCTGGGAGAGGAGAACTACAATAAAGTAATAATAAAGATGGGCAAAGGTTCCACCGATGCCGAAAAGAAAACTTCTGGCGAAGCGGCATTAAAGAAGGAACTTACAGATATCAAAGCCGGTCGAAGCAGTGTCTCTCCCACCACCGGCGTAGCAGGTCAACCTGGAGTTGCAGTTGCCCAACCGGCAGCTAGACAGCCGGCAGCGGAAGCACCAGCACCGGAACCGGAACGTCCGGAGCCTCAGCCGCCAGCGGATACGGAAGACTAAATAAGAAAATGAACAACTCATAATGATCAAACTTACATTCACACAAACAGAAAAAGATTTTTTTCAAGACCGTCGTCTCATCTACTTTGCCGATGGAAAAACAGTAAAACAGGAAGCTGCCAAGGAAAGTTCGGACAAAGACGAAATCCAAAAACCGGCCATGACTCCGGATCGTGAAAAGAAATGTCAAAAAATCTCTGCCGCCAAAACAACCGGCTATGGAGCCAAAATCGCCGAGCGCTTCAAGAACGGTTACATCGATGAAGATGTTTTCGAAGAGCTTTGTGAACTTATTGGCGATCCAAACAGATTAAAATCCGATTCGCCACAGGAAAAGCTGGTGAAAGCGGTTGCTCAGGGGGCTTTCCCCAAACGCGGACGCTACGCCACCACCTTCTTGAAAGCCCTTGAGCATGGTGGGCCTCGTGAGAAAAAATACGTTCAGGATTTGATGT
>CAYLHX010000044.1:0-4837 GCA_964383675.1 uncultured Candidatus Peribacteria bacterium | reverse complement strand
AAAATTAAACAATGAACCTCACAAGCCCCAAAATAATTCAGGAAATTCTGGAAAAACACGGTCTAGCGGCAAAAAAATTCTTAGGCCAAAACTTTTTGATTGACCAAAATGTTCTGCAGAAAATTGTCGAAGCGGCTGAGATAGATAAAGACGACAAGGTAATAGAAGTGGGACCAGGCTTGGGCGTACTTACAGCCGAACTCGGCAAAAACTCAAAGACGGTCACATCGATTGAAATAGACAAAAACCTCTTACCGGTCCTAAAGGAAACCCTGGCGGACTTTGATAACATCGAGATCATTCACCAAGACGCCCTAACCTTCACTCCACCAAAAGAAACATACAAATTAGTAGCCAATATCCCCTACTACATAACATCTCCACTAATCACCCACTTCCTTCATAATGAAAATCCGCCAAAATCCCTAACTCTTCTAACTCAAAAAGAGGTTGCTGAAAAAATCTGCCAGCTGGATCCCAAAATGAGCGTGCTGTCTCTACAAATTGCTCTCTTCGGCCGGGCAGAGTTTATTAAAAAAGTTCCCGCCAGCTGTTTCCTGCCAAGCCCAAAAGTTGATTCGGCAATATTAAACATAAAAACTCACGAAAACTCCGTTCCAAATGCTGAAAAGATTTTAAAAACAGCCAAAAAAGCCTTCAGTCAAAAACGTAAAAAACTTTCCAATACCCTACCAGAACTCAAAGAAAAGCTGAACCTCCTAAACCTGGCCGACAAAAGACCGGAAACGCTCTCAATCAAGGACTGGCAAGCTCTACTGAGTTAAACCAGCTTATATCACGCTCTTTAAGTCATCCCTCATGAGCTCGCAAGCCCTGCGAGCCGCTTCAGCATAGCTTTGCCCATCAAAGCCTTCCAACTTCTCATAAGCAAAAATTATACCTCTACTGTTATTAATAATTGCTCCAAGTCCATCGTCGTTAAAACACGGCTTCACATCTTCCGCAGCACCTCCCTGGGCTCCATAGCCCGGAACCAAAAAGATCGAGCGAGGCATTATTGCACGTAATTTCCGAGCCTGATCGGGATAGGTAGCTCCAACCACCGCACCCAAAAAGCTATAGCCGCTCTTGCCAAGCTCATTCGCTCCCCAACTCTCCACCAAATGTCCCACAATTTCATAAAGAGTCTCACCACTTTCAATCTTCAAATCCTGAAAATCCCCACTACTCGGATTCGAGGTCTTAACCAAAACAAAAATGCCTTTACCATAGCGATCACACTCGGCCATGAAAGGTTTGATTCCGTCCCAACCCAGATAGGGATTGATAGTGATACTGTCAGCGTCAAAAACCGGCGTAATAATTTCATTGGCTCCCTCAAAAAGCTCCACCTCACCCAAAAAAGCTTGGGCATAAGCTTCCGCCGTTGAACCGATATCATTTCTCTTGGCATCCGCAATCGTCAAGAGGCCACGCACCTTGGCGTATTTCAAAGTTTCTTCATAAGCCCACACACCATCGGCACCGAAAATCTCATAAAAAGCAATTTGCGGCTTCACCACGGGGACAATATCATAAACTGCATCAATAATTCCTTTATTGAATTCCAAAATAGCCTCCGCTGCGGCGCGCATCGGAGTAGATTCCCCCTCAAGCGCCTTAGCCTTAATATGCGCGGGAATCTGCTCAAGACGTGGATCTAAACCGACACAAATTGGGTTTCCTTTCTTCTTAATCGCCTCAATCAGCCTGTCCGCAAAATTTGTTTTCATAACCGTGGTTAAAATCCATGTTTAGCTCCCCATTCCGGCGGATTCTCTTTAAAGTCCAAGACAACTTGTAATTTATCCTGCTCAATTGAACCGCTTTCAGCCGCCAAACCTATAATATTGGTGTAATCCGTCAAAGTGTGAAGTTTCAGACCCGCTTCATTAAATCTCTCAACAGCTTTCGGTATTTCCCAGGTCACAATTGCCAATACATCACTAACAATTGCACCTTCTTCTCTTACGGCCTCAGCGGCATTCACGCTCGAACCTCCAGTGGAAATCAGATCCTCAATAATCAAAACTTTGCTTCCAGACTCCAGATAACCTTCAACTTGTTTACCGGCTCCATGCTCCTTCTTCTCAGGACGAATATAAATCATCGGCTTATGCAAAACCTGAGCCACAAAAGCGGCCCAAGGAATAGCAGCGGTAGCCGTCCCTCCAATCACATTATATTCCAGTCCCTTTTCCTCAATAGTTTTAACAAAGGCCTCCACTATTGCCTCTCGATCACCGACAAAACCTATCATCTTTCGATTGTCACAGTAAACAGGCGACTTTATACCGCTCGCCCAAGTAAAAGGAGGATCTATTTGAACCTTTACAGCTTCACGATCAATCAACCTTTTCGCAATGTCTTTTTGAATTTCCATTAGAGGAAATTTATCAAAGGCCTTCTAAAAAATCAAGACTGGAAAAATTTACAAGTAATGCTTCTTGCCCTGCGCATCTCGGTGGTAAGCCCCCATTTCCGGAAGACGTTTTAAATAATCCCAGGACATTACCGGCCCCTGTAGGCAGACTAAATCACCGGTATCATCAACCGCACACTGACCACAGACTCCCACTCCGCATTTCATATATTTCTCCATCGACATCCAGGCTTTAACCTTAAAATCGTCGGTGACTTCACCAACAACCTTCATCATCACCTCCGGACCACAAGTAAAGACCTTATCAATCTTTTCTTTTTCCAAAACCTGCTTCAAAACCTCTGTTACAAATCCCTGATAGCCAACCGAGCCGTCATTGGTGGCCACATGTAAATTCACTCCGCCAAGTCCGGATATTTTATTGGTGTAAAGCAAAAGGTCCTCATTACGAGCCCCGATCAAAAACTCCACCTTACAATTTTTCTTAATAGCTTCATAGGCCACAAAATACATAGGCGCAGCACCGTAACCTCCAGCAACCAAAGCCAGATGTTCACCTTCATTAATTTCATAGGAAGTACCGAGTGGACCACGAATTCCCACCTTATCTCCCACTTTCATGTTATGCAAAGCCTCACTGGTAGGACCGACCTTACAAACAGTAATCCAAAATTCTTTACCATCATCAAAGGCAACCGACATCGGTTTTTCGTCCACTCCGGGAATCCATAGCATCAAAAACTGACCGGGCTTACCACCTAGCGGATATTCAAAAACAAAGGTACTGGTAGTTGGGTTCTCTTTAATGATTTTTTTGATCTCTACGATTTCAAAGCGAGAATCAAACTTTTTTATATCCATAGAATTTATATTAGACTGCTGCTCCAATAATTTCTGAAATGTTTTTCACACCGTTTTTATCACACCACTCTTCCATTTCCCTGGCCACTTCACCAAAACCTTCAGCTCCGCGATAATAAACCATGGTGCCCATACCAACCAACCCGGCTCCGGCCATCATAATTTCTATGGCATCCTCCCCTGACATAATCCCGCCTGTACCAATGATCGGCAGCCCAGTGGCTTTGTAGACTTCGTAAACCGCCTTTACGGCTGCCGGCTTAATCCCCGGCCCCGAAAGTCCACCGGACTTGTTTGTTAAGATTGGCCTACGTAAGTTGATGTCGATTCCCATACCGTAAAGGGTATTGATCGCACAAAAGCCATCGGCACCTTTATCGGCGCACGCTTTGGCAATTTCCCCAATATTGGAAACATTCGGTGTAAGCTTAATTATTACCGGCACCTTGGTCTTTTTCTTAACAAGTTCGGTCACCTTTCCGGCGTCCACCACACTGCAAGAAAAGGGTTTGCCATGTTGATCTTCCACATTTGGGCAAGCAATATTCACCTCGATCAAATCGGGACTACACTCGGAGATTTTCTCGGCCAGCTCGGCAAAATCATTCATACTAGCCGCTACAATGTTCGCTATGATTGGCGCGGGCTTGTCATTATTATACTCGGGAAAGGTTTCCGAAACGGCCTTCGACAAGCCCGCGTCAGACAACCCCACCGCATTCAAAAAATAATGCTCTGTTCCGAACATTGTTGGATTCTTATGCCCCACGTGCTCCTCCAGCCAAATCGACTTAGTGGTCACCCCACCGGCTCCACATCTTGCAACTTTCTTTAAAGAGCTGGCAGTCACCCCCAGAATTCCTGAGGCCAAAACAGTGGGGTTCTGGAATTGAACCCCACAGAAATCTACAGATAAATTCGCCATAATTAATAAGTGTATTCTTGTCCAGTCACAACAGTATCTGCCTGAGTGTTGATGGTGTCGATAAGCCTGTTGTGAATGTCCACAAATTCTTCGGCCTTCTTATCAACTCTTTCAAAGTGATCTCCCATTGCATCGTAAACAAAACCGTTTGCCTTAACGTCCTCAACAAAGTCACCGGCAAAAGTTAGATATTCATCTACGAAAGGTTTGTAATACTCGTAATATTCATCTTTAAACAACTGCTGACTCTCAGCAAAAGTTGTATCGGCAAAGTAAGCATCCAAATCTTGGGCGGACACTTTGAATTGCTCATAGGCGTCAGCAACCGGCTGTACATCGTCACCGTCGGCCAAGATGATATATTCATTAAAGAAATCCTCTTCAGTCACCAAAACTCTGTCCATCTTCTGAACCAAAGTATTATGAATGGCAACCTGATCCACAAACAAATCACCGAAAGAACAACCGGAAAATATAAATAGCCCCGGAAGTAGAAGTGCAAAGAATTTTTTCATATTATTGGAATTAAATAACAAAAAAAATTTACCTCATTTTAATTGAAACTGCAAATCAAGCAAAAGAAATTTCCTCTCCGCAAAACTTCTCCGACACTTTTCCCTCTTCAAAAACCAATTCTCCAGCCACAAAAGTCCTAATCGGCCAACCTT
>CAYLHX010000043.1:0-4852 GCA_964383675.1 uncultured Candidatus Peribacteria bacterium | reverse complement strand
ATGGGTGGAGGCTTGCGGAGGTACGGAGCAAGCCGTAACCGCATACGCAGTGTTATATGATGTACATGTTTTCCTTTAATTCGCCTAAGCGAATTGCTTTTAAAAGAAAGAAATGGATTTGATTTTTCCGTTTGGGCGAGGGGCAAGAGGGGCTGGGGGTGAATTGCCCGTCGCCCAAACACCTTATTCTAAAAACTTCACATATGCCTTTCGTCCGTCGGAAACGACACGAATTTTCACTGTTGCAGGTTTCACTGATTCTTTTGTTTGTTTGAAAAGTTTTTTTGGCAACTCTGGCGGTAGGTCGTCATCATCGATGGAAACTGAAATTTGCGGATTGAAGAGTTTTGACTTTGGCAAATGAGCGTCAATGCAGGATAGCGCGAGTTTCCATAATGACTTGTTGTCAAAATTAGCCTTTCTATGACGACTCATTATTTCAGAGAAAATGTGATGATAGTGAAAATCAAATGATCCGTCTTCGGATTCGTCAATGGTATATTTGTCGTACGGGTAATACATCGCAACACTAAGTATCATACCTTCCGATGGAGTAGCACCTCTAACAAATGTTGCTTCAAATTCGCCTTCTTCTAATTCTCGATCAAGTTGCCACGAACATGGTTCCATATCTCTTGTGCGATGATATTGCAGAAAATAATTTTGGCCTTCGTTGGTTTGAAACTCAACCAGCGGACAATGTGCTGGATTAAAACCTTCGGCACTTCTTATTTTCTCGTAAAATGCGATGACTTCTTCTAGTCCTGTTTTGAGTTCATCGGTCATGGGACTTGGTTTATCTAAAATTACTTGTCCATTGTCCACGATAGAATAATTATGAAAAAATTCTCCGTCCGTATTCGTGGTAAAAATATGATAGCGTACGGGAATAGCCGAATCAGCCACAATGCTTCTGTTTAGTCCGCCGATTTTTTCCCAATAGGAATAGCTTATTCCTTCGGTAAATTTATCAACATCCAGACCAAGCAATTCACAGTAACGTCGGACGTGAGGCAAGGATAATTTTTTTAGGTTATTTTCAAATGCTGTTTGGCCGGTTGTTCCGAGTGAGCCGAAAATTCTATTTTTTGCGTCATCTTTAACATCCGATCTGCCAAAATGTTCGTAAAAATTATCCCAGTCAATTTCCGTTCCTTTTTCATCGCAAAATGTTTTGCCCTTTGCTATTTTGTCAGCACTTAAAACATGGCTGTCTAACAATCCTGCGGCGGCGACATATTCTTGTGGATGCTCACTTCTAACGATTATTTCTTTGCCCTGCCTTATGGCTTCTAATGCGTCTGCTAAATTTTCAAATCGCCGTGGGACTAAAGTACCGCGAGCCTCTAACATGTCTGCAATTTCTTTTTTGGGTTGGCGAGGCGGATTTTCCAAAAAGCGGTCTTTTTGTTCCAATTTTTCTCGGACTTGTTCTCTTACCTTTTCAATTTGAGGCAAGGGTGGCGTTTCCGCTTTTGGCAGGCTTGGAGCCGATTCGTTTGGTCTAACTCTAATTTTTTCAGTCATATTGTTGTGCTCTAAAATTGGTGAGTTATTTTAAGCGAGATTTGACGTTTTAGCAAATTATTTTTTAAAAATCGTTTCCGTAGCGAAGCGGAGGAAACACCTTATACCCCCCTCTATAAAAAAGAAAAAATCAAATCCGCTTTCTTTTAAAAGCTTGGGCGATAGCCCAAAAAGGAAAACATGTATTTCACATAACTCCTGTATGTAGGAATTGGTCGTCGTATATTATAGTTGAAAATGGGGGATATGGGAATTTTGGGGTCAGGGAAGAGAGATTTTAGAAAAATTTAATCTTTGTTTGCTATAGGTGGAGTATGAAGAACTTTTACCTACAACAAATGGAGGATGAGATGAACCTACGAAACTATAGTCCGCGAACTGTGAAGGCTTACGGGGCTTGTGTTCTGGAGTATTTTAGAGTTTGCGGGGGTGATCTTTATGTACTTGATGTCGATTTGATAAAACGATTTTTGCTTGAGAAGAAAGATCTGGGCTATGCGCCGGAGACGCTTAATTTGCATTTAAATGCTTTGAAGTTTTTTTATAGGCATATTGCGGGAGTTGAGGCGAAAATTCCTATTAAGTTTGCGCGGCGTAACAAGAAATTGCCGGTTGTGCTTGCGAAAAGTGAGATTCTCAAAATTATTATGGCCTCCAGAAATATTAAACATCGACTTGTTATCGCGCTGGCCTATGGGGCGGGCCTGCGGGTGAGCGAGGTGGCCAATTTAAGAGTGTGTGATCTCGATTTTGTCAGGGGGTTGATTCATATACGAAATTCGAAGGGTGGAAAAGATAGGTATACACTGCTTCCTGGAAAAATAGCACAGGATATGCGAACTTTCGTGAAATTTGCGGAAAAGAGAGACTATCTCTTTCCCGGACGAAGTAAGCAAATCACTACCAGAACTTTGCAGAAGATTTTTGAGTTGGCGCAGAAAAAAGCCGGGATTGAAAAACTGGTCTCCTTCCATTCTCTAAGGCATAGCTTCGCCACCCATCTGCTGGAGCAGGGGACCAATTTGCGCTACGTTCAGGAGTTACTCGGCCACGCGAACATAAGAACCACTCAGCGCTATACGCATGTTGGTAGTGTGGAGATAAGTCGGATTCAGAGCCCTTTATGAGCTTATGTGGCCTCTACTATTCCTTATCCTTTTTGTTCTCATCCTTTTCATCCACAACTTCAGCCTCAACTACGTCTTCTTTTTCAGCTTCTTTGCCTTCTTCGTCCTTGTTGTAAACTTTCACATCGTCGTCGTCGGAACCTGTGGCACCTTCGGCGTCACTGGCTGCGGCCGCTTCGGCATCGCCGGCGGCTTTGTAGAGCTCGGCTCCCACCTTCTGAATTTCCTGGCTTAACTCTTCATAGCCTTTGGAAAGTTCTTCGCTGGAGGCCTCTTTATTTTCCAAAACCTTTTTAAGTTCCTCGATCTTTTCCTGGATCGGCTTTTTTGTTTCTTCGGAGACCTTTTCGCCGGCATCTTTCAGAGTCTTCTCAGATTGGTGAACCAGTGATTCGGCCTTGTTGCGTAGCTCGATCATTTCCTTTTTATTCTTATCTTCCTCGGCATGTTTTTCGGCCTCTTGACGCATCTTTTCGATCTCATCGTCGGACATATTGGAGCTGCCGGTAATAGTGATGTGCTGTTCCTTATTGGTGGCCTTGTCCTTGGCTTTTACGTTGAGAATTCCGTTGGAGTCGATATCGAAAGTTACCTCGACTTGAGGGATACCGCGCGGAGCCGGTGGGATTCCGTCCAGAATGAATTTTCCAAGAGATTTATTGTCTATGGCCATCGGACGTTCTCCCTGCACCACGTGAATTTCCACTGAAGTCTGATTGTCTGCCGCAGTAGAGAAAACCTGCGATTTGGAGGTCGGCACGGCGGTATTTCTTTCGATTAGCGGTGTGGCTACTCCACCCAGGGTTTCGATTCCCAGCGTAAGCGGTGTAACGTCCACTAAAAGTACATCCTTAACATTGCTGTCTCCCTGCAGGATTCCTCCCTGAATGGCAGCACCGAGCGCCACCACCTCATCGGGATTTAGTCCACGATGCGGATCTTTACCGAAAATCTCTTTAACTTTGGCTTGTACGGCCGGAATTCTTGTTGATCCGCCTACCAGAATAATCTCGTCGATATCGCTTTCGAAAACCTTGGAATCCTTCATGGCCTGACGGCATGGTTCTACGGTTTTTTCAATAAGGTCCGCTACAAGATCTTCAAATCTGCTGCGGGAAAGCTTGGTTTCAAAGTTTTTGGGACCGTTTTGGTCCACAGTCAAATAGGGGAGGGAAATTGTAGTCTCATGTAGAGAAGAAAGCTCAATTTTGGCTTTTTCAGCCGCCTCCTTAATTCTTTGCAGAGCCATCTTGTCTTTGGAAACGTCGATGCCCTGTTCCTTTTTAAACTCGTCGATAATCCATTGCATCACTATCTGATCGAAGTCGTCACCACCAAGCTGAGTGTTGCCGTTAGTTGCTTTAACCTGAAAAACGCCTTCGCCAAGCTCCAAAATGGAAACATCGAAGGTTCCTCCACCGAGGTCGTAGACGACCACTTTCTTTTCAGAACCCTGTTTATCTATACCGTAGGCCAAGGCGGCCGCGGTAGGCTCGTTGATAATTCTTTTAACATCCAAGCCGGCGATTTTTCCGGCATCCTTGGTAGCCTGTCTTTGCGCGTCGTTAAAGTAGGCGGGTACGGTGATTACAGCCTCAGTTACCTCGTGGCCAAGATAGGCTTCCGCGTCGGCTTTCAGCTTTTGTAAAACCATGGCAGAAATTTCGGCCGGTCTTTTTTGCTTTCCGTCCAACATAATCTCCACCTCTCCGCTTTTACCGTTGATACATTTATATGAAACTTTTTCGATATCGTTCTTGGATTCACTAAATTGGCGGCCGATAAATCTTTTTGCCGAGGAAATGGTGTTTTCCGGATTGGTTACAGCCTGGTTCTTAGCGGCCACACCCACGCGTCTTTCCCCGTCTTTGATTGCCACTACCGAAGGAGTGGTTCTGGCACCCTCGGCGTTGGGGATTACCGTTGGCTCTCCACCTTCCATTACCGCTACACAAGAATTGGTTGTTCCTAGGTCGATTCCTATAATTTTAGACATAGTTAACTCAGTTATTAAATTTTCTTAGCACTCATAATTATAGAGTGCTAAGGATTTGTGGTCAAGATTAAAGTTTAATTAAATTACATTGATATATAAAGGAAAATTGTTATAATCCTTTCTTAATTTATTGACTGAATACATATTTATGCCTGGGTTAACGGTGGACAAATATTTGAGCGAGGCCGGTGTGGGCTATCCC
>CAYLHX010000042.1:0-5018 GCA_964383675.1 uncultured Candidatus Peribacteria bacterium | reverse complement strand
AATCGCTACACTCATCCGAAATTCAATTGCGAAAAAACTTATTTCGCAGAAATAAGAGGAGAATTAACAATATTAGAAAAAGAAAAACTGGAAAGGGGCGTACCCGTAGATGGTAGAAAAACCGCTCCGGCCAAAATCTTCATTATAAAAAGCACGGAAAATCAAACACTGCTTAGAATGACAATTCACGAAGGACGCAACCGACAAATCAGAAAAATGTTTGATTATATTAATCATCCTGTGAAATACTTGCAGAGACTTTCCATAGGTAAGATCAAACTGGGCCTTCTCAAACGAGGAGCCTTTAGAAAACTCACTAAAAGCGAGATAAATGCTAACTAGCATCCTTAGCTTATATATAGCCTCGACCCTAAACCTCGATCTAGAGTTGGGATTGAATTCTACGCTAAAAAACACCGATAATATTGGTATTGTTAAGACTGCCAGCTTCGGCTTCTCCAAACTTGCCAACGCCGAACCGGTACCTATCAAAAATCAAAGCTTTATTGAACCGATAATTCACGCGAAATCTTCAATCGCCATCGATCTGGCCACCGGCGATGTCCTCTATGAGAAAAATGCTCACGAAAACCTACCTATCGCCAGTATTACCAAATTGATGACCATTCTGATCATTCTGGAAGAAAACCAACTTAATGAAGTCGCCACGGTCAGCAGCAATGCCGCCAATACTGAAGGTTCAACAATGTTTTTGCATAGCGGTGAACAGATAGCCGTTGAAAACCTGCTTTATGGCGCCTTGATCCACTCCGCCAATGATGCCGCGGTAGCTCTGGCCGAACACAACGCCGGCTCGGTAAGTGAATTTGTAAAAAAGATGAACGACAAAGCCGCAGAGCTGGGATTAGGCGACAGCAATTTCACCAACCCCGTCGGACTGGACACCAGCGGCAACTATTCCAGCGCTCATGACGTGGCAAAACTCGGCCAGTTAATCTATCAATATGATTTCATCAAGCACGCCGCCGGACTTCAGGAGCTCGAAGTAAGATCGGTTTCAGGAGATTTAACACATAAACTTACCTCCACCAACGATCTTTTAGACAGCTACCTGGATATTAAAGGATTAAAAACCGGTCATACCGATTTGGCGGGATTATGCCTAACCGCAATAGCTGAAAATGACAGTGAAAATGAAATTTTAACCGTGGTGCTAAACAGTCCCGCCCGCTTTACAGAAAGCAAAATACTTATCGACTGGGTCTTCAGAGCCTACACCTGGTGAACACCTAAACAAACAAATAAATGACTAAATTGGAATTCAGTGAAATAGTTCAAGATCTAAGCCTTATTGCCGGTTCAGGCACTTTGGCTTTTTTAATTGCGCTGGCACTCACACCTTGGTTTACACGCCAGTTGCTTAAGTATCGTATTGGTAAACAGATCAGAGAAAACGCCATTAGTGGGGAGAAGTCCAAACTATTCTCCGCACTCCACGCCAAAAAAAGCGGCACTCCAACCATGGGAGGCTTGCTGATCTGGGGAACAGTGGTGTTGGTGGTTATAATTTCCAGATTATTATCGGCAATGGGAGTTTTCGATCGTTCACTTTTAAATCGTAAAGAAACCTGGATTCCAATTTTCACACTGGTTACATGTGGCCTTCTGGGAGCGGTTGACGATTATCTAAACATTCGGGGCATTGGAAAAACAAAAGGATTAAGCGCAAAACTTAAGTTACTCTGGCTCACCATCTTTGGAGGCATGGGTGGATACTGGTTCTACGACAAGCTCGGCATTGATCAAATAGCCATTCCCTGGCCCGGAGCCGAAGCGGTTGAAGTGGGAATATGGTATATACCTATCTTTATCTTCATCATAATCGCCACCGCCAATGCCGTAAATTTCACCGACGGTCTGGATGGACTGGCCAGTGGTCTGCTTATTATGGCCTTCGGCGCCTTTGGGATCATTGCCTATGTCCAAGGACTTTTTATTCTGGCCGCCCTATGTGGAGTCATCTGTGGCGCCCTGCTGGCCTTTTTATGGTTCAACGTGCCTCCCGCACTCTTCTATATGGGCGACACCGGCTCACTGGCCCTGGGGGCCACCCTGGGGGTTATCGCCATGCTGACCGACCAGACTTTGATTCTACCCATTATCGGCTTCATGTTTGTAATTGAAGCTCTCTCTGTAATAATTCAACTCACTTCTAAAAAGCTCTTTAAACGCAAGGTCTTCAAAATCGCCCCCATCCATCATCACTTCGAACAATCCGGCTGGGCCGAATTCACAGTGGTAATGCGTTTCTGGATCATCGGAGGAATCATGGGCGCCTTCGGACTGGTGCTAGGCCTGATCAATATACCTTAGAGTTTCACCCTAGAATTCAAACTGCGGCGGTAGAATTTTAGTATCATCAGTGACTGCCGGCATTGCCGTTCCGTCAGGTACGGACTCTACTTCTCTAAACACATCAAAGCTGGATTTTACCTCCGGAGTAGTTGTCACCGCAATTTCATTAACAGTTGGCGGTGTCACTTTAATTTCAGGTGTTACCACCGTCACATTATCAACCGGTAAAGAAGCACCGGCCGCAACAATCTCTTCCGTCACTTTTCTGGTAACATCACTGGTTACCCCAACCTGGACGTTTTTGATCAAGTCCAGATCCTTGGCTACAGAGTCGACCAATTGTTTTTTAACAACCTCTTTCTCCTCTTCCGTAACTGTTGAAATAATATCAACAACTTGCTCCACATCTCGCTGATAATCTTCCAATACCTTAACGGCAGCCTCCTCCTCACCTCTCGAAAGAGCATCCTCGGCATCGGCCAATTTATTCAAAGCTTGATCCCTCTTCAATTCAGCCAACTCAATTCCTTCATCGGCAATCAAAATCTCCAATTTCTCAACAAGCCTCTTGGCATCATACAAAGGCCCGTCGATCTTGGCCATACTTAGGTCTTTTTTCTGGGTTAAAATCTTATTCTCCACATAACTCTCCAATTCAGAGGCATAACTCACATCTGTATATTCCACCTCCTCAATCAGGCGATAAAACTGATTCACTTCATCATTAAAAGCCAGAAAAGCAGCCTCAACAGATTCACGGTCTTCAGAATTCAAATCACCGTTGTTTAACTTCACTTGAGCGGCAATAAAGTTTTTCTCAGCCATATCCAACTTCTTTCTCTGTTTTTCAACATCGTCAAAAGTTAAGAAAAGCAAAGTCTTATCCTTAAGTGAAGACTCCAGTGAAAAATCACTGTTCATATCCACACCGATACTCTCAGCTTTTGCTAAAAGTAGTTTTTGTTCAACCTCATTCAAATAATTAAAGTCATTGGTAAGATTTTCCTGGATCCAGGCGATCTGCTTTTCTTCATCACTGATTGTGGAAAGCTGAAGTTCGTTAGAATTGTTCACAATCAATTTTTCTCCACTCTGCACACGATCAACTTCCCCATCGGCGGCACGAATATCGACAACATGATTATAAACATCCATCTCCACCGTTCCCTGATCCACCTCCACATTAAAAGCCCCACGTTTGGAAGCGATACTCAAATCAACGGCCTCCACCACAAAAGAAGAGTTTTTTTCTACCAAACTCACCACGCGTGACCACATTATTCCATCAATCAAAGAAACCTCCACATAACTCTGTATCTGACTATCAACCGGTCTAAAAAGCTTATTAACAATCATTTCACTTTCAGAAGATAAACGGCTTACACTGTCATCAAAAAAATGAATCTCAACGAAACCGTCACTACCGGTATAGATCCGATCGCGCTCAAAGATCTGCATACCGTCATAAACAGCTAAAAGTTCACCATCTCGCTCTATGGAAACATCACCTTTAAAAGAATCCACCGAGGTAAAACTTTCGGCACGCACAACTCCCGTCTCTGAATTCATAAAGGAGAAACTTCCAAAAAAGACCAAAACCACCAAAAGCGCGGAAACAAAACGCTTTTGAAAACTCCACAAATATTTCCAGGAAAGTCTTGGACGATATCTCTCTTTGATTAGAGCAAAAACATCTTCTTTGACTTTAGCCTTCTCTGTAGCGCTTAAAACGGTATGGCCAGACGTTTCAGTCACAAAATCCACCAAGGGTTTATCGATTTTCTCCAAAATCCGCGCCTTTAACATAAGCTTTTTTTCAGCGTTCAAAGCAGGCTTTTCAAAACCCTCCAAAAATTTCTCCAATTTTTCTATATTTTGTTCCATATTTTTAATATCTTGCAAGTCATCAAACGTTAAAAATGACAAATTGTTACGCTAAAAATGGTATTTTATTCCCATTTTTTCAAACTCCCCCTTCAAAGCCTTCAAAGCGCGAAACTGTAAAATACGAATACTCCCCTCACTCTTCTTCAAAATCTCGGCGATTTCCGCATTTGAAAAATCATTAATGAACTTGTAAACCAACACATCCTTATAAGCTCTCTTAAGCTTATTCAAGGCCTTTTTCAGCGCCTCTTCTTGAAATGTGCGCTCGGTGGTTTTGATGGGATTATGCTCGCGACGAGTATCCGGCACATCGTAAAGTAATTCTTCGGTATCCACATCTTTAACCCCGCGATAATGATCCACTACCAAATTATGGGCAATCCTAAAAACCCAAGAGGAAAAATGGCTTTTCTTATTTTGTTTGTAACGAGCAATATTTTCCCACACCTTCAAAAAAACCGTCTCCACTATATCTTCAGCATCTTCACTTTTTACGCGGTAATAAACATAACGATAAATCGGGTCGATAAAAATATCGTAAAGTTTGGCGAAAGAATCGTGATTCCCCTCCTGAATCTCCAAAACCAAAGCTTCAATTTCCTCACGTCTGTTATTTAAATCGTTTGCTGTCATAGAAAAATATTTGCCAAGCAAGTTGATATCCTAAAGACTATCTAACCAAAAAGTCAAGCGCCGTTATTAAGCATTGGTGGCCAAAAATTCGAGAGCTTTCTCCACCTCCACTCTACTGCCCACCAAAATTGGAGTACGTTGATGCACGGAAGTAACCGGTTTTTCCAGAATCCTCCGCTGAC
>CAYLHX010000041.1:0-5055 GCA_964383675.1 uncultured Candidatus Peribacteria bacterium | reverse complement strand
CTCTCTTGTCGCGTTAAAATATGACCAAACAATTGCCATTGCCATCACCATTGTTTTGCCTGAACCTGTTGCCATTTTGAAAGCGTATTTTGCCCATTTATCTGAACTGGGATCAACTGGGATCCTTGCATCAAGCCGTTGCGCTAACTGATACAAACTGCGCGTTTCTAAAACTTCGTAGCAATAAATCAAATTTTCAATCGCTTTTCTTTGCGCTTGCCAAAAAGCAAAAGGTTTTCCGTCGGCAAATTCGTGGTCTTCCCAAAACCACCACTCCAAAAGCCGCCGCGTCGTCTCGCTTGTCCCTTCTTTGTATCCACCCTCTCGCCACGCCGCCACCGCTGGTTGTAGAGCGCGGACTAAAGGAAGAAGTGATTGTTGAGTTGCGCTATTCTTCATATTGAGCCTTTTTAACCTTTTTACTATCGATAAGTTTCTTTATGCCTTTTACTAATTCTTTAGCTACTTGCCATTCATCCTCTGGAAGATTATCTTGTTCTACAATTACATCCTTGGCCGCCCTAGCTATATCCATTTTTAACAATTTATGTTTACTCGAAGTTAACTTATTCTGAAAATAGCCTTCTATACCTGACTGTCTTGGGAGAAAAAGTGGTATATCCTCTTTGTTTAAGTCCCTTCTTCGTTTATCACACTCTCTTTTGTATACACGATAGACCGCTTCTTTTATGACTGTTGCAGGAATTATATCTTCAATTGTCTTCACCAAATTATTTTTTGAAACCGTTGAGATGTTTTCGAGGGCCGGATCTTCAATTCCAACCTTAATAAATTGATTCTTGATAAGTTGTATATCCTTATCAGCATCGATTAGACCATATGCCTGATAGTTTGACATCATAGCGAGAGTCATAACTTTTGGAACTTTGTCAGCACCATAAGCCGGAATTATTGTTAATTTGTTTAGTAATTCCTCGTCAAATTTTTGAAGGATTAGTCGGATATAGATATGATCCGCTGGTCCTTCAACCACCAAATTCTGTTCTCCAAAAAGAAAGGCCTCATCTATGTTTATACCGAGCGCGGTTCTTACCGGTTCTGGAATACTACCAAACTCACTTGATGACCACGCCTTGTTGCCAATTCTTGTATCTTCTTTTTCCTTCTCAAGGATTCTAATTCGTTCAGGAAAATTCTTATCTATAAGGTATGGTAAGTGAGTAGTGTATATTACTTGGTTACCCATCTTGGTAATTGCGGGGAATGTTGATGAAATCATTTTCCTCTGACCTTCTATGTGTAGAAAAATTCCGGGTTCATCAATCAAAAGAACAGAATTTTTCAGTTCTTCATTTGTTGAAGCCAAGAAAAAAATATTAAACGCCAACGCCCATTGTAGACCGCGGCTTCTTTCGCTGGGTAAAAATTCTCTCTCCTCTCTTATCCTTATTTTTAAAATATCGCCCTCTGCGGCTAGATGAATTTTGACAGTATCAACGGGCCAAAATGCTCTTAATAATTTCTGATTCGCTCGCTCCATTCCAAGTTCTAATATCGTGTCGCGTTTAACCTTGTCTTTTGGAGAAGCGTGGTTTACTAAATCTTGTGGATCAATTTCAGCAAGTTTTAATAAATTTATAACTGGTTTGTTGCTGTCCGGTTTGCTCATCAATTCTGGAATAAGCACGTCACCTTCTAGTGGAAGGAAGTATTGATCAAAATCTACACTGTCAAAGTAGTAAAACCGAGGCAGTAAGGATACAACCAATTTTTCAACCTCTGACCTGATTTGTTGCTTCACCTCATCACTCAATCTTCCCTTGGTTAATTTCTCATCCACCTCTTCGGTAGGATTCTGCGTAACCACCGCTGCTTCACCGGCAGGTTCTGAGGTTTTGCTGTAAAAATTTGACTCCTCATAATTTATTGCTGGATAATCTATCCTATAGCTTTTTCCTTCTTTGACCATTCTGACCTCTTTTATTTCCTCATGACCGAAAGCCGCTTTGAGTTGCTGTTCTTCTTCGGGATTGGACGGTGTAAATACCGATTCTAACGAAGGGGTAATGCCATCTTTTAGATAATCCTCTGAGTGGCGCGATATGTCTTCGTTGGTGAGTTCTTCTTCTTTGTCGAACTTTTTTATACCCAGTAAAACATTGGATTTACCCGCTTCATTAATTCCCACCAAACAAGTAACATCATTTTCAATGTCAAGAGTATCGCTCCTAACTGTCTTAAAACTATTAAATTTTATTGAGAGTAATTTCATATCTTCACCTGAATTAACTTCGTCGTGTCATTGCCAAAGATATCCCCAGTAGTACAGCAAAGCTGACTACGGGGCAGGCAATGACTTTGACTAAACTTTAATTTGTATAAGCTTGGTGGTGTCATTTCCAAATATATCTATTACTTTTACTAACACATTGTATTTTCCGGCATTCTTGTATTCGTAACCCATTGAAAGTTCCAGTTTCGGCTCTTTGCGGGTGCGGTAGTGCTGGTTCATATTATGGAAAGTATCATCTTCTTCGGTTACTTCCTCATGCTGATTAAACATCCAGTCCACCGCCCAGTAATCAATAAAATCGCTCCAGCTTTTTACCTTGCCTTTTACATCTTCAGGCAAAAGTTCCGGATTAGGAATGATAAAATCTTTGAGTGTAATTGTTACGTGCCTACCTTCAACTTTTGGCTCAACTTCCAAATAAGCAAGTTCAAAAAACTGAATATCGTGTTTCCTTGCGTCAGTTGGAGAAATTTCCATTACTTCCCGAGGTATTTGCAAGGTAGAAAGTTTTACCCCATATTTTTCTGCTTCCTCTTTTACCAAATCATGCAAACCCATTTCCCATTCCCAACCAAGCACATCTAATTTCTTGATGTTATTTTCTTTGCACTCTTCCAAGGCTTCACGGATTTCAGAAAGGGTTACCGGCGCGTCAACACTTCCCACGCGGACAAAGCTATTGCCTTTTTTGCCGTGTAAATTTGTAAACCCATCTACTGGTTCGGCATGATAAAGCTCCAAAATAAACCTGATGTAATCTTTATATTTGCCATTAAGTTGCACCCAGCGATGGCGTTCATATTTTCCAAGATTTTGCACTACAAACGGCTTTGCGCCCATATCCAAAAGCCGCTTTCGTGTAGTATGAATAGCAAATCTTCCTAAATCGCACATAATCCATCGGCGACCAAGTTTTTCTGCAACAACTCCAGTAGTTCCAGAACCACAGAAAAAGTCGGCAACGAGGTCACCTTCGTTGGAAGAAGCTTTAATGACACGTTCAAGAAGCGCTTCTGGTTTTTGGGTCGAGTAACCAACTCTCTCGTTTCCAACAGGATTAATCATAGATATATCCCACCAGTCAGGCATTGGCGTCCCTTTAGATTCTATTTCCAATAAAACAGATCGTCTTCTCCCTGTTTCAGGGTCAATAACACTTTGCCACGCACGACCTTTCCCGCTCGATTTTTCAGATTTTGGAATATACAGGTTATTAAATGTGTGTCTATCTCCTTTCCTATAAAAAAGCAAAACGTCATGATTGCGCGCAAAAACATTAGATGCAATATTCCATTTGCGATAAGCCCAAATTATTTCATTAAGAAAGTTATCTTTTCCAAAAATCTCATCCATCAAAATCTTCACATAATGTCCAACATGCCAATCCAAATGCACATAAATTGAGCCATCATCCGCCAAAAGCTCTTTCATCAAAACAAGGCGGTCATACATCATTTGGAGATATGATTGTAATCCTTTGCCCCATGTGTCTCGGTAGGCTTTTACTTCCATTGCTGACGGCTCTTTAGCAATTTCAACCCCATCGCCGATTTGCACTTCAAAAGAAAAATCGTCACCGGTGGCAAACGGTGGATCAATGTAGATGAGATTGATTTTTCCGGCAAATTCTTTGAGAAGCGAACCCATTACCAAGAGATTGTCACCCCAAATAAGTCGATTTTTCCATTCTCCTTCCTCTGATCTAAGAATTTGTTGTTCTGGTTGAGAAATCAAAGATTGCTGTTTTTGGATTGCTTCAAAGATAGATTCTTGTCGCCTACCACGCGGAAGATTAATAGTTTCAATCGTCTGAAACGGAAGCTCCACTCGCTCAACTTCCCTACGCTTCCCGGGCCAGACAAGCTCTGTTTTATCTACAGCAACTTGGTTATTGTTGTCGCTCATTTTTTTTGCCAACTAAGGTTTTGCTTATTTTCCCCTATTTTACCTCCTTAACCTGAAATTTACCACCAGCTGCGAATCGCAAATTACAAATTACAAGTTTCAAATTACAAACAATCTACAAATTACAAATAACAAATTACAAACAAAAAATTCCAACTTTGAACTTTTAATTTTGAACTTTTAACTATTTATTAATTTTGCTTTCTACTTACCACATTCTACTTTCTACCTGTATTCTCTGCATAATACATAATACAAGATACTAAATACTGGCTTCCGATTAGCTTTGGCCTAGCTTCCCAACTATTTTCTTGATCTTTTTAACAAATCTCTCCTTTGAAAATCTTCTCGCATTTTTTTGAAGAATCGCCTTATTCCAATTTTTTCTTTCAATCTTCTTAATTGCTTCTTTTACTGAAGTCTCGTTCACTTCATCAATCAAAACCCCTGTCACATTATCAATAACTGACTCTTTAAATCCGCCGCCGTTAAAAGCAATAACTGGCGTTCCTGCGGCCTGCGCTTCAACCACTGTCATTCCAAAATCTTCATCACGCGCTAAAGCAACAAAAGCCTTCGATCTTGCATATAGCTCCCATAACTTCTCGTCTGAAACTCTACCTAAAAATTCTATGTTTTTAGACTTACCGCCTTTTACTTTTGATTCAACATCAGAAAAACCATGAGCCTCACCCACTATCTTAAGTTTTTTGCCAAGCTTTTGAAAAATAGATATTGCCTCCTCTATCCCCTTTGCCCCCACGAGGCGGGAAGCAATTAAATAATAATTTTCCTTTTTTTTGAAAGAAGATGTGTAATCTATAATTTTTTCAACTTCAACAGGAGGGTAAACTACAACCGATTTTTTCTATAAAACTTTTCAATTCTTGAGGCTA
>CAYLHX010000040.1:0-5433 GCA_964383675.1 uncultured Candidatus Peribacteria bacterium | reverse complement strand
ACCTGGAGGGTGGAAAGAGATATGCCAAGCCAAACAACACAATCATTAGGATTGAGGCTGCAGCTATCGTTACTAACTTTATGGGATTGTAATTGTTTCCAGAACTTTCCAAAGGAAAAGGTTGTTGTTTAGGCCGGGACCCACAGGACTCGGCCTAAACAACTTTTTTAATAGAGTCGATCTCGTTCATTTCACCAGGTTGTTGGAGTGAAATGCTTTTGAAGTTCTTGTGGAGGTGCCTTTGTATTTTGTTTTATTAGTTGTGCCTTTTTTTTCATGAGGCCTCTAAGCTTGAAGTAGTCTCGGTAAACTTTTGGTAGAACGAAGCATTTTGAGGTAAATAAATAGCGTGTAACGAGTCCGAGGTGGAAAATGAGGTGTCGGTGCAAGTTGCTTCTAAAAGTCTCTGCCGGGAGGTTTTTTGTAACGTTAAAGAGGGTGTTACGTAAAGTATGGTACATTACGAACTTGTTAAAGTTGCCACCGCTGGAAGCGCCCCCTTTGTGATAGCAGATTACGTCCGGTAAATATCCGCTTTTGAAGCCTAGTAAAAGCCCGCGCCAGGCGAGATCAACGTCTTCGGCATAGCAAAAATAGTTTTGGTCGAAATAATCACCGGTTTGTTTTTTAATTTCCCGTAAGGCGTTTGAGGAATAAAGTGCGCAGCCGCCACTGGGGCCGAAGAGTGGTTCTTCTGAGCTTGTGCGATTTTTGCCGAGGCCGGTGATTGTTACGGTGAGGCCTAAATTGTCGATTTTATTGCGATCTTTGAATTGCAGCATTTTTACTGCCAGCATGTGGGCCTTTGTTTTGTTTATGCCTTCGGTGATTTTTGGGAGAAAATTTGCAGGAACCTCTATATCGTTATTGAGAAAAAGTACCCAATGATTTTCTCTCGAGAGAACTTTGAGCTGTTTTAATAAAAAGTTGTTGCCTCCGGCAAATCCTAGATTTTTGTGGGACTGATAGAAGCTGATTTTGGGGCTTTTTTTGAATTTTTTTTTCAACTCCGCCAGCTCGTTTAGGCGTGAGTGGTTGTCCAGCAGGTAGATGTGGAAATTTTTACAGGTTGAACGCAGTAGGGAACTAAGGCAGTTTTTACTGTCACTTAAACCATTCCAGTTAATTATCAAAATATGAATGAAAGCTTCACTCATGTATTTTAGATGGTGAAATTTTGAGCGTGTTCACTGTTTTTCCAGGTTTCGAGATTATAGCCGTCCCGGTCTTTATCCGTTATCAAATCGGTGTTGGGGACTATTTCATCGTAGATTTTTTTAAGTTCCGGTGGGCAAAGTGACCAATCCAGATCTTGAGCCAATGGAGAAATTGAGGCTTCGCAGTTTGGATTCCAGATACCGGTGCAGAAGTATTCGATGGTGGTGTCCTCCGGGAATAGTGCGGCGTGGGCAAAGCCCGGTGGAATCCAAATCCACTCGGCGAAATCTTGCTCGCGATTTATTTTTAAATCGTAGGCGGTTATTTTGCCATAAGTGGGCGAGCCTTGTCGGATATCTAAAACGTAATCAACGAGTCGACCGTGTAAGGGTCTTACCAATTTTCCCTGAAAGGGATTCCACTGAAAGTGCCAGCCTTTAATGGTGCCGGCCAGCGCGAAACTTTCATTGCACTGGGCTATTTGAAAATCCTTTAGAAAGGGGGTCTGTTCATTTTTATGAAAGTCATCCAGGCGGCAGTGTTCGGTAAAATAGCCGCGATGATCGCCAAAGCGCTTGAAGCGGATAACTTTTATTTCGGGAATGCTTAATGTGAAGACTTCGTTTATAACCATAGAGTAGTTTATTGATATAAAAATTATGGCTTTATGTCAACAAGCTTTGATTGTTTTGATGATTCGCTGTATATAAACTTTAGTAAATTAAATAGCTTTTAGATGACACAAAGGCCCAAGTTAAAAAACGCAAATATCTTTATGGCTTTTTGGTATTTGATGGTGGATGTTTATAGCCAGCGCTATGCTATCTGGCAGCTTACCAAACGAGATTATAAAAATCGTTATGTCGGTTCGGCCTTTGGTTTTGTGTGGACGATATTACAGCCACTGGCCATGATTACGGTACTTTGGTTGGTTTTCGCCAAGGCTTTTCAGCGTGGCGATCTGGCTGATGGTGTGCCGTTTATTGCCTGGTTAACTGTTGGCATGATTGTTTGGGAGTTTTTCAGTGAAGTTATAAAAAGTGCCACAAAAGTTTTTAACAGTTATTCTTACTTAGTCAAAAAAATTAATTTTAGAATTGCGGTTTTGCCGATTGTGAAGATTTTGTCCTCTTTGTTTGTGCATATTATTTTTGTATTTATAGCGATTGCTATTATCTTGTTTGCTGGCGTGGATTTTTCACTATATTGGTTTCAGTTTTTGTATTACCTGGTGGCAATGTTGTTGATGATTTTGGGAATTAGCTGGATTACCTCTTCCCTGCAAGTTTTCTTTCAAGATACCGAGCAGATTGTGTCGATATTTTTGCGTTTCGGTTTTTGGCTGACACCAATTTTCTGGCAGATAGACTTTTTGCCGGAGAGTTACCGTTTTTGGTTTAAATTAAACCCGATGTTTTATATCGTTGAGGGTTATCGTAACAGTTTTATTTATGAAATTCCTTTTTGGCAGGATCTTAATTTGACTATTTATTTCTGGGCGCTTACTATTTTCTTCCTGGTGGTCGGCGGACTTCTCTTTAGACGTTTGCGGCCGCATTTCTCTGATGTACTTTAATTTTGTAATATGTCTGAACTAGCTATCAGCGCCCGTAATTTGTCCAAGGTTTACAAACTCTATAATGATCCTATTGATAGGGTTAAAGAATCATTGAACTTTTGGGGCAGGAAATACCATGAGGATTTTTACGCGCTGAAAAATGTAAGCTTAGAGCTTAAAAGAGGTGAGGTTTTAGGTATTCTTGGCAAGAATGGAGCAGGAAAATCCACACTACTTAAAATATTGGTTGGAGTTTTAACCCCGACTACAGGAGAATATCAGATAAGAGGCAAAGTCGCATCTTTACTGGAACTTGGTTCCGGTTTTAATCCCGAATTGAGTGGTTTGGAAAACGTTCATTTTTACGGAACGATTTTGGGATATAGTAAAGAAGAGATGAAGACCAAAATCAAACATATATTGGAATTTGCGGATATAGGCGATTTCGTGAATAGGCCGGTAAGAACTTATTCCAGCGGTATGCAGATGAGGTTGGCTTTTGCTGTGGCGGTGAATTTGGATCCGGATGTTTTTATAATTGATGAAGCTTTATCAGTGGGGGATATTCGTTTTAAGATGAAGTGTTTTAGACGCTTAGATGAGTTTAAAAAACAAGGTGGGAGTATTGTTTTCGTAACCCATGATGTTGGATCTGTAGTTAATTTTTGTGATAGTGCAATTTGGCTAGATGCAGGTGAAATTCGTGAAGTGGGAGAGCCTGAGGAGGTTGTTAAAAAATACTCGGCCTACATGGCTTTTGATGCCAAGGTTGTAAGTTCTGAAGGAAGTGAAAAAATTGGAGAAAGATTGCCTAAGGGTATTAAGCCTGGATGGTGTAGTTTGAATTTTAATTTGCCAAAGGGATACTCTTGTTTTGGTGAGGGAGGAGCTGAGATTCAAGGAGTTTTTATGTCTTTATCAGGACATGATCAACAGATAACTATGCTTAAGGGGGGGGAGAATGTTTCTTTATTTGTTAAGGTAAAGTTTAAGCAACAGATTAAAGATCCTATTGTCGGTTTTGTAGTGAATGATAAATATGGGAATAAGATTTTTGGAACTAACACGAACTTTAGCGGGAAGGCTTTGCAAAGTGTCGGGGCCGGTATAAGTGTGATTGTTAAATTTGACTTTAAATTTCCACACATATTGAATGGCGAGTATACGCTTTCGCCGGCAATAGCTGAAGGTACTCTGAAAGATCATGTGCAGCATCATTTTATTCATGATGCTTACGTATTCCGTGTTAACAGCGACCATTCTGGAGCTAAAGCCGGTTGGTATTTGCTTTTGCAGGATTGCACTTTTGAAGTTGATAAAATTGACATATAAAGTTATTCTTTTTGGGCTTTAATTTTCTCTATGCGGTTTACTGGTGAACGAATGATTCCCGAGCACAATAAGCAGAATTTAATTTATGGGGAGCATTTTTCGCGTTATCATTTTGCCTCCCAATTTGTGCGAGGGAAGAAGGTTTTGGACATTGCTTGCGGTAGTGGGTATGGGACTTTGCTGCTTAAGCAGATGGGGGCTTTGAGTGTTATGGGAGTTGATATTGATGAAGAAACCATTGCTTATGCCAAGCAGGAATTTTCTGATGAGGGTATTGAATTTTTTGTGGGCGATGCTCAAAATCTTAATTTGTCGGACAATAGTTTCGACTTGATTGTTTCTTTCGAGACAATTGAGCATTTACCTGATTATTTAAAATTTTTGGAGGAAGTTGATAGAGTGCTGAAAAATGATGGTGTTTTTATTGTTTCTACGCCCAATAATGCTGTTTATCCAAAGGGAAACCCCTATCACGTAAAGGAGTTTTCACGCGGGGAATTTGAAGATGTTTTGTCTAAACATTTTTCCCATATTGATATTAAGTATCAGGATAATTTTTTGGCGAATGTTATTTATTCCGATCTTAACGAAGCTGCAAAGGCTCTGCCGGTTTTCGATGCCGATTTGAATAAGAAACAACTTTATATGTTGGCGACATGCGCAAAAAGAGATTTGGGCGATTTGTTTAAGAAAGATTTTGCCTTCGTGACAAGTCCTGCTGAATTGTCTTTTGGTGATTTGAAAGGGGAACTTGAGGAACGTACGAGGTGGGCTTTGAGATTGAATAAGGAGAATAGGGAAAATGATCAGAAAATTATTCAGTTGTATCAAAAATTGGAGGCAATGGATACCTTGAAAGAAGAGAATTTTGTATTGGATAAGGAACGGCAGTTGTTACTGAGGGAGAAAGAGGAACTGGAGAGATCTAGAGGTGCGCTGTTGGGAAAAGTTGGAAGTTTAGAGAAGCAATTGTCGGATGTGAGGGGTTCTCATGGCAACGCTTCTCGCAGAATTCAAGCCATTGAATCTTCATACAGTTACAAAATCGGACGTCTCTTTACCTGGCCTATTCGAATTGTTTTTCCTGTTGGAAGCAAGCGCGAAGTTTTTTTGAAGGTCTTTAGCCGTTTTTGGCGTCATCCGTTGAAGTTTGCAAGAAAGCTTACTTGGACCAATATAAAAAACTTTTTCATTTCTTTGCGGGAAGACGATGCGCTTTTGACCGAGAAAAAGTTGGATGATGTTTTGGCACGGGAAAGTGTTGCGGATATGAAAAACGAGCTTTCACAGAAGAAAAATGATGAGAATTTTCGCAGCAGCGAACTGGATATTTATGAAAATATGGATACCGATGAAAAATTGATCTTCAAGAAAGAGGTGGAACC
>CAYLHX010000039.1:0-5927 GCA_964383675.1 uncultured Candidatus Peribacteria bacterium | reverse complement strand
TTGTAATATCATCCAGGACACCCAAAGTACCGATAATGATACCGGCCAGCAAAAGACCTTTTAAATTCACCTGTTGCAGAGGCCCCAATTGCAGAAATACCGCATCATCGCTGCCCATTCCGAAAAGATGAGTCATTTCAACAAACAAAACGGCAAAAACAATAGCAATTCCAACGCTCAAAAGCGTACTTAGCAGGGCAATTGAGGTTCTTTTATTAACACCGTGCGAGACATAAATGGAAAGCACCGCAATGGCAAAAGTACCCACCAGGCTTATAAAAAGCGGATTTGCACCGTTAATTATTTGCGGCACCACAAACTTTGCCAGCACCATAATACTTATTGCCAAGCCCACAAAAGCCATAATCCCCTTTTTACCCCCAAAAAGTGTCGCTGCTGCCAGAAATATTAGAAAAACCCAGATCATAGGCGTAATCCGGTATCTATCGATAACGATATATTCTCCGCTCTCCACAAATTTACTAATTACAATCTTCTCTCCCTCAGCCATTTTTTGAGCCTCCGTTAATGAAAACTCCCCTCCATGTTGAATCGTAAGCACTTCCCCCTCTTCCTCACCCTCTAATATCTCCACCTCGAGTAGTTGGTAGTCCTGCCCATGACCGGCAAACTCCATCTCCCCATCTTCCAAAACCTCAAGAACCTCCGCCTTAAAAAACTCCTGCTCATAACTTTGAGCAAAGGCTGTTACCGGAAGTACAAACAAAATAAGTAAGGAAAAAGCCAGTTTGTTCATGATAATTTGATTATTTTTCGTCCAGCCATAAGTGCCTACAATCCTGACAAAACAATTTGCTATACTTAGGATCAGGAACACCTTCACTAGTAATATCTTTTACGTTCTTTGAGCCGCAAACCGGACATTTTATGCCCAAGAGTTCCAGCTCATCCATTAATTTTTCCGCCACTCGCTCATTTTGTTGTTTTTCCTCTTCTTCTTGCTCTTTAATCAGCTCTTTAAAAATCTCCTTACGCTTTTCCACATTCGGCGAAGGTCTGCTGGAAGGACCCTTTCGTGGTCCCTTACGCATGGGAGGCAGCGCTTCAAAATAAATTAAACGGGTTTGCTTGAACATAGTACAATAATAACACAATTACCTCATTCTCAAGGTCTTAAAAACGTCAAAACTGTCGGCCATGAAGTACTTGTTATGTTGTTTTTCCCAGGCAATTGTGGAAACTCTCTTCGAACCGTAATCATGACCGGGATAAACCAAAGTATCGGCGGGAAGTTCTTTTAGTTTTTGCAGACTTGTATACAAGTCTGCCACATTGCTATTGACCAGATCCGCTCTTCCACAGCCCTCCACAAACACCGTATCACCGGTCAGTAATTCCGACTTACCAGAATCGTTATTTTCGGCTTCAATAAGATAACAAACCGAGTCATCAGAATGCCCCGGAGTATAGATAACCTTCAGCTGAATCTTACCAATATGCAGTTTGTCACCATCTTCCAGATAGACCATCTGTTCATCAACCGCCTCCAGTTTTCCTCTGGCATTTTTGTGCACATAAACCGGCACCCCAAACCGTTCAACCATCTCTTTGACTCCGGACACATGGTCAAAATGACTATGTGTGATAATTAGCCCCTTAATGATAAGATCCTCCACCTCAATAACTGACAATAAATGGGGCACATCACCAGGATCCACGACAAAAGCCTGACGCGTCTCCTGATCAACAACAAAATAAGAGAAGTTATGGTCATAACCGTTAATGGAGATTTGCCGAATCATGGTGAGTTACTATCTGGATAAAGGTTCTCCTTCGTCCACCTGTACATCCATCCAAAGTTCTTCGTCGTACATAGCTGGATCATCATAGTAGAACATATCATCAGAAGGCATAGAGAAGGCCCCCATCCCACCCAAGAGCATAAAAGGGTCAAACTCGGTAGCATCTTTAGGAGCCTCTACTTCAACAGCTTCATTAATATCATCCATCCAGGCATCAAACTGAACGGCAAAACTCTCTCCGCTATCATCAACTGTAACCGTCCCGGCCATACCTCTTACAATCATCAGCTTGGTGTCTACCCACACTTCACCTTCCAAATTAATCATCTCAATTCCCTCATCCAGTTCCGCCTTGTCATCGGCAGTTACAACCTGACCTTCAATTTCTGCAGCTTTAACAACAAACTCCTTGACCGCTTCTTTATCCAATACGGCCTTATAATGATAACTATCTTTATCAACTCCCAAATACTCTACATCTTTAAAAAACTGAGTATTCTTTAGCAACTCTTTCATCTTCTTTTGCTCTTCAGTCAAGTTTTCGTCCTCACCGCCAATCGCAAAACTGTTATACTCAAAACTTCCCGGAGGTACGGCCATTTGCCACCATTGACCGATATAGCCGGCCACCATCTCTTGTGGTAGAGCTCCGTCAAAATCACTTATCTCGGACAAAACGAAATATAAGATATCGTTAGTCAGACGTACCTCTGCGCTAACATTTTGCTCCGTACCGCCATCCAAATTACCGGATCCATCGAGTTTCAAGGACATTACAGGGTGCAGCGGGTCGGAAAGATCTTGCACACCACTCAAAGTAGCCTCAAAACTCAGCTCTTGCCCCTCAACACTTGAATTACTACTTACATTCACCTCATAACTATGAGAAGTAACATCATAAGAATTGTTCATTGCTTCTTTTACCACCTCTTCAGGTGTCTTGTCCGGAGCGCCCTCCACCGAAACTTCATCGCCATTTTCAGCGCTTGAACAGGCTGAGAAAACAACAGTAATCGAAGTAATGGCCAACAAAGAAAGAAATTTTTTGAATGAGTTCATGACAGTATGATTTAGATACTAGATATTACTAAAATGGTATTGGAAATTCCTTAAAAGTCAAATTATTTGATTGCTTTCATAACCTGGTTGATCCAAGTTTTACCTTCGTACACGAAAATATCCTCCTCTACCTTGAAAGCTTCTTCTTGCAAAGATCCAACCACATGCTTAGGTAGATGATAAAAAGATTTTATCACGATTTCTTTACCGTCTTTCAGCTTCAGCTTTGGCGCCTTTCTTTGATTGATGTTGGACAAAATGAACACACCACCATCTTTGAGCACCCTATAAACTTCGGAAAAAGCCACCTGCAAGTTTTTCAAATGAACTATTACAAACATTGCCGTAACCGCGTCAAAAGTGTTATCGGGAAAAGGCAAAGAATTTAAATCCGCCTTTACCGTTTTTACATCATGGAATTTTTTTTCCACCACCTTAAGCATCTTTTCCGAGATATCCAAAGCGGTTATTTCCATGGGATAAGTTTTTAAAAGTTCAATGGTTCGCCCGGTCCCACAGCCGATGTCCAACACTTTTTTTTCTTTAAGCGGCTGAATCATCTTTAAAAACACATCCCGCTCAAAGCCATTCAGATAGGCCCTGCTTTCATCATATTTGCTGGCATAGAGGTCATATCCCACCTCAGATTCCACAACCGGGGATTTCTGATTTTTTTTATAGCTCATTTTTGCTAAACTGTTAGTACAAAAATAACTTTACCACTTTTATGGGTGTTGGCGGAGAGAAAAAACCATTACCGGAAATAGACGAAACCAGAGCAGCCTCACGCGACGCCGCCTTTGACGCTATTATTGAAAAAATTGTCAGTGCCGGCGGCGAAATATCTCAGGACGAAACCTTCCCTTTATATACCGAGGTTGGAAGCCAAGAGTTCGAAGTCGGTTCAAAAAGAGTGGTGGAATTCAATCTTAACAAGCTGGATTTTCAACTCATTCGCACTGTGGAAACACACGTTTTGCAGGGAGGAGGGCATCAAAAACATTTGGAGGAGCTAAGTTCACCGCGCATTAAAATGAATCTTAAAAAGAAATCTCCCGCCAACAACGAATGGCAGGTAGTAGATCTTGAGGACATGTTTTAACTACTGATCTAGAATTTTTTTGGCCCACTTTTCCATCTCGGCCTCTTCTTTGTCGTTATTGTGATCAAAACCAAGACAGTGTAAAAGTCCGTGTACAAATAAAATCTCCAATTCTTTTTGTCTGGAATGTTTTTTCTCCTTGGCCTGCCTTGCGGCTGTATCAATCGAAATAAAAATGTCTCCCACAATAATGTCGCCCGCTTCTTTTTCATATTCAGTAACCTCCAGATAGGCAAAAGAGATCACATCAGTAGGCTTGTCTTTCTTACGATACTCACGATTCATAACCTG
Source organism: uncultured Candidatus Peribacteria bacterium (assembly GCA_964383675.1). GTDB lineage: Bacteria > Patescibacteriota > Gracilibacteria > UBA1369 > LOWO2-01-FULL-3 > CAYLHX01. The sequence continues at coordinate 1,712 of CAYLHX010000039.1, read as the reverse complement.
AATAACTTTGTCATCCACAATTACCATGTCAATATGTCCATGGCGCTTTAAGAGTAGCTTATCAACGTGCTTCTTCAGCACTTTATAACAGTTCTCAGTTAACTTCTTGAAAGGAGTTTTAGGGATTTTGCTGTCGGTCTCATTTGTAAAATCAAGTTTTAACATCGAACCGCAATTTTATATTATTATTAATACATGTTACCACAACTCAACTATTTTTTCCACAATAACTTATAGACCGCCCACTCCTCTTCATCTATCTCCCAATAGGGATAAATCGCCACTCCGGCAAAGCTGTCGTGATTACTTCTGAAATTATTTAAACCATCAATTATTCCCAGAAGTCCATTCTTAACATTCTCAACTTTGGGATCAAACCAATCTATATCATCGACATGATCTATCCCTTCCCAATTTTTCACATCCTCCTCATCATATGAATAAGCAGGGATACCTATGAATACCTCCTTGTCCTCCAAAAGGGAAGTTAAACGAATAGTTTGCTCTTTAACCAACCATCTGTACATCCACTCTTTCTTAATGCTTGTATCATAAACCATAACCACAATCTGGTCGGCATACCGGGCCACGTTTTCGTAGTTAACCTCTGAATTATGGTTCTTTAAAGGATAGACTTTTTCGGTCAGCCACAAAAACGATTCTGGAATGAACTCCGCCAGGGCCACTGAAATAAACTTGTCTTCCGGTAAAATCTCCCTGCATTCCTTCAGGGTTTCAATAAAATCCATATCGCCATCCCAAACCGGTTCAATATCAAAATGAATACCATCAAAGCCTATCAATTGGGCAAAAATCATACACTGCTTTGCTACGTTATGTCTCACCTCCGGCGCTGCCAGATCAATTTTACCGCGGACCTGTCCCAGCCAGGCCTGCACCTGAATGTTATTATCGAATCTTTTGACTCCTTCAACAAATTCCACCGCGTATTTATAAGTTTCAGCGTCGATATCGCCATCAGCCTCCAAGGGACCGGAATGGACGAAAACAGTGTCAATATCGTGATCTTTTAGTTTATTAACCAGCTGTTGAATTTCCGCCTCACTGCTATATTCCCCAACCCATTTATGTTCCAGCCAGACCGCATTATGTCCTTTATTGAAAAAAGAACCGTGTTGGTTGGAGGATATCCCTATGACAAAGATCCAGATCAGCACAAGGATTAGGAATATCAGACCTCCCAAAGTTGTCTTCCATAGTCTAAACATTGTTTTTATTTAATTTATTGAGTGCATCATACATTACTATCCCATAACAAGTGGCGACATTTAAGGAATTTGCCCGGCCCAACATGGGGAGAGTCACCGCCATATCCACCTCTTCCATTACCTCATCACTTACGCCATAAACTTCGTGGCCAAATACAAAACAAACCGGAAAATCATATTCCGCTCGACTATATTCAACGCTGTCTACGGCCAATTCCACAGCCACTATCTTTACGCCCTGTTCTTTAAGCTCCTGAATGGCTTCCAGGGCCTCGTCATGGTGCTCCCATGGTACCACTTCCTCCGCCCCCAGAGCGGTTTTGGTTATTTCATTACGCGGAGGTGTGCCGGTTATCCCACATAAATAAAGTTTTTCAAGCAATATGGCGTCTGAGGTACGAAATATTGCTCCCACATTATGCAAACTGCGCACATTGTCCAACAATGCGTAAATCGGACTACGTTCCTTGTCTTTTACTTCCA
>CAYLHX010000038.1:0-6282 GCA_964383675.1 uncultured Candidatus Peribacteria bacterium | reverse complement strand
ATCTCTTGCATGGAACCCTCGCTAGTCGGCTTTGCTGGCCGACGGTTGAATGATTTTCGAACTTTTTGATTTTGCTCCTCTGGCCTAACAGGAAGAGCTTCTCGGCAGAAAAAAGGCGGCACATACGGCCAAGGTATGGCAGTTGCCATCCATAACCGTCATGCGGTCTATCCTTCTGCCGATAAAACTTCCTGTTAAACTAAGTAAAACCTGCTTGTCAAAGAACAAAAAACGCCCCGCAAAGGGACGCCTACAATTCTTTAACAAACACGAAAGGTCCCTCAACGAGTAGTTGGTAAAGAGGAACAACACATCGAAATTTGAAGATTAATATTTTTCATAACACACCGATCCTACGCCTCACCCCTTCTGGTGTCAAGCCCGGCTCGCTTCTGGTTGTTACTTTGAAGCCACGTCACCCTTTACATTAATAAAAAACTATTGTAAAATCTGCTTTACGGAAAGTTGTTCAATCAATCTATCAAATGAAATTACTACAACCAAACAGTCGGCTCACCTTCAAATTTTTTTGGAGGCTGGTCAAAACCGAAAAACTAACCTATGTCCTGAAAAACATAGCGCTGGTTGTTGCGGTGGTTTTTAGCATGGCCTGGGTAATTGTTTTTGGACAATTTTTTGATGCCCTAACGATGGATATCGAAAAATCGGCCATTATCGGAGAACTTCTCAGGCTGTTGGGACTTATTATCGTTATCGACCTCATCGAATTTGCCGGTTGGCGTGCCGCCGGATATCTGAATAACTTTTTTCAGCCCAAAATCATGACCAAAATCGCCACCGAATGTTTTGATTATCTTCATAAACATTCCTACGGCTTTTTCTCAAACAAATTCACCGGCTCACTGGTTAAGAAAATAAATAAGATGGTGCGTGCTTTCGAGGTTATTGAAGATAAAATTTATTGGGACATGACGCCACTTTTTCTTAGAATCGCAATGATTTTGGCCGTCCTCTTCTTTGTGCATCCGCTTCTGGGCGTGATCATGCTGGTTTGGACAACTATTTTTATTGTAGCCAATTACTATATCTCTATTTACAAATTCCGCTGGGATATCGACGCCGCTGCCGCCGAGACCAAAATTACCGCTCGTCTGGCCGATACCATCACGAACAGTGCAACCGTCAAACTCTTTGCCGGTCACAAGTTTGAGCTTCGAAGGTTTATGTCCTTAAGCGAGCGTTGGCGCAAAAAAGCCAAAAAAGCCTGGGACATCGGTTCGCACATCGAGGCCGGTCAGGGGCTTTTTATGATTCTTTTTGAGGTGGTTATTCTCTATTCTTCTATCAGGCTTTGGCAAAACGATATCATTGGCATCTCGGAATTCTTTATAATTCAGGCCTATATTTTTGAAATGTTTCATCAGCTCTGGAACTTTGGTCGCAACATTCGCGACATCTACGAAAGTCTGGCCGATGCCGAAGAGATGATTGAAATCTTAAACGAGCCACATGAAATTAAAGATAGACCAAAGGCAAAACCTATTCGTATCAACTCCGGAAAAATCACTTTCGATCGGGTTCACTTTAGCTATGAAGACGACACTTCCAATGTAATCAAAAACCTTTCTTTCGCCATCAAGCCTGGAGAAAAGGTCGCCCTGATTGGGCCGTCCGGAGGAGGTAAAACAACGCTTGTAAAGTTGCTGCTTAGATTTCACGATGTCAAAAAAGGCAAGATCATCATCGACTCGCAAAGCATTAAAAACGTGACGCAAGAAAGTTTACGCAAAAATGTCACCATGGTTCCACAGGATCCAATTTTATTCCATAGATCACTTAGGGAGAATATTCGCTATGGACGTCGCAATGCCTCCGATCAGGAGGTGGTCGCCGCCTCCAAAATGGCGCACTGTCATGAATTCATTCAAAAGCTGCCTAAGAAGTATGAGACGTTGGTTGGTGAAAGAGGAATTAAACTTTCCGGCGGACAGAAACAGAGAATCGCGATTGCCCGCGCCATTCTGGCCAATCCTAAAATACTTATTTTGGACGAAGCCACCAGCAGTTTGGACTCACAATCTGAAACGCTCATTCAAAAAGCTCTGCAAAATCTTATCAAAAATAAGACCACGCTTATCATTGCCCATCGTCTTTCCACCATCATGGAAGTTGATCGTATCTTTGTTTTGAAAGATGGCAAAATCATTGAAGAGGGGCGACATGCCGATCTGGTTACCAAAAAATCCAGTCTTTACAAAAAGCTTTGGGATCTTCAGGTTGGCGGCTATTTGAATAACTAGAATTCAATTTTCTCTTCGCCGTCACCGTTATCTTTCACTACTTTCCAGCTCATGACCGGTCTTAAGTGGCCTTCAATACCGAAACCACTGGCTTTTGGGTGGCCGCCCCCGCCCCACTGCGATGCAACCTCCGATAGATTAACGTCGTTTCTTTGGGTACGAAGAGAACCTTTCACGATGCCTTTTTCGTCTTCACTTAATAGCACGCAATAATTTGCTCCCGGAACGGAATTCAGAAAATCTATCGCACCGCCGGTATCTTTCGAAGTTGCGCCCACTACCTCGTAATCGTTCTTTCCCACGGCGGAAACCACAACGTTTTCCTCATTAACATAGGCGCGCTCTAAAATACGCCCCCAGAGGCGTAGTTTATTGACAGGTGTTGTATGGAATAATTCCTTGGAAATCCTCTTAACATCGGCCCCCAGCAGCATCAACTCGCTGGAGACTTTAAAGACGTCCTCTGTTGCGTTGCTGTGCATCATCCCACCAGTGTCGAAGTAGATACCGTGCAATAAACAAGTCGCAATATCGATTGTAATCTTCCAGCCGCAAAATCTCAGGAAGTAAAATAAGATGTAGGCTGTGGCGCAGGCGCGTGGATCCACTACGTTGATGGTACCGAAATTATCATTGGATTCATGGTGGTCGATATTTATAAAAGGTTTTTGGCCGGACAAAATCTCCGGTTTAAACTCATGAAACTTTACCAGCTTCAAAGCCCCGCAATCCACGCTCACGATTGCATCAAAGTCGGCGTAGTTGAAATCGGTCACAAAGGTATCTGCCTTTTCCAGAAACAGACTATCTTGGGGTATCGGGTCGACATCGGCACTTACCACTTCTTTACCCAAAGCTTCCAGCGCCAGCCTCAGTGCCAGGTTGCTGCCCACGGCATCGCCGTCCGGACTGCGATGAGAAATGATGCAAATCTTTCGCGCGTTTACTAAGGCGTTTTTGGCTTGCTGAAAGGGCGTTTTGAGATGGTCGGGGACCTGAAGCATAAACTTAAATTTGATGTTTGATTAAGAAAAAATACTATTCCCAAAGCATGCACTTGTTAAGCGCATGTGCTAAAAATAGATTGCAAAAAGCGGTAATATATTGGAGCATGTGAATATGACGCAACAATTAAGTGCAAAGATCAAGGAAGAGGGGCTGCGGCTGGGCTTCGATTTGGTCGGTTTCTCTCCGGCCAAAATTGAAGAAAAGTACCTGAAAGCCTTTGATCAGTGGCTTGAAAAAGATCAGCAGGGAACTATGTCTTACATGACTAAAGTCGAACAGCGCCGCGACTTAACGCTGCTTTTGCCGGGTGCCAAATCGGTAATAGTCCTGGCCCTGAACTACTACCGTGAACAGGAACCTTTAAAAAGCGGAGAGGGGCGCGTGGCTCGTTACGCCTATGGGCGTGACTATCACAAAATTATTAAGAAAAAACTGAAGCAGCTGGAAAAGTTTATTAGTGAACTGGCCCCGGAGGCTAAAACAAAAGCCTACGTGGACACCGGACCTGTTTTGGAACGCGCCCTCGCCGAACAAGCCGGCATCGGGCGCATCGGCAAAAACACCTGCCTCATCACCGAGCAGTTCGGCTCTTGGGTCTTTCTTTCGGAGATCATAACCACCTTGGACCTGGCACAGCCAAACAACACCGGCACAACCGGTCAACCGCAAAACAGCCCCAAGACCACAACACAAAAATCCCGCTGGTCAAATTCGGCGGAGAAACCTTTCAATGTTTGTGGCAACTGCACCCGTTGTATGGATTTTTGTCCAACCGGAGCCATTATCGCACCGGGCGTGGTCGATGCCAGACTTTGCATATCTTACTTAACCATTGAAAATAAAGACAAAATCCCATCCGAGTTATCAAAAGTCATCAAAGAGACCAAGCGAATGTACGGATGTGATATTTGCCAAGAGGTTTGTCCGCATAACCAGGCACGCCAAAAAATCCACTCCCACGACGAATTAACAACTCCCAAGATCGCCGGATCAAAGCTTAGCCTAAAAACTATACAACAAATTAAAACCGATCAACAGTTCCTGGACACCTTCGCCGGCTCACCACTGATGCGAGTTAAGAAGGATGGGCTTCGTAGAAACCTCCCTTCTTGACATTATTGCGACATGATGCTATAAAACTCGCTATTTTATATTAAAGATGAAGCATAACTTTGATGTACTAGCAGAAAGGTTTTACGAGGGCACCTATCTCGAACCTGAAGGAGAAATCATGGATGGTCAAATTGAAAAATTCGACCGAAATTTCAGATTTGTAGATGGAGTTAAGTATCCTCTAACCTTAGTGATCGGTGAAATTCCAGAATCCGAAGAACAACTGAAAGAACTGGGAGTTTATAAAGTAGGGGGGGGATATCATTATGGCGGACCAAGGTCGGTCGAAGATTTTAATAGAGAAATAGTTCGTAATAACCTGAATGGCGCCTACATGACTTCGAGAAAACTATATCGAGGTGATCGCTCCTATGTCAGACAAATGAATATGAGTAATGGGGCCTTTTCAAGACTTTTAAAACGCATTTCAAATGAATTTGGTGGAAGGGCTTTATCGGTCCTTGATGCAGGCTGTGGAGAAGGCGTGGCCTACAGAGAGTTGATGAAGATTGAGGAGATTGATGAAAGTTCGTCAACCGGCTTAACTTTGCCCCATTTCGCTTTTCGCAACGGATTAACCCCGGACTTGCTCTATGCCAACATAATGCATTGCGCACAGAAAAAAAGATTTGACCTCTTGTTTGATATACATGGTGCATTCACTTACCACCCCACGAATCAGTACAGGCAGTTACATACGGGAATGCTAAGTTTTCTACAGGCTATTAGTCTAACTGAAGTTGGAGGTATAATGTTTTTCCAGCCCTCACTCGCACTATCAATTGAAGTTTTTGAGGAAAGAGGCGTTCTGGAAAGAATACCGGGCACTGGAGCCTGCCGAGTATTACGCCACCCAAGAGTAGATGAGTTGATTGAGCTTACCCATGTCAAGGCTGCCGCTTAAGTCAACAACTTGCTCACATCAAAGCGCTTCACCTCCTCGACCAGGGTTGTATTAATATCGCTGCGGTTTGTCTGTATTTCCATGAAGTTTTTCTTTTGGGGATTGTGATATAAGACACCGGTAAAAATTTCATTATCGATATCTCGAGCCACTTTGCGGGCCTGCTCAATATCGGTTTTATCGTATTTTTTAAGCTCTTCGATTTTGCGGATGCGTCTCTGGTACCAGTGATCGGGGGTCTCACGGTTATAGGTTGGACAAGCTTGATAGACCTCGATAAAGGCAAAACCTTTGTGCTTCACGCCCTCGCGGAAGACATCGGTCATATAATCCACATCTCCGGAATACGCTCGGGCCACAAACGACGGGTTCAAACTCAAAACCACCTCTACCGGATGAATCGGGTCAATCGCCACGCCGTCGGGAGTGGAATTCATTACCGCGCCCAGACGCGTACAGGCCGAAGCCTGGCCGGTTGTCAGTCCATAGTTTTCGTTGTTGTGCAAAATGAACAATACCGGATAGTCGTTGCGCACGGCATGGATCAAATGATTTACACCTTCACTGAAAGTGGCTCCGTCACCGGCCTCGGCGATTACTTTCATCTTTGGATTGGCCACGGCACAGCCGGCAGCCAAACTTATTACGCGGCCGTGAAGTCCGTGGATGGTATACCCTTCAATCTTATCAGCCCCGTTTCCGGAGCAGCCGACATCAAAACACATCAGAAAATCCCGCTGTCCATAATTTTCCAAAACCAGCGCGCGCATTAGGGAGTTTTGAATACCGTAGTTTCCGCAACTGCCGCACCAGGTGATTTTTTTGTCGGTCTCCAGCGCTTCCAGTTTGGAAGAATCTTTAACTAATTTTACTAAATCTTCATGCCTCATGATTTGTTTTTATCAATAAAGTTCATTACATCTTCAACGAAGAAGGGACGGCCGTTATATTTCAAGAGTCTCTTTTTAAATTTCAGGTCACTCTTCGCTTCAACCA
>CAYLHX010000037.1:0-7518 GCA_964383675.1 uncultured Candidatus Peribacteria bacterium | reverse complement strand
CAACTTTTTCCAGGAGAAGATCCAAATGCAAAAATGACTCAGCATGAAATTGGAGTCATGATTAGAGAAACAGTTGGGGCAGATCTGCCATTTGAAGTCATATGGGTTAGCTCATATAGATTTCATCAAAGAGTTATAGAAACATTTAGACAGGGAAATGTATTTTTTGCAGGCGATTCAGCACACTTGGTTGCACCATTTGGCGGGAGGGGAATGAATTCTGGCATAAGAGATGCGGTAAACTTATCTTGGAAAATTGCCCAAGTTCTCAAGAAAGAGGCACCACCATCGTTACTGGAGAGTTATCATGCGGAAAGAAGTGCGGCTGCTCAAGAAAATCAAGCTGCCACTATAGCAAGCATGAGATTTATTTCACCGGTGAATGAAGAATCAAGAAAACGACGTGATGAAATTTTACGCCTAAGTGTTGAGGATCCTTCAATTCGAGCACATGTCAATAGTGGCGTTCCATCTCGACCGGAATCCAATGCAGAATCTTCATTAAATTATGGTGATCATCCTTTAATAGGAAAAACTATTGCTGATTTGAAGGTTGGTGTAAATGGTGAACGTTTAAGGCATATTGTAGGTAATGGTTTTACTGTTATTGAGCATAAAGATTCAAGAATTTCTATTGATGGTCTTACAGTGCCACAAGAAGAGTCTGAGGATGCAATAAGAAAATTGCAACTGTCAGAAGGGCAGGTCATGGTAGTACGACCAGATGGCTACGTTGGGGCAGTATGTTCAAGCAGATCAGATCTTTATTCAGCTATGGAGACCATGCAAGGGGCCAGAGAATAAGCTTAAACTACCGTAGATATCCCCGCCAACCTGCCCGAGCACCATGCCGCTTGAAGATTATAGCCGCCGGTGAAGCCGTCGATGTTGAGAATTTCGCCGGCAAAGAAAAGATTGGGACAGATTTTTGATTCCAGTGTTTTTGAATCTACCTCATCCAATTTTATACCACCGGCTGTAACAAATTCGTCGCCGGGAGTTTTTTCGATCAGGGTAAGTTTTAGATTTTTTATCAATTCAATCACTTTGTTAGCTTCTTTTTTTGTGACCTCAGCATTAATTCTGCTTTCCGGGATTCCCACTATTTGAAAAAAGGCTCTAATCAGTGATTTAGGTGCAAATTTCGCCAGCACGTTGGCAAATAATTTTTTTGGATCATGATTTCTAAAATTTTCCAGTTCGTAATTCAACTCTTCGTAGGTTGTCCCCGGGGAGAAGTCGACAAACAGATCAGCATGATTGTTTTTATCCACCTTTTCATAGGCGGCCAGCGAAGAGAGCGCAAAAACCGCCGGACCGCTCACGCCTTTATGGGTTATCACCATCGGTCCGCTGAATTCATGTTTTTGACTACCCGAAAACTTCAGTTTCACCTCTTCAAAACTCACGCCGGCCAGTTCTCCCAGCCATTTTTCCTCCGCAATATAAGAATTTAAACTTGGTGCCAGCTCCGTAATGCTGTGTCCCAGATTTTCAGCGAATTTATAGCCTTCGCCGGTAGATCCTGTGTGACGGTAAGCCTGGCCACCGGTGGTGAGGATTAATTTATCAACCGTGAACTCATCACCACTACTCATTGAAATTTTAAATGCTTCATCTGCTTTTTCCACCGATTTTACAGCATCTTCATAAATTACATTCACACCAGAACTTTTCAAAATTCTTTCAAATATCTCCACGATCTCAGCACCGTGATTTGACCGCGGAAAGACCCGCAGGTCCTTTTCAACCTTAAGGGGAACTCCATTTTTCTCCACCCATTCGTACATGTCGCGCGGGGTGAAGGCATAAAGAGCGTGTCTCAAAAACTTTGCACCCCGCGGATACTTCTTCAAAACCTCCGCGACCTCTGTAAGGCCGGTTGTGACATTACAGCGACCACCGCCGGAAATGGTAACTTTACGTCCCAAAACTTTATTCCGCTCCAGTAGATAAACTGAACAATCCTTTTTGTGTTCGGCAATCGTGGCCGCCGCCATCATGCCGGCGGCCCCACCGCCGATTATTGCAATTTTTTGCATTAGAAATTGAGCTTACTTAAATCTTGTTCCCTCTCTTCGCCGCTAACCGGGTCTTTGTAGTAAAGCACACCACCAGCCAGGTGGCACTCCAGAGAGTTGTAAGATTTTCCTGCTGTGTTGCCCAGATAAGCCCAGATCTGTCCGGTGTCGGTCTGGCCGTTCAGCTCTTCAGGATAAATAAAATGGTGGTCGATCATGTCCCACTCTCCTTCACGTGCAACCTCAATTATCGGAGTGAACTCTGTTGGTGCTGTACAGGCCACAAACAGATCTTTGTACCAAAACGATTTTTCCAGCAAACCACCGAGCAAAATGTCGATTCGATTTTGGTTTTGCAAATCATAAATATTGAACAGTCGTCCCAAATCCTGCTCGTAATATTCAATATAGCCTTCATCCTTGGCAAAAGAATGCAAATCGAACGGTAGATTGGTGCTTAGAGGATCAAAGGAATAATCTATCAAAAGCTCTTCGCCACTTTCAAAATCTTCATAAACCAAGTCATAGCGTCCCAAATAGGCCGGAATATCCAATCCATCCACCGTATAAAAATCAACCGGAATAAGGTTTTTATAAACCTTGGCACTTCCCTTTAATGATGGCCTTTCCATTTCATCCACCAAAACCCTTTCCTCAAACTCCAGTTCATCCACCTCTTCGCTCAAAACCTGCGTAATTTTGTGACCCTTTTCACCCTTCTCGATAAGGAATTCATAAGAGTGATGATAAGCATCTTTTTCACCAAAGAACACCACATCCACTTGATAAGTCATATAAGCGGTTTTGATTACGCCCAAAACGTTTCCGCCAACTATATCAGCATATTTGGCTGTAAATTCTTCAAGACTAATATCCTGCGCGGATCGAGCATAGGCATTTTCCAACTGTGACTTTTTGCCGCTTAGTTGGTCCACATAAACAATATCTCCCAAATACCTGTAGATAAATTGTCTGGCGGCTTCATCGGCCTCGGAATATTCCATTTCATCCTTAACCACGCGCGCCTCTTCGCCGCCCAAACACCCACTAAAAATCACTACCGACAAAAGCAAACTCGCTAAAACTTTTTTCATGCCAGAATTCTAGCAGAAAAAAATTTTTTAACCAGTGCGTCGACGTCCTGTATTTTCATCCTCACCTTCTTGTCTTTTCTTTGGTGATCTGTAGACCTGTCTTATTCCTTCTTTTGCGCCTGATTCCCAAACAAAACCGTCTTTCCCAAAACTAGGCTGCTGCAGACCGGCATCTCGTGCCGCGTGAAATTTTATGTCAGCATCACTATAACCACGACCTTTACGTCTTGGAGGATTTACGGATTCCACGATCTCGCCGGTTCTGGCACCGGTACTAACACGGGTGGCCGTAATTTTTGCCCCTCTGGCTGCTAATTCAGCTGGAGAATCTCCTTTAAAAGCCGGTTCTTCCACCTCCCGGCGGAATTTAGTCTCCAAATATTGGTGCAGTTCTTTTAGAGCATCAACTACTTCATCTCTCCTGCCCTCCATTGCCGCCTTATATAACTCGTCCATATGCCGCTGAACCACATTTTTTGCAACAATGCTCGATTTCACAAACTCCTGATAACCTTCCAACAAATCCATGTCCGTTTCGCCATTTTCAATCATGATACTCACTAAGGCATTTGAAGTTGATTCGGCAATCAAAGCTACCTTTTCCGGATTTTCACCCTCTGTACTGGTCAGATCAACCGCTTGATCAGAACCTGCTTCCAGGTCATTAATATCTCTTATCAGGTCAGTTGCCAGAGTTTCCAGCCTCTGATCCATTTTGTCACTACCGTCAGGTGTTGTGATTGGCATTTGAAAGGTGTTATATGGCTAATATATAATTATAAAACATTATGCGTAAATCGTCAAGAAAAGAGTACTTCAGCCTATCGTGCAAATTACAAAAACGTTTACAAATAAAGAATTGTATTGTATTAATACTCCTTAATACCGTGACTTAACTCTATGAGTCAAAGCGCCGAATCATTAAAAAGCGACTTATTGGAAGGAATAAAGGCTTTCTCTATCCATGAGGACCTTGATCCCCAAACCGCAATTCCGCCTACGCAACGCATCGACAATCATGGCTTATATACGGTCCAGTATCGACGTAAAGAGGGGGGGCCGGATTATACTCACTCAAGCCCGCTCATCGGTGCCGTTAGAGATTATGAAAGCGGAATAGAGGATACTTTTCATAGTTTCAGGAGCCGAATTGAAGCAGTACTGGGCTATTTATTGGAACTCAAGTCTTTGCCCAAAAATCAAGGATGCGTTGTCACTCACCTCATTCTCCATTATAAAAGAGGGGCGGAGTTAATATTTGAATAAAATGAAAATAGCAGTGTTGGTGTCCGGCGGTGTCGATAGCTCGGTTGCGCTCAGGCTTTTAAAGGAGCAGGGGCACGACGCAACCGCCTTCTACCTTAAAATTTGGCTTGAAGATGAACTTTCTTTTTTGGGTGAATGCCCCTGGGAAGAAGATCTTCAGTACGTGCGCGAGGTTTGCGATCAGGCCGATGTGCCCCTCGAAGTCGTTTCGCTTCAAAAAGAATATTTCGAGACGGTTGTAAATTATACGATATCCGAAGTTAAAGCCGGACGCACGCCCAATCCCGACGTGATGTGTAACAACAATATTAAATTCGGTCTATTTCTAGACAAAATTGACGACAGCTTCGAGAAAATCGCCTCCGGACACTACGCCCAAGTTGAAGAAGAAAATGGGGTTTTTTATTTGAAGAAGGCCCCCGATCCGGTGAAAGATCAAACCTATTTTCTCTCCAATTTAAGCCAGAAACAGCTCAAGCGTATCATTTTTCCCATTGGACATCTAAGTAAGGAGGAAGTACGCGAGCTGGCTCAGCAATATGATCTTCCAAACAAAGATCGCAAGGATAGCCAGGGGATCTGCTTTTTGGGCAAGGTAAAGTACAGCGAATTCATTAAACATTATTTAGGCACCCAAACCGGAGATATCTTGGAATACGAAAGCGGCCGGAAGTTGGGCGAACATGAAGGGTTTTGGTACTACACCATCGGACAACGCAAAGGCATCGGGATCGGCGGACTCCAAGGCAGCAACGGTGAGCCGTTTTATGTGGTCGACAAAGATCCCGCCAAAAATCTGGTTTATGTCTCCAACAACTATCACGCCGCCGACAAGAAGCGCGACCATTTTGAAGTAGGCAATTTTAACTGGTTTGGCGGTGAGTTACCGAACAAATCTAGCTTGCAGGTAAAACTGCGCCACGGTGAAAAACAATACGACTGTGAACTTAGCAAAATTTCTGAAGAAAAGGCCGAAGTAAAGCTGTTTGCTGACGACCAGGGCATCGCCCCAGGCCAGTTCGCCGCCTTTTATGATGGCGAAAGATGCCTGGGGTCTGCCAGGATTCTTTAGTCGGCCAGATATCTGAAAGCCCAAGCCGCCAAAACCGCACCTACCAGTGGAGCCAAAAGGTAGGTTGCTGAAACCGCGCCGATTCCTACGGCCACGGCTGGATTAAGCACCCCATAAGACATTCCTCCGGTAACCAAAATACCCAAAAGTAGTGATCCTCCAATAACTAATCCGGAAGCGTCATCATCCACTTTTTCGTAAACAACTGCGGCCACACCAAAGGTTAGAATAAAGGCACCAATCGCCTCTACAATTGCCACTTTCCAGCTGTCTACCCCTTCAAGACCGGTTACTCCTCCGGTAATTGCCTGGGCGGCCAACATCGCCAAAAGCCCGCCGACAATCTGAAAGATGATATACATCACAGCATCCTGCAGGCCGATTTTACGAACCGAAGCCAGTCCTACGGTAACGGCAGGATTGAGATGAGCACCACTGATAGATCCCAGTGTATAGACGAAAAGTGCCAGTGTTAAACCGGCTACAACCGGGGTGGAAAGAGCCGTTCCGGCAATCAGAGACATCAGGACCGCAAAGGCCAGCATGAAAGTCCCCAAAAGCTCGGCAAGATATTTTTGAATCTTCATTGGTTGAGGTTAAAGGTTATTGCTTTATTTAATAGCATAAGTTGTTGTTTTAGAAAAGTTCTCCCCGGGGAGAACTTTTCGTGGTAAGCCGAGATCGCAACCGCCCCACGCCGCCCCACGCCGCCCCACGCCGCCCCACGCCGGCCCACATTTCAACTTGACGTAAAAAGTGTTTTTCAAAAAAACTACCACGACCGTCTCTTCCTCCAGGCGCGGCAATGAAATCCAACTCAAAAAAGATTCTTTATCCAGCCAAAGGAAAATTTAGCGCACTCTCTTGCAAAAGATTTAAAAAAATTGTATAATAATACAATTACCAAAACAAAAACAAATGGCCGACGAAAAGCAACCATCCTGGAAAAAGGAGGTTGGAAGTGCAAAATCGGAAAGGGAAGCCCAGCGTCAAGCCTTTTATGAAAAAGTCGCTCAACTGCGTTTGCAAGTGGATCCGCAAAATATTTTGGATGATCCGACAAGTCAGGGACTCAAAACGCAGGAAGAATTACAGAGATTACCAACTTTCTCCAAAAAAGTTCAAAAGGGCGATAGTCTTAGCAAATATCTAAGAGAATATTTTAGCAAAAATGCCGAAGTTAGAGATCGCAAAACTCGCAATAAAGAAGTTGCTTTAAGTCTTTTTTATTTGTCGCAGCAAAAGGATGCTCAGGGCAAAAACATAAATGTTGACCGCCTGATCGTAGGATGGGAAGTGAAAATAGAGAATGGAGTTATTACAATGACCAACGATAAAGGTGAAACTGTTATGGAAGCAAATCTGCGCAAGCCGTTGGTTGGTCCTCCGGAAGCTGCTGCTACTAAACCCACAGATGATGCCAGATCAGAATTGGCAGATTTGGGTAGCGACATCGGTGCAGCGAAGGCTATCGAGATCAGTGAAACTTTGCCGGAAATGCCGAGAGTTATCTATAAATACAAACGATCGAAATACTCTCCGGAAGAGCAAAATCAGCTCAATGCCGCACGTGAAGCTATACGAAAGCGTTATGAGAAAGCCGATCCAACCGAGGAATTTGTTGTCACTTTGACAGGTACCGCAGACAAAGCAACCTTCAAAATCGATAGGACAAGCAGGAAAAAGCGTGTTGATCTGAAAAGGGGAGACACTTGGCGAGCGGATTTTAAACGTGCTCTGGAAGCTCTGAAATCCAATGGCCAAACAGAACTTGCCGCGCTTGATTTTACTGCAAACGACATCGAAGCCATTCATGAACTTACTTATGAACAGCAGCAAACCGTTATGAATCACGCCATTGCCTGGCTACGTGCCGAAAGACTGCAAAATGATTTGGCGAAGGAATTTCACGGAAAAAATGTGCGCTTCAAAGTAGATACCAAGTGGATACAGGATCCTTATACACGTGTGGCCACCGTGATTGATTTGAAATATAAGGAGGCACCTCCGAAGGACGAAAAACCTACGGACAAGGATCTCCCGAGAAGAGAAGCCGGTGATGAGG
>CAYLHX010000036.1:0-7909 GCA_964383675.1 uncultured Candidatus Peribacteria bacterium | reverse complement strand
ACCGATTGCGGATTAAAGGCATATTTCTGTTCCTGAAAATCATAAATAATCGATTTCACCTTTGTAGTCACACCTGAAGGTAAAATCATAATTTTCTCGCCTTTCTTAATCACCCCGCCCTCAATCTTTCCAACATAACCACGTACCCCCTCCTCGGTACGCACCACCCCCTGAACCGGCATGCGGAAATCAATCAAATTATTATCCCCCACAATTTGCAAATTCTCCAGGTAGGACAAAACCGTCATACCATCATACCAAGGCATATTTTCGCCACGTTTCACGATCATATCACCCTTAAGCGCTGAAATTGGAATAAACTGTAAATCTCTGATACCAAGCTTAAGAGCAAAATCGGAAAATTCTTTTTTCAAATCTTCAAAAACCTGCTGACCATAATCTACAAGATCCATTTTGTTAACCACAACCAAAATATGCGGGATTCCCAGTAAACTGGCTATAAAAAGGTGTCTCTTAGATTGAATGGAAAGCCCTTTCTTAACATCCACCAAAACCAAAGACATATTGGCGGTAGAGGCCCCGGTAACCATGTTTCTGGTGTACTGCTCATGACCGGGTGTATCGGCGATAATAAACTTACGCTTACCGGTGGCAAAGTAGCGATAAGCCACATCTATGGTAATACCCTGCTCTCTCTCCGCCGACAAACCGTCAAGTAAAAGCGAAAAATCCATCTCCTCAAACCCCTTCCCTTCACTCAATTTCTTCACGGCAGCCAACTGATCCTCAAAGACGACTCCATAGTCATGCAACAAACGTCCTATCAATGTTGACTTACCATCATCAACACTTCCGGCGGTGTTAAAACGCAACAGTTCCATATCTAATTTTGCTTTGGTTTGATCCATAGTTTAAAAATAACCTTCTTTTTTCTTTTGCTCCATGGCACTCTCATTACCGTGATCAATAGCCCTTTGCTGCCTCTCGGAACCTTTCGCTTCCACCACCTCTTTAATAATCTGATCCAAATCAGTGGCAGCGGAAACTACGGCCCCCGTAGAGGGTGAACAACCCAAAGTACGATACCTGCAAACCAGTTCCAACACCTCCTCCCCCTCTTTCGGCTGCACATGTTCGTCAACTCTGAAATAGCCGCCATTGCGCTTTACCACTTCGCGCCTTTCTGCAAAATAAAGCGGCACAATCTCAATATTTTCGCGTTGTATATACATCCAAATATCGCGCTCAGTCCAATTTGATAAAGGAAAAACTCTCATCGACTCACCTTTTTGCAAGCGTGCATTATAGAGATGCCAAAGCTCCGGCCTCTGCCCCTTGGGATCCCAAACTCCTTGCTCATTCCTAAAAGAAAAGATACGTTCTTTGGCCCGAGCTTTTTCTTCATCACGACGCGCTCCACCAAAAGCCGCGTCAAATTCATGCATTTTTAGAGCCTCCAGTAGCGGCTTGGTCTTCTTATAATAGATATATGTATCAGTATGCGCCTCCTCCGGCCTCATCTTCATGGCCATATCCTCGGTATTTTTATGTACAATTAACTTAGCGCCAATCTTATTCGTATAATAGTCGCGAAACTCGATCATTTCCCGAAATTTATACCCGGTATCGATATGCAAAAGCGGAAAAGGAATTTTAGCGGGATAAAAAGCCTTCTCCGCCAATTTCAACAAAACCGAAGAATCCTTCCCGATTGAATAGAGCATCACCGGATTTTTGAAGGTATAAACCGCTTCACGAATGATATGAATACTTTCCGCTTCCAATTGAGACAAATAATCCAGTCGATAGGTTTCCATAGTTTAATTCTTACCCCAATGAATATGATTCCAGGCTCTTTCGTGAAGATAATATAAAACAATCTTCGCTATAAACTCAATTCCACTAACGCCCAATGACAAAATAAACTGGCCCGTAAAAGCAAAAACAACAAAAAACGTCGCCAAACTGCCGGAAATGCGCCAACTCAAAGCTTTTATAATGCTACGTCTTTTTCTTTCTCTCATAACGGGAATGCTTATCTTGTGGCATACACTACATCAAAAATTGCAAAAATCCAATATTACTGATACCGTTCAAGCGAAACATCATCCCACAGCGATGCAAATGCTTATTTTGGCCGGCGGACTCGGTACCAGACTCAAAGATCTTACCAAAAACACTCCCAAACCGATGATAGAGTTTGGCGGTAAACCATTTCTGGAATATCTGATCCTGAATTACAGGCGACAAGGAGTGAAAAATTTCATTCTGTCAGTTGGATATCTAAACCAACAAGTAATCGACTATTTCAACGATGGCGATAAATGGAATGTACAAATTCAATACTCGGTTGAAGAAGACCCACTGGGTACGGCCGGTGCTATCAAACAAGCTGAAAAATTGCTCAAAGAAGAATTTTTCGTTACCAACGGCGACACCTTCATGGATATCAACGTAAAAAAAGTAAAAAATTTTCACTCCAATAACAGATCATTGGCCACGCTCGCAGTTTTAAAAGCCAAGAGAAAACAAAACTCCGGAGTAATCAAGCTGAATTCTCAAGGCGGCATCTTGGACTTCCACTCCAGTGAAAAAAGCAATGCAGATAATTTTATTAATGCCGGTTTTTACCTAATGAAGAAGGAAATCCTCGATGACATTCCTCAGGGAAAAGTATCACTGGAAAACGAGGTCTTCCCAAAAATCAAAAATATGCTCAAGGCCGTGGAGATCGTGCCCGAGTATTTTATTGATATCGGCACTTTCGATACCTATAATCGCTTCAAACAGGAACTAAATAAAGCTCAAAATGTCATTAACGATCAGATCAAGAGCACCGGTTAGAATAAGTTTTGCCGGCGGCGGAACCGATGTCAGCCCTTATACCGAGGAGTACGGAGGTTCTGTTGTTAATGCCGCCATCAATCGCTATGCCTACGCCACCTTCATCGGCCGCGAAGACCACAAAATAATTTTAGATTCCATGGATCTGGAAAGCAGACTGGAATTCAACGATATCTCCGAAATAAAAATAGATGGGCAACTCGACCTTTTAAAAAGCGTTATTCTCTACTTCAAAAAACACCACCCCAACTTTTTCCGCGACCACACCACCGGTTTCGAAATCCACACCAGCAGTGAAATTCCACCAAGATCGGGACTAGGTAGCTCCGCCTCGATGTTTGCCAGTGTAATCGGTTTGTTTAATCAACTGGGCAAAGAATACCGCATCGATCAATATGAAATTGCCGAATTAGCTCATTACCTGGAAAGAGAGGAGCTTAAAAATGCCGGAGGACGTCAGGATCAATACGCAGCTATTTTCGGTGGCATCAATTTTGTGGAATTCAAAGGAAACGATTTCGTGAAGATGAATCCTCTAAAATTAAAGGAAAAGTACATGCTGGAGCTATCCTCCAATCTCCTACTGTTAAACATAGGATCACGTACTGATTCAGGCGATATCATCGACGATCAGATCAAAAATCTCAATCAAAACGCAACATCTCTCGACGCCACTCATAAAACCAAAGAATTGGCGCTTGAGGTGAAGTATGCATTAATCCGCGGCGACTTTAATCATTTCGGTGAACTGCTAGACCAGGGCTGGCAGGAAAAGAAGAAATTCAGCAACAAAATCAGCAATCCACAAATAGACGAATACTATGAAATCTTAAAAGAACACGGCGCTATCGGCGGAAAAGTATTGGGTGCCGGAGGAGGTGGACATATGTTATTCTATTGTCAACCCTGCAAAAAATTACACGTACTTAGAAAGGCCCTCGAATTAGGGCTTAAAGAGGTCCCCTTCAGTTTCGATTTCGAGGGCCTCATCACCTGGGAGGTAAACTACCCAAATCAACATGATCGAAAACATCAAAAACCAATTGACCGAGAGCATTCGCGTAAAACAGTCCTTCAGTGAAGAGCTGGTAAATAATATCGCCAAGGCCGGACAACTATGTATCGATACCATTAACCGTGGTGGAATAATCTTTGCCTGCGGTAACGGCGGCAGCGCAGCCGACAGCCAACACTTTGTTGCCGAACTGGTCTCCAAATATTGTGTGGATAGACAGGCTCTTCCTGCTATCGCTCTAACCACCAACACCTCAACCCTCACCTCCACCGGTAATGATTACGACTACAGCTTGATCTTCGCCCGTCAGATTGAAGCTCTGGGCAAAACCAATGACCTTCTTTTCGCTATAAGCACTTCGGGGAACTCCGCGAATGTCATCAAAGCCATTGAGGGAGCCAAAAACAAAGGTTTATCTGTAATCGGCCTCACCGGCGCAAACGGTGGTAAAATGCACAACCTCTGTGACATTTTACTGAATATTCCATCCACCGAAACTCCCCGTATTCAAGAATCACATATCCTGGCCATTCACATCATCTGCGACCTCATCGAACAACATTTCGTGGCAAATCCCTTACGCGAGCACCAAAACCTAGCCGTAGATAATCATGTCAAACAAAGCGATCTTCTTCGACCGTGACGGAGTAATCAACAAAGAAACCGGAAATTATGTCTACAAAGTGGCCGATTTTGAATTCCACGAGGACGTTTTTCAAGCTCTCAAACAGGTGCCGGCGGATTTTAAAAAAATAATCGTCACCAACCAGGCCGGAATTGCAAAAGGGATCTACACCGAGCAAGATTACCGAAAGGTCACTCAATACATGCTATCAGAGCTTAAAAAGCAGGAAATTAATATCAACAGTGTGTGCTTCTGCCCTCACCACCCGCAAGGCATCGTGGAACAATATAAAATCGATTGCGATTGCAGAAAACCAAAACCAGGAATGCTACTACAAGCCGCAAAAGAATTCGATATCGATCTCAAAAACTCCTGGATAATCGGCGACAAAACTTCCGACATTGAGGCAGGAAAAAATGCCGGAACAAAAACCATTCTCGTTCAAACCGGCTACGGGGGGGGGGACAATTTATATAATACAGAAGCCGATCATGTTTCCGCTAATCTCTCTGTAGCCATTACAATAATTAGGAAGCACATGAATGGTTAAAGGCGCTCACGCCAGTAATCAATCATGTCTCCGATTGTCTGAACCAGCTCATATTGCTGCTCCCAGCCTGTTGCAACTTTCAATTTTGAGCTATCCCCGTAAATAATCGCCTCATCGGTTGGTCGCAATAGTTTTTCATCAAGTTCAACGGAAATTTTTCTACCTAACTTTTGCTCAATAATCGGAACAATCTCGCCAATTCTATAAACTTTTTCGCCACTAATATTATAGACATCACCAAAAGTAGCCTTCTCAGAAAGCATAATCAAAGCCACAACCAAATCCCGCACATCGGTGATTGCCCTCTTAGTTTCCAAATTCCCCACTTTTAAAACATTTTCTTTACCTTTTTCAATCAACACCGCCCTTTTGGTAAAATCGGCACATACGTCGTTCACCTTACGCGGACCCGTAGTGTTAAAAATACGTGCTCTAACCGAACGAATCCCGTCACTACGGAAATATTGATAGGAAAGCAAATCCTGAGCCACCTTGCTTACTCCGTAAGGATGCAATGGCAAAAGTTGAGTTTCCTCCTTAATCGGCACATTCTCAGGAGCGAGAGAGGCTCCATACTCGGCACTGGAGCAGGCCACCACAACCACCGGATCATAAGTCTCATCATCTTCTTTCAGACTCTTAACAGCTTCAAAAACATTGATCGTACCATTAACATTAACATCGATTGTCTCAACCGGCCTATCCCAAGAAACAGTCGGATAACTCTGCGCGGCCAGATGAAAAATTCTGCTAGGCTTGTACTGCTTCACTATTTTTAAAAGCTTTTGAAAATAACGCACATCACACTCCAATAAGGTGGCCTTCGGGTTCAAATCCGAAAAAGGTACGGTCGGCTTATAGTAAGTTCCCACAACATTAACTCCCTGCTCAACAAAAACATCGGTCATATGCGACCCCACCATTCCACCGGCTCCGGTAATAAGTACACATTCCATGGCGATTTATTTAAAAACCTCGAGCATCAATTTTTCAGCCGATTGCCGGGAAAAACGCTCCTTAACATACTCCAACTCCGCCGCACTTAAATCCTTTAGTAAGGCTTCGCTATTATATAATTGCACTACCCGTTGAGCAAAAATCTCAGCATCATCATATGGTTTCAGAACCCTCTCAATACCGGGTAAACCTTCAATACCTATAGAAGTGGAAACAAGCGGCAAAGCGTTACACATAGCCTCAATCGTTTTCCCTTTCACTCCCGCTCCATAGCGCAAAGGTACCACCGCCAATCTTGCCTTATTGTAAAAATTCTGCAACTCGTCATCGGAAACGTAACCGGTAACTATAACTTTTTCAGAAGCAAAAGCCTGAATTTCATCCGGCGGATGTGATCCGACCACATAAAGTTTAAGCTCGGGCAACTCACCTTGCACCAGCGGCCATACCTCTTCAATCAGCCATTTTACTCCATCAACATTGGGTGTATGCCGAAAACCTCCAATAAACAAAACACCTTCACGATTATCCAACGCATATTCACCGCTCTCTTCAAATTTATCACAAAAGAAAACCGGCATATTTACAACCCTCTTCTGCGGAAAATTTTCACTAATAATTTTTCGTTCATCTTCGCTGATTGTAAAAATCGTATCAACATCACCAAACACCTTAAACTCAATCTTTTTCCACCGCTCAGATTCTTTAAGCGAACGATGATCCCGATCCAATTCATATTTTCTTAATTCTCTCAAATAGTGCAAATCGTGGCCATAATAGACAACTTTAGCCTTTGAATTGGCCTTGATGAAATTTATATATTTATCGGAAATGTGCGGACGATTTGTATATACGAAATCCAAATACTTAGAGTTGTTTTTCACCCACTGCTGCCAATTTTCACGATACCATTCACCATGGAGCACCTCAACACCCAACTGCTGCAAAATATTGGTATAGGGCTGGGTATCGGCAAAATTGTCTCCCAAAAATTTCACATTATACCCAAGTTCCACCATTAGTTTAATATACTGAAAGACAGTCCTGGAACCGGCATCCTTATCAAATTCCGGCACATGATGATCTATAAACAAAATCGTTTTCTTGTCACGACTGCGATCACGAGCCCAAAAAACCTCCTGACCGTTATTAAAATTCTCTTCTTGCAGAACCTCTCCCCACTTCTGCAAAAACTTTTCCCGATTAGCTAATTGATAACTCTTAAGGCCACTGTTTTCATCGGTACCATGCGACATGCCTTCAAAATGCACCACCACTGATTTTGGCTGATACATCAACTTGTAACCGCGCTTACGCACTTCAAAAGCCAGGTCGGAATCTTCGGCATAACAAGGACAAAACAGCTCATCAAAGCCACCAATGTCCTCCCATAAATCCCTCCGAATCATAATCGCCGCTCCGGAAATATAGTCTACCTCTTTAACATAATTGTATTCCGGCTTTTCCGGATCATCCATGCGGCCAAAGTTCCAGCCACTGGCGTTCTTCCAGATAATTCCACCGGCTTCCTGCAATTTGCCGTTTGGATAGACCAACTTGGAACCAACCATGCCAATCTTCTCATCCGACTCGATCAAATCCACCAAAGAACTCAGCCACCCCTTCTGCACATTGGTATCATTGTTTAAAAAGAAAATGTATTTACCGCGCGCCACTTTGGCAGCGTTATTGCAATTCTTCAAAAAGCGGAGATTCTCCTCATTGCGCACCACTGCGATATTCTCGACATGTTCGGCAATATTTTTTGTCTCATCATCGGAAAGATCATCGGCGATAATCACTTCATAGCTCACATCCTCGGTGTTTTCCAAAATCGAATAAAGACAAGCATAATTAAAGGCCCAATTATTATAAACCGGAATAATAATGGAGACTAAAGGAGGGAGACGGCGCCAGTTTCCTGAAGAACATCCCGGGCTTCAACGTGATCCGCAAG
>CAYLHX010000035.1:0-8313 GCA_964383675.1 uncultured Candidatus Peribacteria bacterium | reverse complement strand
TTGGTAGATATTGACTTACAATAAAAGCGGATAGGCGTTCACCGAAACTCATGATTAGGTCTAGAGTGCGATTTGAAAGCTCTTTTATTAGATAAACACCGTGTAAGAGGTCTTCCAATTCACTGAAATTTTGCTCCAGCATCTTTTTGGCCTTTGTTGATTTTTGTGCGCTTTTTTTCAGTAGTTCCTCAGTGGTTTGGAAATGTCTGGCTTGGATCTCTTGAAACGTTTTTAAATATTCTTTGTTGTTTTCTTTGGCTTGATTGGCCGCCAGAATAAGTTGGTCGGTGATGCCACCCAATGCTGAAACCACTACGGCGAAGGGCGCGGTTTGCGTTTTTAAAATTTCGGCCATCTGATTGATTCTTTCAGCGTTAGCTACCGAGCTGCCTCCGAACTTTAATACCTGCATGGGTTTTTGGTTAATATACAAAAATCGACTCCATGTGCTGGAGCCGTGGTGTAGAAATTTTTCAATTACTTGGACGACCCCAGTTAACTGGTGCTAATGGTTGTCGTTGTAATTGTAATTTGCAAATTTCTCATTGGCTTATTTATAGAGGGTTGTATGGGGCTGGTCAAGAGTACTTCTTTTTCTTCAAAAACGCCGTTACCT
Organism: uncultured Candidatus Peribacteria bacterium; assembly: GCA_964383675.1. Lineage (GTDB taxonomy): Bacteria > Patescibacteriota > Gracilibacteria > UBA1369 > LOWO2-01-FULL-3 > CAYLHX01. The sequence goes on along the minus strand of CAYLHX010000035.1, from coordinate 7,697 downwards.
TTTTGAGCTTCTTGAGCGTGGTCGGACTTAAGCAGTGTTCGATGCCGTGAATGTCTTTGTCTTGAATGTTTTCCGGTATGCCCAAAACAGTGAAGAAGTCCGCCAAAACCTCGTGCCTTTCGGCCACATCTTTGCCGATCTTTTTACCTTTTGCGGTTAATTCCAAAGGTTGATAGGGCTGGTATTCAACAAGGCCGTCTTTTTCCAATCGCTGCATCATCTGAGTTACCGAGGGTTTGCTAAGCTCCAGGATCGTGGCTATGTCTGAAATGCGCACGAAACCTTTTTCCTTTTTGAGATTGTAAATTGTCTCCAGGTAATCTTCTTGTTCCATGTTCGAATAATAAGTCCAATTAAAATTATTGACAAGGGTATTGATAGGTGATATTAATAAAGTTAGGAAAGCCTAACATTTATATTCATAATTAATCTATGAAATGAAAATACGAAATTTAATGACAATTTTTGCGGTTTTGGTTGGTTTAAGCGCCTGTGTTGGGCTTAATCAGCCAGATGAAGAAGACGGCAAATTGCAGGTGGTTACTACGGTGGGAATGCTTGCCGATATGGTGGAAAATATTGCGGGTGATTTGGTTGAAGTGCAGGCCCTCATGGGGCCCGGTGTCGATCCGCACCTTTATCAACCCAGCGCGGGTGATATAAGCAAACTGGAAAATGCCGATGGTGTTTTTTATGTTGGTTTGCATTTGGAGGGGAAAATGGTGGAGATATTTGAGTCCTTAGGTGAACAGGGCGATGTTTACGCTGTAGGTGAAATGATTCATAGCGGAATCAATGATGAAAGCAGGTTTTTGGCTGCGGATCCTTCCATTGGCGGAACTTATGACCCGCATATCTGGTTTGACGTGGATCTTTGGTCTCGTGGGGTTATTATTGTGGAACAGGCTTTGAGTGATCTTGATCCGGAAAATGCCGATGTTTATCAGGCCAATGCTGATCGTTATCTGAGTGAGTTGGGTGATCTGGAAATTTGGGTGAGAGAACAAGTTGAACAGGTGCCGGCGGCAAAAAGAGTATTGATTACCGCTCACGATGCCTTTGGTTATTTTGGAAGAGCCTATGGAGTAGAGGTGAAGGGGTTACAGGGAATTAGTACCAGTTCGGACTATGGCTTGAAGGATCTGGAAGAGGTGATTGATTTTATTGTTGAGAGAGAGATTAAAGCGGTTTTTGTGGAGTCCAGCGTGCCGAAAAAATCGATTGAGTCCTTGAAGGAAGGAGTTCAGGCTGAAGGATGGAATATCGAGATTGGGGGTGAACTTTTTAGTGACGCTATGGGGCAGGCCGGTACGCCTGAAGGAACTTATGTCGGCATGGTGAAACATAATGTAAATACAATTGTTAACGCTCTAAAATAATGAAAAAAACAGTTTTTGAAATTCACGATTTGACGGTTGCCTATAATAAAAAGCCGGTGCTTTGGAATATTGATTTCAAGATTCCCGAAGGCAATTTGGTGGCTATTATCGGCCCGAACGGTGCCGGGAAAAGTACTCTGATCAAGGCTGCGTTTGGTCTTGTGGATAAACTTTCCGGCTGGGTGCGATTTTTTGATCAACCCTACGCCAAGGTTCGTAAAAAAGTGGCTTACGTACCGCAGAAGGAGTCGGTTGATTGGGATTTTCCAACCACGGTTTTTGATGTGGCTTTGATGGGGCGTTACGGACATTTGGGTTGGCTCAGACGGCCGACGGAATTGGATAAGAAAAAGGCCTTACAGGCTTTGAAGGAGGTAGATATGGAGGAATTTAAGGATCGTCATATCAGTGATTTATCCGGTGGACAACAGCAGAGAGTCTTTTTGGCTCGTGCCCTTGCCCAGGAGGCTGATATATATTTTCTGGATGAACCTTTTTCCGGTGTTGACGCGGCGACTGAAAAGACCATTGTTAAGTTATTAAAGGAGCTCAAAAAAGATGGAAAAACTTTGTTGGTAGTGCATCATGACATCCAAACCGTGGAAGAATATTTTGATTGGGTGGTGCTTTTGAATATGCGCCTGGTTGCAGCGGGACCTTTGAAAGAGACTTTCACCAAAGAAAACCTGGAGGCGGCTTATGGAGGGCGTTTGAATTTCTTGGAAGAAGTTGGTCAGAAGATGATTAATTAAATTTATGGAGTTTTTCTCAACTATAAATAGTGTTTATGTAATGATTGGTAGTTTGGTTTTAGGTGCCAGCGGCGGTCTTTTGGGCTGTTTCGCGGTACTTAGAAAACAGGGGCTTTTGGGTGACGCTTTGGCTCATGCGGCCTTGCCGGGTATTGCAATGGCTTTCATTTTGATGCAGACCAAGGTGTTGTCGGGTTTGCTGTTGGGCGCTTTAATCTCCGGGCTTTTTGGAGCCTTTTTGATTCATTTTCTGGTTACAAAAACCAAGATCAAGATGGACACGGCGATGGCTTCCATTCTTTCGGTTTTTTTTGGTTTGGGAATTTTGCTGCTAACCTACATTCAAAGGTTGCCATTGGCTTCACAGTCGGGTTTGGATACTTTTCTCTTTGGACAGGCCGCAGCTTTATTACGTGAAGATGTCCTTTGGATGGGGGGAGCGTTTCTTGTGATTTTGTTTTTAGTCACTGCTTTTTGGAAGGAGCTGAAACTTTTTACTTTCGACAGCACTTTTGGCCTAGTGGTCGGTTTTAAGAGGGGTGTTTTGGATAGCTTGTTCATGTTGATTTTTGTTACGGCCATACTGATGTCTTTGCAGGCGGTTGGTGTGGTGTTGACGGCGGCTCTTTTTATTACTCCGGCAGCCAGTGCTTTGCTTTTAACCAATCGTCTTTTTGTGGCGGTTATTTTAAGCACTGTTTTTGGCATGATCTCGGGCGGTGCGGGGGCTTATGCCAGCATGATTTTGCCCAAGATGCCCACCGGTCCGGTCATTGTGATCGCTACAACTTTCATTTTTGTCGTTTGCTTTTTGTTTGCTCCCAGGCGGGGAGTGATTAGTAGATGGGTGGCGCATAGGAGGTACTCATTGAAGGTGCAGATCGAAAACATTTTGGGTCGATTTTATCGCGACATTGAAAGAGGTTATGATAGTTGGAAGGTGGAGGACTTTAAAAATTTCGGTTATCGGGAGGCGATTTTGAATAAGTTGGTTAAATTTGGATTCGCCAATATTTCCGAAGGGGTTATAAATTTAACCAAGTCTGGAGTTGAGCGAGCTAAATCGGTGATTGAAAAACATCGTTTGTGGGAAACTTACCTGGTTAACAGAATGAATGTGGCACCTGACCACGTGCACCGTGATGCGGAGGAAATTGAACATGTCTTAACCGATGAGATGAAAAATAAACTTAAAAAATTGCTTAAGCATCCTAAAGAGGATCCCCATGGCAGACCGATAAAATAATATTATGACCGAGTTAATCGTTTTAGTTATTACCGTTTTGACCGCAATGGCTTGCGCGCTTATAGGAAATTTTCTGGTTTTAAGAAAATTGTCTTTGATGGGAGATGCAATCAGCCATGCGATTTTGCCAGGTATAGTGCTAGCATTTTTGTTGGTTCATACCCTTAATTCACCTTTGTTTTTCTTGTTGTCTATTTTATCGGCGGTGATTATGGCTCTTTTTATTCAATTTATTGTAGATCGAGCCCGGGTTTCACAGGAGTCGGTAATTGGAATTGTTTTTACGGCACTTTTTGCTATCGGTGTGATTATGCTGGTGCAGTTTGCCGGTAACGTTCATTTGGATCAGGATGCTGTTTTATATGGTCTGGTGGAGTTTTCGGCCTGGGATAAATTGGTTGTAAATGGAGTAGATGTCGGGCCGCGAGCGCTTTGGACCATGGGTTTTGTCTTTTTGCTAAATTTGAGCATGATTGTTTTGTTTTATAAGGAGCTGAAGATAACCACTTTTGATCCCTTGTTGGCCCATAGTTTGAAAATTTCACCAAAGTTGGTTCATTATATGACGATTATTTTAACCAGTATTACTATCGTGGCGGCCTTTGAGGCGGTTGGTGCGATTTTGGTGGTTGCGCTTTTGGTGGTTCCACCGGCAACCGCATACTTAGTGAGTAACAGACTTTCGGTAATGATTGTTTTGAGTTTGGTATTTGCGTTTTTAGCCAGTTATTTTGGTTTTCAATTAGCCTTTGTGCTGGACGGTTCCATCGCCGGTTCGGTAGCTACTGTGGCGGGAGTGATTTTGATTTTGACCGCCGTTCTTCAAATTGTTTGGCGTAAAGTTGTTTTGCGTGGAAAGATGAGTTAGTGAAGTTTTGTATAGGGGACGTTTTTGCCAGATGTTTGGATATCTGATAGTTTTGTTAAAACTAATTTTATGACTAAAGAAAAACTTTTAGCAGATACGGAGAAGTTGATTGGTGAGCATGGCGGTGGTGGTCGTTATAATTGGGTTGCGGACTTTGTTTATGGTGGGATTGATGGTGCAGTGACCACTTTTGCCGTAGTGGCCGGAGTGGAGGGGGCTTCATTGTCGGTGCCGATTATTCTGATATTGGGGTTTGCTAATTTGTTTGCCGATGGTTTTTCGATGTCTGTTGGGAAATATTCCAGTGATAAGTCCGAACTGGAGCAGTTTGAAAAGGTCCGTAGGATTGAGTATCAGCATTTGAAGGATAAGCCCGAGCATGAGCGAGAGGAGATACGTGAGATTATGAAAGAATACGGTTTCAAAGGTAAGGATTTGGATAGAGCGGTGGAGATTATAACCTCAGATGAAGATGTTTGGGTGGATTTGATGATGCGTAAAGAGTTTAATATGACTTTGGAGAATATCGATCCCATGAAGGGAGCCTTGGCCACCTTTATTTCCTTTGTGCTGATTGGTTTTATTCCTTTGATGGGCTATGTTTTCAAGCCCTTAATCGGCCTTGAAGAGGATGGAACTTTCATTCTAACCTGCGCGGCAACTTTGTTGGCACTGTTTATCGTCGGTACGGTGAAAGGGCGTTTTTCAGAGAGAAATTGGATTTTGTCCGGTTTGGAGACCTTGTTTATCGGAGGTGCGGCGGCGGCAATAGCTTATGTGGTAGGCTATTTATTGAGGGGGTTAGCTTAAAACTTCTAGTCGGTTGAGTTCCTGAAGCGTTAAAAGAATTTGAGGGTGGTGTCCTTCGAGTTGGACCGATATTTTTGTAGCTCCGATGTTTCTTGTCAGTGTAAGGTTAATTAGTCTCCCACTTCTTTCTCCGATCCGGATTGGTTTTCCTAATAAACCGGTGCGTAAATCTTGGATGATTGTTTCCAGTTGCGCTGTATAGTCCAAGTTTGCCCGTTCAATCGTGGTATCTCTAGTGAGTTCGGCGATACGTACAGCGGCGGCGGCGCTTATGATTTTCTGGTCCGGCGAATCCGGAATCGGTGTTTCAGGTGTAACGGCAGTTTCTGGAACCGCAGTTCTGGCTTGATCTAATTGGAGGTGAGTTGAGCCGGACATAGTGATTGTTAAAACTTAAGTTTATATTTCTATGTCTTATTTGGCTTTTTGTCAAATTAATTTTGGGTTAGACGGTTGTCTAATATATTGAGAGGTATAGTCTATTTGATGGTTGACCGTATAATATTTTAACCAAAATTGTTATGATGCAATTCAATTCAATGAATGGAGTAGCTTTTGGATGGCACTTGCATATTGTATTTGGTGCCGTTTTGTTTTTAGGGGCTGTTTTTTTGGTAATTTGGGCTGTTAAGTCTTTCAATAAGGAGCAGCTTAGAAACTGGACAATTGCCCTACTTTTGATCGGGTTACTGGGAACTTTATTGACCGGCAGTTGGGGTTTTCAGGGGTGGAATCAAATGATGAAGTGGCATAACGGTTATGGAGATAAGGATTTTAAAATGATGGATTTTGACGATGATTTTCAGGAAGAGTTTATAGAAAAAATGGAGGAAAATCTTGAAGCAAATGAGTGATCTTTGTGATTAAAGTTTCTTTAGCTTCATTTTGTAGTGGTGCAGGTCGAGATTTCCGGCGGCTCCGAGGCTGACTTTTTCTTCAATATTTTGTTGAATGTACTCTGGTGTGATCGGCTGTGATTTTGTCCCGCCAAGCTGTTTGAAGGCTTGTTTGTAGGCGGTGCGAAAAGGCACCTTTTTCTTCTTGGCGATTTCCGTGGCCAAGTCGGCCATGAAAATGCCTTTGGTGATTTTGGCCTCGATTGTTTTTTGATTCGGGCTTAAACCCTTGAGGTACAGATCAGCAATTTGCAGGCTATTTAAAACCAGTTGGGTACTTTCCATAAGCGGTTTCTTAATCAATTGCATGTCTCGGTGATAACCGGAGGTAAGGCCGTTGACAATGTTTTTGATCAGTAGCTGATGGCTTATAAGAATATTCACATTGCCTCGTAGTATTTCCAGTCCATCCAGATTTCTTTTTTGCGGCATGATGGAGGAGCCGGTAACAAGTGAGTCTTTAACTTCGAAAAAGTTGAATTCCTGGGAAGTGAAGAGGATGATGTCGCTGGCGAAACGTCCCAGGGTTAGCATTATCTGGATCAAGCCTTCCAGGTATAAGCTCTCGAATTTGCCTCGTGAACTTATACAGTAGAGGGAGTTTATCTGGGTTTGTTTAAGTTTAAGCTCTTTGGTGGTTAATTCTCGAGGTAAGAGCAGTGGTACCCCGTAGCCTGCGGCCGAACCTAAGGGGTTTTTACTTAGATGGGTTTTGATTATGCCGAGCAGTTCAAGATCATCGATCAGGCTTTCGGTGAAACTTAAAAAGTGATGTCCCACACTGGAAAGCATGGCTTGTTGAGTATGTGAGTAGCCGGGAAGCGGTATTTTCTGATACTTTTCGGCTACTGTGAGAAAATTTTTGGCTAATTTTTTACTCTCCTTTTGCAAATTGCTCAACTGATCCTGCATGTAGAGTCGCAGTGCCGTTAGTACCTGATCATTTCGGCTTCGACCGGTGTGGATTTTTTTACCGATGCTTTTATATTTTCCGGTTAGGTAGTTTTCTATTACGGTGTGACAATCTTCATCCTGGATTTTTATCTTCACCTTGCCGGCGTTGAATTCTTTTTCCAGTTGGGTGAGTCTTTTTAAAATCTTAGCCAACTCGGCTTTGCTTAGAATACCGATTTTGGTCAAACCTTTGGCGTGGGCTTTGGTGCCTTGAATATCGTAGGGCATCAGGGTTTTGTCCAGCAGGTAATCTTCGCCCACGGTGTAGGTCTCAATGAGCGAATTCAACTTGCCGGACGATTTTTTCCAGAGTTTAGACATTTTTACTCAAGTTATATGCTGTTTTCTGTGGGAGATTCCAGAGTTCAATGAAGCCCGCCGAAGCGTTCTGATTGAAAGTGTCATTTTTCATGAAGGTCGACATATTTTCATTAAACAGTGAATACTTGGAATCCGCAGCTACCACCATAGCATTTCCTTTGTAAAGTTTAACAGTAACTTTGCCGCTGACTTTTTTGTTGACGTTATCGATATAGGCGTTTAAATGATCCATCAAGGGGTGGTGCCATTTAGCTCCGTAGCATAAGTAAGCCCATTTTTGATCGACCATGGTTTTGAATTCGTTTTCTTCCCTGGTGGAGACCAACTTTTCCAGATTTTTGTGAGCCTGAATGATAATTTCCGCCGCCGGTTCTTCATAAACCCCTCTAACCTTCATGCCGACGATTCGGTCTTCAATCAGTGGGGTGATTCCTACACCGTGCTTTGCCCCCACTTTGTTTAATTGTTGGA
>CAYLHX010000034.1:0-8916 GCA_964383675.1 uncultured Candidatus Peribacteria bacterium | reverse complement strand
ATCAGTGGGGTGATTCCTACACCGTGCTTTGCCCCCACTTTGTTTAATTGTTGGACCGTTTCCAGCAGTGAAAGTGTTTTGCCGTTGACCTTGGTAGGTAGACCGTTTTCAAATTCCAGCTCTATATACTCGGCCTTATCCGGAGCTTTTTCCGGCATTACACAGTTAATGAGACACTTTTCAAAATTGGGAATATTGGCGGTATTTTCAATTTCACCGCCTTCGGCGCTATCGCCCCAAAGATTTTCATCGTAGGAATAGATTTTGTCGGCACTGGCTTTGACGGGAATGTTGTGCTTTTTGGCATACTCCAGCTGCTCGTCCCTGCCCATTGACCATTCTCTCACCGGTGCGATGGTTTTTAAGGTTGGATCGAGAGTGGTGATGTAGCCTTCAAATCTAACTTGGTCGTTTCCTTTGCCGGTGCAACCGTGAGCGATAACCTGAGCTTTTTCCTTATGGGCGATTTCCACACCGATTTTGGATATTATAGCCCTGCCCAGTGGACAGAAGAGGTGATAGCCCCCCTGATAATCGGCATTGGCCTTGATAGCTTTGGAAATATAGTTTTCGGCAAAATCCTTTTTTGCATCGATGATGTAAGCCTTTTTGGCCCCAAGATTTAGAGCTTTTTGTTTTACCGCTTCCAGGTCTTCATCTTTTTGACCGATGTCGATGGTTAAGGCGATAACGTCGGACTCATAGTGATCCTGGATCCACTTCAGCAAGATGGAGGTATCCAGTCCGCCGGAGTAGAGGAGAACCGTTTTATTGAACTCTCCTTTTTTAGCCTCGTGGGAGGCTACTTTTTGATAATTGGTTGTGTCTTGTAACATGATTTTTGGGTTAAGTATGTTATTAGTAATGATTTGGCAATGTGCATTCTGCATTCTGCCTGATCGAAAATCACAGATTGCGGGCAGTCCATGACTTCATCTGTGACTTCTTCGCCTCTGTGCGCCGGTAAGCAGTGCATAAAAATGGCATTTTCTTTGGCATTTTTGAGAAGGTTAAGGGTTAATTGATAGTTTTGAAATTTTTCCAATTTTTCTTCTTTTTGCTCTTCTTCTCCCATAGAGATAAAAGTGTCAGTGTAAACTACATCGGCATCCTGAATGGCCTTTTCTGGTTTTGTGTGGAATTCGATTGTACTGTGTGATTTTTGGGCATTTTTGATGGCGGTTTTATATTCATCGGTCGGGATTTCAAAACCTTCCGGCGAGGCAATGGCAAAATCAATTCCCAGGATTGCGCAGATATGCATTAGGGATGTGGAAACGTTGTTTCCATCACCAATGAAGGAGACTTTGAGATTGTCGAGTTTTCCTTTGTGCCAGACAATTGTCATGATGTCTGCCAATGCCTGGGTGGGATGATGTTTATCACAAAGAGCATTGATTACCGGGATTTCGATTGAGTTGGCAATTTTTTCAATGGCTTCATGATGGTAAACTCTGGCCATAATCAGATCGGAATACCTTTCAAGGTTTTTGGCGATATCGGGAATAGATTCTCTGCCTTTTTCATTATTACCGCTTGCAAGAATTTGACCGCTGGTAAGGAAAATTGGAGTGGCACCGAGGTGAGTTGCGGCTACTTCAAAGGCCACTTTTGTTCTTAGGGATGGTTTTTCAAAGATCATGGCAATAACTTTTCCGGCTAAAGGCTTGCTCAAGGGCACAGGGGTGCTTTTTAATTGGAAAGCCAAGTCGATAATTTCAAGAATTTCTTCTTTGCTTAGGTCGGTGATTTTAGTGAGATCTTTTTGCATTTTTCTTGGGTTAGAAAACAAAAAAGACCCTTGCTCCTGCCTTGATAGCGCATGTCTATCAATGAAGGAGCGAGAGTCTTTAAACTTCGCGGTACCATCCCTCTTCGGTATAATTTTTGATTATACCCTCAGCCAGTTCTCCACCTCATGGGCGACAAACTGTGGTGTGTGATAACGGACACCCGCCGGCGACGCCTACTTCTCATAAAATGAGTTTCTTCGGCTGCTGCCTTTTTTAATAAGCTTGCGGCGCTCACAACTGGCTAAGCCAGATTGTTCGCTGGCTGCGCGCTCGCGCCGTGCGCTCGCTTAAGAGACGCGTTCGAAAGTAACTTTGCGCCGGGCTTCCACCATCCCCGGCTCTCTATTGCAGTGAGAGACTTTCTACTATTTCTCTGGCATTTAAAATTTATTGGGAAAGAACAAAAGTACACCGACTTTAGTGTGCTTTAGGTGATTTGTCAAGTTTTTATGAATTTTTGCGGTGGTGGTTGTGTGGTGCAGAAGTTATGATTTTCACGTTATAAAAATATATGAAACAAATTGCTTTGGCATTAAAGGATCAGCAAAAATTATTTAAATATCTGTTTTTAACTGTTTTCGGATTTTTACTATTGAGCAGATTTTTTCCCTATATCCTGCATGGGCCTTTTGGTTTCGGTTATGACTTGGGAATTTATAAGAAATCCTTTGAACTGATTCAAAGTTTGGCCGATGTGTCTACTTCGGAGATTTATCTTTTTCCGGCTTTTGTCGCCTATGTTTTTAATTTTTTGAACATTCCTTTAGATATTTTGCTATATTACGGGCACATATTTTTGAGCGTGATTATTGCCTTTCCGCTTTATCTTTTGACAAAAGAACATTTTGGAAAGGCGGCGGGACTGATCGCGGTCACCTTATTTGCTTTTTCTTACATTCAACTTTTCGCCTCGGAGTTTTATCTGTTTAAGGCGGTTATGGGGTCTATCTTTTTTCTGGCTTGCTATTTAACTTATCAACGACGTTCCTATTGGTTTTATTTGTTTTTGTTATTGTTGGGTTTGACCCAATTGCCTCAACTTTTGGTGGTTTTGGTGGGAGTTTTCTTTGCGGCTATTTTGGATAAGAGAAAAAAGGATTTTCGTTTTAATTTTGTAGGAATTGTATGTCTGGTTTTGGGTGCGATTTTGGCTTTTTGGTTTAGTTTTGATCACCTTAAAAATGCCTTTAACGTGGTAATTTCAGCTTTGCAAGGTGTACAGAGTTATGACGCACATTATGCAGGTCTATTTATGGCGCCGGCCGCTTATCTTTATCGGTCTTGGATTATTCTTGTTTTGGGAGTTTTGGGTATGTTGGTTACTTATGGCAAGAAGGAGCTTTTGACGCTTAAGGCCAGTATCGTGTTTCTGTTTTTTGTGGTCTTTTTAGAATTGTTTTTCCAAAACAGATATACTTTGGAGTTGGATTTGTTGTTAATTCCTTTTGCAGCTTACGCTATTAGTGCTTTCGGGAAGAAATTTTATGAGAAGAGTGCTGTTTTGCGGTTTTGGATTTTGTCGGTAGCTTTGATTTTAGCGGTTTTGCTGTCCGGTTGGTATTTCAAAACAACCTATTCCGCTTTGAACGAGGTGGAAGTTTGGGCGCTTGAAGTGATTGCCGAACGTGATGACGTAGAGTATGTATTTGTTACCGATACCACCTATGCGCCTTGGGCTTATGGTTTTAGTGAAAAGGAAGCTTTGGCCCCCGGTATTTTTACCAGTGTCTGGGATTTTGAAACCTGGGCGCAGTATCATCAGGCCGGAGTTTCCAAGAAGGTGGAAATGCTGATTAAAGTGGCGGAAGATTATGGCGACTACTATCTATTCGAGGGCTTGAAACAACCGAACTTGCATTTTGAAGAGCAGAGTGAAAAGGTGCAAAAGATTTTTGATGTTAACGGTGTTCGGGTTTATAAGATTGCTACTTAGTTTTTGCCTTGCTGTTTGGTTTTTCGCTTTCTTTTATCGCTTCATCCTGAATTAATTTGTCTAATTTGATTTTCACTTTTTGAATGTAGATGAAGTTGATGAAGGTGATGACAACTAGGAAAAAAATGCCCATTACGATGAAGAGGTCGAAGACGCGGGCGATTTTCAGTAGATTGGCGAAGGGGGAGAAGGAACTAGGGAAGATGGTGGCAATTATGAGTAGAGAGAAGATGGCTAGCCAGGTTACCAGGCCGGTTGTTTCAAAATAGTTTCTGCGATAGCATAAATATGTGAAATAGATCATGAAGATGGAAAATCCGATCGAGGCTAATTGTATGCCGAGTAGTTGCATGGTTATTTAAAAATTTTCCAAAGTAGTATCTTAGTCAGGATGATTATACCATCAAGTATGTTGGTTCCTTTATAGTGATCGAGATAAATTGTTTCAATAGGAACTTCTTTATAGGGGATTTGGTGTTTCGCGGCTTGGATAATCATTTCCGTTTCCGCGGAATAGCCGGAACTTTTCCAGCGTATTTTTTCAAAAACTTCTTTGCGAAATGCGCGGAAGCCGCATTGGGTGTCGTTTAGAAAGTAGTTGAACAAGAGATTAATAACTACTGTGAGCATTTTATTGCCGGTGAAGGATATTAGGCGCATGGTGCGTCCGATTTTTCTGGCGCCAAAAACTATGTCGATATTTTTGTCCTTAAAGGCCCTTAAAAACCTGTTGACATCTTCCGGTTTGTGCTGAAGATCGCCATCCATGAGGATGATGTAATCGGCATTGTCTTTTATCGCCTTGAGGCAGCCGGTCTCCAGGGCTTTGCCTTTGCCGAGGTTTATTTTGTGCCTAATAACCGTAACCTGCGGATAATTTTCTTTCAGAATTCGAGAAGTCTCATCTGTTGAACCGTCGTCAACAGTGATGATTGAAGAAAGCTGCCTTTCCGCAAAACGACTAAGCAGTTTTTTTATATGCTTTTCTTCATTATGTAGTGGTATGACGACGCGATAACTCATGAAATAATGTTTGTCTCTGTAAATAGTTTTGGTAAGGTTACTTTACTTAAGATTTATTACTTTGAATAGATGAAGCGGGCCTTGCTTATTACCGAATCTTCCGTCTATACCAATCCTGCCGGCAAGCTTGTCGTGCGGGGTGGTGGTGAGATGTGTTTTCATAATGTGGCGAAGATGCTTTTAAAGCTTGGTATTGAGCCGATGGTTTTTGCGATTCAGGAGTTTGCTGGTCAAAAGCCCAGTGAAGTTATAGAAGGGGTAAAGTATGAACGGTTTCCGGTTTTTTCACGCACCTCTTTGAAGTTGTGGAAGTACCTGAAAGAGGCCAGGAAGCGGGCTAAGGATTTTGATTTGGTCTTTTTGAACCAGTTTACACCGCATCTGATTTTGCCCTGGCTGAAAGATGTAAAGAAGATATGTGTAGTCCACGACGTTTATCAGAGTGAAGGTGATTCTTTTTGGCTGAAACAATATGGATTCCTAAAAGGATCTTTGGGGAATGCGGTTGAAAAACTCCAACTTTATTTTGACGCCAAATATGCCGACAAGGTAATGACGGTTTCGGATTTCAGTGAGCGTAAAATTGTAGATATCTTGGGAGAGCGTATTGCCGGAAGGATTGTGAAAACCCCTTTTCCGATTAAGCGGGCGGAGTTTTATGTGAGGGAAAAGGAGAATTTTTTATTGTTTGTAGGAAGATTTGTTGGCTATAAGCAGCCGGAGCACGCTTTGCGAGCTTTGCAGAAAGTGCAGGAGGTATATCCGGATTTCAAATTGGTCTTTGTGGCGCCGCGCGTAGAGGGAGATACGCATCTTGGGCTTGAAAGTTTGAGGGAGCGTTTGTTTGTGAAAAAGGAGGATGTGATTTATAAGTTTGAGGTGGATGGTGAGGAGATGAAAGAGCTTTTTGCCAAGGCGAAAATTTTGGTGCAGCCGTCTATGAATGAGGGGCAGGGGATTGTGTTGTTGGAGGCTTTGGCTTCAGGTACGCCGGTGGTGGCTTATGACTTGCCGGCCTATGACGGCATGCTTTTGGATGGTGTGAATTCAAGGATAGTGATGAAGGGGGATGTGGATGGCTTGGCGCGTGGGGTTTTGGAAATCTTGAGAAATTACGAAAGTTATCATTCTGGCTGCGAATGCGAATTGGAGAGGTTTTCTGAGGAAAAATTTTTACAGAATCTGGAAAAACTATGTTTTAACTAAGATTTTCTCAAAAGCTTCCAAAGTTTTTCTGGCGGTTTTTTCCCAAGTGAAGTTTTGGGAGTATTCCTTGCCGCCGGTTTTTAAGTTTTGATAGAGCTCGTTATTTGCGGTTAGGTTTTGGATGTGTTGTTTTAATTCTTCCTTGTCTTGCGGTTCAAAAATCAGGGCGTGTTTTTCAAACAGCTCTTTCAAGCTGCCACCGCTGGAGGTTATGACGGGAATTTCACGACTCATGGCCTCCAAAGGAGGGAGTCCGAAACCCTCGTAAAGTGATGGGTAGACGAAAATCCGGGCATGAGTCAGCCAGCGTGATTTTTCCTCTTCGCTTAAGTAGCCGGTGAGGATGATGTCTTTATGGTTCGCTTTTTGTAAAACCGATTCTGACTTCCAGCCAATGTCTCCGGCCAAGACCAATTTGTAATCTTCGGTGAGTGCGTTTGTCTCTTTAAGCTCAAGGAAAGCATCTATTAAGGTAGGCAAATCTTTGCGCGGCTCCAGGGTGCCCAAGTATAGCAGGTAGGGATTTTGTAGGGGTGATGATTGAGTTGATTTATCTGCCTGTTCAATGCCGAGGTGAGTGATCTCGATAGGGGCTGTTATGCTATAGTTGGTGAGTAGATCGTTTTTGGTCTGTTTGGATGGTGTTAAAATGAGGGAGGCATTTTTCAAGGTTCTTTTGAAAAAGATTTTGTGTACCCACTTTCCGCGCGCAGTATGAAAGTTCGGCATGGTAATGGGAGTTATGTCGTGTACTGTTACGGCCCTTTTGATATGCTTTGGTAAGCGAAAGGGGCCGATATGACAGGGTTCGAGTACGATGTCGGGATTGATCTCTTTAATAAGTTTTGGGATTTTTACAAGGCGGCGATAGCTTTCCCCGCCGATACTTTTGCAATTGGGAACGATGTGGTGGTTTTGGTTTTCGAAAAACTCGTTATTGCGAGTGTGAATAAAAGAATAGTCGTTTTGTCGATCTATTTTTAAAAGGTTTTCTATGAGTTTTTTAGTGTAGAAGTGGATTCCGGCGTTTTGGTTATCCACTGCGTCCGCCATGATTAAGATGCGCATAATTAACTTTACAGAATTTGTCTTTGTGGTTTCTTTTTGACAGAATTTTTGTTACCATGAGGCATATATTGTGCACCAAATTCGTTGGTTGTGCGACTATAATCTTATATTATACTTAACTTTCAAGACAATGAATAAAAAACCTTTTTGTCTTTCGGGTCTATGGACTCGTCTGGTGAGCGTTATGTCACTTACCGCAATTTTAGCTATGCTGATTCCTTCGGTGGCTTTTGCTGATATTGCTATTTTAAATGAAGAGACTGGTCTACTTAGTTCGGAAGAAATTCTTTCACTGGGAACA
This sequence comes from uncultured Candidatus Peribacteria bacterium, assembly GCA_964383675.1. Lineage (GTDB taxonomy): Bacteria > Patescibacteriota > Gracilibacteria > UBA1369 > LOWO2-01-FULL-3 > CAYLHX01. The sequence continues at coordinate 1,592 of CAYLHX010000034.1, read as the reverse complement.
GACAATCCCACTTCTTTCTTTTATAGATTGGCGGTAGATGCTGCCGGTGACGCGGTTACTTTTAGTGGAGCTACTGCGGTTGATGAATTTGCCTTTGGTTATGGTTACGGTTATAGCAATGGAAGCTTCGGTTACGGTTATGGTTATGGTTACGGTTATAGTTACTTTGCTGCCAATGCCGATGCAATGGGAGATAACTGGGAAGCGGGTGATTCAAGATTGGGTATGTTTATGGGGACTTCGGGTAGTGCGGCAAGTTCTGTGACTCTTCCAGTTTCTGAAAGTGGAGGAACTTACACAGCTACAAATCCGATCGGTTTGACCGTTACTTCAGGGAATAACTCCAATGTGATGGTGAAAATTCCCGCCGGAGTTACTTTTACTACAACTTCCGCTTGGAATGGTGACATGGATTTTACTTATTATACTTCTATCGCGAACTTTGGTTCTTCAGTTCAGTCTAGTATTTCAGCTTTGATGAGCACCGACACTGATGATTTTGCTTTTATTGAAGTTGACAAAGGCACAGGTGTTTCTTTGACTATGAGTGATGAAGTGATTGTCGCACTTCCTTTTGCCGACTTTGATGAGCTTACTGATCCTATAGTATTGGTAGTTTCTGCTTCAGGAACTGTTACCGAGGTGAGTGCGTGTGGCACTTCTTATACCGGTACGGATGGAGTTCTTGCCGATTACTTGGATAGTGATAATTATAGCGTTTCTTCCGGTTCACTTTGTTATGAGGAGGGAAGCGGTACAGGTGCGGATTATGTTTTCATAGCTACCAGAACTTTTACCTCTTTCATGGCCGGTACCGATGCGGATAGTGCCAGCAGTTCATCTTCAAGCTCTTCTTCCAGTTCTTCCAGCTCATCCAGTAGCTCTTCCTCTGGAGGAGGAGGCGGTGGTGGTAGTAGCACTGGTGTAGTTTCCACAACTACCGGAACTACCGATGGTGGTGATGCTGAAGACGGAGAAGAAGATGATGATGCTGCTGATGATATGTTTGACGGAGAGGCGGAGATGACTGTAGAGGAGTTTGCAGATCTTAAGGATCTTCCTGAAAATGATTGGAGATATAAGGTAGTGCAAATGGTTGCCGGAACCGGATTATTCCAAGGTGAAGATCAAGGAGGAGAGAAGGTATTCAATATGACCGGTGGTATGAATCGTGCTATGGCCGCTGTGGTTATTGACAGATATATCGGTTGTACCGATTCTATGGATATGGAGGATTCAGTAAATCCATTCCCGGATGTTGCCCTTGATGAATGGTATGGTCCAGCGGTTGCTTGTTTGAAAGCTAAGGGTATTGTTGCCGGAAAGACTGCGACATCTTACGCTCCCGGTGATCTTGTTACCAGAGCTGAATTCTTGAAGTTGATGATTGAAGGTTATCTTGCCAACAATCCTGATCTTGAAGATTCTTGGAGAGCTGTTATGACTGAACCTGCTGCTATGTTTGCTGATGTTGCCGGTACAGACTGGTTTGCCGGTTACATGGCTGTTGGATATGAGAATGGTTTGATTGAAGGTTACCTGGAGGGTGGAAAGAGATATGCCAAGCCAAACAACACAATCATTAGGATTGA
>CAYLHX010000033.1:0-9194 GCA_964383675.1 uncultured Candidatus Peribacteria bacterium | reverse complement strand
CCAATCCCTTCATATCTTTATGGGCTCCAGGAAAAGCTTTTGATCCATAAAGGGTTTTTGAGACAGCCTTTACTAAAATATCGTTGATCAGAGTTGATTTCCCGGAACCAGAAACCCCGGTGACACCAATAAAGGTCCCCAATGGGAAGGTGACATCGATATTTTTCAAATTGTGTTCGCTTGCGCCAATAATAGAGATTTTCTTACCATTGCCCTTTCGCCTTTCTTTAGGTACAGCGATTTCAAGTTCTCCAGATAAGTACCTTCCTGTTACTGAATTTGGATCTTTTAAGATCTCTGCAGGAGTACCGGCGGCAATTACATTACCACCATGCTTCCCCGCACCAGGGCCTATATCCAAAATATAGTCTGAGGCAAGCATAGTATCTACGTCATGTTCCACCACAATCACCGTATTTCCCAAATCACGTAGGGAAATGAGGGTTTTTATCAGCTTATCATTATCGTTTTGATGTAAACCGATACTTGGCTCATCCAAGACATAGATCACACCTGAAAGCTTGGAACCGATCTGAGTGGCCAGGCGAATACGCTGTGCTTCCCCACCGGAGAGAGTATTAGCGGCACGATCCAATGTTAGATAGGAAAGTCCCACATTTTCCAAGAATCTAAGTCGATTTTGAACTTCATGTAGAATTTGCCGAGCAATTTCCTGCTTCATTTCACTTAATTTCAGCTTCTGAAAGTAATTTATAGCCTTTTGCACTGAAAGTTCTGTAATATCGATGATAGAGTGTTCTTCAATCTTTACGGCCAGAATCTCAGGCTTTAGCCGCTTTCCTTTGCAGGCCGGGCACTGCAGGATGCGCATATAACCTTCAATTTTCTTACGCACGTAATCCGAGTCGGTTTCCAGATAGCGACGCTCTAAATTGGGAATAACACCTTCAAAAGTTGTCTCATATTCGCTATATGATTCATCTTCAATGTCGCTTCTACGCCCCATTTTAATGACATACTTTTTATCTTTATCACCGTGTAGAATAATCTCAATCGCCTCTTTTGAGAGGTCTTTGACCGCAGCATTCATGGAAAAACCATGATTTTTAGCAACTTTGGCCAGGATTTTGTTGTACCAGGTAATGTGTGAAGTGGTTGTCGACCAGGGCATAATAGCCCCTTCACCCAAGGTAAGGTTTTTATTTGGAATAACCAGTTGCGGATCAATCTCCAACTTAGTACCAAGGCCGTGACACTCTTCGCAGGCTCCATGTGGACTATTAAAGGAAAAATTGCGGGGTGCGATCTCCGGAACGTTGATATGGCAGGTTGGACAGGCAAAGTTTTCAGAATAGATATGCTCTTCACCAGTATCATGATTCAGAATCATTAATAAGCCTTCGCCAAATTTGAGAGAAATCTCAATGGAATCGGCCAAACGGGTTCTGTTGGGATTCGGCAAATCTATTTTCTGCCCCGAAGAAAGCTTTTGTTCCTTCTTTTTCATGTCTTTAACAACCAAACGGTCAACAACAATCTCAATGGTGTGCTTCTTATTTTCATCAAGTTCGGGAATATCCAGAATCGAGTAAACTTCACCATCAATTCTTAGGCGGACGAATCCTTCTTTTTTAGCTTTTTCAATGGCCTTTTGATGCTGCCCCTTTCTATCACGAACGATAGGAGCCAAAACCAAAATTTTTGTATCTTCCGGCAAATTAGACACCTCATCAACAATCTGTTGCGAACTTTGCTTTTCAATCGCTTTTCCGCAGGAAGGACAATGTGGTGTACCAACCTTGGCGAAAAGCAGCCTTAAGTAGTCGTAAATCTCGGTTACGGTGCCCACGGTTGAACGAGGGTTTCTGGGAGCCGTTTTCTGATCAATAGAGATAGCGGGGGAAAGACCTTCAATCGATTCCACTTCGGGCTTATCCATAAGCTGCAGGAAGTTTCTAGCATAGGTTGATAGGCTTTCCACATATCGGCGCTGGCCCTCGGCGTAGATCGTATCGAAAGCCAATGAAGATTTACCGGAACCGGAAAGTCCCGTAATTACCGTAAATTTATTTTTGGGAATCTCCACATCAATGTTCTTGAGATTGTGGATTTTAGCCCCTGTCACAATAATTTTATCGTGCATGTTTGAATTTTGCCCTTTTACTAGGTATGTGCAAGTGAGGATTGTAGCTCTTTTTTAGGCAAAATTCAATACCTTAAATCGAATTTTAAAGACTTCCTTCGGAATTACCGGCTTTAGTTATCCTGGAGGGAGTGAAATAGACCTGACTTTTTGGATGTGGGTGATTGCGAACTTTTAATAATTTTCCATAATTTTTATGGCTTTCCTTCTTGTCGAACAAATAATTGAGCGCCGTGTATCCACCCAGCAGGAACGGTACGATGATGAAGGTAAGGTTGATTTCCAGAATAATGTTAAAAAGGGCGTGTAGTCCTATGGAAATAAGCAGACCTTCGGTCAGATGTTCTTCAAAAAATATTTTTTCTTTCCTTATGTGAGTAAGCTTATGGAGTACTATTGTCCAATGTTTGCGGTTTTTCTTAATTTCCTCCTGAAGAATCGGTGCCGCGAAGTGGGCTACGCCGTAGTAGTAACCAAGAATGCCCGAGAAAATTATGTGCGCCAAGGTGGAAAAAGATGACCTGAAGAGAAACGGTAATAAGAGATCATAAGGGCCTTGGGCAATCCAGATGTTGTAAAAATAGAGAATATTTTCGGTGAAAGAGAAGCCCAGAGCCGCCAGAATAAAAAATTCCATAGAATCATCGATGTTTTTAATTTCGTCGTTATCGGCAACCTTGACAGCAAAAAGCTTCATCAGCTCTTCTATAATTCCCACAATCATAAAAGTTATAATGATACTGAGAGGCAGTAAGGTGAGATTTGAAAAGCCAATTATGTCATTTTTATAAGGTTCGGCCACCTTGAAAGCGTTGATCCAGGGGAAAAACTGCCAAAGGAATTTGTAGAGAAGAATGGGAAAAACAGCTAGAGCACCTAAAACGAATGTTAAAAAAGCCAAAGATTTTTTTTCCGGACTTTTCTTATAGAAGATGTAGCCCCAAATCGCTGCGGGCACACAAGCTAAAGCAATCGAGCCGATAATTTGTACTCCTTCCGGCATAGTATGTTAGATATAACTATTGTTATATTATAACATATTTATTTTATTTTGACAAACCGGATGGAAGGGTTTTCCTTAGCCAATTTATCCACGCTTTTGATGTCGGTGGTGGTAATTATTGTCTGACACCCCCGAATGGCCTCGATCAGGTGATTTTGTCGATTTTCATCCAATTCGGAAAAGACATCATCCAATAGCAACACAGGATTTTCATTGGTCTTCTCGCGAATGTACTGAATCTCAGCCAGTTTTATCGCCAAAAGTAAGGTTCTGAATTCTCCTCTGGAAGCGGACTTTGTTACTTCGATGTGATTTATGAAAAAGACCAGGTCGTCTCTGTGAGGCCCAACACTGGTTTTGCGACAAATAATATCTTTGTCGCGTTTTGATGAGAGTTTTTCCGGATAAGTTTCCATGATCGGCAAACCTTCTTTTATTGCATTACATTCATAGCGAAGGCGAACCGCCTCACTGGCACCAGATATTTTTTGGTAAATCTTTTCCAAGTTATTCTCCAAAAATTCTACTAGCCCCAGGCGTCTTTCAATAATTTTGCTACCATATTCAATTAATTTTTCGTCCCAGACATCAAGATCTTTCTTCAAAGTGGCAAGATCCATTCTTTTAAACTGGCTTTGTCTTATTTCCTCCAGCAAGGAATTTCTCTGTTTAAGTATTTTGCGATACTGAGAAAGTGAGAAGAGGTATTCCCTATCGGTTTGCGAAAGTAAAATGTCCAGATATTTTCGACGATAAGAGGGGCTTAAATAAAGCATATTTAGATCTTCCGGATGAAAGAGCACCGTAAGTAAATGACCGATATATTCGCTATTTTTAAGCGTTAAATCGTTGATTTTGAAGTTTTTGCGGCGGGTAGGTTTCACCGAATAAAAAAGCTCCATTGATCTGGAATCGTCATCACTCTCAACTTCTCCGCTAAGTCGCATGAAATCCTGTTCCCACTGTACAAGGTCGTCGTGAGTGGTGGTACGAAAGGAGCGGCCCAAAGAAAGCAGGTAAATTGCTTCCAGAAAATTGGTTTTTCCCAGCCCATTGTTCCCCACCAGAATAGTAATCTGTTCTTCCATGCTAAAATCATAGCTATGGCTTTCGTAGCTACGGAATTTTTCAAGTTGCAGTTTTCTTAGTTTCATTCTATATTTTTTCTGCTTAGGGGGGCCTTGCGGGGTCATCTTCTAACAAGTGTTTAAGGTTGTCAAATTATCTAATCGTTTTACTATGTCCGACATTAAGGAGCCAACAGAATTAGAAAAAATGAGACATTCCTGCGCCCATGTTTTGGCTCAGGCGGTTTTGGATATGTTTCCGGAGGCTAAACTTGGTATCGGACCGACGATTGAGGATGGATTTTATTATGATTTTGAATTACCGAGAACTCTGATTCCGGAGGATTTACCGCTGTTGGAGAAGAAGATGAAACACATTGTTAATCAGAATCAAAAATTTGTAGGAAGGGAGGAATCGTCCGAGGACGCCGTTAAATTTCTGGAGCAGACCGGGCAAACATATAAGGCGGAGTTGGCACGTGAATTTGCCGAAGAAGGCCAGACAATCACCTTTTATGAGAACGTCAGGCCCAATGATGGTAAGCCGATGTTTGTAGATCTTTGCAGAGGTGGTCATACCGAGCACACCGGTCAGATTGGTCCTTTTAAACTGTTAAAGGTAGCTGGTGCTTACTGGAAAGGTGATGAAAAAAATCCGATGCTACAGCGTATTTATGGTACCTGCTGGCCGGACAGAGAAAGTTTGGACGCCTATTTAAAGAAGCTGGAGGAGGCAAAAAAACGCGATCACAAAGTTTTGGGAAAACAGTTAGGGCTGTTTGCAACGAGTCCGCTGGTTGGTCCAGGTTATCCGATGTTTTTGCCAAAAGGCACAACCCTAAAGAGGGTCTTGGAGTCCTACATTACCGGTTTGAAGGAAAAAAACGGCTATAAGTTTGTATGTATTCCGCATGTGGCCAAAGAAGATCTCTATATCCGTAGTGGCCACATGGGCAAATATGACGCCATGATGCCGGTAATGGAGACCAGTGAGGGGGATCGATATGTAATGAAGGCCATGAACTGTCCACATCACTTTGAACTATACAACGCTGAACAGCATAGTTATAAAGATCTGCCTTTGCGCTATGCTGAAAATACCGCCGTTTATCGCTATGAAAAAAGCGGTGAGGTGAATGGCTTGTTTAGAGTGCGCAGCATAACTCAGGATGATACTCATCACTTTGTGATGCATGACCAGATTGAAGAAGAGATTCAGATGATTTTGGGCATTACCAAAGAGCTTTATGACAAGTTTGAGTTTAAAAATTTTAAGGCACAGATTTCCATCCGAGATCCCGAACATCCCGAAAAGTATTTTGGAGATGACAAATTGTGGGAAAAAGCCGAGCAAAAGCTAATTGAAAGCGTAAAAAAATGGGGACATAACTATGTAGTGGAAGAGGGCGAGGCGGCTTTTTACGGACCTAAAATCGACATCATGGTGGAAGATGCCATCGGACGAGAATGGCAATTAACCACAGTTCAATTGGATTTCACACAACCGGAAAATTTCGAAATGACCTATATCGGTGAGGATGGCAAGGAACATAGGCCGGCGGTAATCCATGTGGCTATTTTTGGTTCTTTTGAACGCTTTATGGGAATTGTTATTGAGCACTACGCAGGAGCTTTCCCCTATTGGCTGGCACCAACTCAGGTACGTGTGATCCCCGTTGGACAGGATTTTGTGGAATATGGAAATCAGGTGGTGGAAGAGTTGAAGAAGGCAGGCGTGAGAGTGGAAATTGATGATTCAGGTGACAGTCTTGGCAAAAAAGTACGCAATGCCGAACAATCAAAGGTGCCGTTGATGTTCATTCTCGGTGAAAAAGAGATGAATGATCAAACGGTTACAGTACGTGAATACTCAAATAAGAATCAGGAGACCAAAACTGTGAAAGAATTTTTGGATTCGGTGTAGAATCGTTAACTTCAGGATCTTTGTCTTTGCTGAAGGTCGGCAATCATCTCATAAAAACGTGCATTATTTCCTTCTAGCGCTACGGATGGCTTCATGAGGCTAATAACGCTATTACCTGGTTTGGGAACAATAGGGTAATATTTAGTCCTGTTGTAAGGTACTTCCTGAAGTATAGCCTTACTCAAGTCTTCGGGATTGCGTGCATAGTTATAGGACATTATTTTGAAAGCAAATTTATCGGCTTGTGGGGTGGGTTTAGCGGTCCATACCAATAATCGTTCTCTCGGATCTTCTCCGACTCTATAGCATCTGAACACATGCTCCCCTTCAATCATATCTCTTTGTACCACATAAGCTAATCGTTCTTTTTTACGCGCTCCCTGAGGAAACTGCTCATAATAATGCACCTCGTCTTCACTTATTTCTCGGGAATCCATGCCAATAGGGCCCCTGTAGCTTTGCTTGCTCTGAACATTATAGCCATTTTGGAAAGAAGAGGTGGTAGCAACATAGTAGTTGCCTGAACGATCATTCTCAATCTGGCTGGTAATTTTCGGCGGTGCAAATCCCTGCTTGGCGTTGTTAACCAAGCCTTCCAAAATCTTGGCTTTTTGCCTTATCAACTCAACGATTTGTGGATTCCCCTCTCTTCTTGACCCCGGCCATCTCTTACAGATGTTAATTATTTTCCTCAGTTGCCCCTTATGATAATTAAGCAAATATTCCAAAGTTGCCTTATTTACAAGAGCACTGCCATCATCGTTAGCCCGGGTCAGGACATCCAGGAATAGCAAAACTATGGGTTCAGAATTTTGATCGAGATTTACCTTGCGGTGCTCCAGCAAATGCTGAATATTGACATGTTCAGGGATGATATCAAGATCACTGATACCCAGGCTTCTTTCATGGAATTCGCGTAGAACAGGGTCTACCGTTGCCTCAAACTGTTCTTGAGTACTTAAATTTCTAAAACCAAAATCGTATCTGCTCTCGATTGTTTCCATCAAATCAACTACAAAATCATTGAACGTCAGATTTATTCCCAATTTTTCTTTCAACTCTTGTCTTCTGGTTTGATTATAATAATCGTGATCCAGTCTTGCTTCGTCCTCGTTCATAAAAGCCAATACTTGAAATTCAATAGGCACAACCTCGGCTTTCGGTTCACCGGTTCTAGCATAACGGTTGCGTTGCGACTGGTGCATGTAACTTAGCGTGGCGTGCAGTCCAAGGTGTTTACCTCCGCTACGAGAATTGGTGCCGCCATCCATAAAAGTGTACTTGGTTCTTGAGGCATAAAGTTCGTCGCGGAATTCGGAGAGAAGTACACCTAAAAGCTTAATTACCGCCAGATCGGAGTTGGTCATATGTTCATCTACCTTGGGATCGGTGTGCGGATTTGTGGGACTGTCTTCCTGGGTTAGATAAACCAAGAATCTCATGCGGTCCATAATACTGAAGGCGGACTTAAGATCGCTTAAAATAATTTTCACAATTCTGGACTCCAGTGTTTTACAGACCCAATCTATAACGTATCTGTTGATGAAGAGGTGGTTCTCATCAGTTTCCAAAGCCTCCGGATCTTCGATAATTGCTCCTTCACTGGTAGGAGGATTAACCAGCATATTACCGTCAGAATATGGCACTACCATCATGGCTAACCTTCTGGCAAATTGTTTAATTACCGCCCGCTCATATTTAATATCCGTCTGGGTTTCCAGAATGTGTAAGGCATACATGATTTCGAGTTTTGCATTAGCGCTTTGAAAAATATGTAGTTCATCCGGTGAGGCCGGGACGATTTTCATCAGCCACATTAGTTCATCGATATCACTTGTTGCTTCTACAATGGAGTGTAGAGTAAAGTCGGGAAGAATACGCTGTGCATAGGTATTAGCCTTGTCTGCAAGCTCTTCGAGATAACCACTTGTGTCGCCGGCTTCGCTGGGCGGGATGCTTTCTCTTATGGCTCTTGAATAAGCCACATTTCGATTCCCCACGCGTTCCGCATAAAGATTCCTAAAGCCGCGAGAGGGACCTTCTTCAACCTTAATCTCCTTACGCAAGCGTGCTATCTGATTTGTGTCCCCTTCATCCTGAAAAACTTCTTTGAGATCTTCTTCTTGTACATTAAACATAGCTTTAATAAAAGCATCCGCGCTTATTTCTCGAACAATGGTCGCTAAACGGACCCCTATGGCTTTCTCATATTTTTGAGCAAAAGTGCTTTCCAGATAGGTATAAAGAGTAGATATTTTATCATCGGGCGTTTCGGGGTGGAGTTCTTTTATTTTAGCGGATATCAATTCGTGTAGGGTTTCCGCAATTGCTTTGACACGTCTCTCTTTTTCTTTGGATCTTTGAATGGACGCTTTTTTGGCCTCTAATACTATTTGGTAAGCCCTGTCGGAGGGGACAACTTGTTCTCTGGCTTTTAGTTCGGGCTCAGGCGCGTGATCCAAGACGGCTTCATCCAAAACTTTCATACCGCTGTGTAGTGCTCCTATTGTCCTGCCACCAATTTGAAAAGGGCCATTTTCTTTTGCGATTCGTCGAATCTGCGCTGCGGCCAAATGATTGGTTTCAGCAATTATATCTAAAATTGGTACCATAAGCGTGGCCAACATTTCTGGTGGCTGATTGGCTAAGACCAGCGACAAAAGATGTTTTATTGACTCCAACATCGCCGTGACGGTATCCGGTAAAACTCTGGTATCCAATTGCGCAGCTTTTGTATCACCGCTCTGTAGCCCTACCAGCTGTTTTTGCACCTCCGCCATAGCTCCCAAGGCCGTATCAAGATCGATAGTATCGGAATTGGCCACCTCTTTGAGCAATTCGGATAAAGTCCTTAATGAATCTCGCAGAAGATGAGCTTCGTCATCACACCCCTCTACATCTTCAAACGGTATTGGCCTGGCTCCGTCGGTAGATTCTAATTGTTCGATAGTGCCGTCAGGCTTATCGGTGGAACTTCCACTGGACATGAACAATGTTTACAAAGGAGGTGAAATGTACCAAAAACAATCATTTTGGTCAATTTATTCCTCTGTTTAAACCGTTTTCCTAGTATGAAAGTTCAAGCTCGTTGGCAAA
>CAYLHX010000032.1:0-10546 GCA_964383675.1 uncultured Candidatus Peribacteria bacterium | reverse complement strand
ATTGGAGTACGTTGATGCACGGAAGTAACCGGTTTTTCCAGAATCCTCCGCTGACCGTCACTTGCAATTCCACCGGCCTGCTCAACCATCAAGGCTACGGGAGCGCATTCATAAAGTAGGCGCAACTTCCCCTCCGGAGCTTCATCATATCCCGGGTAAGTAAAAACCCCTTTGCCTTTCAATAAAATCTGGCCGATATCCGGCACAAAACCTCCGGAATATCTCAAAGTATATTCATTTTCACACCAATAATTCATTAAAGCCAAATACTCTTTTCTGCTCTTACAAGCCCGCAAATTACCCGATGCAAACATCTTTCCCTCCGCAGCAATTTTCAGATTTTCTTTCTTCAAAATAAACTTTCCCGTCTCGTCCATAACAAAATAAAAAACTCCCTGACGAACAGTTAAAAAAATTGTCGTTCTTGGCCCATAAACAGCCAAAACAGAGGCCAGCTGATCCTCACCTGTGAGCCCCTCCAGCATTTTAGCCTTATAAACAGCAAAAATGCTGCCGATTGAAAGATTCACATCCACTAATGACGATCCATCCAGAGGGTCATGACAAACCGCATACTCCCCCTCGGGATTAATAAACTGCGGCTCCGCCGTCTCCTCCGAAGCAACCAATCCTACGTGTCCACACTGCTCAAGTCGCTGTCTTACAACCTTATCCGCCAAGACATCGAGCGCCAACTGCTCTTCACCGTACTCATTGGTAGTCCCGACTTTACCCTCATCCGCCACCTCAAGCGAGTCGCCGATAACTCTGACCGACTCGGCAATGGCCAAAAGCGTACAGACCAAACCTTCATCAACTGAAGCCTCATTTAAATAGTCTTCCAAAGTCTTCATAGAAATATTTAAGGTCTAAACCAACGAATCAAATCCAACACGCGACTCACGTAACCCCACTCGTTATCATACCAGGCAATCACCTGTACAAAACCGTTAGGCAAAGTTTTTGTGCTTAAAAGGTCCACAATTGCCGATCTACCATCCCCTCTGAAATCAACCGATACCAAAGGCTCATCGCAAGTCCCCAAAATGTTCTGCATCTCGGAACTTTCATATTTTTTAAACATCTCATTGATCTCTACCACACTTGGACTTTTCTCAAGCTTGGCAACTACATCGATACAAGAAACTGTGGGAATCGGCACACGAAAAGCCATACCATCTACCTTCCCACTAAGTTCCGGAATAACCCGATCAATCGCCTGCATCGCTCCCGTGGTTGTTGGAATAATCGATTCGGTTGTAGCACGGGACCTTCTGAAATCTTCAGGGTTGGAGTTGTCCAAAAGGTTCTGGGTATAAGTGAAAGCGTGTAAAGTAGTCACAAAAGACGATTCAATACCGAACTCCTTGTTTAGAACTTGCAAAACCGGGGCTACGCAATTGGTGGTACAAGAGGCGTTGGAAACCACCAAACAGTTTTCGCGATTCACACACTCCTGATGGTTCACTCCCATCACAATATTCGGCACATCCGGATCCTTACAAGGTGCCGTAATGATCACTCTCTTGGCTCCGGCGTCCAAATGTTTTTGAGCATCGGCCTTAGAGGTGAATTGGCCGGTTGATTCAATAACAATATCGACATCATGCTGCTTCCAGTCCAAATCTTCCGGCGCGGCAATCTGATAAACATGCACGGTCTTGCCATCGATTTTCAAATTCTTACCGTCAAGCTGAATATCCGCCTCACATTTCCCGTAAAGAGAATCGTATTTCAAAAGATAGGCGTGCGAATCGGCTCCCGCTCTGCTATTTATCGCCACTACCTCAATATCTTCCGTCTCCAGAATCTGACGATGCAGGTTGCGTCCAATCCTGCCATACCCATTGATAGCAATTTTCAGTGCCATGAAAAATGAATTAAATTATTAAGCGCTCTTGTCCAACATCACCTGAAACTTCTTGGTCATCTCAACCGCCTCTCCTTTTTCCCTCTTCCACATATTGCGCCCGAAAATGAAGCCGAAACAACCGGCATCGACACAGGCCTGAGCGTTTTCCATCAGATCCTCTTCACCAATCTTTGAACCACCGCTGAAAAGAACCGGCGTTCCCTGAGCGGCTTCAACCACACGTCTGGCTCTCTCCCACTTTTGTTCTTTAGCTGAAAGTTCCTGCAAATCTTTTTCAATATTGCGATAAAATTCGGGAATCTTCTCATTTTCCAAATAATTCTCCTGACCACCGGCCACCGGCAAATTAGCCTTAATTACGGTAGCACCCATCTCCATAGCCATACGGGTCGCCGATTCAATGGCATAACTGCTATCCGGTCCACCTTTGCCATCTATGGCCTCACCGCGCGGGTATGCCCAAACAATCAAAGGAAGTCCGTAACGATCACAAGCTTTGCGCACCGTTGCCAGTTGTGGCAGATCCACATCCTGACGAGGCGAACCATAATACATGGTGTATCCAACAGCCACCGCTCCCAACTGCACTGCATCTTCAACATAAGAAGTGTGCACGCTCAGAGCCTGAGCCTGCGAAGGAATGGAGGTTTTACCGTTAAGTTTCAAAATCAAAGGAACCTTTCCGGCCCATTTGGCCCAAAATCTCTTGGAAACACCGTAATGAACCGCGATAGCGTTATATCCGCCATCCACGGCCAATTCGCAAATATAATCGGGATTTGCCGCATCTGAATCAGCCTCGGCATGACGATTGTCATGCTCCACAAACTGGTCGTAAGGCAAGATTAAGGTCGTCCCACTGTCACGCACAATATTACTTAGTCTGGATAACTCTCCGGGAGTATAGAATTGCTTTCTAAAAAACCTCAACGGATCATTGCTCGCATGACGCTCATGAGCCGCAATTTTTGAATCAGACATAGTTAAAGTGTTAGTAGGTATCATGGAAGGAAGCGTTAAATTTAATGCCCTTGATTAGCCACCGACAATCTACTGTAAATATGAAAAAAATTCAATGAATTGTTTGCAGATTTCTACAACAATTACTTCTTAGCAATCGTACTGTCCCCATGCAGAAAAACCACCTGTCCTGGGTTTACCATAGATGCAACTTTGGAAGAGTCTTGAATGTAATTTAAAGATTTCACCTCGGAGATTTGCATATCCTTTGTTTCACTCACCTTCACCAACACTTGATGGTCCGCCTCCAGGGAATTCAATACATAACCCTTAGTAACCTGTCTCGCCGAAAACATCAAAGTGATCACCACTGTTAAAGCCACAAAAACAATCAAGGAAACCACTAAAAAGTAGGGACCAAGTTCGATTGCGGAAGCCTTTTTCATTAAGCGACCAAAGATACTTTTATTATAGTTTGCGCCGCGAGATAGTACTAGCTGAGCCATAGGAATGAGAATGTTAGGAATGAGGTGAGGGGGAACGGTTTGAGGTAACCGTCAGTTTATAATTTTTCAAAAACTCTTAATTTTGCACTTCTGCTTCTGGGATTTTCTTTAATTTCTTCTTCAGTTGGGATTACCGGTTTTTTGGTTAGTATCTCTATTAAGGGGTCTCCAAAGTTTCTATAGATCTTCTCCTCTTCACTCTGCACTGCAGGACGTTGCAAACTTTTCATAAACCTCTTCACAATGCGATCTTCCAGCGAGTGATAAGAGATAACCAGCAACCTACCACCAGGCCTCAACAGTTCGAAGGCCTGCTCCAAGGCTTCCTCCAAAACCGTAAGTTCGTCGTTAACCTCAATCCGTATGGCTTGAAAAACTTTCGTGGCAGGATGAGCAGTAGAAGCCTTCTTCGAGCGCTTTTTGGGAATAATCTTTTCAATATACTCCGCCAATTCGGTTGTTGAACCAAATTTTTGATCGCGCCGGCGTTCACAGATCATTCTGGCAATCTTCGCTCCAAACTTTTCCTCTCCATACTGATAAAAAATCCTTTTCAATTCTTCCTCCGGATACTCATTTACCACCTGCGATGCCGTCAACTCATTTCGGCCATCAAATCTCATATCCAGCGGACCGACCTGCATAAAAGAGAATCCCCTTTCGGCCTCATCCAAATGTGGGGAAGACAACCCCAGATCAAAGAGAATCGCATCCACTTGAGAAATACCAACACCAGTAATCCTTTTTTTTAAGTAACGAAAATTGTCGTGAATCAGTATTGTTTGCTTTTCATAATTCTTAAGTCTCTCCCGGGCCTGTTCCAAATTTCTCTCGTCCTGATCAAATCCAATCACCTTACCTGCTTCCCCTACCTTCGCCAAGAACGCTTCAGCATGTCCTCCCAGTCCAAGTGTCGCATCAACGGCAACATCTCCCTCCTGTAGATTGCAAAACTTTTGAACAACATCAATAAGTACTGGAACATGCTTCATTTGGCTTAAAGAAGGTAAAAATAAAATCTCTTTCTCATTCGTGTTCAAATCTTGTGTACAGAATGTGTATAACTTTTTGCGCCTTAAACTGTGTTTCATATTATTCAGAACGCAAAACTCAGTCAACAACTAAAAACAGTCGTAGTGCATATTTTTTGCACTACAAGCACCAAACAATACACATAAACAGCCGTAACAAGGCAATTACAGCTCAGGCCGTGCACATTAAATGTTCTGTTGACTAAAAAAGTTATATTGTATAATTTTTGTAGTCGTTACGATACACACTACAAAATCCCTTTACCCTCACCGGAGAAAAGAGTTAAATAAAATTATGCTAACACGTGAGTTAATCGTCTTTTTTACGGCAATGATCCCCTTCACAGACCTAAAGCTTGCCATCCCTGTGGGAGAACAATTAGGTCTTTCTTTAACCAGTACCATAATTTTCGCCTCCGCCGGCATGCTCATTCCGGGAGCAATCTTCCTGGCAGTAATAGGTCCGTTAACCCGTTACGCTCAAAAAAAATCCAAAAAACTAAACAAGTGGATAGAGAAACTCTTCCACAAAACCCGCAAAGAACACTCAAAGCGTTTTACCCGCTATGGCGCGATTTTATTGGTTTTGGTTGTTGGCATACCACTGCCAGGCAGCGGAACGGTCACAGGAGCTCTAATCGCCTTCCTTTTCGGAGTCGACTACTGGAAAGCTCTCTTCCTGATATTCCTGGGCACCATTGCTGCGGCAATTCTGGTTACAACCGGCGTTGAATCCGTTCAAGCCCTGGTTCGTCTCTTTAATTGATCAAAATATCGCCTTGCCGCAAGACTTCAATCATATCACCGTCCACCTTCACAACCGTGGAAGGACTATTCTTGGAGATTTCACCGCCATCGACCAACAAAGCGACTTCACTCTTCAAAGCGCCAAAGGAACTGACGTCAGCTATATATAAAGGTTCCTGACCGGAAAGGTTGGCACTGGTGGTAGTAACCGGTCGACCAAGCTCCTCCACCATGTCGGTGGAAAAAGCATCGGCGGAAAAACGAATCGAAACAAAATCCTCCTCGGGATTCAAAAACTCCGGCAAACTCTTTTTTCTGGGAACCACAATCGAAAGCGGTCCCGGCCAATAACGCTGAGCCAATTCCAAAGCTTTTTCAGAAAACAAACCAAACTCTTGGGCCATGCCAAAACTGTCCACTAAAATACTGATCGGCTTTTTCGCATCACGTCCCTTAATTCTATACAGCTTCTCCAAGGCCTCTTGATTAAAGATATCCACAGCCAGTCCATAACAGGTCTCCGTTGGATGCATCACCACACCACCGGCCTCAAGAGCCGATCCGGCCAGCACCAAAGCCCTGGGATCCAAAATGTTCACTTTTTCCATGGCCCAAAATTAAGTCTTTACAAGTCAACAGTCAAATGTTTTCGCCATCTTTTCCGGCTTGAATCGGAAACTTAAGAATTCTATACTGCCAGCAAAACGACACTTATACCTCTAACCTTTTAATCATGAAGTTAAAAGTTGCCATCAACGGCTTTGGAAGAATCGGCCGACAAGTTTTTCGCATAAATCTGGAAAAAGATTATTTTGACGTGGTTGCCATCAACGATTTAACCGACGACGCCACCCTGGCCCATCTGCTCAAATACGACTCCAACTACGGCACTTTGCCACATGAGGTAAAAGAAGGTAGTAACGAATTACTGGTAGACGGTAAATCTTATAAAATATTCAGTGAACGAGACCCAAAACTGTTGCCTTGGGGAGAACTCGGCGTAGATGTCGTAATCGAAGCAACAGGTGTTTTCTGTAGCCGAGAAGGTGCAGCTCAACATCTGACAGCGGGAGCAAAAAAAGTAATCATCTCCGCGCCCGCCAAAGATGAGATCGACTTCACCGTGGCCCTGGGTGTCAACGAAGAGGGTTATGATCCCGCCAATCATCACATCATTTCCAATGCCTCCTGTACCACCAACTGTCTGGCTCCTGTGGCAAAGGTTTTAAACGATGCTTTTGGTATCGAGAAAGGGCTCATGACCACTATTCACTCCTATACCAACGATCAAAACATTCTGGATTTACCACATAAAGACTTGAGAAGAGCCCGCGCCGCAGCCCTCTCAATGATCCCCACCACCACCGGCGCGGCCAAAGCCGTCGGCCTGGTAATCCCTGAATTAGAAGGTAAGCTCAATGGGATCTCCGTGCGTGTCCCAACACCTACAGTCTCTTTGGTCGACTTCACCTGTATCATCAAACAAAACACCACTGCAGAAGAGATAAATCAAAAATTCAAAGAGGCCGCCGAGGGCCGTATGAAGGGCATCTTAGGTTACAGCACCGAACCATTGGTCTCCATGGACTACAAGGGCAATCCCCTCTCCTCAATTGTTGATGCCGAATCGACAGAGGTAATGGATGGCAATTTGGTAAAAACCATCGCCTGGTACGATAACGAGTGGGGCTACTCTTCAAGAGTGGTTGATCTGGTAAAACTTATCGGTGATAAATCTTGAATTAGTATGATTAGCACTATATAATACAAAGTGCTAAAAACTAATATTAATCATGTCCGAAGAGAGAAAAAAACGAGTTTTACAGGCCATAGTCAAACATTTTATTGAAACCGCGGAACCGGTAGGCTCCAATACTTTACTGATCAGCTACAAGTTTCATGTCTCTCCGGCCACTATTCGCAACGACATGATGTCACTGGAAAAGTCCGGCTATATTTTTCAGCCGCACACCTCTGCCGGCCGCGTGCCCACAGACAAGGGCTATCGTCTATTTGTCGACGAAATGGCCGACTATCAAAAAGCCCGTGAAGAGGCCGTACATGCCTTGAAGCAAGTTAAAGAAGAGTATCGCGTACAAAAGGTGCGTGAAAGGCTTTATGACGCTGTCTCACTCTTGGCTCGCGCCACTCAGGCCGTTAGTTTCGCCACCACTCCCGACAACCCCCACACCTTCTTTTTGGGAATGTCGAACGTACTTAAACAGCCGGAATTCATGGAAAACAGTGTAAATGCCAGTGAAGTCTTCGAAGTTTTGGAGCGTGGAGACAACTTCGTCACCACTCTCAACAACCTGGAGATCACCGACAAACCGCGCGCCTTCATCGGCGAAGAAAATATTCTTTCTCAAATCCAAAGCTGCAGCATCATCGTGGCCAAATACGAACATGAGGGCTACACGGGCTACATCGGTCTGCTTGGTCCAAAACGCATGAACTATGCCTTCAACATCGTGATGCTGGAAGAGATTAAAAAACTTTTAGAAAATTAACCTTCAACCATGACCGATCAGGATATTGATCTACAGAAAAAAATCGAACAGGCAAAAAAAGAAGCAACTGAAAAAGAAGAATCCGCGAACGCCGAAAATGAGGAAATAAACAAAATCAAAGCCGAACTTGAACAGATGACCGAACTGGCCAAGCGCACCATGGCCGACCTGCAAAATCTGCGCCGCCATCAAGAAGAAGAGCGCCGTACACTCATCACCGTGGGTAATGTCGACTTAATCAAAAAACTTTTACCTGTTTTGGACAATCTGGACCGCTCCAAAGCACATCTGCCCGAAGCCGCCAGTGGTGTGGATTGGTTTGGTGAATGGTTTAAAGGCGTGGAGATCTCTATCGGCCAATTGCACAAAATCATGGAAGAAAGCGGCCTAAAAATAATCGAATCAATCGGTCAGAAATTCAATCCCGATCTGCATGAAGCCTTTCTGGAAGGACCAGGAGAAAAAGATATCATCACCGAAGAGCTTGAAAAAGGCTATCTAATCGGCGATCGTGTTCTGCGCCACGCCAAAGTGAAGGTTGGGAACGGGGAATAGGAATTTTTATCTAATAAACGTCATCTAACCACCAATACATGAACCCAAAACTTCAAAACGCCCTGTCAGAACTAAAAAGTGCCGGTGCACAAGGCCTGCCAAGCCAATCAACAGTTGAAGCCGCCAAAGATGGCACGAGCTGGAACGGCAAAAAATCTAATGGCGATCCCTGGAATCTCACAAAAAATAATGAAAACAGTTACAATTGTATGTGTTAACTAAAAAACTATGAACTCACAACCCCCCATCACAGTTGAAACAACTATCTCAGCACCAGTCAAAAAAGTCTGGGATTTTTGGACCAGCCCCGAACACATTACAAAATGGAACAGCGCCTCGGAGGACTGGCATACTCCCCGCGCCGAAAACGATTTGCGCCCCGGCGGAAAATTTTTGGCTCGCATGGAAGCCAAGGATGGTAGCGTGGGGTTTGACTTCGAGGGAGTTTATGATGAAGTTGAGGAAAATGCCCTTATCTCCTACACCATGGAAGATGGCCGCAAGGTGAAGATTGTTTTCACAAAAACCGGCGACAATGAAACAAAAGTAGTAGAGACCTTCGATCCCGAAAACACCAATTCTCTGGAAATGCAACGCACCGGCTGGCAGGCAATTTTGGACAATTTCAGGAAATACGTTGAAAACTAAGTACTAATGCCAAAGCAAATTCTTATCGTCAAAAATATAACCCGTGAAGGCCCCGGGCTGCTTGAAGAATTGCTAAAAGAACGAAATATTGGCTACAAAATAATAGACCTAGGTCAAGGGGAGAACTTTCCGGAAGTACAAAATTTCAGCGCAGTGGTTGTTTTAGGCGGGCCTGACAGCGCCAACGATCAAAGCAGCAAAATGGAAAACGAACTAACGCGTATTAGTGAAGTTTTGGAGGCTCAAATTCCCTATCTCGGAATTTGTCTTGGCTTACAAACACTCGTAAAGGCCGGTGGCGGGAAGGTGATTAAAAGTCCACTGAAAGAGGTGGGCTTTCGCGATCCGGAAGGCGAAAACTTCACAGTAAAATTAACCGAGGCCGGCAGACAAGACCCACTGTTCGAAAATTTAAACGATCAATTCAAAGTCTTTCACTTACACGGCGAAACAGTCGAGCTAACAAAAGATATGACCCTTTTGGCAAAGGGTGAATTTTGCGACAATCAGGTTGTAAAAGTCGCTGAAAAAGCTTATGGGCTACAGTGCCACTTCGAACTGACTCCCGAGATGTTTGAAATCTGGATCAAGGAAGACGCTGACCTTTTACTACTCGACAAAACCCAACTTCGAAACGATTTTTCTTTAATTCAAGAAGAGTACACACACGTCGGCCGACAATTGTTTAACAATTTTTTAAACTTAGCGGGTTTTTGACCTACAACCTAAACCCCGCCCAACAATCCGGCCACTCTATCATGCCACAGCTTTCTAGCTCGCGAAATCAAACCACCTTTCGGTTTTTCCGCTACAAGCGCATACATGATTTCCGTGCCATCTTCAGTCATGTTCTCCACCTTCAACCGAATATTCTTAAAACCGGCTTCACGTAACATCTCTCCCATCCCTTTGAGATTGTCAAAATCCAGATGATCGTCGGAGACCACTTTCCCCAATTCCTTGCGACTACCGTCGGCATATTGCAAATAGCGAGAACCCGTGCTTTGCTTCACACCGTCGGAAAGGGTTCGCTTCTCTTCATCGGTACGCCAAACAAAGCGAGTTCCACTCTTTTCATCGATCATCGCAAACTCGCCGTTTTCAAATTCCAATTTAGTGCCGGTTTCCGCAGCCCAAGGAAAGTCACCCTTCTTCAAATGCTTTCGTGATTGCAAGACTACCTTGCCTCCGGGAACCAGCAAATCATTAAAATCTTTCAGAGCATTTACATAATTTTCACGTTCACCCAAATAGATAAAGGAGCGACTCAGACAGGTAATTGCGTCAAATTGCTCACCCTCGGCCACACTATCTTTCACTCGAGAATAATCTCCCGATTGATAATTCACCTCTCCCAACACGCGACCGGTTTGTTTACGCACATCACTGCGAACCTCCTCGACCGCAGCAGCTTCTCGCCCTTCTCGAACCTCAGCATCACGCTGCTTGGCTCGCTCCACCAGGTACGTCTCAATGTCCCTGGCTTCAATCGAAGCGCCGGTGGTGGCTAAATAACGACTGGTATCTCCCTCTCCCACGGCCAGATCCAAAATCTTCTTGCCCGGGCCCACCTTAAAATTCAAGCTATCAACCAACTTCATACCGGCAGCTCGCGCCTTTTGTCTCAAAGTCACACCTTCCGGCAACACTTCATCGGCATTCATCGGCCTGACAGCCAAATTTTGAGCTCCCTTATCGCCATAAACACTATCCAGT
>CAYLHX010000031.1:0-10710 GCA_964383675.1 uncultured Candidatus Peribacteria bacterium | reverse complement strand
TTTGAGAAGCTGAAAAAACAGTTTTTACAACTTAAAAAGGACCATGAATTGGTTTCAAAACTCGACATACTGCGCAAAAATCTCAGACGA
Source organism: uncultured Candidatus Peribacteria bacterium (assembly GCA_964383675.1). GTDB lineage: Bacteria > Patescibacteriota > Gracilibacteria > UBA1369 > LOWO2-01-FULL-3 > CAYLHX01. The sequence continues at coordinate 10,620 of CAYLHX010000031.1, read as the reverse complement.
GAACTCAAAGCTTTCGAAACTAACCACCTCCATAAAATTTTGCAAAATCTTTCTCAAATCTCTCAGAAGTGAGTTGATGTTCCTGAGTTCCCAGCTGCCCCAGTACATAGGAGGCGGCGACATTTCCCATCTGACAACACACCTCAAGTGTCCTTCCTTCAACGTAACCATACAGGAAGCCGCTTCGAAAGGCATCACCACAGCCGGTACTGTTCACAACCCTTTCAGCAGGCAGAGGTGCAAACTCCCGCTCAGCATTCTTAACCATCAAGCGCGCACCCCGCTCGCCTAAAGTCTGCACCACAAAAATATCATTTTCTTTAGCCAGTTGCTCCAACTGAAGTCCCAACAATTTTTCCACAAGCTCGCCCTCATACTCATTAACGATCAATCCAATTGCACCATTCAAAATTTCCAGGATTTGCTCTTTATGCAAAATTGAAAGTCCCTGACCCGGATCAAAAATATAAGGCAGGTCATATTTTCGACACTCAGTTGCCACATTAAGCATCCGCTCGGGCAGCTCGGGACCAATTATAGCCAACGCAATTTTTTCAAAATCGATCTTCTTAAATTTCATTGCCAAAGTTTTATTCCCCATAGCGGCAGGGGAGAAGGTAGTAATCTGTCTCTGACCATTATCAGTCAGGATAAAAGCGGCTGCGGTTGGTTGATTCTTGTCGATCTCAATATAATCGGTAACAACTCCATTGATATTAAGCCAGCTATGATATTCAGTAAAATCATTGCCGGCCACACCAAAAATATAGGGCTCGCCGCCAATCTTTTTTAAGGTGAAAGCAATATTTCCCGCGCAACCTCCAAAATGACAAAAACGCTCGGATGCCAAAAAAGAAACACTCAATTTTCCAATGGCTTCAGGCAAAATCGCTTTACTAAAATCACCATCGAAATACATCAAATTATCATAGGCCAGCGAACCGGAAATAAGTACACCTTTCATTAAGCTTGAATTACGGAAGAGCTTTCGACATTAGCCTGAAGACCGGCCTTAGCGCGACCCTCCAAACTCAAAAATTCATCAACCAAAGCCAGATCACTATTCTGAACCAAACGGGAAGCATCCATCATGCTGTCGAAAGATTCTCCACAATCTCCCCAGAAGCCGCTTAAAACCTCATAGCTCAAAGTGCCTTGCTCCAAATAGAAGCGATTAACATCGGTTATCTCCAGCTCGTTACGGGCGGAAGGAGTTAATCCTTTAATCACATCATAAACCTGAGGATCATACATGTAGCAACCGATTACGGCCAGATCGGATTTAGGCACTTGCGGTTTTTCCTCGATCCCCACAATCTTCTCAGCGCTAATCTCGGCAACACCGTAAGACTTTGGATTTGCCACTTTGGTTACAAAGATTTTTGCCCCACGTGGCTGGACCTTAAAGGCATCAACGGCAGCGCTGATATCGTCCTGAATAACATTGTCACCCAAAATAACCACAACCTTTTCATTATTGGCAAAATCCTCCGTAAGACCAAGGGCTTGGGCAATTCCGCCGGCCTCCTCCTGGACTTCATAAGAAAGCTGCATTCCAAACTGTGAACCGGACCCCAGCAACTCGAGAAAGCTACCCGCATGCCCTTTGCCGGAAACGATCAAAACATTGGTAATACCAGCACGCTTTAGACTATACAGCGGATAGTAAATCATCGGTTTATTGTAAACCGGAAGTAGGTGCTTATTTGTAACCCTGGTTAGTGGGAAAAGTCTGGTACCGGTTCCTCCCGCGAGAATAATTCCTTTCATAATTGTTTTTAAACGTGTCAATTAAACATTAAATGAACTCAAATATCAACCCTAGAGATAATTGAGCTCCAAATAGGCCGTTACAGCCTCCTCCCAGCTTCGCAAATCCTTGGGCAGCTTGGTATTTAAAAGAATGGAATATGATGGGCGCTTTGCCGGACGCGGAAATTTGTCACTGCCAACCTCATTAACTTTAATATCCATACCGGTCACCTCAAAAATCTTTTTAGCAAAACCGTTCCAACTGGTATGGCCGGAATTGGTTAAATGATAGATGCCAAAATCGGGAATTTGACATTTTTCAGCTTCACCATTAAGCATCGAGCGTTCATGGTGTACAACCACATCAGTGAGATTTGGTCGTAGGAAATAACGAATGGAAGCCTCGCAAATATCTCTCGCATAGGTTGGACTACCAATCTGATCGCTCACCACATCCAAAGTATCACGCGTCTTGGTCAGGTTCATCATCGTGTCGACAAAATTCTTGCCGTTTTCCCCAAATAGCCAGGAGATCCTGGCAATGTAAAAATTATCGGTATTGGCGGCAATTTGCCTTTCCCCTTCCAGCTTGGATTCACCATAAACATTAATGGGGCCGGTCGAATCATCTTCCCTATACCCCTCGGCTTTTTGACCGTCAAAAACATAGTCGGTGCTAAAATGTAGCAAAATAGCATTAGCTTTTTTGCAAGCCTTGGCGATTTCGCCCGGTGCCGTACCATTTACCTTAAAAGCTTCTTCTCGATTTGTTTCACAATCATCAACTGCGGTGTAGGCGGCACAATTAATTACGAAGTCTGGATTAAGTGCGCTAAAAGTTTTATCAAGTTCCGCGAAATTACAAATATCGAGTTCGCTGCGACCAAAGGCGTAGACCTCGAAATCTTCATCGCCGGAAAGAAACTTTAAAAAGCAAGAACCAAGCATACCGTTTTTTCCCAGCAAAACTACCCTCATACTTTTACAAAATTAACAATTTGTTCAACAAGTACCTCAAGTTCTACATTTTTAGCCTCCTCGGAGCTGCGCTCCTTCCATTCGGCCGCACCGGCCTCGAGTGTGCGCTTGCTAACTACAATCCGCAAAGGTATTCCGATCAAATCTGCATCATTAAACTTTACTCCGGCTCGCTCATCACGATCATCGAACAAAACCTCCACACCCTTATCGACTAACTGCCGATAAAGTTCATCTGCCTTGGAGACAGTTTCCTCATCATTGCCGATCAAAACCAACTGCACGGCAAAGGGAGCTACGCTAAGCGGCCAGATAATCCCCTTATCATCATGAGAAGCCTCCACGATTGTACCAATCAGACGAGTTGTCCCAATTCCGTAACAGCCCATTATAACGGGCTTAAGCTGACCATCACTATCGGTAAAATTCAGACCAAAAGCCTCACTGTAGCGAGTTCCAAGCTTGAAGATATTACCGGCCTCAACTGCTCTCATCTCCTTAAGCTCTTCACCACTTTCCTTACAGAAGAATCCGGATTTAACCTCCACAAAATCGGCAAAATCCTTAATTAGAAAATCCCTACCGATATTTGCATTAACATAATCTTTATGGAGCTCATTGGCACCGGTTACATAATTTTTAACGCTCTTTACCGAATGATCCGCTACAAATTCAATACCAACTTCAGCGGACATATTTACCGGAGAAATATAACCCTGCACCAAACCCGCCTGCCTCAAGACTTCAGGACTGGCGGGCCTAAGTAAACACTTGAAATAGTTTTGCAACTTCAGCTCATTGACACTAAGGTCGCCGCGAATTACCACACCAACCAGGCCGCCCTCTTCCAACTCATAAACCACCGTTTTCAAAATCTTATATTCGGGCACATTATGAGCTTTGGCATTTTCTTCAACCGAGAAACCACGTTCAACATCCACCTTGCTCAACGGCAACTCTTCACTGTCAATTTCAGCGGCAACTGGCGGTTCGCCCACGGCAACCTCCAAATTCTGCGCCAAGCCGCTTTTTTCACAGTAGACCACCGTGTCCTCGCCGGCGGAAGTCTCAACGGCAAACTCATGAGAATGCTTATCACTAAAAGCTCCACCTGAAGCCTCAATCACATAAGCCTTTAGGCCGCAGCGATTAAAAACCTTCAAATAGGCATCTTTCACCAGTTCGTAGTATTCATCCAGATCCTCCTCGGAGGTATGAAAACTGTACATGTCCTTCATACCAAATTCACGACCACGCAGTAGACCGGACTTGGCCCTAGGCTCATCACGAAACTTGGTCTGAATCTGATACAACGCTAGAGGTAGGTCCTTATAAGATTGAATATACTTGGCCGCCAAAGGGGTAACCGTCTCTTCATGACTGGGCCCAAAAACAAATTCCTTATTACCGGAAGCAGTAGTGCGATAGAGAATATCGTCCATGGTGCGATTTCGTCCGGTAGTTTCCCAAAGCTCAATAGGATGCAATGAAGGCATTAGGATCTCTTGCCCCTCAACTTTATCCATCTCTTCGCGAATAATCTGACAAACCTTTTTAAAAACCCTCTGTCCAAGCGGCAGAAGATTATAAATTCCCGCAGCAAGCTTTTCCACAAAACCGGCCTGGGTTAGTAGCTGGGCGTTTTTACTGTCGGCATCGCAAGGAGGATTGTGTCTGGTTTTTCCAAAAAGTTTAGAATATCTCATAGGATTGGTTTGAAAATATTAAACTCGACTGGCCTGAAGCGGAGTTTTGCTTACTTGTTTGTGTTTTCTCTCCTCAAGTTTATGAACAAGACTATTTACCCATTGCTCATTCTCACTATACCAATTAAAAGTTTTATCGATACCCTCTTCAAAAGTGACGGAGGGCTCCCAGCCAAGATCATTTTTGATCTTCGTCGCATCAATGGCATAGCGGCGATCATGGGCCAGACGGTCGTCGACAAAAGTAATCATGCTCGCATCTTTGCCAAAGAAATCCAACAAGGACTGAGTGATTTCCAGATTTGTCTTTTCACAGTTGCCGCCGATATTATATACCGAACCAAGCTCAGCCTTCTCCACGATCAAGTCAATAGCCTCACAGTGGTCGGTCACGTAAAGCCAGTCGCGCACATTTTGGCCATCCCCGTAAACCGGAACCCGCTGATCCTCGGAAATAAGTCGGAAAAAATAAGGGATCAACTTTTCCGGAAACTGATAAGGACCATAATTATTACTGCAACGACTAACCGTTAAAGGTAGTTCAAAAGTCTCAAAATAACTGCGCGCCAAAAGATCGGCAGCCGCCTTGGAGGCCGCGTAAGGACTATTGGGTTGCAGGGGAGTGGTCTCCAAGAAAAAATCCTTTGAATTACCACCCAAATCGCCATAAACTTCATCGGTTGAAACCTGATGAAAACGCTTAACCTCATATTTACGGGCGGCTTCCAACAGATTCTGAGTTCCGACAACATTGGTAAGTACAAAAATGCTTGGCCCCTCAATACTGCGATCAACATGAGACTCAGCCGCAAAATTAACAACCAGATCAAATCTCTCTTTTTCAAAAAGATCATCCACAAATTTTTTATCGGCAATATCGCCTTGCACAAAATGAAAGCGCTCTTCTTCAAGCAGAGAACTCAAATTATCCAGGTTACCGGCGTAAGTTAACTTGTCCAAAACAAAGATCTCGTCTTGTGGATAGCGATTAAAGCGCAAATATGCATAGTTTGTTCCAATAAAACCGGCACCACCTGTAATCAAAACCTTCATAACGTTTAAATTATAGTACTAGCTGATGTGCCGCATCTTCTCCTCCTCCTTATAAGCCACCAAAATATCCCGCTCTTCCACATCAACATCGCCAACATACTTAATACCGCAGTCATTTCCTTCGGAGATCTCAGCAACGTCTTTATCAACCTTCTTCAAAGATTTAATCTGACCATGCCCAACAACATTTTCCTCGTCTTCCGCGGTTTTTCCGCGCAAAACCTTTAATTTGGCATCTTTCACAATCTTACCGCTCAAAACCTTACAGCCCACAATCATCTCATTGCGCTTGGTCAAGAAAATCTGCTTCACTTCCATACGTCCCAAAATTACTTCAATAATTTCCGGCTCAAGCAGACCACTCAAAATTTTCTTTATATCCTCAAGAAGATCATAGATAACGGAATATTTTTTCACCTCAACACCCTCACGTTCAGCGGTCTTTTCAACATATGGCGAATCAAAATCGGCATGGAAGGCCACCACTAGTCCTCCACTGGCGGAAGCCATCAGAACATCGGATTTTGTAACCGAACCAACTCCGCTATGGATAACCTTTACGGCAACCTCCTCATCCTTGACCTTAGCTATAGACTGCTTAATGGCCTCAAGAGACCCCTTTGTGTCGGCTTTAATAACCAACTTAAGTATCTTATCGTTTTTAATGCTGGAAAGAATCTGGTTCATTCCGGAGAGCTTCTCCTGGGAACCTTCCTTTGCCAACATATAAATCTCTTCAGCCTTTTGTTTAGCAACCTTTTCGTTCGCGACCACCTGCAAGATATCTCCGCTCTTCGGAGTTTTGTCCAATCCGGCAATCAAAACCGGTACCGATGGTCCGGCCACACGCACGTTTTTACCATTGTGATCCTTCATTAGTTTAATACGGCCATAAGTATCACCGACCACAACATTATTCATAATCTTTAACGAGCCGGTATTAACAAGAACAGTAGCTACCGGTCCCAGGCTGTGATCCAAATGCGCCTCGATCACAGTACCCACGGCCTCGCGGTTTGGATTTGCCTTCAAGTCCTCCATATCAGAGGTCAAAAGAATCATGTCCAAAAGCTCATCAATACCACTGCCGTTAATGGCTGAAACCGGAACCATTACCGTAGTCCCACCCCAATCCTCGGGCTGTAAACCATGTTCGGTTAATTCACCTTTAACGCGATCGGGATTTGCATCCGGCTTATCCATCTTATTAAGAGCCACAATAATAGGCACTCCCGCCTCCTTGGCATGATTCAGAGCCTCAATAGTTTGCGGCTTCACACCCTCATCGGCGGCCACCACCAAAATCGCGATGTCAGTAACCTTGGCACCACGAGCACGCATAGAGGTAAAAGCCTCATGACCGGGAGTGTCCAAGAAAGTGATCAATTTACCCTTTTTAGTTACCTGATAGGCCCCAATATGTTGAGTAATGCCACCTGACTCCTTGGAAACCACGTCGGTTTCACGGATAGCATCTAAAAGCTTGGTTTTTCCGTGATCAACATGTCCCATTACACAAACTACCGGTGGGCGCTCTTCCAAGAGGCTGGTATCATCTTCCGAAAGCAACTTGGAAATGTCACCGGTCATAAACTCTTCGGCTCCGGCCGCAGAACGCTTCCTAGTCAACTTAATACCCAAATCCTCAGTAATAATCTGGGCGGTTTCAAAATCAATTTCCTGGTTAATATTTGCCAAAATTCCGTTTTTCATCAACTCACCGATAATTTTGGCAATCTTTATACCGGTCTTTTCGGCAAGCTCCTTAACAGTAATAAAATCACTGATTTCAATCACCTTCTCGGCCCCAGAATTATCTTGTCCTTCAGTTACAGATTTCTTATCCTTAACATCGCGACCGGCGGTCTTCTTTCTCTGACTTTTAATAATCTCTCTTTCTCTCTGCTCGGCAATAAGTTCGTCATAGATCTCAGCAACGTCATCATTTTCCTCATCCGATTCAGTCGACTCAGATGTTGCGGAATCTCCGCTTAACTCTTCAAGAACCAGCTCCGCCACATCATCTTCAATAACTCGGGCTCGCGGAGCGACATCGAAACCCAGCTCTGAAATTTTTTCTTTCAGCTCCTTAAGTGGAATCTCCAGTTTTTCAGCCAGATCGCTGAGCTTTGTAGACATTGGAATATGATTAAACGTCAAAATCAGAGACAGTCTACGGAAAAATAGGCTTAAAGTAAAGATATAAAAGATGTATATTACTTACATGGAAATTGTCTTACTAATTTTGGGAGTGGCCATTCTGGGCGTACTGGGAGCTGTACTTTTTCGCATGAAAGAGCTCAAAAGCAATGAAAATGACAAGATGGTTTTCGAGTACATAGAATCCCTGCGCAAAGAGATTCGCGAAAGCGATCAGGTCAGTAGGAAAGAGACTCAGAGCAAACTCGAACTAATGAACGACCGCATCGCCAAAGGTCTGCAATATTCAACGGAAACATTACAAAAACAGTTTGGCCAAAGTGCCAAACTCATTCAGGAAGTCACGGAAAAGCTTACCAAACTCGACGAAACCAATAAGCAGGTACTAAACTTTTCCGAAAAGATGCAAAGCCTGGAAAATATTCTCAAAAACCCCAAACAGCGTGGAATTTTAGGTGAATACTTTTTGGAAACACTTCTTGGACACGTCCTGCAGCCCGCTCAATATCAAATGCAGTACAAATTCAAGAACAATGAAATAGTTGATGCCGTAATCTTCTTCCAAGAAAAAATTATTCCCATCGACGCCAAGTTCTCTCTGGAAAAATACAATATGATCATGGAGGAGAAAGACCAAAAGCACCGCGAAAAGTTGGAAAAAGATTTTAAACTTGATGTTAAAAATCGTATCGACGAAACAGCCAAATATGTCCGTACCGAAGAGGACACCACCGAGTTTGCCTTCATGTTTATTCCGGCCGAAGGTGTTTACTACAATCTACTTATCTATAAGGTTGGTTCATTGGATATTAACGCCAATGATCTTATCGAATACGCCTTTAAGAAGAGAGTGATTATTGTTTCTCCAACCTCATTCTTCGCCTATCTGCAAACCGTGCTCCAAGGGTTAAAGGCTCTGCAAATGAAGGAATCCGTCAAAGAAATAATAAAACGAGTAGGGGAGCTGGGCAGACACCTTGGAAGCTATGAAGCCTATATGCAAAAAATGGGTAACAGCCTTGGGACCACCGTAAATATGTACAACTCCGCTTACAAAGAGTTCAAAAAGATCGATAAAGATGTCTACAAAATCACAGACAAAGAGATCGGGGGAGAAGTCGATCCTCTTTTAATAGACAAACCCAGCGTCGAAATATAAAATGAAATCAAATTAAAACAATCAATATGGGATCTCGTTCAAAAACCTTACTTACAGTTCTGCTTGTTAGCACCGTTGTTGGAGTTTACGCACTGCAGGTTGAAAACAAATCACTCTTTAAAGGTCAAATTTTCGGACAAGGTGAAGAGACGGCAGATGAAGCTGGCAATGAGGCTGCCAGCGACGAGAATCAATTACCTGATTTAAAGGCTGCCCTTAATCTGGTTATGCCCGAAAATCCCGAAGGTGACATTGTTGCCGAGTCAACAATAGAAAATGTAGGTTCGGGCTCGATTGGCGGTAATTCAAGTTTTAAATATACAATCTCAATTGATGGCCAGGAGGTATTTGCCAACAGTGATTCGCATAGCGAAATTTTGCCCGGTGACGCCTTCAGCTTCTCTTACCCCATACCAAGAAGTATTTATCAGTATGGCTGTAATGGTGAAGTGAACTTCACCATCGACACCGATGACTCCATCGAGGAGACAAACGAAGACAACAATCAAGTTACTAAAGAATTTAGCTGTTAATCATGTTTCAAAAAGGTAATGCCAGCGGAGGAATGGGGGACGATAAGGTAAATCCAGCGCCCCAAGGAGCAGTGGAAAAGGGGCCGGGAAAAGCGGTGGACAAGAAACAAGTTGAGCACGTTCTTCGCGATGAGCTGGCCGGATTGAGCGGCAGCATAAAAGGCGGTGTGACAGCGGAAACCCGCGAACAGCTTGAAAGAAACATCGAGCAGGGACCAGTTGGAAAATTTATTACCGGCATTTTTGGCAAAAACAACGCAGTATCGGCCTTTTTAACTACTATTGGCAGCTGGGTATTGGGGCGAGCCACCTTTGGACTTTATAAGGGGGAAAAATCAATCCCCTGGGAAGATTTCGAGAAGGCTCTATCTACGGCGGAGGGAGTAGCAAAGGATAAACCCTTCAACCTCGAAGAATTCATGGTTGATCATCGCGCCATAAGTGGTGGCAAAGGCGAAAACAGCCTTGAGTCGATAGAAAGATCACTGGAGAATGGAGAGAAGCAGTTAGAGATAGATTTGCGCCTTGGTAGTGATGGCGAGGTCTATTTATGCCACGACGCTATAAAAACCAATGATCCTGCCAAAAAGCACCCCACTTTAAAACAAGCCTTGGAAGTTTTTGCCAAACACCAAAATCAGGACGCGGCCATATTTTTTGACATAAAGGAACCGGCGGTGCTAGATAAACTTGACCAAGCAATTTCAGAAATCGATGCTGCCAATCGCGGCGCCGAAAATTACCGACTTATCAAAGATCGTCATTTCATAATTGGTGCCGATGCGGAAATGCTGATTAGCGCGAAAGAGAAAGATCCAAACCGCCCAGTGATGTTCACCTATTTCCCAATGGTTAAACTAAAAGGGGCCGGTCAGATGCTTAACGCTGTAAGTCATAAGGAGGTGGAAAGTGTCTGTAAGCGAATAAATAAGTTAACCGGAACTGAAACCATTAAAGATGTTGATCGCTACAGAATCCATATCGACGGCGCCAACCTGGAGGGCACCAACAAAGAGTCTACCGAAGTGGTCAACATCTACAGCGAGCTACCAAACTACACCTATACTGACGCAAACGGTAAAACTCATCACATTCTGGACGTGGTGGACTACGTGGCTATGCCGGCCGCTTTGGCAAATGAGGATCTAATCCGTAAACTTCATGAAAGAGGCGTGAAAGTTGCTCTTTGGGGCGTGCGCAAAGACAGCGAAGTTCAGCATGCCATCGGTATCATGAGAGCAGATCTGATCATCTCCGACAATCCGGATGTCATCCGCGA
>CAYLHX010000030.1:0-10821 GCA_964383675.1 uncultured Candidatus Peribacteria bacterium | reverse complement strand
CTTTCTACTTTACGGAGAAAACAGCTATAGCAGCCATGAAAAGCTGAAATTCTATCAAAACGGTTTTCTTAAAAAATACGGCGACGAAGGCGACATGCAAGTCCTGGACGGAAAAAAGTTAAACATCTCCCAATTCATCACTGATCTGGAAGCAATTCCTTTCCTCACTGAAAAGCGCCTATTGATAGTTAAAAATTTTTTAACTACCTCTAAAACCGACGATCAAAAAAAAGTGGCGGAAAATATTGAAAAAACACCGGACTTTTGTATAGTCATTTTCCACGAAAACGGCACTCCGGACCGCACCCGCAGTCTCTATAAGAGAATCAAAAAAATCGGGCACGTTGAAGAGTTCAAACCTTTTCAAGCTACGCAAATTTCCAACTGGATCAAAGAAAAATCACAGAGAATAGGCCTCAACATTAAGCCCATGGAAATAAACTATCTGATTCAACACGCCGGCAACGATCTCTGGAAACTTTCCAATGAGCTTACAAAACTCAAAACATACAATCAAGACCAGCAAGTAACTAAGGCAATCATTGATGAACTAACCACGCCTTGCCTCACATCTTCAGTCTTCAAACTAACCGACAATATCTCCTCCAAAAACATCAAAGAAGCTCTAAAAACGCTACAAATCCTCACCGACAGTGGCGAAGATCCAATGAAAATCTTTTTCATGATCGTACGTCACTTTCGAATCCTGATCCAGGTCCACGAAATGGTTGGCAAAAGGGAAAGTGAACACACAATCATCCAAAAACTGAAACAACATCCCTTTGTAATCAAAAAAACTTCCCACCAAGCCAAAAATTTCTCGGAAGAAAAACTGGCAGGGATTTTTAAACAATTTTTGCAGATTGATCGAGATTTCAAAACCGGCCGCATCAAAACATATCAATCCGACAACAGAGAATATATTCTAGCAATAGAAAAATTAATTATAGATTGCTGCCAGTAGAAGCCAATGCTAAAATAACCTCCGTCCGCAAAGCTTGTTGCAATTTTCTACAACTAACCTCTCTGCCCCATGGAACCTGAACTTATTAAAATTCTCATGAATTTGGGTTTGACCGATAAAGAATCTAAAGTTTATCTGGCTTGTACTGAAGTTGGCACAGGCGTGGTTTCAAAAATCGCTCAAGCTGCCGGCATTAATCGTGTTACCACCTATGATATTTTAAACAAGCTAAAGCAAAAGGGACTGGTTGGTTACTATACCAAGCAAAAGATTAAATATTTCACCAGCACCAAGCCCGAAGTTCTATTGGAGGAGTTTGAGATCCGCACCAACAGTCTAAGAAGCGCCCTGCCAAAATTCAAACGCTTAACCGGAGAGACCAATCACCCAAGAATTCGCTATTTCGAAGGGCTCGAAGGTATTAAAGCCATCTATGCCGACACCTTGACCGCTAAAACCGAAATCCTAAACTTCTCCAATTCAGAAGAAATCCGCAAGCAATGGAAAAACTATGACCAGGAATATGTCGAAAAAAGAGCACAAAAGAAAATATTCTTGAGGGGACTTTGTCCGGACGATAAGGCCGGTGAACTGGTTCACTCAGAAGATCAAAAATATCACCGCGAAATGAGACTGATAGACTCCGACCACTTCAACTTCACTAACGAAATCAACATCTACGACGACAAGGTCGCCATTATCTCCTATAAAGACGAACTGATAGGCATGATCATCGAAAGCTCGGAGATAGCCACCAGTCAAAGAGCTATCTTCGACATGTGTTGGGCCTACTCCACCATGTTCGAGGACAATCACGATGCCAAGACCAAACTGCTAAAGCCAATCAACGATCAGGAAATCCTAAAAAACCTTTCACGTGACAAAGCAAACCTGGAAAAGGAAAAAGTCACTCCTGAAAAAAACCTTTCACTCTTCTAAACGGTGAGAGCATTGGCCACCTGCAAACATAGTCCTTCTTCAAACTGAGGCGCTATAAGCTGCAAACCGATAGGTAAACCGGTCGCAGTTTTTCCGTAAGGACAAGCCAGAGCCGGCAAACCGGCGGCACTGGCCGGAATTGTCAAAGCATCAGCCATATACATCGCCAAAGGATCGTCCGCCAACTCCCCCACTTTAAACGCCGGAATAGGCGAAACCGGCGCCAACAAGACATCCACCTCCGCAAAAACTTTGGCGAAATCCTCAATAATTAAAGTGCGCACCTTCTGAGCCTTTTTATAATAAGCATCGTAATATCCGGCAGATAAAACATAGGTTCCAATCATAATACGTCTCTTAATTTCATCACCAAAACCCGCACCGCGAGCCTTAAAGTAATATTCAACCAAATCCTCTCCCTCCGGATCAGGTTTCTTACCGTATCTAATACCGTCAAACCGCTCCAAGTTGGCGGACAATTCAGCAGGCATGGTTACATAATAAACTGCCACGGCATACTTGGTCATCGGAAGAGAGACTTCCTGAACAATTGCTCCCTTGGTTTCCAATTGCTTGGCGGCTTGGCGTACACTCTCGGCAACTTCCGGCTGAACTCCCTCCCCAAAGTATTCTTTAGGCAAGCCAATCTTAACTCCTTTTATATCTTTACCCAGAAAATCAAGATAGTTCGGCACCTCTTTTGCCGGAGTGGTAAGGTCGAATCGATCATGTCCGGCAATCACATTCATAATGATACCAATGTCCTCAACACTTTTTGCAAAAGGCCCAATCGTATCCCAAGAAGAGGCCATAGCCGTCACTCCGGCGCGACTCACTCGTCCATAAGTCACTTTCATTCCATAAACTCCGCAAAAAGCGGCCGGCTGCCTAATAGAACCAGCGGTATCGGTACCCAAAGCATAGACACACATATCTGCGGCTACCGCACAAGCACTACCACCGGAAGACCCTCCTGCCACCCTCTCAGGATCATAGGGATTCCTGGTAACCCCGAAACAAGAATGTTCGGTTGAGGCACCACAGGCAAACTCATCCATGTTGGTTTTACCCAACATTACCATATCGGCTTCTCTGAGCTTTTTAACTACACTGGCATCATATGGAGGCACAAAATCCTTCAAAATTGGTGAACAACAAGTTGTTTTAACACCTTTGGTATTAAAAATATCCTTCAAGGCCACAGGTACACCAGCCAAATCGGAGACTTTTTCACCGGCGCCAAGCTTCTGATCCACATTCCTAGCCGCCTCCAAAGCTCCCAGCTCATCCACTAAAACATAGGCGTTCAGCTCCTTATTCTTCTCCTGAATCGCGGCCAAAGAAGCTTTAGTCAATTCCTCACTGGAAAAATCCTTTTTGCGCAAACCTTCAGAAGCCTCCCTAATTGTGAGTCTATTTAACTGATCCATTATTTAATTGTAGGCTTTACACGAATTTGATTACTATCCACCGGCAACTCCGAACACCCCAAAAGCTCTTCTCTGCTGGCCTGCGGCTCTCTAATCTCATCCTTATCCATAACATTGGAGAGACCGGTTACCTGAGAAGTTAGTTCCACATTATCGGTATTAACCTCTCCCAAAATATCCATATAATCCAGCACTCTGGAAAGCTGGGTTCCAAACTTCTCCACCTCTTCATCGGAAAGAGCCAATCTTGCCAGTTTTGCTACATGTTTTACCTGATCGTCGGATAACATAGGCACATTTAAATCGCAGTGAGTTTAACAAATCTCTATTACTTTCGCAATTTAATAAAATGCTTGTATAATTACAATCACAATGAACACAATCATAAATATCAAAAAAGTTTCCCTGGCTTTTTTCATCTTCACAGGACTGGTTCATTTGGGCTCCAGCGCTCTTATCGCTAACCAATTGTTTTTAAAATACAGCTTCATAATTAACAAAACCGCGGATATTCCCTTTATCATAACAGGTCTTATTTATGGACTGTCTTCCTTAAGAATATCCTTAACTGATCCTAATAAATCCCACAAAGCTCTGGACATTTTCCTGATTTCAATCATAATGCTAACCCTCGTAGCTTTAATTGTCATTAATCTAGTGTTACCAAACCTTTATTAAGATGGAGAACAAACAAAAAGTTGTAATGGTATTTGGCACCTTCGACTACCTCCACGCTGGTCATGAAAACCTCTTCCGTCAGGCAAGAGAACTTGGTGAAGAAATAATCTGCATTATCGCCAGAGACAAAACCGTACGCACCATTAAAGGATTTTCTCCAGATCACAATGAAAAAGAAAGGCTGAAAAATCTGCAGAACACCGAATGGGCCGATAAAGTAATTCTCGGCTTTCACAAAGACAAAACCAAAGTAATCCGCATGTATAAACCCGACATAATCGCTCTGGGCTATGACCAATTCGCCTTCACCTACCAATTGGAAAAACTGATAATCGATCTAAGTTTAAATACAAAAATTGTAAGACTTAAGCCATATAGGCCGCATCTCTACAAATCTTCCATCATCAAAAAGCAGAAAGAGGGGGCGAGCGAAAAAGAAATACTATCAAGTCAATAAATAGTATATAATAATTGCCAGAAGTAACTTTAGTTTATGAAACTGGCCCTCCTCGAAAGAGCTTTTAAACTTAGTTTGAGCAACCTTTGGCGCAATAAGTTCCTCTCTCTGGCGACCGTATTCGTAATTGGAACGATCATATTCATCTTTAATGTTATTTTGGCGGTCAACCTGATCACCAAAGACGCTTTAAGCGATCTCAACAAAAAAATAGATATCGTAATTTACCTCAAAGAAAGTACCGATCTGGTTACCAGTCAGGAAATTGTAGGCACTATCCAAACTTTTGAAGGTGTGGAAAAGGTAGTTTATAACTCCAAAGAAGATGCCCTGAAACAAATAAAACAGACTCATCCGAATATTTCACTGGCCTTTGAAAAGTACCAGCTGGGAAATCCCCTGCCGGCGAGCATTAACATCACCACCAGTCACCCAAAGTACCACGAAGGAATTAATCAAACTTTAAGCGAAAGCCAATATCAAAACTTTTTCTCCAACATCGTAACCAGCTCCGATTCGGCCAACAACACCATAATTACCAGCGTGGCTAAAAATCTGCTTGAGGTAAATAATTTCGCCAATCAAGTAATCTTCTGGCTGATTCTCATCTTCACCATCGGCGGCGCCCTGATCATTTTAAACGCCATCCAGATAACAATTTTCAACCGCAAAAGAGAGATAGCGGTGATGAAATTGGTTGGAGCCTCTTACTCATTTATCAGACTCCCCTTCATCATCGAGAGTATCATCTATGGCATATTATCAGTTCTATTAAGCTTTATTTTGCTACTTGGCCTATCCAAAAGCATCGAAATCCAAAGCACCAGTCTATGGGACTACTACTCTGTTATCAAATTTCAGACCATATTCCTGATTGAACTGCTGGCAACCATAATTCTAAGCATTCTAAGCGCCACAATCGCCCTGCACGAGTATCTGCAAAAACGTCTACTAGAAGACTAAAATGAAAAACCTCACCACAAACGTCGTAATTTTAGGACACAAAAACATTGGAGAAAGTGATAAACTGGTGTTTTTTTACAGCGAGGATCTCGGAAAAACAAAGGTCATAGCCAAGGGAGCTCGCAAACTTACGAGCAAATTCACCGGTCACCTGGAAACTCTAAATTTTTCCACAATCAGCCTTTATTTCGGTCCAAAAAACATTATCCTCCAAGAAATTCAAACCAAAAACAGCTACCTTAAAAACATCAACAACTTTGAGATAATCAAAACAGCCATCCAAATAGCCGAGATAACCGATCAAATTCTCTTTGAAGAACAAAGTCTGGATGATCTTTTACCGCTGATGAGAAGCACTTTAAAACACCTCAGTAAAACTCAAAAGCCAAGTCTGATTCTGACAAGCTACTTAATCAAGCTCCTGGACAAAGCCGGACACATCCCAGATTTCCACAGCACCAGCCTAAGCATGGAAGACAAATATATGAAATTTTTCCACTACTTAAAAACCAACAATCTTGAAGAAATAGAGAAAATATGCCTAAAAGATGAGGAGGAAAGAAAAATAAACCACTACACAAAATTTTTTAGCCAACCATTGTTTCAAACTTTTCTTCCCGAGTCACTTTGACAACTCCCTTAATTTTTTCGATCTTATCAACCAAAAGGTCAAACTGATCAACGGTGTTAAGGTCTAATAAGAAACAATCCTCAAAAAGACCACCCGAAGATTTCCTGATTCTCACGTCAACTATATTGATATTCATCTCGGAAATAACCAAAGTTATATCTTTAATCAAACCAACTCTGGAAACACACAAAACTTTGATACCAACTCGATACTTCCTACCATCGGCACTTTCATTCCCCTTCCATCCGGCAAATACAATTCTTTCAGCGTCCAAAGCATCAACGAGAGGACAAACCGATTTATGAATTGTTACCCGATTACCACGAGTAACATATCCCAGAATATTCTCGCCAAATTTCGGCTTACAACAGGCCGCAATCTTTATCGGCAAACCGGTTTCACCACCAATCAAAACCTGATCTTCAATCAACATTTTCTGACTGATACCTGCAAAATCACGCTCAACAATTTTCTCTTCAGCAAACTTTTCCGCCAAGAAGTCTTCATATGGATAAATCTTTCTGACCACATCACTGGCCAATTTCGCTCCGGTACCAATCTCTTCCAACAAACTCTCACGTTGGGCGATAGACAACTCCTGTCCCAGGTAGCTCTTCAATAACGTATATTTATTATCCAGTTTAGATTTACCTATTCTGGACAATTGATTATTCAAAAGCCTCTTTCCTTCCTTCACATGGTGCTCCTTATTCTGACTGCTAAACCAAGCCTTAATTCTGCTTTTGGCAAAACCGGTTCTCACCATCGACAGCCATTGCAACTTGGGTTTCGCATCTTTCTTGGTCAAAATCTGAACAACTTCACCATTCTGCAACTCATAATCCAAAGGCACGACTCGAGAATCAACTTTCGCCATCACACATTTATTCCCCACATCGGTATGAACCGAATATGCAAAATCAATCGGTGTTGAACCAACAGGTAAATCTCGCACCTCACCACGCGGAGTCAAAACAAAAATTCTATCATGAAATATATCCACTCCCACTTCGTGTAAAACATCCTCATCGTCAAAACTTTCACGGATGCTTTCAAGCCCCTTAATCCAGTCAATTTGTGTTCTCACACTATCAACGTTAGTTCTTCCCTGATGATAAAGCCAATGCGAAGCCACACCATACTCAGATTCGCGATGCATATTCTCATCTCGAATTTGAATTTCAATTGGCTGCTCCATATCCTTGGGAGCCAACCCCAAAACCACTGTATGCAAGCTTCTGTAGCCATTGGGTTTGGGCACCGCTATGTAATCTTTAAATCTCTTGGAAACCGGCCTCCATTCACTATGCAGTATTCCAAGAATCCCATAAAGATGATCCACCCCCTCATTGCCTTGCTCATCTTTCTTTACAGGAGCAATAATTCTCATTGCAAAAACATCATAAAGATCGGAAACCTTCTCCAACCCCTTTTTTCTCAACTTCTTGTAAATACTGTAAATACTTTTAACTCTCCCATAAATTTCCAGCTCCATTCCCTTGGATTCAAAAAATTTCTTCAATTTTTTCTGCACCAAGGAAATAGATACATCACAGCTATTACGCAACTTGGTAAGCTGCTTAACAATATAGTTATAATCGGCGGGATTGGAATAGTGAAAAGCCGCATCTTCCAATTGCAGTTTGATCGAGTAAATACCCAACCTCTCGGCGATAGGCACATACAAAGCCAAAGTTTCCTTGGCAAAAAACTCCCGCGAAACTTCATCACCATCAAAATTTTCCAACTTATAAAGTCGATACGCCAGACAAACAATAATAACGCGAATGTCCTTAGCCATTGCCATAAACATTTTCCTCAAGACCTCCAGCTGTGAGGTGCGATCATTGTCGATATAACTTACACTTTTCAATTTTTTGATAGTCGCAACCATCTGAGAAACGGAGGCACCAAAATGCTTCTTCACCTCTTCATCACTAATTAATCCATTTATATAAATGTCCTGAATCAATAATGTTAAGATGGTATCCTGATCGGGGTGCAGTGGCAAAACCGACTCCAAAATCTTACTAATATGCTCATCCTTTCCTTCGGCAAACAGCAAAGCCTTATTGATTTTACTCCAATCAATATCAGGATCACTTTGCCTTAACTGATTTAGTATCTTATTAACCATATGCGAAACACAAATACATTGAATACTAGAATCAGCATATTACATCAACAGTGCTATTTAAGCAATATTATTCCTCGTTTGGCAAACGAATAATCGCATTGATATCCGAATCGGGAATATCAAAGACTCGGACGCCTTTGATCAAAGCCTCTTTATTCACCAAGATATCCTGATATCTCGGTTCAAGGAAGGTGACTGAATTAACAAACATATCGCGCAAAAGGCTATAAGCGTTAAAATAAGCCTTCACCTCATTGGTTTCATTTGATTTTTCAATAAATAAATTCAAATTATCATAAGCACCTTGGCCCAACAAAGCTTGTGAAAAAGCAAAAAACTGCTGTTCATATAAATCCCTCTCCACTACCGAAGCCTCAAAGTTTAAATCCAGACTGTTCTGAATTTGCACAATTTCATTATAGGCCTCCACCCCATCTTCCAACAATCGATCAATCTCTTCCAGATGTTTATCAATAGCCGCGCGCCTATCGATGGCAGTGTCCATTAGTTGATAGACATCGGTAGCAAAAATATTTTGCATATCTCTCAAAATTCCCATGTAATAAACAAATCTAATCTGATCAGACTCAAAATTGCCACCTAAGGCAAAACCGGCCTGCACACCAGTCAAATTCCCAATGCTACCAATTGGCTCTGCCACAATAGGTGTTTGTGGATTATATTCCAACCCAAATATATAGGAGGATACGACTCCATAAGCTTGCGACGGGCCCGTTGGGGCTCCCTCTCCACCACTCTGCTGATCGTCAACCTGCTGGCCACCTGAAGAATCTTGACCAGCTTCGTCTCCCCCACCCAAACCGGAAAAAAGAAAATAAAGTACCGTAATAAAAATTACCAAACCAAGCAAAGCTCCCACTAAACGCCCCTTGGTAATCCCCGCCTGCTCCAGAATATCCCAAAAACTTTCCTTAAATTCATCGTGCTGAACTTTTTCCTCTCCGCTCTTTTCTTGCTCTTTGGTAGTGTCTTCAAATGGCTCTATATTGCTATCCGAATCTTCCACATCCAGAACCTCCACATCCTGAGCCCCCAAATCCAAAACTTGCTCTTGCTGAGATTGCTCTTCATTGTCAGAAAAATCTTCCTGCTCTTCATTTTGCTTTTCTTCGGCAAAATTGGCTTCGTCGGCATCCTCGGACTTTTCCTCGGTTTCATCCTGCTTAATCTCAGCGTTTTTACGATCCAATGGCCTATCATCCAATGATTTTGTGTCGATCGTTTTACCTGCCACCTCATATTCAAAAGGATTGATCGGCTCAACATCCGCATCTTCAGAAAAGGCTTCAACCTCATCAACACTATCACTTTCCTCTACATTATCCCCTTCCGCCCCCTCGGTCTCCTCCTTATAGCGAATTTCCTCATCCCTCGGCGGCACTTTAATTTCAGTCTGAGAATTGAAAGAACTCATAGCTTCAGCATGCGGATCTTGTTCTTTTGGCCTTCCATCACCCCTCAGATTCTCCTTTAATTGTTCGCGCTTGCTTTTGTTTACGTGTTTATCATTTTCATTTCTATTAACATTGTCCTTCTTCTCAGAAGGATTCAAGGAATCGCCCATACCATGTTGTCCGCCACCCGCAAAATCAGGCATAAGAAATTGTTATAATCTCTCAATTATACCACAAAAAAGCGTTTTTTTAAAGGCAAGCAAGGCAAAAAGCTTCTCAATAACTAATAAAAGAAGCCGTATGCTCCACTTCCCATCAACAAACTTCCCAGAAGCCCTCTAATCAAGAAAAAACCAATAACTCCAACCACCAAAACCACCACTACATCTTTTTCCTGCAACTTGTGATGAATTTTTAAAAAGTGATAGGAGACCAGGAACATCGACACCAACTGTGCCAACCAAATAAAATTATAAAGCCCGAAAGGATGCAAAAGACCAAATACTGACAGTACAAAGGGTATAACTGAAATAAACAATATTAAAGCAGTATAAGATACGGTTCGGAAAAAAGGCCAAGGTTTACCCGCGCCGTTAAACAGTTTTTCCGCGATTAAACTCATCAAGAAAATCACGCTCGCAAGGGCAATCGGTGGAATCATCATTGGCCAAAACAGAAAACTGGTAAAGATAGCACCAAATCCAGATGGAAAACTAAGCGCTCCCAATACCAAATTTAAAACCGACGGAACAAACAAAAAGGCAAAACCGTAAACGGTTGCCTTTTCGCGCAGAGAAACTTCAAGCATCTTTGCTTTGTCCAATTTTATCACACTCACAGCATCTCGCAGCTCCGCAAGAAGTGAACTTTTCATGTTATTTTCCATAGTTGGGGAATTATAGAATTCCGGTTGCACTAAAGATTGAAGCAAAAATTAGAGAAACCACGGTCATTAACTTAATCAAAATGTTAATACTTGGACCGGAAGTATCCTTGAACGGATCGCCAACAGTATCTCCAACTACAGCCGCTTTATGAGCATCTGACCCCTTTCCACCATGATTTCCGGCCTCAACATATTTCTTAGCATTGTCCCAAGCTCCTCCGGAATTAGCCATTGAGATAGCCAACATCACACCGGAGACAAGAGCACCTGCAATAAGACCACCAAGAGCGGCAGTACCGAACAAAAGTCCCATAAAAATAG
>CAYLHX010000029.1:0-10966 GCA_964383675.1 uncultured Candidatus Peribacteria bacterium | reverse complement strand
TGTTAACATATGGCCCTTCCGGGTAGACAAAAAATTTATTTTGAATCGGATTAAAATCGGCAAATAAGATTTTATTGCCCTCTACAGGCTGAATGTTGTCTATAATCTCCTGAAGGTTGGTACTTTTGTCACTATAGTAGTAGTGAACTCCCTTCTTTAAAGGTATTGAGGAGAGATTGTTAGGTGGCGAAAAATTGGTAACATCTTGCTCGTTGAAACCAAGGAAGCCATCTCCGCTTTGGATGCTACCTTGCAAAGTGCTTGAGGCCGGCACCAGTGTCGGTGGATTTTTGATAGTGATTTTTGCCGATCTTTCCGGGTAGAAAAAAATCGCTGCAACTGATAAAATTGCCAGGAAAAAAATAATCAGCAATATTTGAGTGATTGAAAGAGTACCGGGTTTGGTTGGATTGCTCATATTGTTTGGTAAGTTTGTCCAAATTTTAACACTATATTGTCCATGTTCAAAGTTTTGCGTAAGGCTGTAAATAAGAACAGGTTAACCACTTTGGTTTGGACTGTGGCTTTAGTGTTTTTATTTTGGGAACTGCACCCTATTTTAAGCTCCAGGATTGTAGCCGGTTGGGATCTAACCTCTCACTATTACCTTGTTAACAACATGGTGGAGTTTTTAAAGAGTGGAGAAATCAGTGGTTATGATATTAATTGGTACGGCGGCTATCCGGTTTTTACCTTTTATGCTCCGCTGATTTATGTTCTTTTGGCCGGTCTGCATATTTTAACTTTCGGACTTATCCCTCTGGCCTTTATTTTCAATCTTTTTCTTTTTCTTCTACCGCTGTTTTTTCTGTTTGCGATTCATAAGTGCGCTCAGTCCTGGTTTGGACCGGAGGTGGTCCCCTATGCTTTGATTTTCGCGCTGATTTTTTTGACCATCGACAAAGGTAGTGCTCATTATGGTCTGGGCCTGAATGCCGAAATTTATTTGGGGTTGATTGCTAACCTCTTTGGAATTTGTTTATTGGTGTTGTTTCTGGGATTGTTTGGAGGGTATAAAGGGAAAACTCAAAAGGAAACCAAGCGTATTATTATTTTTGGAACGCTACTTTTGTCGGCGATTGTACTGAGCCATACTTTAACAACAATATTTACGGCAATCATTTTTCTGTTACTGTTTTTAAGCGATCCAAAGAGGCTTTGGTTCCCGCTTTTCATGATTGGTCTGTTTAGTGCGATTGTCACTTCTTTTTGGACAATCCCATTCGCGCTTAACCTGGGCTTGGCTTCCGGCGAAAAGCTGAGTACTTCACCACTCACTTCCGATGCGCTTTTTATTCTTTTCCCCAGGGCCCACGAGCTCTTTACCGATCCCAGCTTGCTGGTGCTGCCGGGACTACTGCTGCTTATTTGCAGTGTGGTTGGGATCTTTGCACTGGTTAAGACAAAAAAACACTTTTGGCCACTGGCCTTTTTGGCAACCTTGATCGTTTTGCCCAGAGATTATCTGGTGAATGTTTTTGACTTACCGATTCATTATTACCGTTTCATCGCCCATATTTTTGTTTTGAATATTTTTCTGGCCGGTTACGGTCTTTATGTTATTTTTCAAAGCCTTTCAAAGTTAGAGCTTTTCAAGAGATCGATCGCACGGGTTTTGGCTATTTTTATCGTCATGCTTACAGGCGTAATAACTCTTTTCAGCATTTATGATCTGGAGGAAGATTACAATTTTTACTTCGCCGAATATGATGATCACGCGGAGGCCCAGCAGATGATGGAGTATGTCGGCAATCTTGAGCTCGAGGGGCGCGTGGCCGTGGAGTCCGCTTATCTCAATCAACTGGAATTAGGCAGTCCACATTACTTTTTTGATTTTCTTCCTTTGAATTACGGGGTCTCGGTTGTTCCCGGGCTTTTGGCGGAGTCGGCATTGTCCGCGGAGTTTATAATTCCCACAATGGGGGTTTTGAGTAACTCGTTAACTTGGGGCAAGGTGGATCTCCTGTTTGATTATAATTTTCAAAACCAGGAGATTGAGGACCACCTTAGTCGACTTGGCTTATTCAATGTTCAATATTTGTTGGTTCTGCAGCCGACCGCAAACTATATTTTGTCCTCGGTCCCGGTAGATGTTGCTGAGCTCAAGTATGAAACCGGCAAGTATTCCTTGATAGAGCTAAAATCTTTTAGGGGCTTAGTTGAACAGCTTCAATATCAACCAATGTTGTTTGTTGATGCCGGAGGAATTGATTTCAGAGAATTTACCAGAGAGTGGTTTAAGCAGCCCTCGCTTTTGGACTTTCCGGTTATTTATACTGATCGAAAGATAACCGAGATACCTCAGGAGGAGCTCGCTCAGGTTGCGGGGCTGTTTATCAGCCTGCCTGTCGGGACTAAGTTGGACAGCGTAGATTATAAATACTGGAAGTCTCTTAATGAAGATGTAGTGTTTTTAAATGCAATTCCGGATTTTTCTGTGGAAAATCCCGATGAATTTATTGGAAGGTTCTTTGATGGAGATGGAGTGGAGCAGTTAGCGGAATTTTATGAGAATTTTGAAAAGGCCGAGATCCAAAATTTGAAGATTGAACCGCAAACTCTTGAAGATGAAAAATTGATTTTTGAAGCAAAAGGCCCAGTTCTTATCAATCTCTCTTACTTTCCAAAATGGGAAAGTGATAATGAGAGTCAGACAATCTACTGGGCGACACCTTCGCAGATGTTTATTTTCGCCAACGGTAAGAGCGAACTTACCTATCAATAATTTTTCCTTCTACGGTAGAAGAAGTAGCTGGTGCTTAACATTATTCCGGGAGCCAGCATCCCTAACATTTCCGGTCCGGTCTTGGAAAGGATGGTTCCGGATGGCTTATTTGTGGTGGTACTGCTTGTAGGTACGCCGGATTTTTCCACTCCGGTTTGAGTGCCGTCGGGCACGGAGGGAACGGATACGTCACCTTTGGGCACGATGCCGCTTTTGTTACCACTTCCTCCACCACCTCCGCCGGAGGATGAGGACGAAGATGATCCTGTCCCATCGGGCACGGTTGTGGTTGTAGTGGTTGTTGTAGTGGTGGTTGTGTTACTTGCGGGTGGCAATCCCTCTATGGAGGGAGGACCATCATTGTCAGCGTCCGCCGCATTTAGCGAAGGAGGCTCTTCATCACCGTCGGCCGCGTTCAGCGAAGGAGGCTCTTCATCACCATCGGCCGCATTCAGGGCGGGTGGTTCCTCATCCGCTTCCGCCGGCTGAAGTGATGGTGGTGACTCATCCTCGGCGGCAAAGGCGGTGAACGGCATTGCCAGTAACATTATTGTTAAACTGAGAATCAGTATGAATCCTGTTTTGTTTTTCATTGTTTCTATAGTTAGTTATTTTGTTTTTTGTTACTAGAACTCAAATAAGTCTCCGTATTGACCAAGATCCCCCATGTTTTGAGCATCTAGCAAAATATCCTCATAGCCTTCAATTCCTTCAACAATGTTTAGTTCAGGACTATCTTCGTGTGATTCGTATATTCTTACGGCCGAATATGCTGCAGATAACTCCTGCATATCGGCATCTGACGGTATCACATACCCTTCGCTGTACTCGCCACGGCCCAAAGAATTTTCGGCCGCAATCTTAAATGTAATGGTGTTAAGTTCTCTCACCATAGCCCCATTTAACTCTCCGTGCGCAACATTTAGTCCACCGTCTTCATTTTCAGGACAGTTGAAAACGTTGGAGTTTCCGGCAAGTAGATTTAATAGGCTGCGACTGGTTTCCGCGTCCACGTCATAAGAAGCACCTGGCGAATTTAATAAGATAACATCTGATGCTCCGCAAGTGCTGTCACTATAAATTATATTGTAGTAGTTGATAGCAGAGCCATTATTCTCCGCTTCTTCCCATTCAAATCGCAAGTATAAAGTAGAGAACGATTCTGCGGTTGCATCAATTAAATCACCCATCCTAACGGCTATTTCATCTGGATCTTGATCTTGATCAGAAAGAATTCTTTGTTTTTCGCTTCGGGCATATTCAAGTATATCAGTTACAGTTTCGAAATCCTGCTGAGGACGACTACCTGTGGTTTCAAAGAAAATATCTTTTGCGTTTTCACCATTTCCCTCGAGTTTTACACTTACTTTCTTGATATCGGTCACATCCGGTTTGAAGGCGACAAAAATATTTTTGGCTTGAGAGTTGTTAGAGTAGATAGGTTCTCCTCCCAACTTAGGCACCGCCTTTACTCGGAAGTCGTAGGTTCCGCCAAGCTGCAGGTCATAAACCTCTCTTTCCACGTAATCGTTTCCGACCGTAGTGTAATATGCTGAGTTAGCTCCGTCTGCCGTGGGTAGGTCCATATAGTCGTCCGGCCCTATGGGAGTGCCGTTGGATTTTTTATATTGTAATGTGAACACATAATCGTTTACGTTGATATCGCTGATGTTTGCGATTGATAGATCGGTACCGACAAGGTATTCATTTTGAACGTAAATCGAAGTCAGTTCGGCCGCTAAATCCATCTTAGGTACCACTTGAGGGATATTTGGTTCGACGGGTACCTGGTTACCAACTTGTTCTCCGAATGTTTTCCCTTTATTAACTCCTTCGGGACTCCATTCCCCTGCGGTATTGTGAGTCTTAACTTTACAGGTAAAATTTGTGTCCGCAGGTAAACTTGTGATAACTGCGTTGTAGTTACCGTCGTTTAACATGTTGGCCTTAATACCGGTGAACCCTTTTTGAGGAGATCCGGTAGACTGCCCGTCAAATTGGGTAAGACCAGTATATCCTGTCCAGCCGGTAAATCCTCCGCCGGTAACATATTGTTGGCTGCCGGTTGCTCCAGTAATCGGTAGATGACTAAGGTTTGGACCGGGATTGGCATAGACGGTGAACTTGGTATAGTAATTTTCGAATCCGGTCATGTGGCAGTAAACTGAGAAGTAGTCTATTGGCGCACCACCGGTTTCTTCCGCCGGAACCCAGATGGCCGTAATCTGCTTGTCACCACCCAGTACCCTCACTGTTGGCATGCCCGGTAGAACATTGTTGGCATCTTGAATAGGTCCTGTAGGAGTTCCCTCTTTGGAATTTTTAACAACTTCGGTGTCGCCGTTAAGCGCTCTCACCGTACAGGTGTGTAAAACTCCATTCTTTAAACCGGGAACTTCGGCGAACATGATGTCTTTTTCGGTTTTGAAAGGAACACTCACCTGACTGTTGGCTTTTTCATAACATTCTCCGGCAAAACCGTCGATAGCTGCATTGTCGGGATTATCCACCGACCAACTAACGGTTAATTTTTCATTCCCCTCTTTAATGAAGACTCTCATTTTAACTACCGGATTTACCGGATCTACGACAACTTCTTTAGAAGCTTCTGCACCATCAACCAAAACCCACATCATGGTTCCGCCTTTCAGATTTGTCTTCCCTAATTCATCTAATTTGCCTCTACTATAGACTTTCTTAAAAGGCTCGGACTGATTTGTACTTAGCAGTTTAGGGTCAAAAACATATACTAACTTGATCTTATCAATATTCAGGCCGATATAATCTTTAGCCGTTGATCCTTTACCGGCCACCAAGTACCAACCCAAACCGGCATTATCGAGCAGGTTCGCTTTGGCTTCGGAAAAGGATTTGTAATCACCGATATTGTAGGCTTTAGCCTTCTTCTCAATAACAACGGCGAATCCCTCACCGGCTTTGATTTTAAGTTCCTCGGGTTTATCTACAACTTTTATATTACCACCATAATAGGTGTTTTTAGTCGTGATCCATTGACCATAAGACTTTCCTTCGTCCTTAAATTTCTTAACATCTCCGGCCGCACCAACATATTTGGCAACCATGGCCTGGTTTGCGTCAAGGTTCATTCTGGTAAGAACATCTTTTGCAGTAATGTCCTCTAAAGCGTGAAAGTAGTTCACATTAGACAATACATCGACTTCTCGAGCCTTAGGGTTGTTCTTTTTATATTCATCATGGGCTTTTTTATCGGCATCTTCCCAGGAGATGAATCCAAAGTCACCACCACTTATCAAGCCCTGATAACCGGCCTTGGAAAGCAGTGTTGGAGGTTCTTCGTCATCAATATTGACAGAGTAATAGTATGTTCCACCAACGATTGCCGTAAAGAGTACCACCACAAGTGCGATAATCCCCCATTTGGGACCTTTTTTTATTGGTTCGGGCGTCTTTAGATGTATTGACATTTTTGTTTTTGTTAGTTGTTTTTAATTTATTGAATATTTACATGTTTTCTTTTGTAGATAACCAGTCCGGCTCCGGCGGCAATCGCTGCCAACAGTAGACCTCCATAGTAGAGTGTTTCCGGTCCGGTTTGATTTATTTTACTGTTGTCCACCTTGTTTGAGGTTGTCGTGCTGCTTGTAGTAGCCCCCGAATTAGTAGAAACAGATGATGTATTTGTATTGTCGGTGGCTGTGGCGGTGGTGGAGGTTCCTGTATTCAGAGTAGGTGGAGCCTCCTCATCGCCTGCATTTGTCGTGCCGCTCTCAGTTTCTATTGAACTTGTGCTGTCTCCAAAGGGTGAGGTGATTGATGGAGGGGCGGCAAAGGCCACAAGGTTTACACTAAGTGTTGTTAGTAGTGAGAATGCCAGAATTGCTGTTAGTTTTTTCATTTTTTGTTGTTGTTAGAATTACTTTACATTTAGACAGTAAACTCCACCGACTTCATTGCCATCTATATCTTTACCGGCGGCCAAGACAATATCTCCTCCGATGAACCCGTCTTCAGGAGTATAGGTCTTATCAACGGCTGTACCATAAAGTGGATAGAGCTCGGTAATGAGAGAAAAGGTGTCGCCTGCTACGGACTCGAGAGCCGGCAGTTCAAACGGAGCATCTTTTGGAACATCGATGGACATCTGGTTTACGGTTATAGTTTTACCTTTCATCTTCGCTACATAATTGACCGTGTGATCAAGAATGTTGGCAGCACTTTTACAAAGATCGTCGGAGGCGTGCAGTGCTGTGAGGTCCGTATGTGCTGTAACCAAGGCATCTTTAATTAGAGTTTTTGTTTCAGGAGTCAAAAGCGCGCTTACATCCAAACTCATTTTTTGTAAATCATCGAAGGCAACAGGAACATTGTTGGTGAAAAAATCTCTGACAAAATCGGGTGTCCAACAATCGTCAACATAGACCATCGTCACCTCGATGTCGTCTTCCGGCTCTCCCAATAAGGCGATAGCTTCTTGATCAAGTTCGGGGAATTTTACAGCAACTACAACCGTTGCTGCGTCAACCTCGGATTTAATCTCGGTAGTGATGCCTGTTAATACATTCAGGTAAGCATCGTATGTTTTGACAATCTTTTCCACATCGAAGTTCTGTGGAACAAGCGGGGTGTCTGGTAAGTTTTTAACAAATTCTTCGGTAGCTTTCAAAAATTCTTTGAAGTCATTGCCCAAGAAATCTGCAATTACAATCTTGTCCGAGGCCAGAATACTTTCGGACCATTTGCTGACAGAGACCAAGTAATTCATCATATACACCAGATGATCTTTAAATTCACCATTCAAATAGACCAACGCTTCGGCGCTAAAATCATCCTTGGGCACATAGTGGAGTATTTCCGTATACTTGTCTTCGGCAAGTTTTGTTAGTATCTCCAGATTTTTGGTAACCAGAGGGGATACATCTTTCGTATCTAACTTATCCACAATATTTTTGGCAAGATTAACCAGTCTCTGGAGCTCTCCTTTATATTGAGTAGGTAAATGATCGTATGCTACATCAAGCTCCTTTTTACCAACTGAGTTGATCAAAACGGCCAACACCTCGTCGGCCTTCTTACCTTTACAAGTAATCATGTCACCAACTGGCAGTTCTTCAACCACAGGCTCGGCTTCAACCACCGGTTGTTCTTCCGCCACAACCGGCGCTTGACCGGCATCATCAACCAATACCCAAAGCAGAGTACCGTTTTTCAAATCCGTGGCACCCAGTTTATTTAAACCGGTATCACGGCTGTAAACTTTTACGAAGGGTTTACCCTGGTCACTTGCGAGTTTGCTTGAATCGAAAGCGTAAACCAGTTTAACTCTTTTCAGATTTTCCTCACCTATATATTTGTCGGCGGTAGTATTGTGTCCGGCAACCAGATTCCATCCACGTTGAGCAGTCTTAAGAGTTCCGTTTCCTTCTTTGGCAAAAACTTTATAGGAACCAACATCATAGGCCTTTGCGCCCTTTTCAATAACCAAAGCAAAACCTTCACCGGCTTTAATCTTCAGTTCTTCCGGTTTTACAACTTTAATGTTACCACCATAATAAGTGTTTTCAGTGGTTAACCAATAACCGCCGGCTTCTCCTTGACTCTTAAACTCGGAAACGTCACCAGCACCAGCCACATACTTGGCAATCATCGCCTGATTATCTTCAAGATTAAGTCTGGTAAAAATGTCTTTGGCGGTCATATCGGTAAGAGCGTGCATATAGTTCACATTTGCCATCACCTCAACTTCAACAGCATTAGGGTTGTCTTCACGATACTTTTTATGGGCTTGCCGATCAGTTTCTTCCCATTTGTTAAACCCATAATCGCCACCGCTGATTAAACCTTGATATCCGTTTGAAGCTTCAAGGGATGGTGGCACTTCCTCAGCGCTTTGATGAATGAAGTAGTAATATACACCCACGGCTAAACCTACTAAAAGTAAGCCTAAAACAAGAAGAATTTTTCCTTGTTTCTTAAGAGCACTTTGCTCTACCGAGGGCTGATTCATTGTTGGCATTGGTGTATCCATAGTTTTGTTTTAGGTTTTATTTTTGTGAATGAGAATTTAACTCATTATCGTATTTTACAATATTTTTTACAAAAAGTCAATAACGTGCCACTGTAGTTATGCTTAAATCAAAAGACAGCAGTCACCGGAATGAGCGCTGTCAGCAACACTGGCTTTGAGAGAGCCGGATTTGTTTTACTGGAAGATGCCTATCAAGAATGGTGCTATCACACTGGCCAAAAGGGCCAAGATGGCGATTGCAGCTACTGTGGCTACTTTTTTACGTTGATGTTTTTTGTACATTTTTATTCGGTTACTTCAATAGTTACTTTGGCTTTGCTAACGGTGTTATCGGCATCTGTTAACTCCAAGGTCACTTGATAAGTTCCGGGGTCGCTAAACACATGGGTAGGTTTTACCTGTGTTGAGGTGCTGCCATCACCAAAATCCCAGAAATAGTTTTTAACCGCGCCGGTGGAGCACCCGGGATCAAAGGTGGTCTCCAGGGGTGCCGGCCCTTCCTCAAATACCGAGACAAAACAAGCGGTTAAAGGAGTTTCACGAACTGTGATTAAAATCTCTTTGGTCGATTTAGTGTTGTCATTACCTATTACGGTAACTGAGGCGGTAAATGTGCCAATTTGGGTGTATTTATGTGCAAGGCTTGAAGAGCCCAATTTGGGCGCGGTTCCATCCCCGAAATCCCACTCGTAACTGACGATACTGCCATCCGAGTAGCTGGAGCCGCTAGCATCAAATTCAACCGTAAGCGGAACATTGCCTTCAACTTTGTCGGCCTCAAGAACCGCAACAAGTCCCTGGCTTTCAGCCTTAACAACCACGGTGGCCTTGCCTACATTGTCATCGGAGTCGGTAACTGTCAGTGTTGCCGTATAAATGCCTTCGTTCTTATAGGTATATGAAACTTTTTCGCCGTATTGGTCGTTTGTTCCATTGCCATCAAGGTCCCAGGCATAATCCACAATATTATCATCGCTGTCGGTGGTGGAGGAGGCATCAAAATTAACCGTAAACGGTACACTTCCACTAAGACTTGATCCTTCGTCAGTCGATGGCGTGGTTTTGATTACTGCTTTGGGCGTTCCCTGAGGCGAACCAACTACGATAGTTTTTGTTGCCTCACCCTCATTTCCCTCATCGTCGGTAACTTTCAAAGTTACTTGATACGAACCCGAGGTCTTGAAAACATGAGAAACGGTCTTGGTTTTTTCGGTTTTACTGCTATCACTAAAGCTCCACTCGTATTCTTCGATGTCACCTTTGGGCGAGGAGGAGTCATCAGCATTAAAGGTGTAGCTAATACCGGTAACGTAGCTGCCGGGTTCATCCACAACATTAATCACCGCGTTAACTTCCTGCTTTTCTTCGACAACAATCTCTTTTTCGCTGATGTCATACTCATCGGTTGTGGAGACCACACGCAAAGCCACGGTGTATTTCCCTATTTTTTCGAATGTGTGAGTAACATTAACTCCTTCGGCATCATCAAAATCTCCATCACCATCCAGATCCCACTCGTAGCGGTCGATATTGCCATCGGGATCGGTAGATTTACTGGCGTCCAATTTCACTTCCAAAGGCGCCTCGCCGGATTGCGGGTCGGCCTCGATAATGGCCGAAAGCGCTTCGTTTTCAATACTTACAATGACACTATATTTATCAACAACCTCCTCGCCTGTAGCTTTATCGACTTTGGTAACTTCAAGCACCACGTCGTAACGGCCCTTGGCCTCATAGATATGTGTGACAATCTGGCCGGTACCAGTGTCACCATCGCCGAAGTCCCAAGTGCTTGAGATAAGACGATATTTGCTGCCGATCGGCACGTTGGAGGAGTTAAAAATTATCTCAATGGGAGCACTGAGGTTCAAGGTATCTTCCGGATCGGTTACAATCGGATCTTTAACATCCGGTCCAACCTGAATTCTCTTACCGTCCAGATAAACATAAACAAAAGCCCAGATAATTAAGACTATAAGAAAGATAATACCGGCCACCAAACTGCTTCTTAATCCTTCTTTTCGTGTTACTTTGTCATCTTTTTTGGCCATGCTGGCTTTAAAAAGTCCGGTCATCGTAAAGACAAATGTGACAAGGGCGATTGTGATGAAAATAATATGAATCAGAGTGATCAATCCATTAACAAAGGATGCCTGATTAACGCCGAGAAGCTTAGCTATAGGGCTTGAAGCCTCGGGGCCGGATTGAGCGATAAAAATGAAAGACAAAACCAG
>CAYLHX010000028.1:0-11808 GCA_964383675.1 uncultured Candidatus Peribacteria bacterium | reverse complement strand
ATCATGAGTTTCGGTGAACGCCTATCCGCTTTTATTGTAAGTCAATATCTACCAAACGCCGAATTCCTTGATGCGCGCCAATTGGTAAAAACCGACGAGTCATTCGGTTATGCCAAAGTAAATTTCCGACAAACTTACGAAAATATCAAAAAGCACTTCCAAATCAACAAAAAACTACAGATCATCACCGGCTTCATCGGCTCGACAAGCAACAACGAGACCACCACCCTCGGTCGTGGCGGCAGCGACTACACCGCAGCCATCTTCGGTGCCGGCCTGGATGCTACCGAAATCCAAATTTGGACCGACGTCGACGGCATCATGAC
This sequence comes from uncultured Candidatus Peribacteria bacterium, assembly GCA_964383675.1. GTDB lineage: Bacteria > Patescibacteriota > Gracilibacteria > UBA1369 > LOWO2-01-FULL-3 > CAYLHX01. The sequence continues at coordinate 11,482 of CAYLHX010000028.1, read as the reverse complement.
CGCCGACCCACGTAAAGTGAAAAAAGCTTTTTCAATTCCACAGGTTAGCTACGAAGAGGCCATGGAAATGTCGCATTTTGGTGCAAAAGTAATTCATCCGCCAACAATGCAACCGGCTCTCAACAAAAACATTCCGATTCGCATCAAGAACACTATGAATCCCACTTTTGAAGGCTCGGTCATCAGCGGTAAAACCAATCACTATGATTTACCGGTTAAAGGCATTTCTTCCATAAACAATATTGCTCTCTTAACTCTTCAGGGCAGCGGTCTAATAGGAGTTGCCGGAATATCCGCTCGTCTTTTTGGAGCCCTGGCGCAAAAAAACATCAGTGTAATTCTAATAAGTCAGGCCTCCTCGGAGCATTCCATCTGTTTTGCAATCGATCCGAATCAAGCAACCGCCGCTCAAAAAGCCATTGAAGAGGAATTTTCCCTAGAGATGCACAATCAACAAATAGATCGCGTACTAATCGAAAAAGATCTTTCAATCTTGGCAATTGTCGGACAAAACATGAAAAACAGCCACGGACTCTCCGGCAAAATTTTCGAAACCTTGGGACAAAACGGCATCAATGTAATTGCTATCGCCCAAGGATCTTCAGAGCTGAATGTTTCGGTGGTGATTGCGCAAAGCGATGAATTAAAGGCGCTAAACGCCATTCACGACTCACTTTTCCTATCTAAAACAAAATCACTCAATCTCTTCCTGGTCGGTACCGGGCTCATAGGAAAAACCCTGCTAAAACAACTCAACGACCAATGCGAAAACATCAAAAAAAATCAAACTTTGGAAATCAACCTCATAGGTTTTTCCAACAGTAAAAAAATGGTGCTGCAAACAGCCGGCGCCAGTTTTTCCGAATGGGAAAAGGTGTTAAAAAATTCTAAAGAAAAAGCCGATCTAAGAAATTTTGTAAATGAGATGATTAGCCTAAACCTCCCCAACAGTGTCTTCGTCGACTGTACCTCTTCCGAAGAGGTGGCCGAATACTATCCGCAAATTCTCAAATCCAGCATTTCAATCGTTACTCCCAATAAAAAAGCCAATTCCAGCAATCTTAAGGATTATTTGAAGCTCTCACACGCCGCCGCCAAGTCCAACGCAAAATTTCTCTACGAAACCAATGTCGGTGCCGGTCTTCCAATAATAAAGACTCTACAAGATCTACTATTCAGCGGTGACAAAGTTGAAGAAATAGAAGCGGTTTTGTCGGGAACATTAAGCTACATTTTCAATTCTTTCCACGGTGACCAAAAGTTTTCCCAAGTGGTTAAAGAGGCCAAAGAAAAGGGCTACACCGAACCCGACCCCCGTGACGACCTCAACGGTCTGGACGTAGCTCGCAAATTACTGATACTGGCACGCGAAAATGGTCTGCTTTTAGATCTTCATGACATTGAAGTTGAAAACTTGATACCGGAAAACTGCCGCCAAGCTTCAACCGTGGACCAATTTTTCAAAGAATTGGAGAAAAACAATGATTATTTTGAAAGATTAAAAATGGATGCAGCTGCAAAAAACCAGAAGCTCTGCTACATCGCCAGCCTTAAAGGCAAAAAGGCTAAAATAAAGCTTCAAGCCATCGACCCAAGCCACTCCTTTTACTCTCTCTCCGGCAGTGACAATATTATCGCTTTCAAAACAGCTCGCTACAGTGAAACGCCATTGGTGATAAAAGGACCCGGTGCCGGAGCCGAAGTCACAGCGGCCGGTGTCTTCGCCGACCTTCTCAGAGTAGCCAACATCACCTTCAATACCAAGCTTATGCGTTACGCCTTTGTTGAAAAACTAAAAAAGAAAAATCTGGCGATTTCTCTGATCGGCATGTCCAATATTGGCAAAACCACCTGGGCCAAAAAACTTACCAAAGCCGGATTCAAGCATATAAATTGCGATGATCTAATCGAAAAGAAACTGGAACCTGTTCTAAAAGAACGTGGGTTCAAGGGCATTCATGATGTGGCCAAATGGCTGGGCCAACCCTATGACAAACAATTTCATGACAACCAACAACAATATCTCGACCTGGAAAACCAGACCATGGATGAAGTTTTACAAAACCTGGAAAAAGAGCAGGAGAATTTAATTCTTGACACCACCGGTAGCGTAATTTACACCAACGAAGAAAATCTCAAAAAACTGAAAAAGCATACCATAGTCGTCTATCTCAAAGCGTCACCGGAGATGAAAAAAGAGATGCTCAAGCACTATCTGGCTCATCCCAAGCCGGTAATCTGGGGTGAAACTTTTCAAAAATCATCCACGGAAACCGATCATGAAGCGCTGGCCCGCTGCTATGAAAATCTGCTGGAAGAGCGCAGTAAACTTTATGAGGCACAGGCTGATCTGGTCATCCCCTACCACAAAGCCAATGCCGAGCAAATAGATGAGGACCAATTTTTATCACTAATTCAGGAAAATTTATGAAACTGGCAAGCACTAGAAGTCAAAACATCCAAGTTTCTCTAAAACAAGCCGTTTTGCAAGGACTAGCGCCGGACGGCGGTCTCTTCTTGCCTACAGAAATCCCCGAGCTTCCTGAAAAATTTTTCCAAGAAATCGAAAATCTAAGTTTTCAGGAAATCGCCTTTGAAGTGGCAAAAACATTAATCGGTGAAGAAGAGATCAGCCACAAATCTCTTAAACAAATCGTGGATGACAGCATAAACTTTGAGGCTCCACTGGTAAAAATCGGCGACATATACACCCTGGAACTCTTCCATGGCCCAACTCTTGCCTTCAAAGATTTCGGTGGCAGATTTTTATCGCGCCTTACTGCCCATTTTTTAAAAGAAGATAACCGAGAAATAACGGTTTTGGCCGCCACCTCCGGCGATACCGGCAGCGCCGTCGGCAACGGTTTTCTAAATATACCAAACACAAAAGTTGTCCTTCTCTATCCTTCAGGAAAGGTAAGTAAAATTCAGGAACTACAGTTAACAACAATGGGCAACAACGTCAGCGCATTGGAAATTAATGGTACTTTCGATGACTGTCAAAGATTGGTTAAAACAGCTTTCAACGACGACCAACTTCATCAACATTTAAACCTTACCTCGGCTAATTCCATCAATATCGCCCGCCTTATTCCCCAAACTTTTTACTACTTTGCCGCCCTCGCGCAAGCACCTCACAAGCAATTAGTAATCTCGGTTCCAAGTGGCAATCTCGGCAACCTCACAGCCGGTCTAATCGCAAAAAAAATGGGATTACCCATACTAAAATTCATCGCCGCCACCAATGCCAACAACACCTTCAAGCGCTATTTAAAAACAGGCAACGACGAAGGCCAACCAACCATTCAGACCATTTCCAACGCCATGGATGTCGGCACACCCAGCAACCTGGAAAGACTGCAAAAACTCTATAACAACGACCTGGCAGCCATAAATAAAGATATCGTCAGTTACAGCTTCAGCGATCAAGAAACCGCAACAGCCTTGAAAGCTGTCGAAGAAGAATATGGGTATACCATGGACCCGCACGGAGCCGTTGGTTATTTGGGACTCAAAAAGTTCTTATCCGAGAATCCTCTAAGTAAAAATATATCCTCAATCTTTTTCGAAACCGCTCACCCCGCCAAATTCGCCGATATTGTTGAGCCACTAATCAACCGCCAAGTAGAAATACCTGAGACCCTGTCCAAGTGTTTAAGAAAAGAAAAACAGGCCATTCAACTTTCCAGTGAATATGAAGATTTTAAAACGTTTTTGCTAAGATAAACAATCAAAAACTATAACGATTCAAAGTATTGCTAAGAAGTTTTTCTGCTTCATCACTATAAAAAAGATTAATAAGTTCAGCCCTTTCTTCATAAATATCCTCTATCACATCTCTCGGTATTTTCACATCCCTTTTAAACCTTGAATAGATATCACTATACCATTTTTCTTTACTCAAGTTGTGAATACTAACTCCTACATCCTGACCAAGGGTATTCTTTAAAACTTGATCAAAATTTGATAGCAATAAATCAAACCTCATCAAGAACAATTGATACTTTTCACTCAAGTTAACACCAATCATCTTTTCGGCATCAAAACTCAAACCATTAACATCAACACCTAATTCATTACAAATGATATCTAAAGATTGATCATATCCATGAAGAGTCCGATCACGCAAATGTTGAATAAAAATCTCCTGTAGTTGTAGTACAGAATGATCAAACAATATTGATTCTTCTATGGAAGATATTATCCCGAATTTTACCATATCATCACCATGTGTCTGAAAAAAAGATGATATCATTCTACTTATTGGCTCGCGAAAAATGGAAATAATTTTAAGTGGTTTTTTCTTCTCCCTATAATAAAAATCAACAAAATCTTTAAAGTCCCCTTCTTCAAAATCTACATGTCTCAAAACATGCAAATGCACAGCACCAAATCCACTGTTTTTTATTGAATTAACAACAGACTGAGTAGCAGTTTTATGCGCACTAAAAACAAAAAAATCATTATCTAAAAGCTTGTAAAAAAGTCCATTCTTAGTCGAAGAATTCATAATTATGACAAAACTATTTAAAATATACTTACAGAGACAAACTATCATAAACAAGAAAAATTTTCCAATCACTTCAATATCTGTTAGTATTTACATCCAAATCTTCTAACAAATATTAATCATGGCGCACACATTACCAAACCTTCCTTACGACTTCGCAGCCCTTGAACCGCACATCGATGCCCGAACCATGGAAATTCATCACGGAAAACACCATGCAGCCTATGTTGATAAATTGAATGCCGCTCTTGAAGGAACCGAATTTGCCAAAAAATCGCTGGAGGAAGTTCTACAAAACCTGGATCAACTTCCCGAAGACAAGCGCACAGCCGTTCGCAACAACGGCGGCGGACACTATAATCACACTCTTTTCTGGACCATCATGTCACCAAATGGTGGTGGTGAACCAACTGAACAAATAGCGGAAAAAATCACTGAAGCTTTCGGTAGCTTTGAGGATTTTAAGACTAAATTCGGTGAAGCTGCAGCAGGTAGATTTGGCAGCGGTTGGGCCTGGTTAATCGTGGACGATTCGGGAAACTTAAGCATCGGCTCAACTCCCAATCAGGACTCACCAATCATGGAAGGGAAAAATGCCATCTTAGGCTTAGATGTTTGGGAGCACGCCTACTATCTTCACTATCAAAACCGTCGCCCGGACTACATCGGCGCTTGGTGGAATGTAGTCAATTGGGAAGAGGTTGCAAAAAGATATCGGTCAATAGTAGAATAGGGCTTGTAATTGCTTAACTTCTAAAAAATACGACAATGATTTACGCACTTTTAATAATAGCTGTTTTAGTGGTACTGGTTATTGGCATATACAACAGCTTAATCACTCTTCGCAATAAATGTGAGGAGGCCTGGTCCGACATCGACACTCAACTGAAACGTCGTTACGATCTTATTCCAAACTTGGTTGAAACCGTAAAGGGATACGCTTCACATGAGGCTAAAACTCTGGACAGCGTTGTTGAGGCACGTTCAAAAGCTATGAACGCTCAAGGAGTACAAGAGAAAGAACAAGCGGAGAACATGTTGACCGGAGCTTTGAAAAGCATTTTTGCTTTGGCGGAAAATTATCCGGATCTAAAAGCCAATCAAAACTTCTTGAATTTACAAAACACTTTAAGAGAAATTGAGGAGCACATCCAACTTTCACGTCGTTACTACAATGCCACAGTACGTGACTTCAATACCAAACTGGAAACTTTCCCAAACAACATGATCGCCGGCCCCTTCGGCTTCAAAAAACGTGAATTTTTCCAAGCTAATGAGCAGGAAAAAGAAAATGTTAAAGTCGACTTCTCTACCGGTGGTAGCACCGGGCAACCGGAAAAACCTGCAACTCCTGCCACTCCAGGTCCGGAAGCTGCTGAAAAACCATCAGAACCAAAAGCTGAATGATCCAACCGTTCAAAGCCTCATTCTCAATATTACTGCTCAGTCTGCTAATAAGCCCGTCGGTATTGGCCAGTAGTCATTCCAAGTTTTCCAACACTACGAATAACAACGGCTACAACTACGAGTATACCTACGACGACTACTCCTACTATTACGACGATTACAGCTACAGCGATTACGACTACACCAACGATTACAGCGACTACTCGTACCAAGAATACTGGAAAATAAACTCCTTCCATGCGGATATTTTCATCAAAGAAAACGGCACCGTCGACATCACCGAAACCATAGTCGCCGACTTCACCGACGAAGCCCATCGCGGGGTCCTGCGCACCATTCCTTTTGAATATGAAACCAGAAGCTTCACCAAATATCATGCCATTTTGGATTTCAAAGAAGCCGTTAACGAGCTCGGTGAATCCTGGGATAACACCGTCTACACCTCTAATGGCATTCTCAATATAGAGATGCGCAACCATGAAAACATTCCCACCAATGATGTTAACACCTTCATTCTCAGTTACAGCGCAAAAAATGTAGTAATAAATTTTGAGGAGAGTCTCCCGGAGGCAGATGACGCCACTTTTCCGGCCACCAAAAGCAACCCGACCGACAACTACGACGAGTTTTATTGGAATATCAACGGTATTGATTGGCCGGTAAACGTTGAAAAAGTAAGTGCCAGAATCTATCTACCAAAAAGCTTCAACGACGTAGTGCTAAACACCACTTGTTACACCGGCACCTACGGCTCCAAACAACAAGACTGCACCTGGGTACTTGAAGACGAAAACACCCTCTATTTTGAAAGCAACGAGCCTTTCCTATCCTACGAAAACCTCAGCGTAGCCGTAGCCTTCGTACCGGGCGTCATCGATCTACCTTCCGCATTTTTCAAAATATGGTGGTTTCTAAAAGCCAACTGGGAACTTTTCATCCCCCTTATGGTTTTCGCCTTCATGTTCCTGCTCTGGTACACCAAAGGGCGCGATGATCCCACTCTTAAAAACACCGTAGTTCCACGTTTTGAAAGGCCAAAAGATCTTTTACCAACCGAAACCGGAACCGTTATCGACGAGAAGGTCGATCCCCGGGACGTAACAGCGACAATTATAGATTTCGCAATCCGCGGCTACATAAAAATCACCGAAATTGAAGAAAAAAAGCTCTTTGGTAAAAGTAAAGACCACGAACTGGAACTTGTAAAACCCTACGTAGTCCAAAAGCCCTTTGAAGAAACCATTTTAAGCGCGATATTCCCAAGCAATACCGCAGGAACAAAGGTAAAAATCTCCTCTTTACGCAATAAATTCTACGTTCACTTTAACAGCGTCAAAAAACAGATAATGCAACAATTGGTAACTGATGGATACTTCCCTCACAATCCCGCAACCGTGCGCGCCGTCTGGATCACGATCGGCACAGTTATTGCGCTCGCACCGTTATATTTGGGCCAATTAATTATCTTATTCCTTTCCCCACTGATGATCGGCAGTATCATCGTATCCGGCATAATCATAGCCATTTTCGGCTGCTTCCTTCCCCGTAAAACTCAAAAGGGCGCCGAAACCTATTACGAATTGAAAGGCCTCTACGAATACATCGACACCGCTGAAAAAGACCGTCTGAAATTTCAGGAAGAAAATAATATTCTCTTTGAAAAACTACTTCCCTTCGCCATTTCATTCGGTTTAGCCACCAAGTGGGCCAAAGCTTTTGAAGGCATCATTAACACTCCCCCAAACTGGTACTATCCGGCATCCAGCTGGACTCACTTCAGTATGTATCACTTCGCCGACAACCTAACCAGCTTCTCAAACAGCTTCACCTCCAACATCATCTCCGCGCCCAATAGAAGCGGTGGCGGTTGGAGCGGCGGCAGCGGCTTTGGCGGTGGCTTCTCCGGCGGCGGCTTCGGTGGCGGCGGGGGCCGCGGATTATAAAAACAAGCTCTTAAAGACCAAAAACTCTCTATTGACATTTTTGGCATTTTCTAGAATAATAGGCTACATTTTTAGTAACAATAAATAAACAATCATGAGATTTGCACCCGACCAAGACTTTTTACTACAAGCCCCCGGCCCTGAAGAAATGGCCGAGCTATATGAAATAGAAACTCAAACCGCTATCCAACGAAGTCACCAAAGAATTGATGAACAATTCGCATCGCTACCGGAAGCCGTAAGACAAGTGTTAAAAGATATTCTGGAAATACAGGAACAACATCGCCAAGCCGCTAACAAACTACTACAAGCGGCAAGCATGGCAAATCCACTACACCAAGGGAGCAACAGCCCACTGGATAGAGGCCAAAAGATGTATTCCATGCCCTATGACAATCGCACACAAAGTGCCAATATTGAAGATCACGACCGGTCAAACCCACGTGTGCGTTTGACCACCCAAACAACAACTTCAAAATGGATGGGACTGGCTACGGACACTGTTCACCAAGAAGAAATAACCATCCACCCCGAGGGGACAGCAAATATTAGAAGGGTTGCAAAAAAGGGATCTTGGCTACCGGTCAACGACAAAAAACTGGTAGTAAGTACCACCGTTGGCAACACCGAAGACCTTATTGAACCTGCCTCTCTAAACGTTCATCCGGAAACAACCACCCGTACAGCTCGCAGAGATGAAAGCACAGAGCAAGGCACAACGCATGTCTACCACTTACCTATAAACGGATCAGGTGAAATAAACGTTGAAAGTTTTGATGGCAGGTCCGTTTTGGACTTGTTAATAGATTTCCGTACAAGAGCACTGGAAGCTGCTCGAAAAAATGGTGTCATGTCACGCAATTTAAAAGCTCGCTTTGGTGATGGATCAGAAACTGCCATCGCCACCGCCTAATTATCTTAATATCTCACCAAAATGAACCCGGAACCGACAATCACAGAATACAACGATCCCGATGACTCTAACTTTGAAGAGTCCGAAGATTCATGGCCGACGGTAAGAGAACTTCATCGCAGCATGACGGATTTAAACATGATTTGGAACAGAAAAGCTTTGGCTGAAAAGTTCCAAGCTCTTAGCCCCGAAGCTCGTGAAATTCTGGAAGATATTTTGGAAATTCAGGAGATGCACCGCGAGGGTGCTCAGCTGGCAATGGAAGGAAAAGGAAAAAACCAAGATCGTGAACTTCGCCTTTCAACAAAAGATAGAAATCTGCACCGCATGCCTTATGGTGACGCAGTACAAAGCGCCTATATTCAAGATAGAGATACGGGAGATACCCCACAAATAATTCTAAACACCAGCCAAACGGATCGAAAATGGTTCAGACTGGCCAAAGACGAAACCATCAGCCGAACCATTGCCATTAACACGGATGGCAGTGCAAAACTTACCCGCAAAGCCCAAAAGCACAGCCTACGACCTTCACACAGACAGACTATAGAAAGTACCGTAACAGTCAACACACTCGAAGAAACCTTCGATGATGAACGAACCGTAATGGATCTGCTAAGAACCTTCCGTACCGTTGCCCTAATGGCCGCCTACAAAAACAACGCCGTTCCCGAAAGAATCAGAAAAAAGCTACCCAACCCTTTATCATAAACCGTGTTCTTCGCGTAAAGTATCAATCTCATCACGCAGTTCCGCGGCCTTCTCAAACTCCAAATTCTGACTGGCCAAATCCATCTTAGCCTCCAGAGATTCAATCACTCTCTTCATTTCATCTTTCGGTATCTTGGATATATCCACAATACGATCCCTATCCTTCTTGGCTTTCTTGCCGCCACCCAAATGGCTAATATCTCGAATCGCCTTCTTAATGGTCTCCGGCGTAATTCCATGCTTCTCATTATACTCAACCTGTTTCGCGCGACGTCTGTCTGTCTCACCGATGGCCTTCTCCATGGCCGCTGTTATCCTATCGGCGTACATAATCACAAAACCGTTCACGTTACGCGCACAACGACCAATCGTCTGAATCAAAGCACTCTCGCTGCGTAAGAAACCTTCCTTATCGGCATCCAAAATCGCCACCAGACTGACCTCCGGCAAATCCAAGCCTTCTCGTAGTAGGTTAATACCCACCAAAACATCAAATTTGCCAAGTCTCAGATCACGTAAAATCTCTATACGCTCAATAGTATCAATATCCGAATGTAAATAACGCACCCGAATATCGGCATCAGACAAAAATTCCGTTAAATCCTCAGCACTGCGCTTTGTTAAGGTTGTAATCAACACGCGTTCATGCACATCCGTTCTCTTCTTAATTTCTTTAAGCAGGTCTTCAATTTGCCCCTTACTTGGCCGGACTGAGATATGCGGATCCACAAGACCTGTAGGACGAACAACCAACTCCACAAAAGATTTTTTTGGAGTATTCGCGTACTCATACTTTCCCGGTGTGGCCGAAACAAAAACCGTATTTTTCATATATTCTTCAAACTCCTCAAATCTTAAAGGTCGATTATCATGCGCGGATGGCATTCTGAAGCCATGCTCAATCAATGTCTGTTTGCGGGAAAAATTACCGTTGTGCATACCTCCTATCTGAGGCACTGTCATGTGCGACTCATCCAAAAACATAATAAAGTCATCGGGCAGATAGTCCATCAAAGTTGTGGGACGAGCACCGGGATTTTTTCCTCCCAAATAGCGGGTATAGTTTTCAATACCGCTGCAGTAACCGGTTTCCAACAAGATTTCTATATCATACTCGGTCTTGGTTTTAAGACGCTCCGCCTCAATATTTTTTCCAATTTTTCTAAGTTGGTCATAACGCTCATCCAGCTCCGCTCTTATCCCATCAACCGCTCTTTTCACTTTTTCCTCAGTGGTTACATCGTGTTTGGCCGGGAACACTTTAATTTTCTCCAACTGATGCAAAAGTTCACCGGTAAAACTATCCACTTCGGAAATAGCCTCCACCTCGTCGCCAAAAAATTCAATACGGAAGACCGTATCACGATCTGGTGGAAAAATCTCCACCGTGTCACCCAAAACATGGAACATGCCATTCTTAAACTCCATGTTCGACCGCTGATATTGTAGATCGGTCAGTTGACGCAGCAATTTATCGCGCTGAATCATATCACCAACCGCAATATCTCTTGCCAAAGCCGTATAATCCTCCACGGAGCCAAGACCGTAGATGCAAGAAACCGAAGCCACAATCAGCACATCTTTTCTGGTAAGCAGATTAGCTGTCGCCGCGTGGCGGAACTTGTCAATCTCCTCATTGATAGAAGCATCTTTTTCAATATAGGTGTCGGTGGCCGGCAAATAAGCTTCCGGCTGATAATAATCGTAATAAGAGACAAAATAGCTCACCGCGTTATCCGGAAAAAATTCTTGAAACTCGCTGCAAAGCTGAGCCGCCAAGGTTTTATTATGGGCCAAAACCAGCGTCGGCCTCTGTAACTCCTCAACAATCTTGGCCATGGTATAGGTTTTACCCGAACCGGTAACACCAAGAATCGTCTGATAACGTTCTTTGTTTTTGATGCCCTTAACGATCGCCTCAATAGCTTGTGGCTGGTCTCCCTGGGGCTTCATCTTTGATTTTAGTACAAATTTGTCCATGCTTAAAACAGGCTCACG
>CAYLHX010000027.1:0-15149 GCA_964383675.1 uncultured Candidatus Peribacteria bacterium | reverse complement strand
ATAGAATTTCAGCTTTTCATGGCTGCTATAGCTGTTTTCTCCGTAAAGTAGAAAGATTGTCTTTTTGGCTGTTTCGGACATGATGTTTTAATATTCGGGTTTGAATTATAGCCAGAAAAGTTCTTTGGGGAAAGAAAAACCCCGCCAGAAATCTGGCGGGGTTTTTCAGTGGGTTGTGCGCTTAAATTCCGGTCGCGGTTTTTAGTTGATTTACATCGATTAGTTCTTCAAGTCCCGGAGGGGTGTTTAGAAGAATGCGTTCGTCGTATCTGATCACGATTGAGCCGATATCGCTAAAGATGTCACCAATCGCTTGACGGTATAAGAATAGATCGTAAACATTACCGATAAGACTACCGTTGATAACCAGATTGTTCTCATATTCCGGCTCTAGAACGGTTGGAGCGATCTTGCCGTTTACGGACATGTAGATACCATCCAAGTGTTTTACTGAGTTATCGATGTATATATTTCCCTTGTCCGGATTGTTGCTGTCTTTGACAACAATGAAGGCGGCGGAAGGCAAAGTGTTTGGATTGCTTAGATCTACATTGGTATCGACATAATTGATGTTACACTTAATGGTTAGGTCACCACCTTGTACGATGTATGTTTGCGCGGCTGGAATATCTCCCTGCGCCTTGATATCGAAGCTGTTATTGGTACATCCTTCAATTGTTAGGTCGCCGTCGATAACGTAGACACCGCTTTGAAGGTTGGAAGATTGCAGACCATTTACACTGTCCATGCTGGAAAGTGTTTGAGAACCTGGGATTATATCGAATCTGGCGATTTTTTCTATGTTCTGTTGAATGGCCTCATTGATATATTTCTCTTTCCAATCCTTGGCAACATCTGCTCGGAATTCACACACCGAACTTGAGAAGTTGCTTAGGGCATCTTTATAAGGATTTTCGCTGTCGTTTAAGTCTACGGTATTACTTAGTTTACAAACATCGTGAGTTGGGGTGAAGAGGATGGCTTGCGGTTCAGCTTCGGAAGCATCACCTTGACCTGATTTAGAGATGTCTTGATCATTGTCTTTTTCAGGCGTAATACATGGTCCCTCACAGTTTTCAACCGGATAACAAGCGCTTACGTCGATACCGGTATCGATTGAGCTGTGGAAGAAGACGTCACCGCCTTCACGGGTTAGGATATAAGGACAGATGGCAATTACTCTGGCCTGATCATCGCCCTCTTCAAATTCATCCTCAAAGTCGTTGTCTTCGAAAGCCTCAAATTCGATTTCGTTATCAAACTGCTCACCACACTTCTGAACCTTTTGATAAAGTTCGATACAGCTTTGCGGATTAATTACAGTATTGTTTTGTACCTGATAGACAATGAAAATTTGAGTGTCTTCTTTGAGATTTTTGAATTCAATGAATTCTCCCTCACTGAAATTGTCATCAATATCTTCATAATCTTCGATACAGAAATCGTTTGAACCGGCCTCGTCACAAGAGTATTCTTCTTCCAGGTCATCTTCGTCTTCGTCGTAATCTTCAAAGTCGCTGATTGCTTCACCATCTAGGTCTTCATCGTCATAGCGGTTTTCATCGAAGCCGCTACTCTGGTACATTACGTATTCTTTGCCATTTTGGGAGTAACCGATCACCATGCCTTGGTAAACCAGTTCGCCCTTGTAAAGATCGGATTTGATTGCTCCATTCTCGAAGGAGTTTTCTTTAATCTTTACGGATTTTGAAGTTCCTCCCTGGAAGATTGCCAGATAGGTAATGTATTTTTGATCGGCCACTTGCCACTCGTTTTGTTTTTTGCCGGCCACATTGATGGTGTCGGTCCATTTACCCTTCTTCACATCAAAGACCTTCTTTTCGATCTCCGGTTTTTCCTCATCATCATCTTCTTCATCACTGTCTAATTTGTAGGTGTCACTACAAACGTTTTCGTAACCGACTGCGGAAACTTTGATTCTGATATCATCTTCAAGTTCGCCATCTTCGGCATCGGCGGTGAAGTTGTTGATCTTGGGATTGTTGTCGTCGGAGTCGGTAATTGAGGTGTCAAAGCTGGCATCGCCCTCAAGTACTTCCCATTTGAACTTCAACTGATTGGCGAAGCCCGCGGGATCGGTATCCACGTCTATTTTGACTTTGTATTCGAGTTCGTCATCATCTTCATCAACAAGATCAACATCAGTGATATTCAAATCTTCACATTTTAGTTGTTCCGGTTTCGAGGTTAGCAGGTATTTACAGTTTGTTCCGCTGTTTGGACCTACGGCCTCAATTGTTAAATTAACGTCATCATCGGAGCTGCCGGTGTAAACTATGCCACTCGCAGCTTCGGCGATTGTAAATTCTTTTGGATTTGCTCCTTCACTTTCTTTTCCTGGCAGATGGAATTTCCCTTTATCTGCCGGACTGGTTGAGAATCTGAATTTGCCGTTGAAGTTTCCAAAATCACCTTCGCTAACTGTGATGACAGTTTGTTGATTTGATTTAAACGGAGTAGGGAAGTAGTCAACTTTAATGCTTTTACAAATTTGATCATCCAGAACTACAGGGAATTTTTTGATACACTGAGCCTCACTTCGTCCGGTGGCCTGTACGGTCAATGCTTCATTGCCGGTGGCATCGTTGAAAGTGATGAAGAATACTCCTTGCCCGTCGGGAACGGTTACTGTTTTTAGGAGTATTGGATTATTTGTTAGATCGAAAGTTGAATCAATCTTGCCGACAACTGTCTGATCCATCAATGCTTTTAGTGGTGATTTGGTGGCGGCGGTGTAAGTTACAAAGACACCCTGATTACTGCTGTAAGCTACAGTTTCGGCAGTTGGCGGGTTGGTGTAACTGGCGTCTGCAGCAAGATCATAAATGGTTGATGGTTTTAGATTTACCAACGTGCTGCCGTTTGCCGTTACAGTTAGATCTTTACAGACCGTTACTTCCGGTACAACAGGAATGGTTGATTTACAAAGTGGAGAGTAGAGGGGATCGTTTGGATCACTCAGCTCAACTGTAATATTTCCGGCCTTAGTGGAACCGGTAAACTTAACTGGAATTTCTCCGGTTGTAAGATTCAACAGTCCGTTTTGTGAAACTTTGTTGGCGTTGTTGACACTGTAAGTGAAAGTTCCGCCGGTGTCAGTGCTCCATTTTACCTTGGTACTGGTGGGTAACGGATTGCCTTTAAGATCTTTTGGATTGAGATTTAGCTCCGCGTCCTGACCGATTTTCAGAGGTGCTCCCGGTGTGCTGGTTAGACCAAGATCGGCACAATCGTTAACACAAGGTTCGATTTGAGCTTTACAGATATTTTCACTGTAAGGTTTGCCGGAGATTTCGGCCAACACGGAAGTTACTTGTCCACCCCCCACATAAATTACGGTTGATGAACCGGTGTATGGGCTGTTATGGCCAAGTAGTGCTGGATTTACCGCGCCAAGATATTCCGGAATTTCATAGAACTTTCCTCTAGGATCGGTGGAACTCCACTTCACTTTTACTAGTTGTGGATCGATTGGCTTGGTTTTTGCTGCATCTTCATAGAAGCTAATGGCAAATTTCTGTACGCCGTTATCCAAACAAGTTAAGGCTTTTCCGCTTTCGTAGTCAGCCGCAAAGAAGCTGGCCGCTTTACACTCTTTTTGTGGTAGCGGAGTGATGTCGAAATCTCTTTCACAGTTCTTTTCCGTAGTACAATTAGCCTTGACATGAATCACATCATCACCGGGTTTCTTGGCCCAGAAATAAACTTTCTGACCGGGATTTACGGTAATGCTGTTGCCCATTTGGACGCCGAGATTAGCGAGATTGCCGAGGAAATCATCTTGACCAAGCCAGGCGTCTTTAGTGATATCTATGTCGATCAAATCTGGCGCAATTGCTTGTTTATCCAGTATGCCCGGGTTTAGATCTAGGATGCTTAGGGCTTGTAGGTGTTTTGGGTTCAAGTTGAAGCCTTGTAAACCTGTAGGATCGAAGGAACCTCCGGTGCCTGTTTTAGGTATGCCGGTTTCAGTACCGTAATTTTCGTAAATTGAGAAATTTTCTGCGTCAAAAATTGGAGTAGAGAATTGGGTACCGTAATTGCCTTCGAAGATGATATTGCTTTCAATAGGGTTCGGATCTGGCGGATTATCGTCTGGAATTAATCCTGTTTCCACCCATTCCGGTACCAGCCAGTACTCGGGTAGAGTTTCAATTACATTGATGGTATTGCCACCGGCTATGTCTAAAATAGATTCTCCGATAGGTTTATTACCTGTAACAATTGATATTCCTGGTACTTTTGGAATTAAGTCGATTTGTCCTGTTGGTAGGTTTGGTGTTAGGACACTGTTTTTGCTTCCGGTAGTGTAGTATATGTAGAATGTTTCAGAATCGATTGCAAAGATTTCCGCATCCGCTACTGGATTGTTGGTATAACCGCCCAAGCCGTTTAAGAATTTATGGGCATCTTCAATTGAATAGGCCACTTTCCAGCCCCAAGAATAATTTGTGGTTTTGTCAGCTCGGTAAAAAGCGTAGATAGCGTTACTGGAATCGCCACCAAGAGTGGCAGGTACGCCCTTGCTATATGGATTCTCACCACCTAAATATTTTTTCATGTCTGTGGTGCTGGTGGACTTTTTCCAACCCCAGTCGGCATTTTTATCTGTTCCACTGTAGAAAATATAGTTTGAACCGTTTCTATAGGCGATGTCTACGTTGGCTTTTGGATCACCGGTATATGCTCCGATTCTATTTAAGAAGTTGTAGGTGTCTTCTTCTGTGGTTGCTTTTTTGTAGCTCCAGTTGCCACTTGGGGATTGATCGCCACGGTAGAATACGTAGAATCCTTGATTATTTGCGGCAATAGTTTTGACAGCTTGTGCTTCATTGTATGCTCCAGAGCCATTGATGAAAGCGATTGTATCGTCGACGTTTGGTGCTAATTTCCAGCCCCATGGTCCTTGCTCTTCAGCATCTTCTGGTTTATCTGGTGTATCTCCACCGTTACCGCCAGGCACTGTTTCATCACTACAGAAGGCTTGACCTTCTACATTGATTGGTTGCGTAGCGTCGAATTCAATCACAAATGGAGATTCGTTGGCTTGTAGTCCCTGGGGTTTGAAGGTGTAAAAAGTTCCGTATCCTTCGTCGACTGTGTAAGTGATCTTACCATTAAAGTCTTTGCCAACGGTGTTTAAACCTTTGGCATTGAATTCGGAAAGTCTCTTTTCGAAGATTGGATTTTGATAATTTACCTTTAGTTGTTTACAAATATTATAAGGTTCGATTGAGAATTTTCGTTCACAATCGGGGTTGTCGGTGTCTAAAGTGTCCACTGTGATCACATCTTCCCCGGGTTTTGTGGCTACGAAATAAACCTTTGTTCCAGCGTCAACTGTAATAGTGGTAGGGAAGAGGAAGGGACTTAGGTCGGCATAAGTTTCAAGTATCGGCATCTCACCGATTAGGTCGGCTGCTGTAGGAATGTCGCCGATCCCGGGATTCAATAAGTCTGGATCCAGAATGTCTGTTCCGAGAATATTGGCCATGCCGTAGTTGGCTGCGGCCTGGTCTCCGTCATCTGATGGGATGTTGAAAAAATCGGAATTGTCGCTATAGTCAAATCCCCAAGCATAGTCGTTTTGAGTATTTTCAACGAAAAGATTGTCGATTACAAAATCGGAGATCGGTCCGATTTCGGCATCTAAGAGAATACTTCCGGGTACTTTTTGTAGTTCGGTTAAGTCGATAGCTCCAATTGGCAGGTTTATGTTCACTGTCTCATAAATCATAGGTGAAGGATTGGCTCCGGGCTGATTTGGTTTGTTGATAAGGAAGTAGCCGTGTCCTTCTTTTACTGAGTATTTTATTTTACCTGAAAATTGGTTTCCGGACTCATCGAACGATTTTGCTCTAAACCAAGAAACCGTATCATCGTAAATTACTTTCGGATGATCGATCTTGATAAGTTCACAATCTTCCGGTGGGAAGGTTAGCGGTTGTGAACACTGTGAAACGTTGAGTCCTTGGGGATAATTAACGATGGTGGCATTGACCTCCGCGTTGCTTACGTAAAAGATCTTTTCATTTTTTGAGGAAGTTGCGCTTCCTGTCCCGATCAATGTTGTTTTGTCTTGTTTGTAAAATTTTGCGTTGGGGTCATCGGATGTCCATTTGATTAGTATTTCTTCATCCAGGAAAATTACATTTTCCAAGTCGAAGTCCGCGGAAAGTTGGTGTGCGGTTTTGCCTCCAATAGTGGAATCTGCATGTTGAGTGATTTCGAAATCTTTACAGAGGGGGATCTTCGGAGGTTCTTCGGGTTGTTGCCAAACGGTTGTCACTGTACCTATTGGGAACCAGAAAAAGTCTCCTGTGGATTCCCACTCCAACTTGTCTTCCCAGTTACCGGTTTTTTCGCTTAAAGGTATTTTAGCTTCCCATTCCTGAATTTTGATTCTGGATGTGGTGGTTGCGCTCCACATGGGGTCGTCATCTAGCGTTGTGGAGAATTTAATTTTTTCACCTAGGGCTGCAGCATAAATATTATCGGCATTGTCTCCAAGTAGCTCTGAACCTATTGGTAGAATTTGAGGTTTGCTATATGTTGGTGAGCCGGGATAAGTCCATTTGATAGTTCCATTTTGTTTGTCAAAGGTAACGTTATATTGGATTTGCTTGCCTGAATTACTAAGTCCTTTGCTACCATTACCGTTACAATTATTGTTGTCTGCTAGGGCACTACAGATTACAGAGTTCAAGCTGATAGTTCCCTCATCAACCAAATCCATAAAATCATCCTCTAGTTGAATTTCAAAAGCGTCTACTAAAACTTGATGAAAAACAGCGTATTGTATTCCATTAATTGTTTTCACTTCGTCTTCAGATATGTGAAAGTAATTATGACCATGTAGGGTCATTGGTTGTTTTGAGTTCTTGTTTGGTTCCGGAAAATTTTCAGGTTTTAAGGCACTTTGTTTTAGTGGACCCGGGAAAGCTTCATGATGATTGAGATCGTCGCAATATTGAGTATTGCCCGAAATTGGTTGTTGATTACCTGGAAGATCTGGGTCAAAATACTGTGAAATTTCCAGACAATCTTTAAAGGCGTCAATTGAAAGATCTACATGATTGGCACTTGTGGCTGCTGTTGATCCGACCAATGTGAGAACTAGGGCTGTTAATGTTGTAATTATTTTGTTTTTCATTTTTTGTTTTATTATTTTTTTATTTTTACTTTTTGTTTTAATTACCTCCTAAACTGCCACTACCCTGTAGATCATCTCCTACGCTTGGTGGTGCCGTGGTGTCATCGGCTGTAGGTGTGCCACCTTCGACACCTCCTTCGTGTGCTGGTTCCGGTTCTTCTCTTCTTCTTTCCGGCGCTGAACTGCTGAAGCCGGCGAATAGACTGAATTCAACAAGTCTCTTAGATAGTTCAACGTCCATTACCTCGTGAGTCACATCTAGCGCTGAAGTTACTTTATGTGGTTTGAGAACTTTGATTGTACCCTGTTCTCTTAATGAGTAACTTGGATTACCACATTTCGTATAAGCACCAGTCTCGATTTTGGTATTGGTCATATCTAAAACCACCGTTAGTCCTTTTGTTGTTTCGATTGTGAAAGGTTTTCCTTCCAATTGAGATTGCCTGATGCGTTTGATCAATTCTCTGAATCTCTTCATCGCATCTGGGAATTCACTAATTTTTGTCGGGTTTTTGGCTATCTCTGTCATGGCGATGTACTGCTCTTCTTTGCCATCAATAGAGCTGTCTTTGGCTTCAACCATTAAACGATAAGCTCCTAGGCCAAGAATTTTTAGAGCCAATGGAGTTTTGAGTAACTCAATATCTTCTTCTGGTATTGGGCTGGCAATTTCTAGTAGTGCCTTTGCAATATCGCCTTTGATGCCGGGATCGGTAAGTTTATATTCTTTTCCGATTTCAAAACTTTCCAAACCATGAGTTTTTAGGAATTCTTGTGGATTTTCCACGTTCAAGGCTAAGAAACCGAAAGCATGAGCCAGCTTGCTATCTTTTGGAAGCTCTTCGTAATTTACCGTACTGCCAAGTTCTCTAACCGTTTTTCCTCCTTTTTTAGCTCTGGTTCCCGAAACAAGCACATCACCGGCTTTGAGCGAATCTCCGACTTTCATTACTTTTCGGAAATCAATCGGAGGTTCTTTGGTAAGAAGGGTTAATAGGTCTCCATATATATCTTGCATCATGGTGTTAACCATCTCCTCTGCAGAACTTTCAATCAATTCTGGATGTTTTGATTTCACGGCCGTAAACTCAGCTTTATATTTTTTGGCTGTGTAGTCGCGAACTTGTTTCAACCTAACGACTAATTTTTTGTTAATTATACGTTTTTCTGCGTCACCTAAATCTTTTTCTAGGTTCCCCTTGTATAAGGTAGTGAACCACTCGTTTAACATGAAGCTTACAGCCATGTTCAGTTCTTTAGCGGAAATACTTTCTAATCCATGTTTTTTTCCGTGTTCCTGAATTAACTTGGCTATGTTGTCGGGATTTCCTAAATTTGTATCTTTTACGAATTCGCTGTAGAAAGCCTTATCCTTGTACAGGGTGTCAAATTTAGCGGTCAACTCAGCATCGTTCATAGTGCGTTCTTTTTGATATTCAGTTTCTATTTTTGTACCAAGAACACCTCTCATGTCTTTAATTTGCCCCGTCCATTTTTCTGTAACGGTTGAATCGATTCTGTCGGAAAGGTCTGGATTACTTTCTTTTAATTTTGAGATGGTTTCGGCAACAGATGGCTCAATTTGTCCTTCAGAGTAGCCCTTTGCACGAATGATGTTGGCCTGACCGGCTTCCATATTCGCACCAGGCTGCCATTCATACTTACTGCCGCTGCCCAATACTTTTTCTAGAAAGGCTCCTTCGTTTTCACTAATCCATATTCGATCACGTTTTCCTTTTAGAGACCGCGCTTGTCTTATGGTAATCACATCTCTGATACTTGCTTGTCCTTCAGCCAGTTTTCTTGGGAATTCGAATCTTTCACGACTGATAATGAGATCATCAATGTTTCCCTCAATAAATATTCTTCCATTGTTATCGTCAACCACTAATCCCAGTTGTTTTAAAACAGGATCGATGTGGATTTCAACATCTTTGTCGTCGTCGTTGTCCACATGTAGCTCAACGGAATTGTTTTTTGGATTTCTGGAAAGGTGTACTTCGGCCTCTTTTAGACCTTTATTGTATGATTCAATGCCGGTTTCAAGTCCTGAAAGATCAATCTCATGATTTTCAATTCTAATACCTTTTCCAAGCCCACTACCAGGACGATAGTATATGTCTGGAGTTTTTTCTTGAAAGGTCATCTCAACCTTACCTTCTTTCATGTCGGCGAAGATCTGTTTTACTTTGGCTTCAATTGCAGCATTGGAGATCTGACTTAGAATTTTAGCCTCTTCTCTTGGATGAGGAATGAATACTGTTACCGTGCCTAGAGGCCACTTTAAACCGCCTATGAATGCTACCAGTAGTCCTGCTGGACCACCAACGGCTAAGCCGGTAAAGACTGCAGCAGTTCCAACACTGATGCCGGTTGGAAGAGGTAGTGCCCACATTTTGTCATAAATTTCAGTGGCTTCTACATCTTTCATGTAGGTTGTGATTCCGGTTAGTAGCATATCTTTGTCCAGATATTCTGGGTATTTTTCCATTAACGTACTTAACTCGGCGAAGCGAGGATGTTTTTGAATTAATTCCCATTTTCCAGGATTTTCTGTAGTGCCGTACTTTGGTAAAGTATGCCAACTTTCCCAAACTTCTTTACCAAGTCCTGATTTCTCAAAAGCGTCTTTTGTAAGATTTTCTTTTTGGGCGTATAGCATTGCTTTACCCCAAGATAGGCTTAATCCTGCTCCTACCCCGGCGCTCATCATATCAGCCCAAGATAAGCCTAGTCCGAATGACCAGCCAAATTCTACGCCTTTGCCAATCTCATGTGTTCCATGAAGCATGACCGATGGTCCTAAGATTGATATTTGAGGTTGTACGCCTATTACGCTTGTTCCATCTTTGTAGACCTCGATGTCTAGACCGATACCTACAAGTACTGGAGGTTCGCCTTTAAAATTGGCGCCGGCACCTATTGTCAAGGTATAACCGTCTTCAATAGGAATTCCGGTTCCCAAACCAAATCCGGCAACTTCGTAGCCGTCACCAGAGTTGTGGAAATGCATATAACCAACTCCTATTAATCTTGCTTGAATTATATCCAGCTGTTTCTGAGGTACTTTTCCTTTTAATTTTTCTATGATTGCTTTTACGGCCGGTGGAGCTTCTTCTCCAAGTGTCTCCGCTGTTTCACTGATTTTCTTTTCAAATTTTGTTATTTTTTCATTGACGAAACCAAATTGGAAAGCTATGAATTGTTTTTCCCCAATTTGTGCTAGATCTTCGACTTTGCTTATTTGAAAATCTTTTTCTTGTAAACCATATTGAGGATCTTTTTGAATTTCATCACTGGTTTTTCCTGTTCTCAAAGTTGCTTGCAAGACCAGCTGAACATAACCGATTTTCATTATACGGTTAACTTCAGCCACAACTTTTTCAGGAATTAACACTTTTTCTCCTTGTTCGTTGAGCGTGTATAGAGTTGGAGTATTGATAAAGGCGTCCAGTGCAGATGCCGGATTGTAATAACGCATAAACATTCCTTCATCAAGCTGGAATATTTTTCCGTTGGCTGTAGACATTGTGATTTCGCTGTCATGACCTGCAGCCCAGGCTAAAAATTTATCCCATCCGCCTGCCGGTTTTTCGGAATAGTTGAAAAGAGATTTAAGGCCATTAATTGTTTGATCTTGTCCTTCGGCCAATCCTTTGTGTAGTCTTTCATCATCACTTAATTCTGTTTTTATTCCACCCTCAGGGAACTTCATTTGGGAGATGGCCTCTAAAAGTTCTAAACAAGGTACGATTATATCGGTGTACATTGCTTCGAGTTGCTTTTGTTCTTTCGGGGTTGGCCCACCTGGTTTGGTCATGAGTTCGTGGAAGTAGTCTGCAAAATCATCGCCATCTTTTAGGAGGTCGCTTGAGAGAAGATCTTTATGTTTTGCCTGGAAGGCGGGGAAGCCACCCATATCATCAAATATGTCTTCAAAGTAGATTCTGCTGTTGAGGTCTAAACCCCCATCACCACAAATCATAGTGGTGGCTATGTTTCTTACTTGTTCTTGTTTTATGT
This sequence comes from uncultured Candidatus Peribacteria bacterium, assembly GCA_964383675.1. GTDB lineage: Bacteria > Patescibacteriota > Gracilibacteria > UBA1369 > LOWO2-01-FULL-3 > CAYLHX01. Next base: position 3,952 of record CAYLHX010000027.1, on the reverse strand, counting down.
TGAAAGGGTATTTCATCATTACTTGTTCAACTCGGCGATGTCCTGTGAATTGTTTCCAATATTTTTCCATGTCATCTCCGTCCATATCACCAATTTTTTCGTTAAGTTGATGTGCCTTAGTGGTTAACTCTCTATATTTTAAGATGTAATCTGTATCTGTGATTTTGGCTTCACGGGCTCTTGCGCGACTTGTCTCTATGTTTCTTGAAGTGGTTGTTTCAGCAAATTTTTCATACTCTTCAGGCGAAAGTTGTTGTTCCTTAATTTTTAATATTGTTTTAATTAACTCGTCTTCTTTGCCAAAGCCGTTATTTTCTTCTTCGTCATGTAGCCACTGTAATTCTGTATCTGAGCTGATAAATTTGAATTTAACATTAAAGAGTGAAATAAATTTTTTATCTTCCTTGTCAAAGGTTGACAAAACTTTGTCAAGTTCACGACCATGTTGAGTGAGAACGTTGATAATTGCGTAAGCATTGTCAGCTTTTTCAAATGCGTACTTGATGTCTAACGCCGCTTTTTCAAGTGTCGCAAATTGGTGTTTTGTAAGTTTGTCTAAGGATGATTTTTCTGTTGCACTTAGAACTAGTCCATTTTCTTCAAGTTTTTTAACAACTGCTTCTGGATTTTCTACTGGCCTCTGGTCTGGTATTTGTCCTACAGCTTCTTTTAGCCCTCTTTTGATTTTTCCAGAATCCCATTTCTCTGTCTTTACAGATTGGTCGCCGGATTTTTTGATAGCAACTTCAATATCGAATTTGTCTTCAGATTTTAGATTCTCTTTGGCAACTATTTCCAAGACATAATATGTTTTTTCTCCATCAACAGATATGAGATGTTGAGTGGAGTATGGACTGAGTGTTTTACTAGTAGCTTCGTGAGGGATTGTGATTGTTCTGCCAATTTCTTTACCTATTTCTGAGGCAAGTTCTTCTGTTTGATGTAATACTTCATGTACTAATCCAAATCTTCGTAACCTTAACTTCTCAGGAGTTGAGAGTTTGAATTCTTCTTGTTTGCTTCTGAAGTTTTCGTGTAATTCTTTGGTGGATTTAGAATCTATGGTTGTGTCAATCAGTGAGAAACTCCCCCCAGCTGTGATGATTCCCACTCTGGCAAACGATTCAGTGTCTTTGCTGGTTTTATCTACCTTTACTAGATTTCCGTATTTTGTATTGATCTGGTATACAATTCCATTTTCTACAACAAATAGTTGGTCCGAATCTTTATCTAGCAGAACTTCTGACATGCTGAGCTCTTTAATATCGCTATATTCTTTGGTTTTTTCTGATGGCCCGGAGGCTTCAATTGCTCTGAACCCCTTAAAAGGCATGATAACCGCACCCTCAGGTTTAGCATCTGCTCCTCCGTTTGCTGTAACAAATTCTTCTTTGGTGAAAGGCGCTTTTTTTGTTCCTTTCCATTTTTCACTTAAGTCATCATAAATTTCTCCGGTAGTTTTTGTTCCATCTGCTGTGATTTTTTCACTGCCAATCACCGCTGCCGTTAAATCTTGTGTGGCCTTTTCGTTAATTCTTGCGATGTCGTCATCTGATATTTCATCCCCCTTTTCTCGTGCGCTAATCAATGCTTCCAGGCGCGCGATTTCTTGTACCATGGCTGCATTTGACTCTCTGAAACCATCGATTTTCCACCTATTGGTATTGATACTTTTATCTTTGGTGATGATTCCAAGTAAGTGTTCATAACAAGCAAGCTTGACCTCCAATTCTGACTTGCAGCTTTCAATTTTTTTCTTAAATTTGCTGGTATATCTAAAGCTTCTCAGGGGACCGCCTTCCGGAATATGGAAGGTTACACTGGCGCCTTTTTTATATCTTTTGATTTCAAACCCGGCTGTCTGTAATTTTGCTTCTGCAGAGGTGTTTGTTTCAACAAAGTCTTTGCTTTTTTCTTTTGCTTTTTCTGCTCTTTTTTCTCTCAAAGATTTTGGTTCTGGCATTGAGTCTTTTTCTGTTGAATGTTCCCAAAGTTTTTTTAGTGTTTCGTTATCCACCAACTGATTTGCTAGGATTTCTTTTCTGGTGCTTTCCCCAAGGGCAGTTATGATTGCTTCAATTAACTGTTCATCCTTGGACTCTTTAATAAGTGTGACAGCGCTAATGGTTGAAAGTTCTTTTATCACTTTTTCACTGCCCTTTGCTTTGAGGTTTGTGGTAATTGCTTCTTGGCTTGTTTTATTTTCATCATTTGAAAATGCAAACTGGATTAATGTCTCTAGATTTGCTGAAGATATTTTGCTTAAGTCACCGGCTTTCTCGTTAAATAGCTCATTAAACAGGAAGCGTTTGTCGGAATTTTTTAGGTTAGGATGTTTGAGAAGGGAAACCTTATTTGTTTCTGAAATAAAGGTAATAGTTTCTTTTCTATTGCTATCATTGAGATTATTTAGAAGAACAGCATATGCATCATCTGGTAACATCTTTCTGTATTCTTGAGTCTTTACATAATCAAATATTTTTTCCACTAATGCTTTTTTGCCGTCACAGGCTCGTAAGAGTTCGGTTGTGGAAAGTACCCCATTTCCTGATAGTGCAGTTTCAATGATTAGCTCTAAATTGTCCTCATCATCTTTGAAATAGTCGATGAGAATTTTTTTTGATTTTTCAGTAAGATCTCCAGCTGTGATCTTTCTATCGTCTATAAGATCAATGATTTCTTCAAAATTTGCTTCTTTTTTTTCACTTTTTTCCGCGAATTCGATCAGGTGTTGAATGTAGATGGCTGATAGATCTTCAGCTTTTTCGATGTAGCGATCAAAGATTTCTTGACTCTCTTTTGTGCCATCCTTGAGCTTCATAAAGTCGATATCAATGGGGGCAACATCCAGGGTGTCTCTTTTGATTTCTTCGGTTTCAGCATCTCTGGAATCTTTCGCACCAGCTTTTTCCCTTTCTCTGTCATCTTCAATTGCCGAAGGAGGTCTTTCTGGAGCAGGTGGTTTTTCGTCACCACTCGGTGCTTCACCGGGTCCGGAAAAATAAATAAACCTCTTTTCTTTGCCAAAAGAGTGAGGTAGTTTTTGTATTTTTCCAAGTAGGAAAAGAAATTTTTGAGCGCTCATTTTGTTTTGTTTTTATTTTGAATATTCATGTTATTATATCAAATTTAGTGCGGTGCGTCAATTTATTTCGGGAAGGGTTTTAAGGTATATTGCTTGTGTTAATTTAAGCTCTTAAAAATCAAAAAATATGGACCTACCGATAATCATTGTGAACTTCAAGGTTTATGAACAGGCCACAGGGGAGAGTGCGGTGAAGCTGGCGAAAATTCATGAACAGGTGGCCAAAGAAACCGGTGCGTCGATAGCGGTGGCGGTAAATGCTCTTGATCTAAGGGCTGTGGTAGAGGCCGTTGAAATTCCGGTTTTTGCTCAACATATTGATCCTGTGGGCTATGGCAGTAATACCGGGCGTGTTTTGCCGGATTTGGTGAAGGAGGCTGGGGCGTATGGAACCTTGCTTAATCATGCGGAGTTTAAATTGGAAGATGGAGTTTTGGAGAGGTCGATTGAGAGGGCTCGTGAGGCGGGATTATTTACTGTAGTTTGCGCTGACACGCCGGAACAGGCCGAGAAGGTTTCGCAGTATCGTCCGGATCTGATTGCCGTCGAGCCGCCGGAACTTATCGGTGGGGATATTTCGGTTTCCAAAGGCAGTCCGGAGATTATTGAAAGGAGTGCAAAAATGGTGCGTGAGGGCGAACTTTTGGTGGGAGCCGGAGTGAATGATGCCGATGATGTGAAAATTGCCTTGTCATTGGGAGCGGTGGGAGTACTTTTGGCCTCTGCGGTCACCAAAGCGGAAGATCCTTATTCGGTGTTAATGGATTTAGTTTCCGGACTTAAGGCTGTCTAACGGCTTATTGCCTACGTGGGCTAGCTCCAGGAATAAAATAAAGATTATGAGGAGGTCGTTTTTGTAGAAAGGAG
>CAYLHX010000026.1:0-16594 GCA_964383675.1 uncultured Candidatus Peribacteria bacterium | reverse complement strand
TTTCCCTCTTCAAAAACCAATTCTCCAGCCACAAAAGTCCTAATCGGCCAACCTTTAAAAACACTTCCCGAATATGGCGACCAGCCACATTTGGTAAACACATCTTCATCTTTTAGCTCCTTCTCCAGATCCATATCCACAACCATCAAATCGGCATCAAAACCCACCTCAACTTTCCCTTTTCCCGGAATCTGAAAAATCTCAGCCGGTCCCTCACAACAAAGCTTCACTACCTCCGCAATTGTCATTCCTTCATTGTTAACCGCGTTAAGCAAAATCGGTACCATCATCTCCACACCCGGCACTCCGGAAGGTGCCTCACCATATTCCTGTTCCTTCTCCTCCACCGTATGCGGAGCATGATCGGTAGCGATGATATCCACCATCCCCGCCTTCACGCACTTCCAAAGACCGAAAACATCAAAGCGTCCACGCACCGGCGGATTCATTTTTACAAAGTTTCCCAAATATTCATAATCATCTTCGGAAAGTGTCAAATGATGCGGAGCAACTTCACAAGTCACAAACTCCTTATACTCATTGATCAAATCCACCTCCGCCTCGGTCGAAACATGACAAACATGAATTTTTCTCTCATGTTTTTTAGCCAATTCGCAAAGTTTCTTGGTCATCATCAAAGCACAATCGCTGTGACGAATTTCGGTATGCGCCGCGGGATTCACATCCCGGCCAACATAGCGAGCCAAAACTTCGGTTTTATGTTCAGCGATACAAGCTTCATCCTCCGAATGAAAAAGCAGCAACTTATCGCGATTAATCTTGGTAAAAGCATCTTCCAAATAGTCGGGACCAACTCCCATATTGCCTGTAGAGTGAGCGCAGTAAATCTTTACGCCAGGAATATTCTCCGCTTTATTTATCTCTCCGGCGTTCTCGCCGTTAAACCCCATATAAATGCCATAATTAACATGACTGCGCCCTTTAATCAAAGTGCGTTTCTCCTCCAAAGTTTGAACTGAAATAATAGGTGGCTGGTTATTTGGCATATCGAAAACCGTTGTAACTCCCCCTGCCGCAGCAGCACCTGAACCGCATTCCCAATCTTCCTTGTAAGACTGCCCGGGCTCCCTAAAGTGCACGTGCACATCAATCGCCCCCGGCAAAATCAGCTTACCGGTACAATCATATTCTTTATCTCCCTTCAAATTTTCTCCCACCTCCAAAATCTTGCCATTCTCAAACAATACATCGGCCTTTCTAAGTCCGGCCGAACTTGCAACCTCCCCGTTTTTCAAAACAATCTTGGTCATTAGGCTAGAATTAATTTCAAAAGTGCCATTCTAATCGCCAACCCATTGCGAATCTGTTCAAAATATTTGGCGCGAGGATCACTATCCACCTCTACAGCAATTTCATCCACTCTAGGCAGAGGGTGAATAACAATCGCGTCATTTTTGGCGCTTCCCATCAGCTTCGCATCTAAAACATAAGCTCCTCGATACCTTTGATACTCCTCGGGATCAGCAAAGCGCTCCTTCTGAATGCGGCTCATGCTGATAACGTCCATCTCCGGCAAAACCTCTTCCATATTGGTTGTAACCGTCACCTTATCTCCGGCATCTTTCAAGTGCTCAACCACCTTTTCCGGCATCTCCAACCCCTCCGGCGCCACAAAAATAAACTTACAATCGAAGTGTTTAAGCAGGCCAATCTGCGAGTGCTGTACACGACTGTTTTTTAAATCTCCAATCAGACCGATCGTAAGATCATCCAACCCGTTAAAACATTTCCAGATCGTATAAACATCCAATAGTCCCTGAGTCGGATGACGATGTGCTCCCTCGCCGGCATTCAAAACCGGCACGTCGCTGCCATTAGCCAACTCTTCGACACTTCCAACCTCCGGATGTCTCATCACAATAACATCAGCCATTTGCGAAATGGTTTTTCCGGTATCATAAAGACTTTCCAATTTGGTAACTGAAGAAGTGCTCAACATATCGGCATTGGTAATCACCTTTCCACCCAAGCGCAACATCGCCGTTTCAAAGCTGAACCGAGTACGAGTCGACGGTTCAAAAAAAAGCGTGGCCATCACCTTGTGTTTCAACAAATCCGTACCTCCTTCACTCAATACTTTTTGCATCTTTTCCGCCTCTTCGAACAGCAGAAACAAGCTCTCCCTGTCAAATTGTTCGGTGGAGACTAGATGATTCCCTTTAAAATTCATTTTCGTGTTTTTAACTGTCCCAATTGTAAACAAGATTTAAATTATGTAAAGTTTAATAAAACACTTTCTTTTCCAGTATTCCTATAATAGAATAGCGCCAAATGAAAACAGCAACCCTCGTCCTCAAGGACGGTACCAAATTTTCCGGCAAGAGTTTTGGAGCAGAGACTTCATCTGCGGGAGAAGTTGTTTTTAATACTTCCATGGTCGGCTATCCGGAAGCGCTCACAGATCCCTCCTACACCGGACAGATTCTGACTTTCACCTACCCGCTAATCGGTAACTACGGTATCGGCGGCGATTGTATCGACGAGCATAAAATCAAAAAACGCTTTGAGAGCGACAAAATTCACATCAAAGGCTTGATTGTCTCCGAATATTCAGAAAACTTCAGCCACTGGGACGCCAACAAGAGTTTAAGCAAATGGCTCAAAGACAACAACGTACCTGCAATCACCGGCATCGACACCCGTAAACTCACCCAAAAAATCCGTGAACATGGAACCATGCTTGGTAAAATTGTAGTTGAAGACAGCGAAGATATTGATTACTACAACCCCGATCTCGATAATCTGGTGGCGCAAGTATCTATCAAAAAACCAAAAATCTACAAACAAGGACCCAAAACCGTTATCTGTATCGACTGCGGTATGAAAAATAACATCATCCGCAATCTACTTAAGAGAAATCTGACAGTAGTGCGCGTTCCCTGGAACTATGATTTCATCGCCAATATGAAAGAGTTAGGTATTAAAAAGATCGACGGCATCTTTATGTCCAACGGCCCCGGCGATCCTTCTATGCTTACCGAACTTCATGAAATTGTTAAAAAAGCTATGGCCCTGAAAAAACCGATTTTCGGCATCTGCCTCGGCACTCAAATCATGGCTCTGGCCTCCGGCGCCAAAACCTACAAGCTCAAATTCGGCCACCGCTCCCAAAATCAACCATGTATCGATGAAGAGACCGGCCACTGCTACATCACCAGCCAAAATCATGGCTTTGCCATTGACGAGAAAAGCTTAAAAGCAGGCTGGAAGGTCTGGCTTAGAAATGCCAACGATCAAACAGTAGAAGGAATCAAACACAAAACACTCCCCTTCTTCTCCTGCCAATTCCACCCCGAGGCCACTCCCGGCCCCACCGACACCCTGCACTTCTTTGACAAGTTCGCGAAGATGTTATAGACACAAAAAAACCCCGCCTATAGAGACGGGGGTGAAAAAGCGATGTTAGCAATTTGCTATGCTAATAGCTTTTGTTTTTGTTTTGACATCCAGCCAAGATTTTGGTGTTGTTTTCAGCCGCACCACCGGCCGCCTGTAATCCCCTATCACGCCAACCGAAGTCGGGGAGAGGGGCAGGACCGTGCCCAGATCTGTCTGGACATCTCCGGCAAAATCTTTCGATTTCACCATCACCTTAGCAAGGACCGGGAGAGGCACAAGTACTTGTAACCCACTTGAACAAATACTTGCTCCCCTCACCAGTCACCACGAGGGTGCTTTTTTATTTTTGTTTTTAATTTTCAAGGTGCTTTTCTAGGGCGTTGATCTTCAATTTATTTTTGAAAATCATACAACTATAACCGATCCTACGGAAAAGTCAAAAATATATAGTGGACAGACCTAGGGCTTATGTTTTAATTCCTAGCGTCGTACAAGGATTGGCAACAGAAAATAATTGCAATAAAAATCCATTAGGCTAGGATACAAACATGTTTGTATCGCTCGATCTGGAAACCACCGGCTTTGATCCGACCAAAGATAAAATCATTGAATTCGGGGCAATCAAATTTGATCTCCAAGGCAATCAAGAGACCTTGCAGTTTCTGTGCAATCCCGGTTTTTCTTTACCGGAGATCATTACCCACATAACCGGCATCAAAGATAAACAGCTTAAAGACAAAGGCCCTTTTGAAGATAAAATTAAAGAAGTTAAAGAGTTCATAGGCGGGTATCCCATTATCGGTCACAATATTCAATTCGATATAAATTTTCTAATCGCCAACGACGTTGAAATAGATGCCCCCTCCTATGACACCTGCCAGCTGGCCAGCATTCTACTTCCCTCCCTCCCCTCTTACAGTCTGGAGATCCTCAGCAAACAACTCGACCTGAAACATGAAGAAAAGCACCGTGCTCTGGATGATTCTATCGCAGCCATGGAACTTTTTCTAAAATTAAAAGACAAGTTCGAAGAGCTGCCTGAAGAGTTATTGGAAAAAATTAAGTCACTTTGCCCGAAAACCAATTGGCCCCTGGCCAGATTTCTGGAACAACTTTCCGGCAAAAGTCCCACAAGCGCTACCAATAGCTCACCTGAACCCCGCAAAGAAAAAGAATATCATCCACTCTCTACTGAACTCACGGCAAAGCTGCTAGATATAGATGAAAAAGCTTTAATCGAAATCGCACCACCTTACGATGCGGTTGTACACACCTTTGTAACCCAGGCTCATCCCAATTCCTACCTGGCTCTATCGGCCAATAGCTTCCATGAATTCGAAGACGAAATCTCCGATGACGTTGCAAAAATAGACAGCTCCGATCACTACCTCTCACTCACCCGACTCCAGAAATTTGAAAACAAAGAGTTTTTTGAAGAACACGAATTCAGTGCTCTACTCAAATATCTGATCTGGTCCAAACAGAGCAAAACCGGCCTCTTAAGCGAAGTAACTCTGCTGGGTAGAGAAAAATCCACCCTCTATGAAGTCAATATCGACAAGAGCAACGAGGATTTCGCAAAAACAATGAACGACGAACTTTTCTATAAAAAAGCCCTGCACAAGGACGAAACAAAACCGGCCATCTGTACTCACAAATTCATAATAGAGAACCAAAATCCCATAGACGACCTAATAATCTTAAATCTGGAAAAATTCACCCGCGAACTTTTCTACTATCACTCAACATATCTAAAGGTTGAACTGCTGCTCCAACAACTTGAAAATCTAAAAACCCTAACAGAAGAAAAATCACTACCATTACTGGAAGGCCTGGAAAACAAAACCACCATCCTCTTTGGCCTCATCGGCATCCTTCATGAAAAATATAACGATCAAAACGAATATACCGCCCGAACCATTCTCAGCGAACAGATCCAAAACAGCAAAGAGTGGCTGGAGATACGAAATTCCATCAATAATTTAATTGAAACCTCCAAAGAGCTTGGCGCTATCAACAACGACAAAACCGCAGAATATCTAAAAAACTGGAAGAACCTGCTACTCATCTTACAAAACAGTTTTCTTCAGCCGGACTTCAGCAATACCGAAACAATAATAGAGGAAGACTTTCAGCAAAATATGGTCCTTAGAGGCTATCCGCGTAACCTCAGGCAGCTCCTCCAAAAGCTGCTTGAAAATTGCAAAAACTACAAAATAATCGACGAAAATCTGGATTTAAATGACGAGGGAAAATTCATCAAGACCCTATGGCAACTGGATCAAAACATTACCATAACCAAGGCTCCCTCGTCCGATAATCTTAACATTCTGGTTGTTGACGATATTCCCCAAACGGAATTCAACGATCAAACTTTGCTCAACCTTTTAAGTAAAGTATTAACCGGAAATTCCGCCATCATTGTTAATTCCAAACAAAAACTACAGCACTTTACCCTCAAGCTCTCTCAAAAAGTGGAAAATCTAAAAATAGTATCGCAACTAACAGGCTCACTGGGAAAAATCACCGAGCAGTTCAAGGAAGATCCGGAAAATTCGGTACTGCTGCTCACACCCAACAATTGGGAAAATTTTAAAGACCATCATCTGATCAATACTTTATATATGCACAAACTGCCCTTCGAACCTCCCAGCGACATCTACCTCACAATTTTAAGTGAAAATTTCAGTGACCCATTTTCCGGCCTGCAAATTCCTCGCACAACCTTTTCCCTAAGCAAAATTCTCAACCATCTGAAAAAAGATGGTGGGCAAAATAAAACAGCAATCTTATTGGACTCCCGCCTCAGCAATAAAGGTTACGGACAAGAAATTGCCAAGCACCTGAGCAACCTCGGTCAAACTCAAAACATTCTCAGTAACAATCTTCTAAACTAATTTTTTCACCATTGACTTTTTTCTGGCCGATCAATAAAATCTTCCAGATCATAAGAACTTGACTAATCATGAAAAAGAGCGGAAATGAAGAAAAAGATGGAGTAAACGTAGAACTTTTCACAAACAGTAGATTGACAATCATTGCTCAAGTCGCCACCTACACCATAATAACCATTGGGGTTCTGGGGGGACTCGGCTACCTGCTGGATCAGCAATTTGGAACCTTTCCCAAAATTTTCATTGCCGGACTGGCATTAGGCTATCCATTAACGCAGCTCGTCATCTACAAAAAGTTGAAAAAATTCGCACAAAACAAAGTAGAGAACAGTAAAAATTCTAAACAATAAAAAATCATGGCCCTACTACCCGAAGCAAGCATCCCGGAAATCAACGTCGCCCCAGAGACTCTGTTTCAAGTTGGCCCATTCAATATAAGTAACGCAATGTTCAGCTTCTATGCCGTGATGCTGATTCTTTTCGTTTTGGCCTTCTTTATCCGCCGCAAAGCCGGAGTTGTGCCTTCAAGAGCACAAATGGCCTTCGAGCTGGTAATGGAGTTCATGTGGGACAAGACTCTCACCGCCTTTGAATCTGAAAAAAGAGCTAAAAAATTCTTCCCCTTGGTACTGACCATCTTCCTTATTCTAATTATCGCCAACCAATTCATGCTACTACCATTTCTGGAAAGTATTGTAGTAACCTTCCAAGGCGGCGATACCGCAAGTCTCTTCCGCGCCCCGGCTTCACACTACGCGCTACCAATCGCTTATACGCTTTTCGTGCTGGTGCTGGCCCATGTCTTGGCACTTCTGAAAAGACCCATCCGACATATTGGAAACTTCATCAAACTGGACGCCTTCAAAATTAAATCAATCAAAGAGCTGCCAATGGCCTTCCTGGAGTTTTTCCTTGGCCTATTAGACATAGTGGGTGAGTTCGCCAAATTGGCCTCCCTATCAACTCGTTTATTCGGAAATGTCTTCGCCGGCAGCATTATTGTTGGAATTATCGGCGGAATAACAACTTACACTCAACTACTGGTTCCTATCCCATTTGTAATCCTGGGCATACTAAGCGGAGTGGTGCAAGCCTTTGTATTTGCAATGCTGGCCATTTTGTTTATAAGTTCTACGTTAAATTCAGTGAGTCCGCAGGAAGAAATCGCAAAAGTTACCTAATTTTTAAATAATTTTAATTTATAAATAACTTAAAAACTATGGAAGTCGAAGCAGTAAAATTATTAGCAGCCGGAATTTGTATGGGCCTTGGTGCTATCGGTTCTGGTGTTGGTGAGGGTTACATCGGTGGTCGTGCTCTTGAAGCTATGGCTAGAAACCCAAAAGTATCCGACAAAATCTTTACAAACATGATCATCGCGATTGCGCTTGCGGAATCAACAGCGATCTACTCATTGGTAATCTCGCTTATCATCCTGTTTGTATTCTAAGTTTTTCTTAAAAACCTAATTAATCATGGATAAACTTTTAAGTTTAGGAATCGACCCGTGGAGTATGGTGCTTTACCTGTTCAATACAGGTATCGTACTGGTGGTTCTGACCTACTACCTCTACAAACCAATTACCGCCTATATCGACCAGCGCAGAAAACAGATCAAAGATTCAATCGATGAGGCTCAAAAACTTCAGGAAACTTTTGAAAAGCGCCTTGAAGAAAGTGAAAAGAAGAGAATGCAAACAGAGGCTGAGTTGAAAGAAGAGATTGATCGTCTTCACAAATTTACTGAAGAGAAAAAGGTTGAGCTGATTGCAAACATGGAGAAGGCACGCTCAGAGATGATGCAAAAAGCGCAAAAAGAGATCGATGAGAAAAAGGAACAACTTATCAAAGACGCTGAAAGAGAAGTTGTAAACCTAATGTCAAAAATCATTCTTAAGATTATTGAAAACAAAGTACCTGAAGAAGTCATCACCGAAAGTGTGGAATCTGCCTGGAAAAATTATCAAAAGTAATTATGTTTAAAGACTTTTTAACAGCACTGACTCAAAGAATTCTCGGATTTCTGAAAAATCATCCGGAGTTTTTTGAAAAAAAAGATCGCAAGGCCATGTTGGAAAAGCTGGCCGTACCAACCAGTTTCAAAAGCTACATGGCGGAAGTCAGCGAGAAAGAGTTCATCAAAGACCTTTCCTTGATTTTAGACTTCTGTAAAAACCCCAAAAAGACTCAGATCAAAAAGAATGAGTTCTTTAAGGCACTTTTAGAGTTTTTAGTTCAGGAGTTATCCATGAAGATAGATTATCTGGACGGTAACTATTATCTACTTCCCCGAGAAGACCGCGAAAAAGTTATCGAAAAACTAATCAACACCAAAAGCACTTTGGCTGAAACTTTAAGAGCAATCCTGATCAACAAGAACTATCAGCAACTTACTGCCGAGATCAATCGTCTGGCCGGTAAAATCATTGAGACACCATTCTTGATCGTGCAGTCGCCACGCGAAATGAATATGGAACTTAAAAGAGAAATTCGCCAAACACTTAGCAAAGACCATCCATACTCATTGCCGGTTTTTCAAATTAACAAAAAACTGATCGGAGGAATCCGCATCTTTAAAGACGGTGAAGTCCAGGATCACTCCTGGCTCAGCCGTGTTGAATATTTTACATCATTAACTGCCGCATAAAATGTCTGAACCAACGCTACAAAATTTCCTCTCCAGCCTCTCCGAGGCCATCGAGAAAGCTGAAACTACGACAGCAGAGAAAGGAGAAAACCAAGGTGTGATTAAGTCCTACAAGGATGGTGTTATCGAGATCCAGGGACTAAACAACCTACACATGAACGAGATCGTAGTAATTGAAGGTGTAAACGCTCAAGCCCTGGTGATGAACCTGGAACAAGACGCCGTATATGCCCTGGTTCTCCAGGCCAATCCTGAAATTCGTGAAGGTCTTTTCGTAAAAGCTACCGGAAAATTCCTCTCAATCCCTGTTGGTGAAGATATCGTCGGCAGAGTTATCGATGCGCTTGGAAATCCGCTTGATGGTCAGGCTCCTTATAAGTCGGACAAAATCATGCCCCATGAGAGTCAGGCGCCAAGCGTAATGTTGAGAAAGTCCGTACATGAACCTCTACAAACCGGTATCGTAGCCATCGACGCTCTAATCCCGGTCGGAAGAGGTCAAAGAGAACTTATCATCGGTGACCGCCAGACGGGTAAAACAACCGTAGCGATCGACACAATCATCAACCAAAGAGATGAAGACGTAATCTGTGTTTACGTGGCGGTAGCCCAGCGTGAAAGTAAAACCGCGCAAGTTGTGGAGAAACTTAAAGAATCCGGAGCAATGGATTATACCGTGGTTGTTTCCGCACCGGCAGCCAGCTCAGCGGTAATGCAGTTTTTGGCACCCTATGCCGGTTGTGCTGTTGCCGAATACTTTATGCAAAAAGGAAAGCACGTACTGGTAATCTACGATGATCTATCCAAGCACGCGGTTGCTTACCGTGAAATGTCCTTGCTACTTAGAAGACCTCCGGGCCGTGAAGCCTACCCAGGTGATGTATTCTACTTGCATTCAAGGCTATTGGAACGTGCCGCTAAGGTGAACGATGCCGAGGGTGCGGGAAGTATCACCGCCCTACCTATCATTGAAACTCAGGCCAACGACGTATCAGCCTATATCCCGACCAACGTAATCTCCATTACCGATGGTCAGATCTTCTTGGAATCCGATCTTTTCAACCGTGGTATCAGACCGGCGATCAACGTGGGTATCTCCGTATCTCGTGTGGGAGGAGCGGCTCAAACCAAGATCATGAAAAAGGTATCCGGTACGGCAAAATTAGATCTTGCACAGTACTACGAACTGGAAGCTTTCTCCCAATTCGCCTCCGAGCTTGACGAGGCCACCAAGGCCAAACTTACTCGCGGTAAACGTGTAGTTGAGGCCTTCAAGCAGAAGCAAAATCACCCTTACAAGCTATGGCAGGAGGTGGTTGTTATCTACGCCGCAACCAAAGGTTACCTTGATAAAACCGAGGAAACCGAAGTGGGTGGTAGACTGGAGTCCCTGTTGGCGCTGGTTGAATCCAGCCACCAGGAGTTGGTTAAGACTATTGGAGAGAAGAAAGAACTAACTGAAGATATAGAAAAAGAAATTGTAAAAGTTTTGGATAAATTCTTTAAATAATTAAGTAATGTCAGGATCTCTACTTGAAATCAGAAAGAAAATCGGCGGTATCAAAAATACCCGCAAGATTACCAAAGCCATGCAACTTGTGGCCGCCAGTAAGATGCGTCAGTTCCAAAAAAGAGCCATCTCCGCCAGACACTATGTTTGGGATCTTATGAACATCCTGCAAAACAATCTGGCAACCGATTTTGAAAGCATTTATACCCAACAAAGAAGTGGCAAAAAGGTACTTTTCGTACTTTACACCTCCGATAAAGGTCTTTGCGGCTCTTTGAACAACAAACTGATCAACTCTCTATTCCGCTCCGAAAAATGGAATAGCCTGTCTGAAAGCGACAGAATGCTGATCACAATCGGTAAAAAAAGTCACGGCTACGCGAAATCAAACAAAATCCCCGTTGAGAAAAACTTTACCGGAATTCCTGAGAAACTAAACACTTTGGACGTAATCGAAACCGTTACCCAAATTGTGGAATATTGGGAAAAAGACGAAGAAATAAGTGAAGTAATTTTTGTCACTCCACACTACAAGAACTCTTTCACCTTTTATCCGGTCGTCAAAACATTTCTACCTCTTTCCAAAGAAACAGTGGAGACAACTTTAAATGTATCTGATGAAAATGAAAACGTAGAAATTGAAGAAAACGACAATCAATTCATGATTTTTGAGCCTTCCCAGGAGGTGGTTTTGGAAGCTCTTTACCAGCAAATCATTCAGGCCATGTTCATCCAGTCCTTCTTGGAACTCAAAGCTTCCGAATACTCCAGCAGAATGATCGCCATGCAAAACGCCACCGATTCCGCGGACAGAATTGTCGGACAACTTAATCTTATCTATAACAAAGCACGTCAACAAGCCATTACTCAGCAAATCGCCGAACTTATCGGTGCCAGTATGGCCATGGAAGACGCTGATTAATTACCCACTTAAACTTATATTAGTATGTCAGAAAAAAATACACACCCACAGGGGAAAATAGTACGTATCATCGGTGTAGTTGTGGACGTTTACTTCCCAAACCACGTTCCTACACAATATTCGGCACTGGAAGTTAAAGGACCAAACGGTAAAGTTGTCCTTGAGGTACAATCTCATATCGGTAATAACATCGTAAGAACCGTTGCCATGAGTACCACCGACGGACTATCTATCGATCAGGTTGTTTTGGATACAGAGCAAGCCATTAGTGTACCGGTTGGTAAAGTTACTTTGGGAAGAGTATTTAACGTTATTGGAGAAGCAATCGACTTTGGTGAAGAGATCCCGAAAGATGCTGAAAAAAGACCGATTCACACCGAACCGCCAAGTTTCACCGATCAAAACCCTTCGGTAGAGATCTTTGAAACCGGTATTAAGGTGGTAGACCTGCTTTGTCCCTTCATCAAAGGTGGTAAGGTAGCGCTATTCGGTGGTGCCGGTGTAGGTAAAACCGTAATCATGCAGGAGTTGATCCACAACGTAGCCATGAGTCACGGTGGTTACTCCGTATTTGCCGGTGTGGGAGAGAGAACACGTGAAGGAAATGACCTGATTCACGAAATGAAAGATAGTGGAGTTATCGATAAACTGGCCATGGTCTTCGGACAGATGAACGAACCACCGGGAGCTCGTATGCGTGTGGCCCTAACCGGTCTTACAATTGCCGAAAAGTTCCGTGATGAAGGAAGAGATATCCTGATGTTCGTAGACAATATCTTCCGTTTCACCCAGGCCGGTTCAGAGGTATCCGCTCTACTCGGACGTATGCCTTCAGCGGTGGGTTATCAACCTACTCTGGCTACCGACATGGCCGCTCTGCAAGAACGTATCACCTCTACTCATAAAGGTTCAATTACCTCCGTACAGGCGGTATACGTACCTGCCGACGACTTGACCGATCCGGCTCCGGCCACCACCTTCGGTCACCTTGACGCCACAATCGTACTTTCACGTAAGCTGGCCTCCATGGGTCTGTTCCCTGCGGTTGATCCTCTGGATTCCAATTCTACGGCTCTTAAAGCTGAAATAGTTGGTGAAGAGCACTACTACGTTGCCACACAGGTTAGACAGCTGCTACAACGTTACAAAGAGCTTCAGGACGTAATCGCCATCCTGGGTATGGACGAACTTTCCGAGGAGGATAAAACAGCCGTTAACAGAGCAAGACGTATCCAAAAATTCCTATCACAGAACTTCTTTGTGGCCGAACAGTTCACCGGTATGCCTGGACAATACGTAAAGGTTACCGACACAGTTCGTTCATTCAGAGAAATCCTGGACGGTAAACACGATCACATTGATGAGCAGGACTTCTACATGGCAGCTTCCATCGAAGACGTTATGGATCGTCACAAATCCAAAGATAAAGTTACAAAATAATTATGTTTCATCTAACAATTCGCACACCGTTTGAGGACATTTTTGCGGGAGAAGTAAGCTCGGTGAGCTTTGCCGGCGAAGGCGGCGACATGCAGGTCTTTGAAGATCACGCCTCCCTTACCGCCAATATTCTCTTCTCTCCTGTAGTAATAACTGAAGCAGAGGGCAAAGAAAACCATTTTCTTGGTCGACAAGGTATCTTTTCTTTCGACAATACTGAAAACAAAGCAAACCTTCTTCTTTCCTACTGTGAAAAGAAATCCGAAGTAAACTATCAAACCGTTAAGGAATATGCCGAATTCATCACAAAACAATTGGAAGAAGGCAAAGAGCTTTCCGACTTTCAACTGCTTTATCTAAAGGGTGAAAAACTGGCGGTAGAAGAGCAGATTTCAGAATTCAAGGAGTAGACTAAAATAAAAGAGGAGGGGCTACAATGCCTCTCCTCTTTTTGATTTCCGCAAAAGAATTACCTACTCTTGCTCATCCAAAACATATACCAATCCTCCTTCCTCCCAAGCTAAAGGTAAATAAACCCTACCTTCTCCATCCATCGACATCTGCTGCTGAGCATTTACCCATTTTCCCAGCTCCTTCTGCCAAATCCAACGCAAATTGCCGTTAGAATCCACGCTTATAACATCTATATCAGTATCTGGCCAACCGTCGGCCGCATAAACATTCCCTTCACCATCCACAAAGATTTTATTACTAACCTTCATATCATCAGGAACGGTATAAACCCAAACAAGATCACCGGTTTCAGCACTCAATTTTAAAATTTCGCTTTTACCACCGGCATAAATAAAGTCTTCATACAGCGCCAAAGGCCACACGGAGTAAACATCATACTCGGACTCATAACTCCAAAGCAATTCTCCGGTCAGAGAATTATATGAACGCACGCTATCGTCAATAGCCATAGTATAAATGGCCTCATCACCTACAGTTACCGAGGTCATAAACTCACCACCTATCGGACTATATGAATCCACATTCCAAATTTTCTCTCCCTCAGAGTTAAAAGCAAACAACTTACCGCTTACTTTCTCCCCGTCTTCTGTTAACTCAGAGCCTATAACAAGTGAAAAGGCAAAGTAAACATTATAACTACCGTCATCAAAGTATTTGATACCGGGCACGGACCTGGAAAAGGCTTGTGGATAATCATATTGCCACTTAACAGTCCCGTCGGGATTAATAGCATAGAAGGTTGCGAAGTAAGAGCTCACAAAAATCGTACCATCCTGAGCCACCACCGGACTTGGAGGAACCGTCAGACTGGTTTTCTTTGAAGCATTAAGTTTAAACGGTTCATCCCACAACAAACTTCCATCATTCAAATCAATTGCATACAAATAATCATAACCATCCTTCACGGAAATAGCGTATAAAACTTCACCCCAAATAGCCGGTGTGGCCGATGCATTACCTTTCAAACCAACATTCCAAAGCATATTTCCGGAACCGTCCAAAGCGTAGATCCCTCCGTCTCTAGCACCGAAATAAAGATTACCGGCCTCATCGACCAATACTGAAGAGGAGATCACAAAATCGCTTTCAAACTGCCACTCAAGCTGAGGGTCAATCGGCCCGACCGCGTAACTTCTGGACAAATGTTCCTCATTTTTTCCCAACATCAACCAGGAATAAACAGGTTCTTCCTCTTCACAATCATCATGAACAAAATCCAAATCCGCATCACCCAATAACAACAAATCAGCCATACTTTGGGCCAAAGTTTCATTATTCAAAACCTCCAAAGCATAGGTATAACGAATCTGCAAAATCACTCTCTGCACATCCGTTACATTGATAGTTCCATCGCACTGCAAATCCGCCTCCTCACCGGAGTATTTCTGACAAGCTGGAGTCTCTGAACCGGCCATCTCGGCCAAGGCCGCCTCTTTATAACAAGTCACATCCGCCACATCCAGCACTCCATCGGCATTTATATCACCGCTATGCGAGTTTAGTGAAGAAGCCGCAAAAGCCCCAGTGGCGAGTGCCAAGCACATAGCAATTGAAAAAGTAGATTTATAAAGCATTTTCATGTTTATTGATTTCAAAATTTAAAATGGAGCTAATTATACACCTCCAGATTTTTTGTCAACAACCCTTAACCCTGTTTCCTTACATTGGCTTTACAAAAACTTATAATCTGTTGTCTTAATAGTTCATTGGCCACCACGAAGCCATCAAGATTACGAGGGTCTTTCTTATTGTAAACAATTTTAGCGCCACTCATATCTGACACCACTCCCCCGGCCTCACTCACAATAATATCGGCCGCGCAAATATCCCATTCAAAAGTTCGATCACTGCTGTTGATGTAAATATCCGCAACCGCATCAGCCACCAGTGAAGATTTAAACCCGGCACTACCACAAGGAATCAAATTTTTAACGCCCAAGGTGGCAGAAAGCTTTTGCTCAAAATCCAGCAAATGATTTCTGCTTACCAGCATGCGCGCTTCAGCAAAATCCTCAACCTTTGAAACACTAATCTGCCTGATCATTCCCTCACCATCTTCACAAAACGCCCCCTCTCCTTTAACAGCATAATACAACAAATCTTTGACCGGCACATAAACGCAGCCCAAAACCACCTCCCCTCTAACAGACAAACCAACCATAATCGAAAAATCACCGGTTTTTTGAATAAAATCCTTAGTACCGTCCAAGGGGTCGATAATCCAGACTTTTTCAGCCGTAAGGCGAGACAAATCATCCTCTGTCTCCTCGGAAAGTATGGCATAGCCGAAAGAGCTTAAGCCTTCAAGAATGATATCTTCAGCAGCCAAATCAGCCTCCGTAACCGGACTACGCGGATCCTTGTAAATAACATTCTGCTCCTTTTCATAAAACTGCAGAGTGGCTTTTCCCGCCTCCTTAATCACCTTTTTCAAAACATTTAACTCATTCTCCAACAACTATAATTTTTTTAGCGATTAAATAGTTTAAAACCTCTCCCACAGATTCCTCAACACTCTTACCGGCAGTGACTACACGCAGATCAGGCGCTTCAGGAACCTCATAACCGTCATCAATACCGGTGAAAGAAGGAATTTCTCCGGCGCGAGCTCTTTTATAGAGCCCCTTAACATCACGTTTTTCACAAATATCCAAAGAGGTGTCCACAAAAATCTCCACAAATTTTTTACCAAGTTTCTCTCGCAACTGCTCACGACTCTTTTTATAAGGAGAGATAAAACTGGCCAACACGATTACTCCGTGTTTACTCAAAAGTTTGGCCACAAAACCGGCCCGTTCAATATTGGTTTCACGATCTTCTTTACTGAAGCCCAGATCACTACTCAAGCTCTCACGCATAATATCGCCATCAAGCCTTTCACAAGCTACACCACGCTTGTTCAAAAAGTCGTAAACCCCCTCGGCAATAGTGCTCTTTCCGGAACCGGAAAGACCGGTAAACCAAAGCACCATGCCCTTCTCCGCCACAAAATTCTGATCCACTTTCAAAAGATTTGTCTTCTTTCCTCTATCAATTATAATCCCCGCCCCCACGGTGTTATTGGTCATCTCATCAATGACAATGAAATTTCCCATATTGCGATTGCGGGAATAGACATCAAAAATCAAAAGATCCTTAGTCTGCAAGCTAACTCTACCAATCTCATTCATCCCCAAACTATCAGCCTGCTGGCGATGCAAAGTCTCAATATCCAATTTGTAACGCAACTCCTCAATGTAAGCTGATGTCTCTCGTGTCCCATGCTTAATAAGATAACGACGATCCGGTTTCATCGGTTCACTGTCCATCCAACAAATAGTAGCCTCGATTTCATTGGCAATCTGCGG
>CAYLHX010000025.1:16699-18542 GCA_964383675.1 uncultured Candidatus Peribacteria bacterium | reverse complement strand
GGGGCTTCATCTTTGATTTTAGTACAAATTTGTCCATGCTTAAAACAGGCTCACGACTATTTAAAACTCAAGTGAGTAGAAAGAATTTAACACAAATCAAAACTTCTGGCAACGTTGAGATAGCTAAAGACTTGTGCACGTCAGGACTGGTCTCTGCTTTACAAAGCTTTAGCTCGCTCTTTTTGAAAACAGAAATCACAGGAATCTAGGTTGATTGTTTCAGCTTGAAGCTGCCACTTCTCCGCTTCTTCTTGCTCGTTTTGTATCAGCGAATTATGCGCGAACTCATGATGCTCTTTGCAGAGCGGGATAATGGATTCGTGGGATTTGGATTGGACGAATCTTTCTCGGTGGTGAATTACTTGATACGGTTTCTGGCAGTTCGGATATGTACACTTTTTGTTCGTTTTTGCGAGGGCCGCTCTTTTTAGGTGTGCCGGAATATATCTCTTGGCCGGTACTGAAAATGTTTCCCCGGGGAGAACTTTTTGTTGTTTTTTGGCTTTCTGCTGCGATGGTATTTTCAGTTTTTGGAAAATCTCTCGCATGGCTTCGGTATTTGAAAGTTTTTCTTTCTTTTCTTTTTCAAATTCTTGTTTCAATTTCAAAAATTCAAACATCAATTCGCCTGTTAATTCAATTTTTATCTTCTCTTCCGCTGCCCTACAAATTGGCGCACAAGCTGTAGGTTCCTTACTTCTTACCTCCTTAACCAATACCTGAAGGGCAGACTTACTCATATTCTCCACTCTCTCCGCCCAGATCTTTTCAGTTTCCGGAGTTGCTAAAGTTGCTACCATTGAAACTTTGTGGATGCCATGTTTTTGGACTGCCGCTTTCAAACTTGGCTTATCTTCCAAATACCTCTCACTCCTTAAAACTTTCTTTACCACTTCTTTACTCAATCCTCCGAACTTCCCGGCATATTCGTAAATCGTGGAAGCATGGGCTTTGTAGATGCCGCTTTCGTAGATTTCCGGAATTAAAGCTAATAATTTATATGTGAGCTTGTTTCTTTCCTTGCCTAATTGTACAAATTCTTTATGTAGATTATTCATTGTTCTCTTGGTTAAAATTCGTCTCAATTATCTCACTCCGAACCAAGCAAGACAAGCCAAGAATGGCTTGCAAATGCTATTTTACAACATTTTTGAAAGTGTGATTTGAACGAGAAACGACTCCTCAAAAAATCCCCCAACCTGACTCCATCGCAGCCATAACATAGCGCGGAAAATGGTCGCGGCAGAAACTTTCATGGAAAAAATCGAAAAACTTTTCTAAACAAATTTTTGAAAGTTTTTTTGAAAAGCACTTTTTGCGTCAAGTAGAAAATTGGGCGGGCAGGGATCCCGATTAGAGGAGGAGAGCTTAGGGGTTGGGGTTTTCCACCCAAAAGTTGTCCCCGGGGAGAACTTGCCAAATCCGCATCCAAGTCCTATTCTAAAACCATGAAACTACTCAAATTCGCCGAAGAAATTGCCATCCAGGCCGGAAAGTTGATAAAGGAAACCGCGAAAGGCAAACTCGACATCACTGAAAAAGGCAAAAATGACCTGGTTACCAATGCCGATAAAGCCAGTGAAAAATTGATCATTGAGGCAATAAAATCAAATTATCCCAAACACGGAATAATCGCCGAAGAAACACAGAATCCGGAAACAGCAGAAGAAGTTGACCATTTGCTCAAAAACTCCAAATACATTTGGATTATAGATCCCCTGGACGGAACAACCAATTTTGCGCATCAAATTCCACTTTATTGCGTTTCGATCGGGCTGCTGGAAATGAAAAGCAAAGAAAACTCCAAAAACTACAAATACATAACCGGTGAACTGGTGGCGGG
>CAYLHX010000025.1:0-16613 GCA_964383675.1 uncultured Candidatus Peribacteria bacterium | reverse complement strand
AGTTGTTTACGCACCGGAACTTAACGAGATCTACACGGCGGCAAAAGGCAAAGGAGCCAAGCTCAACGGCCAAAAAATTCAGGTTTCCGAACAAAAAGATATTGGAAAATCACTTTCCGTAACAGGCTTTCCACCAGTTCACAAAGAAGCCAACCTTCCCTATTTCGAAGTGATGCTAAAACAAACTCAAGCGGTGAGAAGACTTGGCTCGGCGGCGCTCGATCTTTGCTATGTGGCCGCCGGCCGCTTCGACAGCTTCTGGGAATTTGGCCTACATCCCTGGGATATCGCAGCCGGAAGCCTTATCGTCACCGAAGCCGGCGGCCACGTCTCCGACACCAACGGCGAAACGCTCGACCTCTTCGGCAAAGACCTCCTCGCCAGCAACGGTCACCTCCACAAAAAAATCGTCACCGGTTTCAAGAACGTCTAAAAGCAAACAAGCGCTTGCACAACCAACCGCTTTTCATTATATTTCTCCTGCCTTGAAAGGCGAATTAAACTTTTTGCGCTCGTAGCTCAGTTGGATAGAGCATCAGCTTGCGGAGCTGGGGGTCACAGGTTCAAATCCTGTCGAGCGCACCATTCAATCCCCAAAAAAACTTCAAAACTTGCAATTCTACGATTTTGTCAACATAATATTTGACAAACAAGGCCAAAAGTTGTATTTTTCACCCCTTTAGACAAGGTACCGTGGCAATATTACACACAACACCCGCAGACGACAGAGAGGAACACTCGGAAGATGCCGTTCTAAAAACCGGCTATACCAGCATGTGGCTGCAAAGATGGCCAATGAACGATGATCCCGATAATTGTGACTCGGTTGAGAGCGCTGTTTTAAACTACATCGAGAAAGAAACCCTCGATATCCCCGACCATCTTGAATTCCAAAACCTCGAAGACGACCTCCCTGAGGAAGAAAGAGAGAGGATAAGAAAAATATGGAGCCAATTAATGCACTACCAACATAATTTGGCCTATACCAGTGAAGCTCTTCTGGCCAAATGGGACTCGGCTCCAAGATTCAGAGACAAAGTTGCCGATAGAGTAATAGAAAGCTATCCACGTCATATCAATAAAAAATATCGCAAAAGCATCAAAGCCTTAATCAGTACAAAAGGCAACGATCAAGCGGAAGACGCTAACAGACCTATCTCAATAAGTGCAAACCGCAGTAGATCAAGTCGTCTAAGGATCTGGCAAAAACAGGAAAAACCTATGAGAGAGGCCCTCTACAAAGCTCACAAAAATTATGTGGTCTGTCTGCGATATTACTATGAAATGTTGCTACAAAAATCCGACACCAATAATGATCAAGACACAAAGTATATTCTGCCCGAAGACCATCCACACAGAAGTGAAATACTGTTACGCTTAAGATATATAAGAGACGTTGTTGACACAACGCATCAAGGTCTAACCGTAGCCAAAACAGGACATCATTATCAAGCCAAACGTCGAATCAGAAAAACCTCCGGAGTCCCCTACTTGGTCCATGAGACCGAGGTAACCCTCGCCGGTCTTCTAGACGCAGTCATTATTAATATTGAAGAAGCCCAATTGCCAAAAGGAGCGGTTGACTCCGCACTCTTGATTTTGGCACTAACACTGCACGATCTTGGTGAGGACACAAATCTTACCTTAAACGACATAAGTACATTGCTGAAAAGGCTGCTGGACAAATATGATTCCAGCATGGAACCGGTAATTGAAAGTGGTTTTAAGCAAACTAACGGTGCACCTCT
The DNA here is from genome assembly GCA_964383675.1 of uncultured Candidatus Peribacteria bacterium. GTDB lineage: Bacteria > Patescibacteriota > Gracilibacteria > UBA1369 > LOWO2-01-FULL-3 > CAYLHX01. The sequence goes on along the minus strand of CAYLHX010000025.1, from coordinate 14,865 downwards.
ACTCAGCCGTGAAGAAATAAAAAGCAAAATCTTGGATATAGGTGGTAAACACTTAATGAACCAGCTTAAGCAAATCTTAAGGATTCTTTCAAACAACACAGAGCTAAACGCAGCGGAAAAAAGACGTGCTCTAATCGGTCTGCCACAACGTGAACTTATTAATGAATTGGCAAAAGCCAAGGCAAAAGAGCTACAAGAAGAAATGGAGGAAGATGACGATCCGTCAACTCAACGTCAAAGACTGGAAGCTAATCTGCGAGAAACTCTCAAAGATAAAAGCTATGAGGAATTAAGTATCGAACTGGCAAACTACCAAATATACAATACTAACGTCTTTCCGGAAGAAGTTGTGATCAAAGCACTAAACCTAGATACCCCGGAGCCACCGAAAGAAAAGTTATTACCACACGAAGTTCGTAAGTCCCTCAACATCACTGAGCAAGAAAATGCTCAGGCTAAAACCAATCAAAGACTACCTGCAACCTTGCAACTTTTCCCGGACACCGACCACTACGATAACTACAAACTCAGCGCTTTTCTAATCAGGCTCAACGCTATTGCGACTTCAATGCCTAGAAAACAACACGCCCTAATCGTCAAACTTGAAGATCGAGCCAATAATCTCAGCACACAAGATGGCATGAAACCGGAAAAAAGACTGGCCAACTTAAGAGCCACTGTTACCAGGTTACTGCCTTGGTGTATCTATGATCATGACAACATCAACTATCCGCTCTTCAACGCCCTACCACGATGTATTGACGCCACGATCGAAGAGTACAAAGCCTTCATGGAACAATATCCCGACCTGACCGAAACCTGCGATCATCAATATCTCGACCACCTAAACACTTGGACGGTAGAGGTAATGCGCTACGAAGTACCGGCCAGAATCAAAGCGGTCATGGAAAATTACAAAGCTCGGAAAGCCGCCTAAACCCTCAAACTCTTCACCGCCGCCACTTTATCATCGGAGCCGAAAATATAGCTTGCCGAGACCAAAACATTCGCCCCGGCTTCCACGCAATCACGAACATTGGTATTGTCTACTCCACCATCGACACAAATATCCCTCTCAAAGCCCATCTCACGCAGTTGACGAACCTTCGGCAACATATCGTCCATAAACTTTTGCCCGCTAAAGCCGGGCTCCACCGTCATCACCAAAACAATATCCACCAAATCCAAAATCTCTTTAATCGCCTCAACTGACGTTTTCGGCTTAATGGAAACACCGGGCTTCGCGCCGGCCTCCACAATCTTCTGCAAAACCGCCTTCAAATCCGGACAGGCTTCTTCATGCACAATCAAACGATCACCACCCGCCTTCACAAAGTCCGCAAAATAACGTTCCGGATTCTCAATCATTAAATGAACATCCTGCGGCAAATCGGAGGTAATCCACTTCATTACCGGCGCACCAAAGCTGATATTAGGCACAAAATGACCATCCATCACATCGACATGAATAATATCGCTATAGGGCTCTACAATGGCAATCTCTTCATTCAATCTGCCAAAATCCGCCGAAAGAATTGATGGCGCAATTTTTAATTCCATAAAAATTTAATCATTATGACCGGTTCCAGGAGTATTACTGCCATTCCATTGACCATCAATCTTCTGCACACGGCGTACATGTCGCTCTTCGCCGCTCTCAAAATCGGTCTTCAGAAAGACATCCAGATACTTTTTCATATCTTCAACCTCGGTATGACGTGCCCCCATGGTAATCACATTGGCATCATTATGTTTACGAGCCATTTCGGCCAGATTTTCATTGTTAATCATTGCCGCTCTCACACCTCTTATCTTATTGGCCGCCATAGCCACGCCAATTCCGGAGCCGCAAATCAAAACACCAAGCGCACCATTATTTTCAGCAATTTTTTCTCCCACTTCGCGGGCCGTATCGGGATAATCACAAGAATCTTCACTAAAACAGCCCAAATCAGTAACTTCATATTCATCTTTCTCTTCGAGATAAGCTTTCACGGCTTCTTTTGCCTGAAACCCGGCATGATCACTACCCACATATATTCTTTGTTTTTCCGGTTCTCCAAACATAATACTTGAATTAAAAAATAAACGGCTTCAAACTTAAAATATCATAGCGGTTGTTACCGACTTATGTTCATGAACATTTTTAATAATCTTCGCTAAAAGCGGTGCAACCGATAGGATTTTCAAACCTTTAAAATGTTTCTCTTTCGGAATCGGGATCGAGTTGGAAACCACCACCTCCTTAAAACCGGCCTTAGTCAATCTTTCAGCGGCCGGATCGGAAAACACCGCATGAGTGGCCACCAAATAAATATCTTTCTTGGCTCCCATTTTTCTAAGAGCCTCCACCGCCGCCGTAACACTACCGGCGGTATCAACCATGTCGTCATAAATAACACAGGTCTTCCCCTCAACCTCACCCACAACATGGGTTACCTCGGATTTATTATGAGCAGGACGCGATTTATGAATAATAGCCAAATTTGACCCCAAAAGATCGGCAAACTTCTTAGCATCCTTGGCACCACCGGCATCAGGTGAAATCACCACCAGATCCTTGATCTTTTTCTTACTAAAATAATCGGCAAACAGTCTTTCGGTATTCACATTATCCACCGGAAAATTAAAAAATCCCTGCTCCTGATCACTATGCAATTTCATGGTAATCACATGATCTGCCCCGGCAGTAGAGATCAGGTCGGCCACCAGCTTAGCGGAAATAGGCTCACGTGGACTGGCCACACGATCTTGTCTGGAATAAGCGTAATGCGGCATTACCACATGAATTTGTCCGGCAAAAGATCTTTTAAGTGAATCCAAAATTATAAAAAGTTCCATCAAATCTTCATTGACGTTATCTGTTGCAGTCTGAATCACAAAAACATCGGTTCCACGAACAGTGTCCTTGGGCTTGGCGTAAATTTCATTACAGGCAAAACGTGAAATTTCCAATTCGGAAACCTTCACTTTCAAATGTTCCGCTATTTCCTTCGCCAATTCTGGATGAGAAGATCCGGAGAAAAGTTTGATGGGAAACTTAGCCATAGCCAAAAATAAAACTTTTAATTATTTACAAACATTATAGCACAGATTCTGCTCTCTAAACACCCAAAAGTCCACTTATTTTTCGAAGCAACCCGCTAACCTCCAGTTCATTTTTCTCATATAAATCCTCTGAGCGCGCCGAATCCAGAAACTTATCTTCCACTCCCAACCTCACTACCTTACGTCCAGAGCCGTGACTACACATCACCTCACTAACCGCACTTCCCAAACCGCCTATTACACTATGATCTTCAACGGTCACACAAAAACCACTCTCCGTAAGTGAATTGCTCAATTTTAAAATTCCATCTACATCCAACGGCTTAATGGAAGCGACGTTAACCACAACCGCTTTCTTACCTCCGGTCAACAGTTCTTTGGCCACTTCAATCGAACGCCACACCATCGCTCCGGTTGCAAAAATACAGAGATCGGCTACCTTATCTTCAACAAACTCCTTCCCATGTACCAGAGAGACCTTTCCAAATTCAAAACGACAATTCGCATCATAAACCGCCGGCAATTCACCATCACAAATTCTTAAATAAGTGGGGCCATAGTCGGCCATCATCGCCTCCAGGGCACTGGCCGTCTCATAATAATCCGCGGGAGAAACCACCTTCATGTTCGGCAAAGCCCTCATTAAAGCCAAATCCTCCATCGCCTGACAACCAACTTCATCCTGTGAAGCCGACAATCCGGCCGCCGTTCCAATAATCTTCACATTTAAATTCGGATAACAGATATCGCTACGAATCTGGTCTAAAGCACTGTTGACCAAAAAAGATGCAACACCGGTAACAAAAGGCACTTTTCCACAAACAGTAAAACCAACAGCCGAGGAAGCCATATTTGCTTCAGCCAAACCGAAATTAAAAGACCTATCCTGAAAAAATTTGGTAAATTGAGCCACTCCTGCGCGCTTGGAATTGTCGCTGGTTAAAACAACGATATTTCGATATTTCTTTCCAAGCTGCACAATTGTTTCATCTAAAGATCGATTCAACATAATTTTATCGGTTAGCCAACTCTTGAAGCTTCGGCATTATAGCCATAAATTCACTCTCGCTCAAAGGAGCGTCCTTGTAATCAACCTTGCCCTCCACAAACTCGATTCCTTTACCGTAAGTGGTATGACACCACAAACAAACCGGCCGCCTATTAGAGGTAAAGGCCCGCATCAAAGAATTCAAAAGGTCATCAAAATCATGGCCATGACGCACCTGAATAACATTCCAGCCAAAAGCCTCAAACTTATCCTGAATCGGTTCGATATCCATCACCGACCTGATTAAACCATCAGATTGCACTTTATTGTGATCTATCATCACAATCAAGTTACTCAATTTATAATGAGCCGCCGCCATCGCCGCCTCCCAAACCTGTCCCTCTTGAAGTTCACCATCACCCAAAACCGCAAAAACCTTATTTAGCCGCTTATCCATACGAAGTCCGAGCGCAATCCCCAGTGCTTGGGACAAGCCATGGCCAGTCGCCGGAGTAGTTACGGCAATGCCGGGAATTTTCATACTTGGGCGCGCCTGCAACAAAGCGTTAGGTTGCCCCAAAAAATCCAATTCCGACTTATCAAAAAAACCCAAATCGGCCAAAATGGCATACTGTGAACCCACCGAATGCCCCTTGGAAAGAACCAAGTAATCCTGTCCATCCCAGCCGGGCTTTTTGGCGTCAAAGTACATCACTTTCCGCCCCGGAATTTCACCATAATAAAGGGCCACCAAAATCTCCACCACCGACATGGCGCTACCAATATGCCCTGAACCGGCACGAAACAGTGACATCAAAGCGTCCAGCCTAATCTGAGCTGCCTTCTTAATTAAATCTTCTACCCGCATTACACCAAAAAATTAAATTGCTCTTTCATCTTCCGAATACACATGCATGTATTCAGATTTGTCATAACTAAAAACTTCATCCGGACCGAAAAATCTGTTTACTTCAGCCTTTGCAGCCTCCACACTATCGGAAGCGTGAATCACATTACAACCGATACTCATAGCGAAATCGCCGCGAATAGATCCGGATTCGGCCTCACGTGCTTTAGTAATACCGGTAATTCGACGAACAGTCTCAACAACTTCAAGTCCTTCCCAACACATTGCGATCACCGGAGTGCTTTGCATAAATGAAGCAATGCCCGGAAAGAAAGGTTTATCGGCAATATGTGCATAATGATCACGCAAAACCGCCTCATCAAGAGTCATCATTTTCACTCCAACAAGCTTAAGCCCCTTCTTCTCGAAACGACTGGTGATTTCACCAAAAAGACCACGTTGAATAGCATCGGGCTTAATCAAAACCAAAGTTTTTTCTCTTACTGACATAAAATTTAAAAGTTACAAATATAAAAACCGCCAAAAGCAGATGCATTTTAACTAAAGGCAAAAGGCAAAACAAGGGCTAAAATTTACGACAAAAACTAAGCCGGAGCACTTTCCACATTCCCAAATTTGATATTCTGTCCCAGAAGCACAGTTCCGGCCGGAATAGTTCCCTGGATGGTAATTTCTCCATGACGCGCCTCATAAGTGCCAATTTTATCACTTGGGATAGTCACGGTTTTTCCATCCACCATTATAGAGGCTTTACTTGGCAGAGTTATTTTACCTCCTTGAGCCAAATCAAACTTCACCCCGCTATCGGGCAGTTTAAAGTCTCCTTCCAATTTAATTCCCTTTTCCGGCACCGGTTTCTTCCCGGCCAAAAGCTCCTCAACCATCTTGGCATCGGCTTTCACAAACTCTCCCTCCAAAGGATTTTGGGGACGATCTTTCCAGTTTTCCACACCCCACTTGGATTTTTTAGCTCTCTCGTGCAAACCGGTAAGTTGTCTCTTTAAATTATTATTAGGCAAAAAGTCCATCACGGTCTGGAAAATTTCTCCATTTCCCACAGAAGAAAAACCGAAAAGACCTAAAATAAAAGAGATCTGCGGCATGAGGCCTTCTTGCAATAACTCAATTTTCTTGGGCGAATTGGCATCATTGGGATCTGAAGGCTTTTGAAGGTAACCTTTAAACAATTTATATCCCGGTAAAGTCGATAAGGCTTCCTCCAAGGGCATTCCCAAACCGGCATCCGCTAAAGTTGGCTCTTTTGCTTTTTCCGCACCTTCCGCGGCCTTACTTAGCTTAGGCTCGACAGCCCTATATTTCTTCACAAAGTCAGATTCAGCCGGAAAAGAAACCTGCAAAACACCATTAACATCCACTGTCATTTTGAACTTAACAGACTCCCCTTCATTACCCTTTGTTGCAAAAAAATCAGCAGCACGCCTAAAATCACGATCAAAAGCCTGCTTAACTTTATCGGCATAAGTAAGAGTATAAACATCAGCCATCAGAGCGGCCACCTCTCCGGTTTCAACACCAAGAGCCTGGGCTGCAATACTTAGATCACGTTTGGCCAGCGAATCTAAAATAGATCTATGCGCAACAATACGAACCGAATCACGAAAATCCAAACCACTTCTTGTTGCCGTTCCATCCGGAAACTCCAATCCGCTTAATGAAACACTTTGAATAAGTTTCTCGGCATTCGCAGCACCAAGTTGATCCTTCAACTGATCCAGCTTCAAACCGCTCAACTCCGACACTCTGGACTTAGCTGATTCATGGCGAACCTCTACCGCACCGGCATCATGAACTCTCTCAATTTGCGCTCCACCCTCCAAAACATCCGGCGCAACCGGAATAATACTCGCATCCCTTGGTCCCTCATCTAAAGGATTTTCTCCGGGTTTGTCATCAAAAACAAAACGCAATTCCTTAAAAAAACTTTTCCTATTGAAACTATGATGTAAATCCATTTTTGTTTTTTATTTTCTTCTCTAAATTATAGCAAAAAAAGCCGAAACTATCAACTGTGAAGCTTAATAAAACCCTTTAGAACTTCAAAAGTTCGGCAAATCTCTTCTCATCATCATAGGGACCAATAATCGCCAATTTCAATTTTTCTTCTTTAAACAAATCTTCAGCGATTCTCTTGATATCGGCAACAGTCACCTCGTCGATCAATCGCATAATCTCTTCCGGTGAACGAGCGCTATCGTGCAAAAGCTCGTATTTGGCCAGAAGATGAGCAAATTCCTCGGAGTCTTCCAGGCTTAGAACCATTTTTCCCTTCAAATATGATTTGGCTTTTTTCAACTCCTCCGGTGGAACCCCCTCGTCTCTTACTTTTTTATATTCGGCGATGATCCCGCTAATCGCATCGTTAATGCGAGTTAAATCCACACCGGCATTGGTGACAATCGCGCCACCGTCAATATAGTTATCCGTACTTGTGTGAATGTAATAAGCCAATCCTTTAGCCTCGCGAACACCCAAAAACATTCTGCTGCTCATATTTCCACCCAAAATCACCGACAAAAGCTTCAGTGTCCAATGATCTTCATGGGGCTCCGGATATCCGGGAAAACCAACGGCAATATGGGCTTGTTCGGTCTTCTTTTCTTTCAGCGAAATCTGTCCGCCATCAACCTTTTGCACCGGCTTAAATTCATAAGCCTTCTTACCCTCTTTCATTTCAAAATATTTTTGAATCAGATCCACCGCATCCTTGTGATCGATGTTTCCGACCACCGCCACAACCGTGTTGTCCGGCGTATAAAGTTCCTGGTTATATTTTACAAAATCTTCATGATTAACCGTCTTAATCAACTCCTTTGTGCCAATTTGATCCCATCCCAAAGGCTGATCACCAAAAACCAAATTCTCAAAATTCCAACCGATCTGATACATCGGCGTGTCCTGATACATATTAAATTCCTCCAAAATCACTCCGCGTTCCTTTTCTATTTCTTCCTGAGCAAAGCGTGAATTTATCAACATGTCCGATAAGACATCAGCCGCCACCTTCACGTTTGCCGATGCCACCTTTACATAATAACCGGCATATTCTTTACCGGTAAAGGCATTGAACTCACCCCCCACGGAATCAATGGCCTCGGAAACCTCTTTGGTATTTTTGTATCTTTCCGCACCCTTAAAGAACATGTGCTCCAAAAAGTGAGAAATACCGCGAATCTCCTGATGCTCATAGCGGCTTCCCGCACCAACAAGCACCAAAATGGTAACCGCTTTGGTTCCCTCAAGCTTCTGCGTGATAACTCTTAACCCGTTTTGTAAAGTTGTTTTTCTAAACATCGGGGCCGATTATATCACATACTAAAATATATGTGATATAATTTTTCAGCTTAAAATCTTATTATGCGGAAGAACGGTCCAAAACTGGTTATAAACAAAATTACTTTCTTGGTGATCGCCAGCGTTTTTGTCACTGCAGTATTGGTAATTCGCCTTTTCCAACTTCAGGTTTTGGCACACGATTACTATCAGGAAATCGCCACAATCTCACAATATGGCTTCGTTGAGCTGCCAGCACAGCGTGGTGAAATAATTATCCAGGACTATCATTCTGGCGAAGAGTCTCAACTGGCCACCAACACCACCTTAAACCTGCTCTACGCCGACCCTACTCTCATTAAAAACCCCGAATACATTGCGGGACAAATCTCTCCACTCCTCTTTGACATTGAGGAAGAGCGAGCCAAAGATTACGAACGCGTACAGGAACAAGCCAAAAATCTACCACCTGATCTCACCGAAGAACAAGTTAAGGAGCTACTTAAACCGCTTACCGACAGTGAACTGGAAGAAAATTTTAAAAAAGATCTGATCACTAAAATCAGCACCAAGCAGCGTCAGGAAATTCTCCTGGCTACCGCTTTGGAGGAAGATAATCTAAATGCGTTACAGAATTTAAACATGGGCGGTATTGAGGTAATAGAGGACAAAGTTTATGCCTACCCGCCACAAATCGGTAATCCGGAAGCCTTGGCCGAACAAATCGCCGATTATGTTGAGATTCCCAGTAAAAAACTTTCAACCATTCTAAAAGGTGAAAATCGTTATGTAATAATAAAAAGGCGTCTTAATCCGGACATCTCCGACCAGATCAAAGAGCTGATGAATAACGATCCGGAGGAATTGTTTATCGGACTGGGCATGCAGGAAGAGTCCTTCCGTTTTTATCCGGAAGGCAATCTGGGAGCTAACATTATCGGTTATGTCAACAATGCTAACATCGGCCAGTATGGCATTGAAAGTACTTACAACACACAACTTCAAGGAGTGGCGGGAAAATTCCAGACCAAAAAAGACTCCATCGGCCGTCAAATAACCGTGGGCGACAGCGTGCTTGAACCTGCCGTCGATGGGGACGATATAGTTCTAACTATCGACCGATCGGTACAGTTAAAAGTTGAGCAGATCTTGGAAGCCGCGGTCAAAGAATACAATGCCGATAGCGGACAAGTTCTCATCATGAACCCTCAAACCGGAGAAATCATTGCCATGGCCATGTATCCGAGTTTCGATCCCAACAACTACGGCGATGTCTTCAAAAAAGTGGAGGTTGAGTTTACGCCGGAAGAAATCAAAAACCTCTTCCCCAGCAATGATGAAGGCATTTACTATTTCTACAAAAACGAAATAACACTGGACAGGTATCTGGTCTTCGAAGAGGTCGACGAAGATGGCAACAAACACTACTATCGCTACGAAAACTTTGTGGGGCCGGAAGTTTATCACAATAAGATTGTTTCCTGGCCCTACGAACCAGGTTCGGTTTTCAAAACCATCGCCATGGCCATTGCTATCGACGACAACGATGTTAGCCCCAATACCACCTACAACGACAGCGGTCCGGTAGGTGTGGACTGGAATGTTTACAGCGAAGACTATGACTTCTATATCAAAAACTCCGACGGCTACAAAGGCCTGGTCGATATGACCACGGTTTTGGCCGAATCTCTAAACACCGGCATGACCTTCGTGGCACAAAAAATCGGTCCGGCACTCTTTTACAGTTATTTGGAAAAATTCGGCTTTCTCGATCGTACCGACATTGAATTCGACTCCGAAATTACAGGAAAAATTAACTACTTCGAAAACTGGACCGAATCCGAACTGGCCACCGCCGCCTTCGGTCAGGGTCTCACCGTGACCATGCTGCAACTTACCAACGCCTACGCCGCAATCGCCAATGGAGGCGTACTTATGAAACCGCACATTATCTCCGAAATAAGACATGATGACGGGCGCGTTACCAAGATTGAGCCGCATGAAATCCGCAGAGTCATTTCCGAAGAGACCTCAGATACCATGGTCGCCATGCTCACCTATTCGACTGAAAAAGGTGTGGCCAACAAGGCACAGGTTCCAAATCACTTTGTCGCGGGTAAAACCGGTACTTCACAAACCTACAAATACGGCCAAGCCCTATCCGGCAGCGGTACAACAATCGGTACTTTTGCCGGTTTCGGCCCGGTTGACGACCCCCAATTTGTAATACTGGTAAAGTTTGACCGCCCCAGATCCAGCGAATGGGGATCCTCCACCGCCGCACCAACCTTCAGCAAAATCGCCGACTATCTCTTCAATTACTACAACATCCCTCCGGACAAGTAAAACACCGCGGCAAGCCAATTGACATTTTCCACTTTTACCTGTAGAGTTATATTCTATGTTGAAAGACCAAAATATTGATAATACCTTTGAAAATCTGGGGATTGCAGATCCGCTGTTCAAACGTATTAGCGAACTTGGTTTTGTAAAACCAACTCCAATTCAGCACAAAGCCATTGAGGTGGCATTAAAGGGTGAAGATGTTGTGGGAATTGCCCAAACCGGATCAGGTAAGACATTGGCTTTCGGGATACCGATGATTCAATTTGTGATGCAAAAAAAGCGCATGGGTTTGGTTCTTTTGCCAACACGTGAACTTGCGGTACAAGTCACAGAAGTTATGGACAAAGTAGCCGGAAAATTTGGCTTAAGAACTGCGCTTTTGATCGGTGGGACTAGCTCACATTTACAGCGCAGACAACTTAGGAATAAACCGCATATTGTGATTGCCACTCCGGGGCGACTGATCGATCATGTGCAACAAAATAATGTTGATCTGAAGGATGTCGGAATGATGGTTTTGGATGAGGCTGATCGGATGCTTGATATGGGCTTTGCTCCCCAACTTAAGCGCATTTTTTCATTTGTCTCAACCGAACGTCAAACAATGCTCTTTTCGGCAACGATGCCGGAAAATATCTTGGCAATGGCTACTCAATATATGAAAAAACCTTTACGAATAGAGGTTGCCCCTCCGGGTACTACGGCGGAAAAGATTGATCAAGAGATGTTCATCGTTGATCGTGATGAAAAAGCGGCTCTTCTGGAGCGCTTGGTGCAAGAATATCAAGGTTCCATTTTAATTTTTAGTCGAACAAAATATGGAGCTAAGAAAATTGCCGCCAATTTAAAGAAACTGGGGCACTCCGTTGACGAAATTCATTCAAACCGTTCGCAATCTCAAAGACAAACAGCCTTGAAAGGTTTTGCTAGTGGGAAGTACCGAATCATGGTGGCCACCGATATTGCTGCCAGAGGAATTGATGTACACCATATTGAACTAGTAATTAACTATGATTTGCCGGAACAAGTTGAAGATTATACTCATAGGATTGGTCGAACCGGAAGAGCTGGTCGCTCTGGTAAGGCGATTTCATTTGCCATGCCCAGTCAAAAAAAGGAAATAATTCAGATTGAAACGCTAATTCAAATGACACTTCCCCTGAAAGCGCCATCTGGTAAAGATCTTGGCTTGGTAAAATCGTTACCCTTTGTTCCGGGTGAGAAGAAAAGAGGCACAAGACGTTTTTCTGGAAGGCGAAGAAGATAAAATACTCTACCCATGAGTGCGAACTCAAGGCTTGGCAATTGCTTAAAGCAGCGAAAAATGCTATAATTTCAAGATGCACTTACTGAATCCGTGCACGGAAAACAAAAACAAAAATGCAAAATTTTACTGCAAAAACAATTTTTGCGGAAAAAAGACTACTCGCTCTTGACGGTTTAGGGGCCAAACTAAAGGGTTTAATAAACCCGGCACCGCTGGCCAGAAATGACGCGGCGGTAAATCCGGAGCAAGATATCTCCGATTTCGTGAAAAACGAAAAAGTCAGTAGTGGCTCTGCCATGCAGCATCCTCTCAGGAACATCATCACCGGAGCCAGAGAGGGCATTAAAAAGGTAGGGCGCGGTCTAATAGCTGTCCCCAACGCAGTTATTGAAATACCAAAAACTGTCGTGACAGCAATCACCGACGCAACCAGCAAACTTGTAGCCAATGTGGTTGATTTTGGAGCCGCCGTAGTAACCAGGCCACCAGCTTCGGCAATAGCCTTCATTAGTAATACTACCAAACACGCTCTCGACCTCATCATTCGCTTCCCGGCCAGTCTGGTTAACGTGATGGGCGCCTACACCGGACGCGGGGTCTTAAAAGTTTCGGAATACGCACAAAAAGGCCAGGAAAAAATCACCCACTGGGTGGAATCCGGCACCGACAAAATGCGCGGCATCGGCAATCAAGTAAGGTCAAAAATCGACAAGATAAAAATCCCCGAATTCGGATTCCTACAACCTTCCGCAGCCTAGACAAAAAAGAGGCCCACCAATTTTGGCAGACCTCTTTTCAAACTTTTTAACTTCGCCTGTTAATATTCATAGTAGTAATACTCCTCATCGCTACCTTCAATCTCAAGCTCATTCACATCTTCCACATTATCCATCGTGCTGGCCTTTAATAGCGACTGCGAAATAGTATAGAAGTAGTCACCGATATAAAGAATCCTTTCGATATCTTTCACTCCCCACCACCAGTAACCGGAGTTATCCGCAACTTCGGTCTCACCGTAGTGAGAGATTGTTCCCCGCAGTTCAAATCCATCCTCAATACTCACATCATAGATATGTGCTCCTTGAAACACATAGTCACCATACGTGTTGGCCGGAGTATCGGGATCATTCTTCAGCTCTTCGGAAATTTCGGCCACCAAAATCGGGAAGGCCATAATCCCTTTTTCTTTATCGAAAAGCAGCGCCTTATGATTGTAACTCAAAGGACTTGAAGTTCCGCGATCACCAATAATTAACTTGTGAAGTTCTTTCGGATTTTCCACATCGGTAACATCAAACATCGCCAATTTCACTCCCTGGTACCAGGCGAAATCGATCCCTCGATCCTCTAATTCCTCTTCAGTGGCATCGGCTGTATCCAGACCGAAACCGATCAAATGATTTTCATCATAAGGATGTAAATAGTCGCTGAATCCAGGAATTTTAAGTTTTCCAAGAACAGTTGGATTCGTAGGATCCTCAACATCGATCACAAACAAAGGATCAACTTTTTTGAAGGTCACAATATAAGCACGATCGCCCATAAATCTAACGGAGTAAATGCTTTCACCCGGTGCCAAACCTTCAAGCTCACCTACCACCTCCATCTCATCATCTAAAACGTAAAGGTTATTGGTAGATTTACCATCCCAAACATTGCCCAAAGTTGTGGCGATACGGAAATGCCCCTCGTGCTCGTCCATTGAGAACTGATTTAGAATTGTTCCCGGAACACTTCCCACGCCGGTATAAGCGATATCGGTATCATCAAGGCTGAATCTATGAATGATAGTCTCCTCATCTTGCGCGGATTCATAATCCCAGTAGTACCAACCATACTTAGGTTCACTTATATAAAGATTATCTCTGGAAGCATATATCCCACCATAACCGCTGGATCCCATAATCACTTCTTCCTCAATAGCCGCCTTCGGGTCATCAACCGGAATCGCCGCAACCACTATGTAATTGGTTGTATCAATAACTTCGGGAATGTATTTAACCTGGTCACAACCTACGATAGTCTCAACCTCCCCGGTTGAAGAATCGCCATACAAAGGCACCAAATCATCTTCAGCCCAGGTATCACCTTCCCATGGGCGGTAATAATTGGTCTGATTGGCAACCAGATAAACGGTATCATCGACCTTTCTGGAAGAGTTGTAATCCCCCTCGAAAGATAAATGTCTCAAAAGTTCAACATCACTCTTGTCACTTATATCAAAAATATAAACCTTGGAAAGAGATGACCAACCTCCCCAATAATAGCTTTCTTCAACATCAACCGGCATCGGACCAAAATCATCATAGATCGAAGCATAAGAAGTGCCTATCACAACCAAACGGTCACCATCCAAATACATCTCCCAAGGATAGAAGTTATCATCGTCAAAGGTAATTGAATCCAACTCCTTCATGGACTCCGGTGGATAAGCGTCGAAAATACGCACCGTGCTACCCTTTACAAAGTAGATGTATTTTCCGTCATTCTTTACGATATCAGCCTCATCTACACCTTTAACCTGAACATTGGTACTTGAATATTCGTCAGAACTCTCTTCCTGATCTTGAGAGATAGATTTAGATTCGGAAGGTGCACTCGGAGAAGCCTCTCCCTCACTGGCATCATCAGCAGAAGTTTCCTCCGCCAACACATAATCGTCATAATAATAATCCTCATACTCGGAACTGTTGTCCTCAAAATAAGCATGCAACTCGGTACAGCTCTCAAAGGTTTGCAGTTCTCCACCAATTCCGGCCACAGCCTTACCTTGCTGGATATTATCGAAAGAATTTGAAACTTTATAGGTGGTCTCTGTCATAAGACGCCAGATCATTTCAGCCATATCCGCTCTGGTAATCTGCTTATCGAAACTGCTTATGCTGTAAGGAATCGCATCTTTACCATCCAGGCTCTTCACATATCCTTCGAACCAAGTGTCGCCTGCGCTGGTTTCATAACCGAAAGCGTTAACTATGATTTTACTGGCCTCGGCAAAATTGATGTCCTGAGCCGGTTTAAAAGTCCCATCGGGATAACCGTCCACCAAACCAATTT
>CAYLHX010000024.1:0-20395 GCA_964383675.1 uncultured Candidatus Peribacteria bacterium | reverse complement strand
CGGGATCTGCGACAAGTTGTGCATCAATTGCCGTAGGCTCTTCCCCTGATCCAGCTGGTGCTCCTGATAATGCTGTCATAATTGTTATGTTAAAAATATGGAGGTGATTGTAACAGTCAGCAGAAAAATAAAAACAAAATAGTGGCCGGAACTCGACACACGACCATAAAACGGCTAACAAAAGGGGGGAATACGACTAAGCCGAACTTTAAAAGTTGTCCCCAGGGACAACTTTTAATAAATTTAAAACGTTTTTTCAAGCGGATCTCGCTGGCTCCCACTTGAAAAAACAACCTTCTCCTGCTGACCGCGGCAAATTTCTTGAGCGGCGTCCTGCGCTACGACGAAGTCTCACAACGCTCGCCACGTCTTCGCTCCGGACCGCAAAACTCGCTACTACTATGGTGGGTCAGGTGGGACTCGAACCCACGGCCAATTGCTTAAGAGGCAACTGCTCTACCGACTGAGCTACTGACCCATAAAAACGCAAGCAAAAAGTTAACATTTATGCGCGCTACTTGCAAGAAAAGTTGCAATTATTTTTTAGCTATTTTTCATCGATCAAAATCATTCCGCCAATAGACTCCACCCCATCATATTTTCCATCCCTAAAAATCAAACTGCCACTTTCGATCAAAATCTTTCCGGACACCTCATTGGTCTCAAACTCAACTGTCAAATCTTCCATGGAAAAATCATTATCATCTGTAGCTTCGGCATCCGCAAAAAACTCAAAACTGAATATCACCAACACCTCTTCCCCCGCCTTCACCACAACCCCCTCTTCATCAAAAATAACATCATAAGCACTTTCTTGATCGCCGCTATAAAGACTCACAGACTCCGTCCCCATGGAATATAAATAGAAGTCGGCAAAATAATCGTAGCCACCAACCTCAACCAAACAACTTTCATAACCACAAAAAACCTCACTCTCAAAATAACGATATGTCACACCACTTTTTGAATAATCATTATAATAATAAGCATACTCCAAATCAATTAGCCTCAAAATCTCATTAACCTGATCCCATTTATAATACTGATCAAGTAAGATTGCTAAGTCTTCAGCAAAATATGACTGTAAAACTTCATAACCATGATTATAAACTATATATTCAACAATGTTCTGTATCTGCTGCTGATCTTCTTCGGAAAGCTTGCCCTCCTCGGCCGTCACAGCCTTGCCATCAACCAGCATACCGTTCGCTTCAAACAAAACCTCCAAACGATCGAGCTGACTTGCCTTGGAAACTTCAAAAGCGCTCAAAGGACCACCAAAAGCCGCAACAAAAGTAAACACAGCCAAAGATATGGGTAAAACCTTCAAATAGCGATTTTTACTAAAAATGAAGTAAAAGCTCATAAGAAGCAGCCATAATCCATAAACCACAATCAAATAACGAGGTTCCGTAATGCCGTAATCATTAATACGTATTCCAACTGCCATAAAGAGTATAATCGCCATTGGAATCAAAAAAGCGAAAAGCCATTTCTTCATAAAATCCACATAAGGCTGAAATTTATACTTAATTGAATGAGCTCCGAAATAAGCCAAAACTCCCGCCAAAGAAAAAACAATAATCCAGGAAGCCACATCACCGTGCGGCCAATCCCAGGTTACAATGATCTTGCCGGTATAAACATATAAAACAATCATATATAAAAATACCAGAGGAACCACCACAAACTCCTCCAAAACTCTCAAAGGTTTTGGATATTCGCTACTTTTTCCCAGTTTCTCAAAATCCTTCGGCACGCCCGCCAAGAAAAATCCAACCGCCAAAATGCCCACAATCACCACCCACACATCCGCATAGACTTCGAAATCAATGGTCACCTCGAAAAGAAAATCGACAGAAGCCAAAAATAAGGCAATCCCCCCAAACAAAACCGCAAAATAAACAAAGGCCAAAGCAAAGCGCACCACCAAAGAAAGCACGTATTGCCAAAAAGCATTATTACTTTTACCACGCACATAAGGCGCAAAAGCCAATAATAAGAACGACAAGCTCTCCATTAACAAAAACAAACTATACTGAGCTTCGTGCCAATCTTCATTATACTGAAAAAAGCCATACCAAGACCACATTGCAATCAAGAGAGCCAAAGACTTACCAATCATTTTTGTCCCCACCTTATATTTTCGCGCCTCCAGGAAAATTTCCACCGCCAAAACAAAGGGCAAGGCAAAAACCACAGTCATCACAATACCGGCCTCAAAATTCCCTTCACCGTGAACCAGATCAATACCAAAAGCAGTTCCAATAAGCGCCACCAAAATCGAAAGTGGAAATCGTTTAACAGTTCTCACAATTTCAGAAACCAGATCAGAGATAGTTGGTAATTTCATAATATTGGTGTTATTTTCTTCCCGAATATACTACAAAAATGAAAAAGATTCTATTTTACACCGACACCCCTCAGGTTGGAGGAGCGGAAATCCAAATGTTCCTGCTTGCAAAGTTTTTGGACAAAAATAAGTTTCAACCTATCCTGGCCGTTTCAAACTTTCGCGAACTAGATTCCTGGTGCCACAATTTTGAAAAAGAAGAGATATCGGTCATAAGGCTGGATGTAAAACACAAACACGACCCCAATCACTACTTTCAGCTCAAAAAAATCATCAAAAAACATCAGATCGATATTCTCCACGCCCATGTTTGGAATCCGGCCAGCTGTCGCTACGCCTATATGGCAGCCAAAAGTTGCAAAATCCCTCTTGTCACAACAGAGCACGACCCTTTTAAACTCCCCGCCTTCAAAAATCTTTTCAAACGGCGCTCACTGAAAAATGTTACCAAAATCATTACCGTTTCCGATGAGAACAAAGAGATACTGGCCCAACTTTACCCAAAGCACAAAGAGAAGATAACCATCATCCACAATGGCATCGACACGACTTGGTGGCAATCCCAACTCAGACCAATAAACGAAAATGATATTCGAAAGGTCAAAAAAGAAGTTTTTTATGCCAACGAAGACAGCCTGATCATTATCTCAATAGCAACCCTCCATGAAAGAAAAGGCCTCAAATTTTTGATTGAAGCGGTCGAGAGGCTTGTCGAAAAATTCAACAACGTTAAGCTGGTAATAATTGGCGAAGGCCCGGAAAAAGCCATACTGGAAAAACAAATCAAACATTCAAAACTGGAAAGACACGTAGCACTTTTGGGCAAGAAAAAAGAAATTCCAAAATTACTTAAAAGCTCCAACATCTTTGTACTTCCCTCTTTGAGAGAGGCCTTCGGGCTGGTTAATTTGGAAGCCATGATCACCCCCCTGCCGGTGGTGGCGAGCAAAACCGGCGGCATTCCGGAAATAGTCCAACATAATAAAACCGGCATCCTAACAGAACCGGGCAACAGCGACAAACTCACCTCAGCACTAGAAAAACTGATTCAAGAACCGGAACTAAGAGAAAAGTTTGCTCAAGAAGGCAAAAAACGCGTCCTCGGACACTTCTCGGCCGAAAAAATGGCAGAGAAATACGAAGAAATCTACACAGGAATTCACTAATCAAACAACTCCAATTTTCACTTGACGGTGAGCGTACCCTCACCTACAATAAAAGGGTAAAAGTTACCATATTTTCATGAAGTTCAAAACCATCTATCTTTGCCAAAATTGCTCTCATGAAAGCAATAACTGGACGGGAAAATGTCCGAGTTGTTCAGCTTGGAACAGCTTACACGAAGAGACCATAAAAGTTCCGGACAAAAAATCAAAACTGTCCTCCACTCCCCGTGACACCAAAATAGAAGCTCAAAAGCCGTTAAATCTTTCAGCAGTTAAGGGCCAGGTCTCCAGAATCAAAACCAACATTCTAGAATTCGATAGAGTAATGGGGGCCGGTATCGTGCCAGGAAGCATCACCCTCCTAAGCGGAGAACCGGGTATCGGCAAATCCACCCTTACTCTACAAATTGCCAACAATATCGCAAAATTAGGCCAAGTGCTATTGATATCCGGTGAAGAATCGGTTGAACAAATCAGCCAAAGAGCTCAAAGATTAAAAACCACGGAAGCAAATCTAAAAGCTCTCAATGAGTTCAATTTGGAAACAATTATCGAAACCATCAAGGAAGAAAAACCGCTACTCGCCATCATCGACTCAATTCAAGTAATAAACAGCTGCGACCTTCCTTCTCAATCCGGTTCCGTAAACCAGGTCCGATATTGCACGGAAAGATTAATGGAGCTCGCAAAACAAACCAACATCGCCATCATCCTCATCGGCCACGTCACCAAAAGTGGCGACCTGGCAGGCCCGCGCGTTCTGGAACACTTGGTAGATACGGTTCTACACCTGGAAGGCGACCGCTTTCACCAGTTCCGTATTTTAAAGACAGCGAAAAACCGCTTTGGTTCCGCAAGTGAGGTGGGGATATTTGAGATGGGAGAAAACGGCCTTGATGAAGTTAAAAATCCTTCAGAGCAATTTCTGGAAGGACGCAAAGAAGATTCAATCGGCTCCGCCATTGCCGTAGCCATCGAGGGAACTCGCCCCTTTCTTATTGAAGTTCAAGCTCTCGTATCCACCAGTCCCTTCGGTTATCCCAAAAGAACCGCCAACGGTTTTGACTTAAACAGATTGCAAATCCTGATTGCCGTGCTGGAAAAATACGGCAAATTAAATCTCCAAAATCAGGATGTTTTTGTAAACATCGTAGGGGGGATCAAGTTAAACGAACCCGCCGCCGACTTGGCCGTCCTAATGGCCATTGCCTCTTCCTTCCTGAAAAAACCGCTGCCAAAGAACAGCTCAATTTTCGGCGAAGTCGGGCTGTCCGGCGAACTCAGAAAAGTCAGCCACATGGAAAAACGTCTGAAGGAAAGTGAAAAGCTCGGACTAAAAAACTGCATCAGCCCCATGGAACACAAAGAAATCAGCAACGCCCTGAAGCTATTCTCTTAATGCATTCTCAAAAATAGGCCCAAAGCATTTTCCGAAGATATTCGAGCAATTTCTTCAAAGCTGATTTTCTTAACTTCAGCAACAGTCTTAACCACATCTACAACGAAAGAAGGCTCATTACGTTCCCCTCGTTTATCTTGCGGAGCCAGAAAGGGACAATCGGTCTCCACCATAAAGAGGTCCATCGGCACCTCTGCCACCACCTTCCGCAGCTCCTCGGAGCTTGAGTAAGTCACATTGCAGGTGAAAGATGTATAGTAGCCATCATGCCAAACCCTCCGAGCAAAATTTGCGTCACTGCTGTAACAATGAAAAACCGCATTAACTCTCAACGCGTTAGCAGCATTAAAATCACTTAAGATTTTTAAACAATCCTCATCCGCTCCCCTATTATGAATAATAACCGGCAGCTCGGTTCTCCTGGCCAGCTCCAGCTGCATCAAAAAAGCCCGCTTCTGAATCTCCTTGTCCACGGTAGATTTCACATAATCCAGCCCACACTCACCAATAGCCACAATCTTTTCATTCTCCATAATCTGCCTTTCCCATTCAGCCAAAATCGACTCATCAAGGAGATCAGCCTCATAGGGATGCATCCCCACGCTGGCGTAAAGATCAGAATATTTTGCGGCCATCTCTACTGCCTGACGAGACGATTCAACACCACATCCCACATTTATCATTTTTTGCACACCCGCCTGCCGTGCCCGCGAAAGAACATCATCCAGATCAGCATTAAATTGCTCAAACATCAGGTGCGCATGCGTATCGATAATCATAAAAAAATGAGGTTAAATTATCCTTTTTCTTGACAGTCAAACTATAACTACAGTAGGATTATAGCACAAATTTAAGAACTTATGACCGTAAAAAGCCAAAACAACCAGATCTCCGCAAAAGCCAATTCTTTTGGTTGGGCTTTTTATTTTACTTACTTTTTTGTAAGTGCATAAGGTCTTAATCTAATTTTAAAAATTTCCAAGACCTTATGCAAAAAGCATAAGGCAGCTTTTTTATACCTAACCAATCTATATGATCATCGTTATGAAAGCAGGAACCCCACAAGCAAACGCCGCCAACATAATAACCGAGCTGGAAAGCAAAGGACTCACCCCCATGCCCTTATACGGAGTGGAACGCACGGTAATCGCCGTCATCGGTGACGAGCGCAGCTTAAGCGTCGGCCACCTGGAATCGCTTCCGGGAGTCGACAAAGTAATGCGAGTTCTTAAGCCATATAAGCTAGTCAGTCAGGAAAGTAAAAAAACACCAACAGTTATTGAAGTGAATGGCGTCAAAATTGGAAGTAAACAACTTTGTGCCATCGCCGGGCCATGTTCAATTGAATCAGAGGAGCAAATGGAGGAAGTTGCCAAGTCCATAACAAACTTGGGAATTAAAATCATGCGCGGGGGAGCCTACAAGCCCCGAACCGGCCCCTACTCTTTCCAGGGACTGGGAAAAGAAGGTCTGGAAATTCTAAGTAAAACAGCCAGAAATCACAACTTGGCCACCGTTACCGAGATACTGGACCCCAGAGACTTGGATACGGTAGCCAATCACACCGACATGCTGCAAATCGGTGCCAGAAATATGCAAAATTTCGAACTCCTTAAAGAAGTTGGAAAGATAAACAAACCCATTCTGCTTAAAAGAGGAATGACCGCCACTATCGAAGAACTCCTACTGGCTGCGGAATACATTCTCTCTCACGGCAATCCAAACGTTATACTCTGCGAAAGAGGTATCCGCACTTTTGAAACGGAAACCCGTAACACCCTGGCACTGGCGACTGTGCCATTAGTGAAAGAGTTGAGTCACCTACCTATCATCGTCGATCCAACTCACGGGACCGGAGTAAAATCCCTCATTGAACCAATGACCAAAGCAGCTATTGCCTGTGGCGCCGATGGGTTTATAGTAGAGGTGCATCCAAATCCGGAAAAGGCACTTTCCGATGCCCAACAACAACTCACTCCTCAAGAATTCGAGGAAATGATGAAAAATTTAAGACCGATCGCCGAGGCGGTTGGCAAAAGCCTCTAATCCTAAAAAAAATGCCTACAGTTAATTTAAAACTCAAAAAAAACGTCGATCAGTCCTACAAAATTCTCATAGAAAAAGGAGCTGCCGACAAAATACCCGCTTTTCTAAAGAAGAATAAAATTGGAGAAAAATTTGCCATTATTACCGATAATACCGTAGACAAACTCTACGCCCAGCCCTTCAAAAAATTCCTAAAGAGCAAAGACATTGAAGCGGAAATATTTTCCTTTAAGGCCGGTGAAAAAGCTAAACAACTAAGCACTATCGAACAACTGGCAGAAGCTATGATCAAAAAGAACTTCACCCGCAAAGACGCCATCATCGCCTTCGGGGGAGGAGTAGTGGGAGATATCGCCGGATTCTTAGCCGCAATTTACATGAGAGGCATCCCCTATATCCAAGTCCCAACCAATCTACTGGCAATGGTCGATTCCAGCATCGGCGGAAAAACAGGAGTAGACCTAATAAAAGGCGGAAAAAATCTAATAGGAACCATCACTCAACCCGCCGCGGTATTCATGGACACAAAATACCTAACCACACTTCCCACCAAACAAATTCGCAACGGTTTGGGCGAAATTATTAAATATGGAGTGATTAAAAGCCCAGGGTTGTTCAAATTTATTGAACAAAATATGGATAAAATTCTAGATAAAGACGAAAAAGCTCTGGAAAAAATCATCGTAGAATCGGTAAAGATAAAAAGCAAGGTTGTGGAAAGTGATGAAAAGGAGAAGGCCGGTAGAATGATCTTAAACTACGGACACACCTATGGTCATGCCATCGAAAAGCTTTCAAACTACACCCTACTGCATGGTTTTGCCATTAGCATCGGCATGGTGA
Source organism: uncultured Candidatus Peribacteria bacterium (assembly GCA_964383675.1). Lineage (GTDB taxonomy): Bacteria > Patescibacteriota > Gracilibacteria > UBA1369 > LOWO2-01-FULL-3 > CAYLHX01. The sequence goes on along the minus strand of CAYLHX010000024.1, from coordinate 12,588 downwards.
TCGCTAATAAAATGGCGGTGGAAAAAGGCCTTCTGAAAAAAGAAGACGCCGAAAGAATAAAAAAATTATTCAAAGCGGCCGGTTTACCAACAACCACACTACTAAAACCCAGCAAAAAAGATCTAAAAAGTGACAAAAAATTTGACGGCACACATCTCAATTTCATCCTCCCCACCAAAATCGGACACACAATAATTCACAAAGAAAAATGCTAAAAGAGCTTTCTATACCAGGCTCCAAGAGTCTCAGTAATCGCGCTTTAATCCTAGCCAGTCTGGCGGAAGGAAAAACCACACTTCAAAACGTTGCCGACTGCGACGACACTAGATTCATGCTGGAAGGCCTGAGAAAATTTGGCATCAAAGTAACTAAAAAACAACAATTGTTAACCATCGACGGAACAAATTGTGATTTTGGCAAACCCTGCTCTAGACGGATAGAAATTTACAGCGGAAACGCCGGAACTACAACCCGTTTTCTCACGGCGTTAAGCACTTTAAGCGGCCAAAATGTAATCATAGACGGCGATGAAAGAATGCGTGAAAGACCAATAGAAGCCCTATGCCAAGCCTTAAACAAATTAGAAGCCTCCTGCAAAACTACAAAAGGCTGTCCACCAATTAAAATTGGCAGCAAAAAACTCATCGGCGGCAAAATCACCTTACCGGGAAATATCAGCAGTCAGTATCTCTCCGCACTCCTAATGGTTGCCACCAAGGCCAAAGAAAAAACCACAATAACTATCGATAAGGAGCTTTGCTCCAAGCCCTACGTCCTGATGACGATGGATATGATTGAGAAGTTCGGCGGCAAAGTAAAGAACAATAATTTTGAACAATTCACTGTCCCGGCAGACCAAAAACTCCAAGCCGTAACCAATTTAACCATTGAAAGCGACGCTTCCAGCGCCTCATACCCGGGAGCCTATGCAGCACTACATCCTGAAATCAGCCTCAAATTAAAAAACATCAACACCGGCTCAATCCAGGGTGATATAAAATTTTTGGAGTTTTTGCAAACCATGGGCTGTCAAATTGAAAGCAACAACCAAGACACTCTCATCCATGGTCCCAAAAACCTCAAATCTTTGGGAGAGATTGACATGAACACCACTCCAGATCTGGTAATGACCTTTGCCGTACTGGCAATGTTCAGTGAGGGAACTACCAAATTGACCAATATTGCCAACCTCAAAATCAAAGAAACCGACAGACTCATCGCTCTGGAAAATGAGATCTCCAAGTTCGGCATTAAGGTTAGCAGTGGCACAGATTACCTTAAAGTCAACGGCGATCCGCAAAAACTGAAAGATCTCAAAAAATCCAATTCGCCAATCCACATTAAGACCTATAACGATCATCGCCTGGCTATGTGTTTCGGAATTTTAATCGACATTTTGCCACAAATCGAAATCGAAAATCCGGACTGTGTATCAAAAAGTTATTCAACTTTCTGGAGCGATCTAACCTTACTTCAATCAAGATGAACCAAGATAAAAATACAATCCTCCGACTTTCCCTCTTCAACAGCTTAATGAAGATGCTTCTGATAGTCCCCTATTTCCTTTTCGCGCTACACTTCGAGAACATCGGCTTAAAAGGCGAGGAAATAGGCTTCATTTTTGCCCTTGGAACTTTAACCAGTATCTTCACCACCCTTCCTTCCGGCTTCAGCAACGATTCCATGAAATCCAAACACCTTATTGCCATCGCCGGTATTCTACTGGCATTGCAAAACATCGGCCTGGCCTTCACAACCAATTTCGCTTTAATATCAGTACTTTTCCTTTTAGGGGGCACCGGCTCTAAACTTTACACTACCTCCATCGACAGTCTTTTTCACAAGAACACCAAAAGAGAGGAGATCGGCCAAAAACTTGGGACATTTCATACCTTAAATTATCTGTTTTTTGGTATAGGCTTCATAGTGGCTGGCTGGCTACTGGAAAACACGCTCACTTTTGCGGATTTCTTTCTGATAACCGGTGGCCTCTACGTCATCATGACCATCGTCAGTCAAATTATCCTACCGGGCAATGACGTAGCCAAGTTCAAAATTCTGGAATACAAAAAAGAAATCGCCAACACCAAGGTTCTGCTTTTCATCTTAGCGGTATTCATTTTTGCCATCCACTTCGGCGCTGAAAACACCAGCTACGCCCTATTCCTCAAACATGATTTAGGGCTCTCTCGCTTCCAGGTCGGACTCTACATGGGTGTCGCCATTCTGAGCATGTCACTCACCGCCTGGATCATCTCCCGTTACCTACATAAAATAAGACCCAGATATCTGCTACTTTTCGGCCTTTTCGTAAGCGGTACCGGCCACATACTCATGACGATCAAAGACCCCATGCTTTCGGCAATTTTCCGCATCTATCATGAAATCGGAGACGCCGCGATGTTTTTCTTCATGTATTATGGCATCAATCGGCTTTTCAGCAGCGAGCGTATCGGAGGTAATTCCGGCATCTTCACCTTTGTCACCACCATCAGCACCGCCCTGGGGGCCGCTATATTCGGACCGATCGGCGAACAGTTCGGCTACAGCTATCCGCTTTTAATTAGCGGAGTAACCACTATAATTTCTCTGATAATCACCTTAATATTTCTAAAACATTTCGACCACTAATGAATATTGTATTAACCGGCCTAAGAGGCAGCGGAAAAAGCAAGCTCGGAAAAATATTAGCCGAAAAAATAAATTTCACTTTTGTGGACCTAGATCAAATGATTGAAGAACACGAAGGAAAAACCATCAGCGAAATAGTGGAAAGGCGAGGTTGGGAATATTTTCGTGCAGTAGAATCAAAAATCTGCACAGAGGCGAGCAAATTGGACAAAACAGTCATCGCCACCGGTGGTGGAGCCATTATCGATCCGGACAATGAAAAGGCACTAAAGAAAAATGGAAAGATCATTTACCTTTTTGTAAAACCGGAAATATGCGCCTCCAGAATCATGAACTCGGAAAATCGCCCACCCTTAACCAACGAAGAGAGTGTACTTGAAGAGTTGAAACAACTTTATAAAACCCGCAACCACCGCTATTGTGAAAGCGCCCATCGTGTCTTTGAAAGAAGCGATGATCCCGACAAAGATGCCGAAGAAATCATCAAGATGCTTACTACGACTTACAGTCTTCAACTTTAATCCGCAGCATCGAACCAACCGGTACCTCTTTTTTCAACTTCAAGAACTTTGATCCGGCACCGCCGTGAATAGCATCCAAACTATTACCCTCCAGATCAAACATTTCATCCACCTTCATTACAAACTGATCATCGGGAGTCATAACCTCCACTTCCTGCCCCTTATCCAAACGATTTCGCACCGAAACTTCATACAGATCATCCCCCTTAATACCGGCATGACCGCGCTGTTTAACCATTCCCACAAACTTATAGGTCTGCTGCGGCGCATTATCAGCATAATAGACATCCCCCTGAGCCGGGAAGCCAAAAATATAGCCGGGAATAAACCCCCTATTGGCGGTTTTATAAACCTCCTCCAAAAGCTTTTCATTAAAGGGTTTTCCTTCCATCAGATCATCGGTCGCCTCACGGTAGGCTTTCGCCACCGTTGAAAGATAATATTCGCTCTTATTGCGCCCCTCCACCTTAAAACTGCAAATTCCGGCATCCACCAGCTCCTTCAAATATGGCAGCAAGCAGTTATCTTTAGAGTTCATAATATAAGTTCCATTGCTATCCTCTTCAACCGGCATAAACTGCCCCGGACGCTTCTCTTCTTCCAAATAAACCTTATACTTCCAACGACAACTATGTGAACAAGCTCCCTGATTGGAATCCCTCTCTGTCATCCAATTTGAAAGTAAACAACGACCGCTATAGGCCATACAAATTGCTCCATGTACAAAAAACTCCAACTCAATATCCGGAACCTTCTCGTGAATTTCCTTGATCTCGTTCAACATAAGCTCCCTCGGCAAGATAATGCGAGTTGCCCCACGGTCGCGCCAAAACTGCACCGAGCCATAATTCAAAACATTGGCCTGAACGGAAATATGCCTATCCACCTCCGGATAATATTCACCAATCAGATCAAAAAGACCGGGATCTGCCACAATAATGGCATCGGGCTTAATCTCTTCACGAACGAATTGAATATGATGCTTAAAAGCCTCCAGCTTATTTCCGCGAGGATAAGAGTTCATAGTTATATACATGGTCTTTCCGGCCTCCCTAATAAGCCGCGCTCCTTCAATAAAATCCTCTTTATTAAAGCCACCGGTTTTGCACCGCAAACTGAAAGGTGAAAAACCCATATAGAAGGCATCGCCACCATACTGCAATCCAATCTTCAGTTTCTCTAAATTGCCGGCCGGTAAAAGTAACTCTGGTCTTTGCATCAGAATAATTATTTAAAGCAAAAGTATAGTAAATTAAATGGACAGAAAGTCAAATATATAACATCCCTTCCAAAAGTCAATGACTAGATTTTCCGAGAACTTTGTTAGAATAAAAACATGCAAAGCGACTTTTTAATTATAGGATCCGGCATTTCGGGGCTAAATTTTGCTCTTAACGCCGCGAAGAAAGGCAGTGTCATCATTGTGACAAAGAAGAAAATAATCGACTCCAACACTAACTACGCTCAGGGAGGAATCGCCAGCGTATTGGACAAAACCGACGATTTCACAAAGCATATCGAAGATACCTTGGAAGCAGGCTGCTATCATAACAACAAAAAAGCAGTCCGCTTTATGGTTGAAAAGGCACCGGAGGCTCTTTACCGGTTAATCGATCTCGGCGTAGAGTTCACAAAAGAAAAGGGAAAGCTAAAGCTCACTCAAGAAGGCGGACACAGTCACCGTAGAATAGCTTATGTCGGTGATTATACCGGGAAAGAAATCGAGGAAGTCTTGGTAAAAAGGGTCAAGGAACATCCAAACATAGAAATCATGGAAGACACCTTCGCTCTAGATCTTTTGATCTACAAAAAACGTTGTTTGGGAGCCTCAGTCATTAAAGGTAAAAGTTTGAACAAAATTTTTGCACTAAAAACCGTATTGGCAACCGGAGGCATCGGCCAACTTTACAAAAGCACCACCAATGCCAATATCGCTACAGGGGATGGTATCGCTATCGGAATACGGGCAGGACTAAAGACCAGAGATCTCGAATTCATTCAATTCCACCCCACCGCTCTAAACAAAAACACTTTTCCCAAGTTTCTGATCTCCGAAACAGTTAGGGGAGAAGGTGGCAAGTTGGTCAACGGCAAAGGGGAAGACATAATGAAAGGGCTGCACAAACTTGGCGATTTGGCACCGCGAGACATAGTTGCCCGAGAAATTTATCGCCAGGAACAAAAAGGTGAAAAAGTGTTCCTGGATATAACCAAGAAGAAGACTGCTTATCTAAAAAAACGCTTTCCAAAAATACACGAAACACTTAAAAGATACGGCTATGACATGGCAAAAGATCAAATTCCTATCACTCCGGCGGCTCATTATGAGTGTGGTGGACTTATAACGGACCTACAAGGAAAAACCAAGATCAAGAATCTCTTTGCCTTTGGCGAGGTAACCTGCACCGGCGTTCACGGAGCCAACCGTCTGGCCTCAAACTCCCTATTGGAAGCCTTAGTATTTAGTAATCAGATAATAGACAACCTGGAGATTAATGAAGCCGAAAAAGAAGAGTTCAAAAAATTTGAACAAAAATTCCAAAAGAAAGAAATCACAAACACCAAATTAACAACCAGCACCGACAAAACCAAGGAGGCGAAAGCCATAAAAAGAGAAATAAAAAAGTTAATGTGGCAATACGCCGGAATCGTACGCAATCGCAAAGCAATTAAAAAAGATGGCATACCTAAACTAAAATCATTGATCAATAAAATTGCACAAGATTTGGAAGCAACTACAAAGGAAGAGCCAAAAAGCACCAATCAAGAGATCACCGAAGCAAAAAACATGGCCGAAGTGGGCTTGGCTATTCTACAAGCAGCTCACAAAAGACGACACTCACTGGGTTGTCACTTTGTGGAAAACGGCAAATTTGAAAATCTGCTCTAAACACCTTGAACCTTCTCCAACATCTTCTCCTGATCATAAGCTTTTAACTGTTCAACAAGCTCCTCAATCTGACCATCCATGATTCCGGGCAAATTACTCCAGCTCTCTTTAACACGATGGTCGGTAACTCGATCTTGCGGAAAATTATAAGTCCGAATCTTCTCACTCCGATCACCCGTTCCGATCTGACTGGCTCGTTCCTCTCCCCTCTCCTTACGTAACCTTTCTTCTTCCATATCGTAAAGCCTAGTTCTTAAAATGTTTATCGCCTTATTCTTGTTTTTCAACTGAGATTTCTCATCCTGACAAGTAACCACAATACCTGTAGGAACATGAGTAATTCTTACAGCCGAATCGGTTGTATTCACCGATTGACCACCCGGCCCACTGGAACGAAACACATCCACCTTGATCTCCGATTCTTTAATTTCAATATCCACCTCCTCAGCCTCCGGCAAAACCGCCACCGAGGCCGTTGAAGTATGCACTCTCCCCTGGCTCTCGGTAACCGGTACACGCTGAACACGATGCACGCCACTCTCATACTTCATTAACCCGTAAGCCCCTTCGCCACGAATGGCAAAAATCATCTCCTTAAGCACTCCCGGAGCCCCCTCACTTTTACTTAAAAGCTCAACCTTCAATCCCCTACTCTCAGCAAAGCGGAAATACATTCTCGAAAGTTCATTGGCGAAGATACCCGCCTCATCGCCACCGGCACCGGCCCGAATTTCCACTATACAATCCTTCATATCATTCAAATCTTTAGGCAAAAGTTCTAATTTTGCCTTTTCTTCTAACTCTTCCAAACTTGCATTGGCCTCTTTCAGCTGGTTTTCTGCCAGCTCTTTAATATCAGCATCGTTTTCCTCCTTCAAAATCTGCTCTGCCTCGGTAGCCGCCTCAGTAGCTTCACGATACCGTTTAGCTAAGTCAGCAGAAGTTTGTAAAGACTTGTAACGCCGTGACAAATCGCGATATTTCGCCTGATCGGCAATCACCGCAGGGTCTGCAAGCTGTTCTTGCAAGCCTAGGTACTCCGCCTCTAATTTTTCCAGCTTATCTAACATGTATATATATTATCCAAAAATATAAAATAATCTATCAATTCCCGCTAAGTCAGATTCAATTCTCCAGTTTCGATCAAAATAATTACTCAATAATTCACGCATATCATCTCCCTGCCCAAAACCAAATTCTCCCACCATATATGAGAAACTAATTCTCTTCTCTTTCAACTGTTGAAACATTTTTTTATACAACTCCAAACCAGTACTACCTCCGAAGAGCGCCAAGTTAGGCTCATACTTTTCTGTCTCTTCAGAAACATAGCGATGCATAATTTCCCCGATATAAGGTAAGTTTGCCACTATCAGGTCATACTCAGCCTCATCATCAACACATTCCAAAAGATCACTTTGGTAAAAATGAAACCTATCCTCCACCCCATGCTGTTCCGCATTAAGGCGGGCCACTTCAAGCGCACCCGGAGCCAGGTCCACCGCATCAATTTGCCCGATTTCTTCACTTGGCAAATTTTTAGCCAGAGAAATGGAGATATTTCCACTCCCAACACCTACATCCAAAAGCCTTACGGCCGAATCACGGCCCTGCTGCTCCAACAGCTTTAAAGCCCTTTCTACCAAGTGCTCGGTCTCCGGACGGGGAATAAGCACCCGCTCATCAACATAGAAATTCAAACCAAAAAACTCCTTTTCTCTAGTGATATAGGCCAAAGGTACACCATCCTGAATCCGTTTCAAATAATTCCTGAATAACAACACCAACTCTTCCGCAATCTCCTCCTCAGAGTTTGCCACCAAATATTCTCTTCCAACCCCTAAAACATAAGCCAACAAAACTTCGCACTCCAAGGAACTCTCGCGCTCTTGGCCCAAGAAATCCACTCCCTGCTTCAAGACTTCAGAAATTAGCATAAAAACAAAACTGCACAAGAGTGACCTTGTGCAATTCAGTTAACTTATCATTAATAGAATCTGTTTTTCTCTTTACGCGCTCTATGGTATTCGCGCATAATCGCCGCTTCTCTCTGCTGGTTTTTAGTGTTAGGTTTTTCGTGATACCTTTCACTGCGAACCTTCAAGATCTTACGACTAGCCTGCACTTTCTTATTGAAACGTGCGATCAATCTTTCATTAGATTCCTTCTCATTTTTCCAAACTACTACTTGCATATCCTCACCTCCTTTTAATTGTTTTAATTTAGAACAAAGGCATTATAAGCATAAATAACCAAAAATCAAGGCTTTTAAACATCAAGGTTCTTAACCTTCTTGGCATAGGCCTGAATAAACTTCTTTCTCGGCATAACCTCAGACCCCATCAAAGTGTCGAAAACCTCATCGGCACGTTCAGCATCTTCAACAGAAACCTGAAGCATAGTACGATACTCTGGATCCATAGTGGTCTCCCAAAGCTGATCCGGATTCATTTCTCCCAAACCTTTATATCGTTGAAGAGAGTATTTGGCATCCGGACTAAAACCTTTCAATACATCCTCCTTTTCTTTATCGGTATACACATAGTGGACCTTTTTGCCTAAAGCGATTTTATAAAGTGGCGGCTGGGCGATATAAAGATAACCATCCTCGATAATCTGACGGAAATAGCGATAGAACAAAGTTAAAACCAAAGTTCTGATATGCGCACCATCAACATCCGCATCCGTCATGATCACAATCTTGTGATAACGAAGCCTCGAAACATCAAAGGTCTCACCAATACCGACACCCAAGGCAATAACCAAGTTCTTAACCTCATTGTTGGCCAATATTCTATCCAACCGAGCCTGTTCCACATTCAAAATTTTACCACGCAAAGGCAAAATAGCCTGAAATTCACGATTACGCCCCTGCTTGGCACTACCACCCGCACTATCTCCCTCTACAATAAACAATTCGGAATTGCTTGGATCTTTACTTGAACAGTCGGCCAACTTACCAGGCAAGGTCATTCCCTCCAGCGCTCCTTTACGAATAACCGTATCACGCGCCGCTCGCGCAGCCATACGTGCTCGCGCCGCCAACAAACATTTTCCGATTACCGCTCTTCCATCACCAGGATGCTCTTCAAGATATTCGGCAAAAGCCTCATTAAATACCGCCTCAACAGCAGTACGCATCTCGGCATTACCAAGTTTTCCCTTGGTTTGCCCCTCGAACTGTGGATCCGCAAGCTTAACCGACACGATAGCAGTAAGTCCTTCACGCACATCATCGGCCAATAGATTGTCATCTTTATCTTTCAACAAATCGTTGCTGCGGGCATAAGCATTGATAGTACGTGTCAAAGCCGACTTAAAGCCGGTAAGGTGCATGCCACCATCCACAGTATGGATATTGTTGGCAAAAGTATAAATTGTCTCCTGAAAAGTACCGGTATATTGCAAAGCAATCTCAACCATCCCCTCTTCCACTTCACGCTCCACATAAACCACACCACCAATCTTCTCCTTATTCTTATTCAAATGCTGAACATACGATTTCAGACCTCCTTCAAAATAAAAACAATACTTCTTGGCCTCACGCTCATCCACCACCGATATTTTCACACCTTTGGTAAGATAAGCCTGCTGACGCAGTCTGTTTAAAATTGTCTGATAATCAAAATTAGTAGTGTCAAAAATCTCTTCATCCGGATAAAAAGTGATCTTGGTTCCACGTTTATCGGTATCGGCAACAATTTCCAATTCACCGCCGGTATCACCACGGTGATACTCCTGACGATAAACCTTACCGTCGCGATAAACTTCGGCAATCGTATTAAGTGAAAGAGCGTTTACAACCGACACACCAACACCATGCAAACCACCGGAAACCTTATAACCACCACCGCCAAACTTACCTCCGGCATGCAGCACCGTCATCACCGTTTCCAAAGCCGATTTACCTGTTTTTGAATGTTTATCAACCGGAATACCACGACCATTATCCTCCACGCTCACTCCCCCATCTTTCATTATAACCACGTCGATATCCGTACAATACCCGGCCATAGCCTCATCGATGGCATTGTCCACAATCTCCCAAACCAAATGGTGTAAACCGGTAACGTCTGTTGAACCAATATACATTCCCGGCCTCTTTCTTACAGCGGAAAGCCCCTCTAAAACCTGGATCTGCTCGGCACTATATTCCTGCCCGGGATTAACTGTATTATCTGACATATGCGAAAATTACTGAGCTAATTAAAACACGGGAAGACTTTAGCACAAGTAAAGCTGTTTGTCAGGGGAAAATTCTTCCCGACCTAACGCGAAATGACTTCGGAATCTTCATCTAAGTCGGTAGACTCTTCGGCAGACTGAAATTCGCCTTCAGCGATTACAAGATCCTTTAATTCATCCAAAGAATATTTACCTTGCAACACTACCGGGCTACCTTTAATTGAAAGGAAAACGTTAGTGGCGATTTCACCGTTCATCAGAAAGTCGAATGTCACAAAAGTTGCGGTTTCATTTTCCAGATTGATCTCCTCAATTCGGTAAACCGCATTCAATTCGTCCAAAACAGCCACATCTTCCAGGTCGATCTCAAATCCGTATTCACTGATTTTTTGGGCTATGTAAACTCGTGCAGCTCTTTCAGCGAAACTTTCAACCGTATACTCTTCGCCATTGGCGTTTTCTTCCACAAAATCCACCAACTGTTCTTTGATAATATCCAATAGATTATCCAGCTTCACCGAACGATCAGAAACCAACTTTTCATAAACATACACGTCCTTAAGTGACAACTGGTCACGATCAAATTGAGCCTTAAAAGGATATCCTCCAATTACACCGGTTACATTGATAAACCGCTGACCGGCATCACTCAAATCCGTAAGTTGAACCTGACTCACATCTTCATGTGACTTAAAGAACTCTTCAACCTCGGCCTGCACCTCTTCCACAGTTTGTTCAAGCCCACTGGTGTCACCGACAATATCGGCCTGAATGTCGATGTAACTCCATATTCGGTCACGGTCTTCCAAATATTTTTTATAGCGATCCTCATGGGTCAAACCGTATGTTTTCGTACTGTTATAACGGGAATCCTCCAAATAGCCCCAAAAATCATCGATATCTTCAAGCTGACTTTCAAAAACTTCAGTTACCGCCAAAGCGCTACTCTCGGGTGGCATAAGGTCATTAACCTCCTCCCAAAGACGCTCCAAAATCTCTTTGGCCTCATTTATATCAATATTTTCCTCATCGAAGAAGAACTTCATCAGGCGCTTCAAAAAATCAATTTTCTGACTGATAAAAGCCTGCTTTAGCTCCTCCTTCAATTGGCCTTCTTCATAAAGCTTCAAAAGCTCGTTTTCAAAGGCGCTCTTCATGGCAAAATAACCATCCTTATAGAAAATAGGATGACGTAACAATAGGTTATCAAAAAGCTGATTGTTATAGGTAATATAGTGGTTGTAAAAATCTACGTCAGAAATCTTGCCCAAGGTGGGGCCAAAGTATTTGAAGTAATTATTTACAGCCTCTTCAGCGGCCACAGTACTGGTATTCAGGCCATCATAAATATCCAGCCACAAACGCTCCACCACCTCATGCTGCCCACGATTCTGATGGAACTTTTTATCTATAAGTTTTAAGAATATTTCATACTGAGGATCATCCACATTAAAGACCGACAAAACATCTATGTAAGCATCAAAATGATCGTAAAACTCCTCACTTTCCGTAAAAGTGACCGGTAACGTTAAGAGGTATTCATCAAAACCCAAAAGACTCTCATTCATTTTCACACTGTCGCCTTCAGTGGCGTAAAAAATGGCATCATCCAAATAATTGAAAAGATGATCAAAAACCACCAATCGCTTCTTTTCCTCGACAAAAATCAGGTTTTCCTCCGCCCAAAACACAAACTGGCCCAAACCGCTCTCGTCTATCTTTGTGCCAATATCCAAAATATCCGCCACAACCTTCTGCTTCGCGGTTTCCAAATATTTGGCATCCTCTTGACTATTGGTCAAAACCCATTGTTCTTCGAATTTGGAGGATGGAATGCCCGAAAACTTAAACTCCTTCACCAGCTTGGTATAAAGTAGTGCCTCAATCTTGGAGGTAATCTGATCTACATCAATAATCACCTGCGTATCACGCGGAACCAACATGCGATTCATAAATAAAGGACTATATTGATCCTCATACTCCGTAACCTCAATACCATCATTCAAAAATCCCAGATAGACATCACCGTCAAAAACACTCAAAGTGAGGTTTTCCCCATCAAACTCCAGATCAAAAACGGCATTGTTGGGAATAAGTACCACGTCACCGACCAAAAAATTAACTTTTACGTCACTGATCATAAAATTAGCCCAAAATTTTGCCGAATCCACCTCAAAAACATACCCCTCCCCCTCATACACAAGAGGCTTTACACTGTTTGACAGACCTTGAACGGAGTCAAACCTTACCAAGCCATGATGATGAAGTATATTCAGCTCTTCATAATTGAATTCGGAAAACTCTTGAAATACGGATGAATCGCTGGAAGCGAATTGCTGTTCCAAAAAAAAGTTCCCTGCC
>CAYLHX010000023.1:0-22540 GCA_964383675.1 uncultured Candidatus Peribacteria bacterium | reverse complement strand
CAGCAGCAGATAAACCAGCAGGAGATAAACCAGCAGGAGATAAACCAGCAGGAGAGAAACCAGCAGGAGATAAACCAGCAGGAGAGAAACCGGCAGCAGATAAACCAGCAGCAGATAAACCAGCAGCAGATAAACCAGCAGCAGATAAACCAGCAGGAGAGAAACCAGCAGGAGAGAAACCAGCAGAAGATAAACCAGCAGGAGAGAAACCGCCGGAAGAGAAAACCATCAACGGCATGCTAGAAGATGCACAAGAACGCGGCAAACAATTTGGAGTTGTGGCCTTTGAGGATCAAAAAGAATTTACCGAATACCATAAGGCCATAGAAGAAGCTTTAGATAACTATCTTGCCGCCTATAAGGTGATTGATAAGGAGGGTGGTGCCAATGAGGAAAAACACAAAAAATACATTGCCGATCGTGTTCAGGAACTAAAAATTAAATTAGTTGGAGATCTCTTTCCGGCAGATAAAACAGTCTTCTACGTTGGTAAGCAACAGGTGACCAAAGATGACTTGGAGGATGAAGAAAAATCCCCCGATACCGCACGCATTTTAGATAAAATCGATGACTTCGATTGATCACCCCCTAAAACTGAACCGCAGGTAAAAAATATTCTTTCCTTCTTTCATAAACTTATCTTCATAATAGGTGCGAATTCCTCTTAAAGGGTCGAATCCTTCGTCGGTTTTTTTACTGCCGGCATCGTTTAATCGATCCTGACCATGCAGATCTACATTTTTCTCTTCAATTAAACACTTAGTCGCCTCGGCAACTTCTAAAGAATAATAAAAAAGCTGGGCATCATCTGTCTTTAGATGAATCTTGCCGCCGGGTTTTAAAATCTTGCGGTAAATGTCCAAAAATTTCGGTGAAGTTAGTCTTTTATTGGCCTTGCTTGGCTTGGGAAAAGGGTCGGGAAATGTAATCCATATTTCATAAACTTCGTTTTCAGCGAAATACTCATCCAGATCTTCAATTAAGCAGCGAAGAAAAGCCACATTTTTCAATTTTTGCTCGCCGGCTTTGCTTGCCCCCTTCCAGATACGGTCCCCTTTTCTGTCTACGCCGATAAAGTTTTTTTCCGGAAAATTTTGTGCCAGCCCCAAAGTGTAATGGCCGTGGCCGCAAGCCAATTCCAATACAATCGGTGCCTGGTTTTTAAAGTATTTTTTCTGCCACAAACTCTCCATTTTGCTTTCACGGCCAAAAACATTTTCCAGATCTTCAACCGCATCAATATGTTTTTGCTTTTTTCGAGGCATTTTAAAGATTGGTTCTTAAAACTTCATCAGCCTCTTCAAAAGAGTTGGTGGCCATTAGTTGCCTGCGTAGTTCTTTTGCGCCATCAAAGCCTTTGCAATACCAACTCAAGTGTTTCTTGATATTGTGAAAATGCAGATGATTCAATTCATGAAAATATTCATTGTGTTCGCGTGCCACAGTCAAACGCTCCTCCTGAGTAGGCTCTTTTCCACTAAAAAACCAGGGATTACCAAAAGTAGCTCGACCCACCAGAACACCATCCACACCGTACTCTTCAATCTTATTTTGCGCATCCTCCAAAGACTCCACGTCGCCATTGCCCAGAAAGCTCACGCCACTGCCTCCACAGACTTTAGCCGCTCGCGCTATAGCCTCCCAGTCGGCTTTTCCCATATACATTTGCTTTAAAGTACGACCATGCATAGTGATATTTGCCGGCAACTCTTCAAGTAGCGTTTTTGTCCACTCTTCTGCAACAACTTCATCGTAACCGATACGGGTTTTTACGGAAACCGGAATCATGTTTCGCGGCATCTCCTCCAATGATTTGCCTTCCGGCAACATTGTTCGCATTCTGGCTATCACATCCGGATGCACGCCGGCCTCCTCGAGGGAGATTCCGTTATGCCAATCAACAACGGCCTTCTTGGTAATTCTTATTAATTCTTTGGCCAGCTCCGGTGTGCGAATAAGCCCCGCCCCGGATCCACGTTTAGCCACATTGTTTGCGGGACAGCCCATATTTATATCAATTCCATCAAAACCCAAAGCGCAGAGCATTACTGTGCACTTATAATATGATTCAACCTCCACCCCATAAATTTGCGCCACTACCGGACGCTCGATTTCATTATACAAAAAAGCCACCAACATTTTATCGGCTCCACGTGCCAGGCCCTCAACATTGGTAAATTCCGTCATCACAACGGAGGGCTTACCGTGTTTGCAAACGATATAGCGGAAGGCGGCATCGGTTACTCCATCCATCGGTGAAAGACCTATAATCGGCTTCTCCAAATTGTCCCAAAATCCACGAAAAAGCATAAGCAAAACTTAACGGCAAACAATTCTAGCGTTAAAACCGCAAGTCATCAAGCAACTATGCACGCTCCACGATAGCTTTCATGAAAGCCGGCAAATCGGCGGGCTTCCTGGAGGTAATCAAATTGCCGTCCACCACTACCTCGCTGTCTTCAAATTCTGCTCCGGCATTAATCAGATCGGTTTTCACCGCTGTGTAAGCAGTAACTTTTTTTCCTCTCACCACATCGGCCTCGATCAAAAGTTGTGGCCCATGACAAACTGCCGCCACGATCTTTCCTTTTTCAAAAGCCTCCCTTACAAGCTGCACCAAGGCAGGTTTAGTCCTCATCTTATCAGGGGCGTTGCCGCCCGGTATTACCACAACGGCATATTCATCCACGGCAACATCCGCTACAGCCAGATCGGCCACAAAACTGTAACCGTACTTCCCCTTATAAACCTCGCCGGCTTTTTCCGCGACCAAAACTGTCTCAAAATCCGCTTCAATTAAGCGATAATATGGATAAATAACTTCGGAATCCTGATATTCCGAGTCCAATAAGATTAAAGCTTTTTTCATCTAGACTTCGGTTAAGTTCTATTCTCTTCCAGTACTACACCAAAAAGACCAATTTGCAAAGTTTGGCAAATTTATAATTTTATTTTCCCCGGTGGAATGTTAAAACTAAACTACGCATTGCTTAAATTTCGAAATATGACAAAAAAAGCCGAAAAATTTGAAAGAACGGGAGACAAAAAAAACTCCGACTTTTTTGAAGAGTATTTATATAAAATATACGATCGCCGCGAAGCCAGCGGCATGGATGACCTCATTACCGGTATTCGCGGCGTAGTAATTCAGGTCGAAAAAGGTGAGGCCATCAAGTATCTGATGGAGCTTTACCTAATGACACCTTATCGCTTTAAAAAGGGCTATCTCACAGGTTCACATCGGGTTTTTGTGTTGCAGGTTCAGGCGGATTATCCTTCTGTAATCGTACTGGAACCGTTGGAAGAAAACTATCACGACGACTTCTCCTGCATTGACACTCTTTATCCGCGCGCCAAAGAAAAAGTAAATGCTCGTTATATTGGGGAAATTTTTCACTGTAATGATACGAAAGAGTTAGCTAAGATTTTTGCCTCCCAGGAATTCCGTCTACGAAATCCGGAAAAACTGCATAACCAATTTTTGGCCAATTCAAATTTCAAAATTTCTCAAATTTCTTACTTCACCAACAATGTTATCGGTTACACCGAAAAAAAGCTCATAGATTTTGACGAACTGCAGCTGGGCGAATCTTTCACCCTAACGGTGGAAGATCAAGAACAGCTCGATAAAGCCGATGAAGTTCATCACAAATTCGGCTTGGATAAGTTGGTGGTTGGAATCGATCACCTTGCCACCAGAGTTTTATGCGGCGAGCGCGAGGATGCAATTCTGGAGCTGCTTTGTATGACCAACTATTACTTCTGGGGAGCCTACAATATTGATGACATGAATTCCTCCACCAATATCTGTCGCAATCCGGATATCGACTACGAACTAAAATCACCGGCCAAGGTATTCACCGCCAACAATACGCCGTTTTACGTTAAAAGCATCGACGGCCTACCCTCTCCCACCGAAGATTTTGTGCGCAATTTCGGCAAACGTATGCATCATATCGCCTACGAAGTAAACGATGGAGAGAGAGAAGACGGAACCAAAAATATCGACTATGTGGTACAAAAATTAATGTCCGAAAACATTCCCTTCTTGGCGCAAATCATCGGTGAATGTAAAGATTTCCCTGATCTCAAACAAATTTTTTCCAAGTCTTCACCATACTCTCTTCTTATTACAGAATACGTACAGCGCTGTCAGGGCTTTGGCGGATTTTTCACCAAGACCAATGTAGCTTATTTAACGCAAGCGGCCGGCGAGGATGAAAAACTTAAGGAAGCGGGAGTTTGTGATTAAAAAGTTTTTCGGGTTATGGTATAATATAACTTGAAAATAACTCCTAATTCCTTACTCCTATGGCAAAAACTGATGCAAAAGCAGTTCAGTGGATGAAAAAATATCTCCGCTATGTTGATTATTTGGGTGCCGCCCAACTTTATTTAAAAGACAATTTTTTCCTCAAAGAGGAACTTCGCCCCGAACACTTCAAAGCCAGAATTTTAGGGCACTGGGGAACGGTACCGGGACTGAATTTCATCTATGCCAATTTAAATTACCTGGTTTACAAGCACAAATGTAACATGCTTTTGATTACCGGACCCGGACACGGTGCTCCGGCGATTTTGGCCAATCTTTTTGCCGAAGAAACTCTAAAAGAGTTTTATCCTCAGTACACAGTAGATGAAAAAGGTAGTGGGCAGATTATCAAAGATTTCAGTTGGCCTCACACACCTTTTCCAAGTCACGTTACACCAACTGTTCCGGGATCGATTTTGGAAGGTGGAGAACTTGGGTACAGCTTATCAACCGCTTTCGGATCAGTTATGGATAATCCCGACTTAATTTCCGCCGTAGTGGTGGGTGACGGAGAAGCTGAAACCGGTCCAATAGCTGCCGCTTGGCACAGTAATAAATGGTTAAATCCTAAAACCTCGGGCGCAGTTTTACCAATCGTTCATATCAACGGTTATAAAATCTGCAACCCCACGCTCTATGGAACTATGGACGATAAAGAGCTAACACTACTCTTCAAAGGATACGGTTACGAACCGTTAATTGTTAAGGAACCGAATGTGGAGAAGAAAATGATCGAGGCTACGGAAAAAGCCTACCAAATGATTCGAGCCATTCAGAAAAAAGCCCGTAGCAGTAAAACACCTATTCTAAAACCCAAGTGGCCGGTGATTCTGCTTCGCACTCCAAAAGGCTGGAAAGGTATTCATGATTATCACGGACATTTGGTGGAAGGATCGTTTCATTCCCACGGCATTCCAATCGACCACCCTTCAAACGATCCCGACGCTCTCGATGCGGTACGCGGCTGGCTGAGTGACTACAAGGTTAGCGAATTGATCGATCGCAAAGGAAGACCAACCAAAGAAGTCATGCAATTTGTGCCTAAAGGCAAATATCGCATCGGTATGAATAAGCACGCCATCGGCGGTAATTTTTACAAAAAATTAAAGCTGCCCGATCTCAAGAAATATGAGATCAAAGTAAAAAATCGTGGTGAAAATTATGCCGGTAGCATGGGGACAGGAGCTAAATATTTACGCGATGTTATTAAAAACAATTTAAAAACTTTCCGTCTGCTTTGCCCGGATGAGATTGAATCCAATAAGCTTGGCGCAATTTTTGAGACCACCCAAAGAGCTTACATGTGGCCGGTAAAATCAACCGATGAAGATATACATCCGGATGGAAGAGCCATGGAAATGTTAAGTGAACACACTCTGCAAGGTTGGTATCAGGGCTATCTGCTTACCGGACGTCATGGGATTTTTGTCAGCTACGAGGCCTTTGCCACTATCATTACCAGCATGTTGGATCAATATGCCAAGTTCCTAAAACAAGCCTTCAGAGTTAAATGGAGAAAGCCAATTCCCGGAGCCGTTTACCTTTTATCAAGCTTGGGCTGGCGTCAGGACCATAATGGTTTTTCACATCAAAATCCCAGTTTCGTCAGCAACCTTCTGCAAAAACATGGACAGTTCTGTCAGATCTATTATCCCGCCGATGCCAACAGTTTCCTGGTTGCCCTGGAAGAAACTTTCAGCAGGCCAGACTCAATTTCAGTGATAGTTGCCGGCAAACGCGAACTTCCACAGTGGCTATCAGTCAAGGAGGCGCGGGAACAATCCAAAGTCGGACTTGGAATTTGGGAGTGGGTTGGGGGCAAGGAAGGATCAAAAGATCCCGATGTAGTATTGGCCTCAGCCGGTGACTATATTACTGAGGAGGCTCTTTATGCTGTAAGAATGTGTAAAGAATTGATCCCGGAATTAAAAATACGCTACGTGAATGTTTCCGAATTAACGGCCATTGGCTTGGGTGATTTCTGTTCGATAAATCATGAAGGCAGCTGCTTAACAGAGGCCGGATTCAATAAATACTTCACAACGGATCGACCGGTTGTGTTCAATTATCACGGCTATGTGAATGACCTCGAGCAGGTCCTTTGGCCACACACGGACTCTGATCGGTTTACTTTACACGGTTATAAAGAGGAGGGGTCAACCACCACACCATTTGATCTTAAAGTTTCCAACGGAGTGAGCTGTTACCACGTAGTCATGGATTTGGTCGAACAGGGAGCAAAACGCAATAAGATCGTTGCCAAGAAAAAAGATAAAATCATCAAAATGCTTAACGACAAAATTGCATCTCACAGAGCTTACATTGAAAAATATGGTGACGATCCGGAAGAGGTAAAATCAATCAAATGGTAGAAAGTAAACCGCAGGAAATTATCATTCTGGGCGCCGGCATAGCTGGCCTGAGAGTCGCGCAGAAACTACAACGAAAAGTGTCACAGAAAGAAGCCCGAATAACACTGATCGACAAAAGCAATCTACATGTTTTTAAAGCCGATCTTTATGAAGTAGCCACCGCTTTTAACGAACATATTAGCGCAAAATGTTTGACCGGTCTGCAGGAGACGGTTGCCACCCCTATTAAAAATCTGGTTGATAAGAGCAAGGTTAATTTTATTTGCAGTGAGGTAGTTGATATCAACCCTGAAGAGAAAAAAATAATGCTAAAAAATGGCACCGAACTGCGCTACGATTATTTGGTGGTCGCACTTGGCAGCACTACTAACTATTTCAATATTCCCGGCCTCAAAGAGCATTCTCTGAAATTAAAAACCACTAGAGATGCCTTGAAAATCAATTGCCATCTCGATCAATATTTCCGTGAGCTATGGGAGAAAAAAGAGAGTAAAGAGATTTACGTTAATGTTGGTGGTGGTGGAGCTACCGGTGTTGAAGTGGCTGCCGAACTTATCGGTGCTGTAAAAAGGCTTTCCAAAAAATATCAATATGATGAGAAAAAGATTCATATTCAACTGATTGAAGGCAGTAGCACTCTAGTTGGGTTAAATGAAAAGGGAGTAAAAATTGTGAAGGAACGCCTGGAGAGCTTGGGTGTGAAAGTATTAATGGGAAGTCTCATTACTGAGGTACAAGTAAATAGTATTACCCTCAAACTGCCCGATCAAAGTAGTAATCAAATTAATTCGAACATCTTGATCTGGACCGGTGGAGTAAAAATAAACCCGGTTGTGCAGCAGTTTCTAGGTGATCCAGAAAAGCGTGGTGCGCTTGAAGTTAATAACCATCTACAAAGCACCAAATACCCTGAAATTTTTGCAGCCGGTGATAATGCCTGGATTGAAGATCCTAAAAATCCAGGTCGCCCTCTTCCCTGGCTGGGACAATTGGCCTTTGAACAGGGGCACTTTTTGGCAAAAAATCTCACTAGACTTGTAAAAGGTAAACCTTTAAGAGCCTACAATCCCGCCACTGCGCTTTTGGTATTACCGATTGGTGGACGTTTTGGAATCTTCAAAATTAAAGAAACAATTTTTAAGGGAGCTTGGTGTTGGTATTTAAGACGTTTAGTTAGCCTAAAATACGCTCTGGCAATTTTACCGTTTTTCAAAGCTCTAAAAAAATGGCATCATGGAAACAACATTTTTGTTGATAACGATTAATTTCCATGACCACTTTTGCCGCAAAAGTTCTGGCAGTCGTTGCTCAAATTCCTAAGGGCAAAGTACTCACCTATAAAGAGGTGGCAACTTTAGCCGGCTCACCAAACGCCTCTCGTGCTGTGGGAAACATTTTGAACAAGAACTACAATCCGCAAATTCCCTGTCATCGCGTCGTTAGATCCGATGGTAGTTTTGGTGGCTACAATCGTGGAGAAAAACTGAAAGAACAAATTTTAAACGAAGAATTGCAATGCCAAACCTAGGAGCTCACGTCTCAACTGCCGGAGGACTTTACAAATGTTTCCAAAATGCCGAGGCCATCGGCGCCCAAGGAATACAAATCTTTGGGGCTTCACCAAGACAATGGAATGCCAAAATGCCTGAAGAAAAAATCTTGGAAAAGTATCATGAGGAACAAAAACGTTCTAAGCTTGGACCGGTTTTTTTGCATGCCAGTTATTTGGTGAATCTCGGAACGCCTGATCCGGAGCTTTATGAAAAATCCATTCAAAATCTGGCGGCGCACCTGCAAATCGCCGAACTTCTAAAGGCGGAAGGATTGATTTATCACATTGGCTCTTATAAAGGCAGTACGGCCGAAGAGTCTTATAAGAGGGTAGCGGAAGGCATGCTTACGGTCCTTAAGCAAGTTCCCGGGAAAGCTAAACTCATTATGGAAAACTCTGCCGGAGGTGGCAATAAAATCGGGCTCACAGCCGCTGAAATAGGCGCAGTGTATAAGCAATCCAGCAAATCAGAGGAAGGACGTACCAGAATCAAGGTCTGCATCGATACCGCCCACATTTTTGCCGCCGGAGTTTTGGAAAAATTTTCGCCTGAAGAGCTCAAAAGATTTAAAGACGATTGTGAAAAAAGTTTTGGCCTGAAAAATATTATTGTGCTTCATGTTAACGACTCAAAAGTACCCTACGATTGCCAGAAGGATCGTCATGAAAATCTTGGGGAAGGTGAGATCGGCCTCGAAGCATTCAAGCACTTGGCCCGGGACGAATTTTTCGGCAATATTCCCTGGCTTTTAGAGGTCCCGGGCTTCGACAATCAAGGACCGGATAAAGCCAATATGGAGATTGCCAAGGGCCTTTTCAAATCCCTTTAATTTTTTAACCACAAACACTATGTCTAATAGCAATCATGTGTATAATATCATGGAGCAACTTGTTCAGGAGCAAAAAAGCCTCTGGCGCATCCAGAAAAATTATCCCTCCGACGCCGCCGACTGTGAAGCCTGCAAAAATATCTGGGAAAAATTAAGAGTAGATAAAGAAGAACATATTGCCGAACTAACCGAATTATTAAAAAAACACCTACAGTAAATGCCAACAGCTTTAAAAGTTGAAAATCTGCACAAGGTCTATGCCAACGGTACGGTAGCCCTAAAGGGACTTAGTCTGGAAGTTAATAAGGGAGAGTTTTTTGCCCTCCTGGGACCCAATGGATCCGGAAAATCCACTATGATTAATATAATTTCCGGACCAACCAAAAAAACTTCGGGACAAGTTACGGTATGTGGACTCGATATCGATGAAAAAAGACAAGAAAGTAAATTTGCGCTTGGCGTTGTGCCCCAAGAAATTAGCGCCGATTCTTTTTTTTCCGTTAACGAAACTCTAATTTTGCAATCCGGCTACTTCGGCATCCGCCATAACCAAAAACGCATCGATGACATTCTGGAAAAACTTAACTTACAGGACAAAAAACACGCCAACACCCGTGCTCTTTCCGGCGGCATGAAACGGCGCTTAATGGTGGCCAAGGCCTTAGTTCATGATCCCAAAGTGTTGATTCTGGACGAACCGACCGCCGGCGTTGACGTGGAGCTGCGACACAATCTCTGGCAATACATGCGGCAACTAAATCAAGAAGGATTAACCATCTTATTGACGACTCATTACCTTGAAGAGGCTGAAAGTTTATGTGAAAGAACCGCCATTATTCATCAAGGAAAACTGGTAGCCATGGACAGTACCAAAAAGCTTATAAAGTCTTTTGGCAACAAAAAACTTTTAACTATAAGCTTTCCAGATGAAGTGAAATCCATACCGGCTGAATTAAAGGATTTTGAGCCGGTAAAGAAAAATAACTACGAAATTACTATTCAATTTGAGACCAGCGAATTGAATCAGGCTTTAAAAGCGCTGCAATCTTTAAAAATTCCTTACAACGATATCGATCTGAAAGGACAAAATCTGGAAGATGTATTTATTGGATTAACATACAGACAAAATGAGTAACCCCATAGGAACCTGGACACTGTTCCAACGAGAAAACAAGCGATTTTTAAAAGTCTGGATGCAAACCATCTTGGCACCGGTAATCAGTAATTTACTTTTTATTATGGTTTTCGGACTTTCTTTGCATAGGTCTATAGGTGACGTGCAGGGTTTAAACTATCTGCAATTTATAGTGCCCGGGCTAATCATTATGGGGATTATTAACAATGCTTTTCAAAATCCCTCTTCTTCAATAATGATCATGAAATATCAGAATATCATCACCGATCTTTTAATTGTTCCTTTGAAAAGCCTTGAGTTTTTGCTGGCCTTTATTGGGTCCGCGGTTTTAAGAGGCGTTATTGTTGGCACAGTTACATATCTTACTGCAATATTTTTTGTAGATTTCACTTATCCTTCAATTACCATAATTTTAACCACCGCGATTCTAGTCGCCTTATTTTTTGGGTTTCTTGGCATAATAGTTGGTATCTGGGCCTCGGTTTTCGATCAATCGGCCTTTATCATGAACTTTGTGATGATGCCTTTAATTTTTCTGGGCGGCGTTTTTTATCCAATCACTACATTGCCAACGATTTTCGCTCAAATTTCCAGCTTCAATCCGATTGTCTACATGATTAATCTTTTGCGCTACGGCTTCACCGGAGTGCAGGAATATTCATTACTCTTAAGCTTCAGCGTGCTTGGCGGACTCACCTTGATTTTAGGCATCACCAGTTATTTACTCCTTCGCTCAGGCTGGAGACTGCAGACTTAAATTAACCCCTCGCAACTATGGACGATCAATGGAAAGACAAATTAACCGACGAGCAATTTTACATTTGTCGCGCCAAAGGCACCGAAAAACCTTTTAGCGGTGAGTATTGGGACAACAAAGAAAAGGGCATGTATCATTGCGTGGCCTGCGGTAATGCTCTTTTTTCCTCCGAGACTAAATTCGAATCCGGTACCGGTTGGCCCAGCTTCTACGATCCCAAAAATCCGGATAGCGTGGACTACCATGAAGATGAAAGTCACGGTATGAGAAGAATTGAAGTTACTTGCAAAAACTGTCAGTCACATCTCGGACACATCTTCGATGATGGACCCGCTCCCACCGGAAAAAGATACTGTATCAATTCCGCTGCTCTGAAATTTGAGAAAGAGTAGATGGTGGGCGGGGAGGGATTCGAACCCCCGAAGGCTGAGCCAGCAGATTTACAGTCTGCCCTAGTTGACCGCTTTAGTACCCGCCCGAAGGACCAAGCTGGATTATAGCGAATTGAGGCACAGATGCAAATATAAGTTTCAAGAAACTTGTTTTCAGCAAACAAAAGTAATAAGATTAATCAGATTTAAACTACCTTACACCTCATACTATGAAAAAATATCTCAAGAAACTAACCAGCGAAGTTGTTTTTACCAAAGGGCGCGGACTTGCGCTGCTTTTTTCAGTGCTTTTGGTTGCCAGCGGATTTTTGCCGTGGGGATATACCGATAATGTAAGTGTTGCGGGTTTGGAAGGGGACGGCCTAATTACCATTAGTATAGGCGTTTTGGCCTTTTTGCTTTTATTCGTGAAGAGAATAGCACTTTGGGTCTCACTTATTCTGGGAATCATAGCCTTCATAGTTGGCGTGATTGATATGACTACTATGTATAGAGCGGTACAAGCGATCTCTGGAGACGTAGGATCCGGAATCTACCTTACTTTGGTTTCTAGCGCCGGAATCGTCCTGGGGGTTATTGTGGAGAACTTTGAAGAGAAGAAGAAAATGAATCTTTTTTACGTTGATGAAGAGTAGGATTTAAAAATTTCTTTACAAGGCAACTTTGCCTGCTATAATTAGCAGCGTAATTTCAAGTTCATGAAGCGTCTTACACAAATCATTCTAGTCGTAATCATTATTATCCTCTAGCCCGGAGGGACTACTTCGTGTAAGTCAGAAGCCTCTCTGGGAATCCAAAGAGGATTTTTTTATATAATTAACATCCATATGGTCAAAGTAAACGAAGATTTCTATACCTTAAAATGTATCAGCTGTAATGCGGAGTTTGAGGAACATCAGACCTGTACAACTTGTTTGAAATGCGGAGATCCCTTGGATGTTGAATACAATTATGATTTTTTAAAGCAGAGATTGAATTTATACGCCTTAAAAAATTCTCCGATTTCTGCCCTTAAATATCTGACCTTCTATCCGATTATAAATCTCGAAAAGATAGTCAGTTTAAATGAGGGGGGGACACCTTTGCATCACTGCATCAACCTTTCCAAAAAATATAAGATAAAAAATCTTTACATAAAAAATGAAGGAGCAAATCCGACGGGAGTTTTTAAAGACCGTGGGACCTTGGTTGAAGTGACTAAAGCTTTGGAAATGAAAGCAAAAGCGGTTTGTCTGGCTTCAACCGGTAACATGGCCGCTTCGGTTGCCGCCTACTGTTCAATCGCCAAGCTGCCTTGTTATGTTTTGGTGCCCGAGGGGACGCCGATTGGTAAGTTGGCCCAGACTTTGTCATACGGCGCGCGCATTATCCAGGTGCGTGGAACCTACTCCGACTGCGCGCGCCTGGCCGTGGAAATGTCTCAAAAATACGGGTTTTATCTGGCCGGGGATTATGTTTTTCGCCTGGAGGGTCAAAAATCTCAGGCCTATGAAATAGCCGAACAGCTTGGCTGGAAAGCTCCCGACTATTTAGTCTGTCCGGTTGGATGTGGGACCAATTTGGCGGCAATCTGGAAAGGCTTCAAGGAGTTGCATAAGTTGGAATTGATCGAAGAATTGCCAAAGCTTATAGCCGTCCAGCCGGATGGTTGTAATGTGGTGGTTCAAGCTTATAACTCCAAAAGCAAACAGTTAAAGCCTTTGGAAAAACCCAGTACCATCTGTAGTGCGGTGGCGGCCGGTTATCCTTTGGATGGCAAAAAAGTACTTACCGCCTTAAAGGAATCTCACGGAACCGCCGTTCAGGTTACTGACGAAGAGGCCTTGGATGTTGAACAGTCCATGGCCAAAGAAGAGGCAATCTTCGCCGAACCCTCCGGTGCTTTGGCCATGACCGCCGTCAAAGCATTGGCTGCCAAGGGTTTCTTCAAAAAAGATGACGTGGTGGTTTGCGTTGCTACGGGTAATGGTCTGAAAGATCCAAAATCGGCTGTCAAAATGATCCCCGACCCACCTACGATCGACGTAAACATCGGTGAAATCGATAATTATCTAAAATATAAACTTTATCATATCCAATCTGAGGGAACCAAAGACAAAAGCAAAGTCCTTTGGAAACGCATTCCCGAACTTAAGGACCTAAAGCACATAATCAAGGATGAATTCTCGGTTAACTTGAGTCCGACCCTGCTTAAAAATGTTCGCGAAAAAATTCAAAATTTCGAGACCAAAGGAAAAATAGTAAATAAACAGGACCTCCAAAATATTATTGAAGAGCAAATCGATGAATACAACCAGAAGAAAAGACATCTTGAAATTATTGATTTTGAAACCAAAACCTCCAAGTACAAGATGGCGGAGGCTTCAATCAAACTGCGCTATGGTGATAAGATTTTAATCGGCCAGGCTAAGGGAGTTGGTACGGTGGATGCTATAATTACTGCACTAAAACAAAGCATCAAAGGGCACGATAAGTTAAAGGTGCGTCTGATTGATTATAATGTTGAAATATTTACCGGAGGAGTTGAAGCGGCGGTAAAAGTGGTTATTACAGCTGTTGATAAAGATGAAAACCGCATTATTTCACAGGCCACATCACCCGATGTGATTGTGGCATCGGTCAGTGCTTTTGAGAAATGTTATAACTTCCTATATCATAAAAATCAGTCCTCAAAGTAATTTCCTAAACCAAAAATATGAGCCAAACATATCCTTACAGCTACATTCGCAAAAAAATATGCAAGACCAAAGATGCGGTGATTCCTGTACAGGCTAAGGTGGTTCAGTATGGCTTGGGTTGCTTCACCGGTATACGTGGGAACTGGAATGCCGAAAAAAAGAACCTCTACATTTTCCGACTGCAGGATCATCATAAAAGATTAAGTGAAGCTGCAAAAATCTTGGGCATGCAGTTTAAGCTCACGGCTTCTCAATTTGAAAAAACCATTCTCGATTTGGTGAAAAAAAACAAACCCAAAGAAAATATCTACATCCGGCCTACACTCTATGCCGCCAGCACCGCCCTAACGCCGCGTTTCGATAGCGGGGAGGACGACTTGGCCGTCTACATGATTCCGCTTAAGGAATACTTTAAAACAACTGATGGTTTAAGTGTTTGCGTTTCAAGCTGGCGCCGGGTAGATGATGACGTGCTTTCTTCAAAAGCCAAGATAACCGGCGCCTACGCCAACTCCGCCCTTGCCAAAACCGAAGCGGTGCAAAACGGCTACGATGAGGCAATTTTTCTCAACCGCGACGGTAAAGTTTGTGAGGCCAGCGGTGCCAATATTTTTGGCATAAAAGATGGAGTTGTATATACGCCACCACTCAGTGCCAATAACCTAGGCGGCATAACTCGGAAAACTCTCATTGAAATTTTAGAAGTGGAAATGGATCTGGAGGTGCGTGAAGAACACATCGACCGCTCAATGCTCTACACCTTTGACGAAGTTTTTTTCTGTGGCACTGCAGCCAAAGTAAGTTGGATATCTGAAGTGGATAAGCGCAAAATCGGCAATGGCAAGTTTGGAAAAATCACCAAACAATTACAAAACCTATTTGATCAAATTTCAAACTGCGAACTGCCAAAATACGAACATTGGTGTACGCCGGTTTACTAATTTCTAACCCTTAAAAAAGTATGAGCAATCCCTTAAAAAAGCGTAGTAGCATGATGACCGACGGCGATAGCCGCGCGCCCAGCCGTGCGATGCTTCGTGGAACCGGTTTTCAAGATGAAGATTTTGATAAGCCTTTGATTGGTGTCAGTAGTTGCTGGAGTGAAATCACCACCTGTAATATTCACCTCGATAAGTTGGAAAAACACGCCAAAGATGGTGTGCAAAAAGCCGGGGGGATAGGTCAACTGTTTAATACCATAACCGTTAGTGATGGTATTTCCATGGGGCATGAAGGCATGAAATACTCTTTGGTTAGTCGAGAAGTAATTGCCGATTCAATTGAAACCGTGGCAGGTGCTCAACGGTTTGATGGCTTGGTTTGCATCGGGGGTTGCGACAAAAACATGCCGGGTGCTCTAATTGCCATGGCTCGCGTCAATGCGCCGAGTATTTTTATTTATGGTGGAACTATTATGCCCGGTAAACATGATGGAAAAGACATTGATATTGTCAGCATTTTTGAAGCGGTTGGAAAATATCAGGCAGGAACAATAGATAAAGAGGAATTTAAAGAAATTGAATGTAACGCCTGTCCGGGTCCCGGCTCCTGCGGAGGCATGTATACTGCCAACACTATGTCGTCGGCAATTGAAGCCTTGGGGATGTCTCTACCCGGCGGTTCAACGGCACCTGGAATCTCCACTGAAAAGATAGATGAGTGCAAACGTGCAGGTGCACAGGTTCTTGAACTCATTAAACAAGACCTCACACCCAAAAAAATCATGACCAAAGAAGCCTTTGAAAATGCCATTACGGTTTCTTTGGCACTTGGTGGATCTACCAATGCGGTTCTACATTTGATAGCCATGGCTCATGCCATTGGAGTTGAACTCACTTTGGATGACTTTAATCGTTTAAGTGATAAAACTCCTCAGATCGCCGACATGAAGCCGGGAGGCAAATATGTAACGGTAGACTTGCATAGAGTTGGCGGACTACCGGCGGTTATGAAAATGCTCTTAAATGCCGGAATGATCCATGGAGACTGTATGACTATCACCGGTAAGACGGTGGCGGAAAATCTGCAGGATGTAAAAATACCAAGTGCAACTCAGGATGTAGTTTTACCGCTTGATAATCCGGTTACTCCTCAGGGGCCTTTTGCCATCTTGCGCGGGAACCTTGCCGAAGAGGGAGCTGTGGTAAAAGTAAAAGGCCTAAAGGCGGTTACCCATCGTGGGCCGGCCAAGGTTTACGACTGTGAAGAAGATGCTTTCAAAGCCATTGAAGAAGATAAGATTAAGGCTGGAGACACCTTGGTAATCAGATACGAAGGTCCAAAAGGTGGCCCCGGCATGCGCGAAATGCTTTCCGTTACCGCTGCTCTAATTGGTAAAGGAATTGGACATGAAGTGGCTTTAATAACCGATGGAAGATTCTCCGGCGGAAGCCACGGTTTCGTTATCGGCCACGTGGCGCCGGAGGCCTACGTCGGCGGCACAATCGGTCTAATCAAAGAAGGAGACATTATCAACATCGATTTACAACAAAAACTGCTTGAAGTTGAACTCTCACCAACAGAGCTGGAAGAACGCAAACAAAAATGGACCAAACCCGCGCCCAAATACAAATTTGGCGTTCTCAGAAAATATCAGGAAACGGTCAGCTCGCCAATGTATGGAGCCGTAACCGATAAATTTGATCAATAAATTATCTAATTTTTAACCAATTTAACATGGCTATGATGAATTTCGGGGGGACCGAAGAGGAGGTAATCACTCGTGATGAATTCCCTCTCTCAAAAGCACAGGAAGTTTTAAAAGATGAAGTTGTGGCGGTGCTGGGATATGGTGTACAAGGTCCCGGACAGGCTTTAAACATGAAAGACAACGGCGTGAATATAATTATCGGTCAAAGAAAAGGTTCTTCTTCCTGGGAAAAAGCTCTGGCCGATGGCTGGGTTGAAGGGGAAAACCTTTTTTCAATCGAAGAGGCTGCCGAAAAGGGAACAATCCTCATGTACTTGTTATCCGATGCCGGTCAAAAAATGATGTGGGAAACCGTAAAACCATACGTGACTCCCGGCAAGGCGCTTTACTTTTCTCACGGATTTTCCATTGTTTACCACCAACAAACCGGAGTTGTTCCGCCGGCCGATGTAGATGTGATATTGGTTGCGCCTAAAGGTCCGGGTAGAAAATTGCGTGAACTTTTCTTGGCTGGCAAGGGTGTTAACTCCAGCTTCGCCATCGAGCAAGATGCCACCGGGCGAGCTCGTGATCGTGTTTTAGCCATGGGTATGGTGGTAGGGTCGGGCTATCTTTTTCCAACCACCTTTAAAAATGAAG
Source organism: uncultured Candidatus Peribacteria bacterium (assembly GCA_964383675.1). GTDB lineage: Bacteria > Patescibacteriota > Gracilibacteria > UBA1369 > LOWO2-01-FULL-3 > CAYLHX01. The sequence goes on along the minus strand of CAYLHX010000023.1, from coordinate 5,223 downwards.
TATTCAGCGATCTAACCGGTGAAAGAGGAGTTCTTATGGGTGCAATTGCAGGTATTATGGAGGCCCAATACAATGTTTTACGTAAAAATGGTCACAGCCCTTCGGAGGCCTTTAATGAAACCGTAGAGGAGGCTACTCAAAGCCTTTACCCTCTAATTGGTGATAAGGGTATGGACTGGATGTTTGGCAACTGTTCAACCACTGCTCAACGTGGAGCCCTGGACTGGAGACACAAATTCCGTGAAGCGGTCATGCCAACTTTTGAAGAACTTTACAAAAGTGTGGCCACAGGTGAAGAGACCAGAATAGTTTTGGAGGCCAACAGTGACGTCAACTATAAAGAAAAACTGAACAAAGAACTTGATGAGCTTGCCGGTGAAGAAATCTGGCGAGCCGGAAAAACCGTACGCTCTTTAAGACCGGAAAATGAATAAAAAAATGATGTTGGGATCCGAACTTTTTTGTGAAGCACTTGCGGCCGAGGGTGTTGAGGTGATGTTTGGGATCCCGGGTGGAGTGGTTTTGCCACTCTACGACAAAATCAATAAGTATGGCCACAAAATAAAGCACATCCTGCCGCGCCACGAGCAGGGAGGTGGTTTTGCCGCTGATGGCTACGCCAGAAGCACCGGAAGAGCCGGGATCGCTTTAGGAACCTCGGGGCCCGGTGCTACCAACCTTATGACATCCATCGCCAACTCCATGCTGGATTCGGTACCTGTTATCTATATCACCGGTCAGGTTGTAGAGGACTATATTGGTACCGATGCCTTCCAGGAAACCGATGTGATCGGTATGACCATGCCGATAGTCAAACACAGCTACCTTATTACCAAAGCTGCGGATATCTTGCGTGTTGTAAAAGAAGCTTTTCACATCGCCAAAACCGGTCGTCCCGGACCGGTGCATATAGACTTGGTTAAAGACGTTTGGTTTGAGGAGGTTCCTTTTGAAGAGGTTAAGGAAATGGACTTGCCGGGCTACAACCCCATGCCCCCGAGTTGCGGTAACTCCGACATTCAAAAACTCGATGCCTTATTGGAAAAGGACGATGTAAAACCAGTGATTATTGCCGGACACGGTGTGGAAATTTCCGGCGCGCAACAAGAGTTGGTGGAGTTTGCCGAAAAGCACAATATTCCGGTGGTAAACACCTTGCTCGGCTTGGGCAATTTTCCACAAGGACACGATCATTGGGCGGGAATGGTTGGCATGCACGGTGACGCGGTAGCCAACTACACCGTTCACAATGCCAACCTCATGATTGGTATCGGATGCCGTTTTGACGATCGTATTACCGGCAAGCTGGATGTTTTTACCAAAGGCACCACCTTTGTACACATTGAAATTGATCCCTCTGAAATCGGCAAATTGGTGCCCACAGAGTTACCTCTCCTAGGGAATATTAAAGATGTTTTGATCAGAGCCAATCAAATCTTAAAAAAGCACACCTTTACCAGCTGGTGGGAACAAATTCATCAATGGAAACAGGAATATGGTTTTTTGGATTTTACGGTTAATCCTGAAAATAACACAAACCTTTTAAGTCAGGCCAGAGTAGTAAGTATGCTTTCAGAAATCACCAACGGGGAGGCCATAGTCGCCGGTGACGTGGGTCGTCATCAGATGTGGCTGGGACGATTCTATCGTTTCAAAAATCCTAACTCTCATCTCTCCTCCGGCGGTCTTGGCTCAATGGGTTACGGCATGCCGGCCGCCATGGGTGCCAAACTGGGTAATCCCGATCGAGAAGTTTGGTGTGTATCCGGAGATGGTGGGTTTATGATGAATGTCCAGGAACTGGGAACCTTATCTGAGTATAATATCCCGGTTCATATAGCCATCATGGAAGATTCCAGCCTTGGGATGGTTCGTCAGTGGCAAAATCTCCTCTTCAAGGGCAATATTTCTCATTCAGAATTCAAAAATCCCGATTTTGTAAAACTTGCCAATTCTTTCGATATTCCGGCCTGGCGCGTCCGTACCTACGAAGAAGCCAAAAAAGCCATTGAAGAGGCTAGAAAGGTAGATGGGCCAACTTTAATTACCTTTATGGTTGATCCGGACGAACACGTTTATCCTATGGTGCCACCAAACACCGCCTTGGGGGATCAAGCTCTCAGGGATGAAGATTTATTACAAGATAATGCTCATAAATATGACGAAGATGATCTATTACAAGGTCACACTTAAAGTGCGTAACGAAGTAGGCGTACTGGCCCGCATCACAACCAGATTCAGAAAGTTTCAGGTCAATATCCGCTCGCTTGATGTTGCCCCGATCGATAAAGAGGAAAGATTTTCCGATATTCACCTAATCGCCGAAACGCCCAAAGAAAATTTCGCAATTGTCATGCGCAAGGTGGAAAGCCTGATTCCGGTAGTGGAGACTCGTTACGAAAAGACCGAGGCACCCTATTAAGAGCAACCAACAGGTTCTGAGACACTGGAGCCACCTATCGGATTCGAACCGATGACCCTCTGTTTACAAGACAGATGCTCTACCAGCTGAGCTAAGGTGGCCTAAAAAAACTAAAATAAGACTTTTTTTTAGCAGCGAAATTCTATTTTAAATGCCAGCTACTGTCAATTTTTTTTCAGAAATGCTATTCTGGGCTGGTCATAAAACGAAATATGACTGATGCAAGCCAATTACAGACAGAGTTAAAGGAGAAATTTCCCAATATTCTTTTTAATGAACCGCTTAAAAGTTATTGCACCTTCAAGGTGGGGGGGCCAGCCGATTACCTATTAAGAGCAACAAGTACCGAAGACATCAAAGCCGCGATCAAGTGGGCAAAAAACCATCAAATTCCTTTCTTCTTTATCGGTGGAGGCAGTAATATTCTCTTCGACGACAAAGGCTTTCGCGGGCTAATAATCAGAATAGAAACTTCTGAAATAAGCATTAAAGGAGAAGAGGTCACCGCCGCCGCCGGAGTTACCATCCCAAAGTTAATTGAAACATCCATACAAAATGAATTATCCGGACTGGAAAAATGGGTTGGTTTACCGGGCACAGTCGGTGGTGCTGTCAGGGGAAATGCCGGCTGCAACGGCCTTGAAAGCAAGGATATATTAATATCTGCTCAGCTTTTAGACCCTGAAACCGGCGAAATAAGTACAGTTGATAACAACTTTTTCAACTACACTTACCGCGAAAGTAAAATTAAACATAGTAACAAAATAGTCCTTCAAGCCACCTTCAAATTGCCCAAAAATCTTACCGGTGAAGAGCAAAAACAGGTCATGCAGGATATTCGACGGTTTCGACTTACAAAACAACCGCCTGGTTTTTCAAGTGGTTCTTTCTTCAAAAATCCAAGTCCGGAAAAACCGGCTGGAATGTTGATCGATCAAGCCGGGCTCAAAGGTAAAACCCTCGGTAATGCTCAAATTTCAAACCTTCATGGTAACTTTTTCCTTAATTTACAGGGAAAAGCAAGTGCCACAGATATTATTGAACTTGCCCGTTTTGCCCGTAAAACCGTTAAAGAAAAGTTTGGAATTGAACTTCAGGAGGAGGTACAGATTCTCTCTGAAACAGGTAAAATATCCCTCACTCCTTAAATTTATCACTTTACTCGCTTGAATTTTTCCAAGTATTCTGATATAATAATAGGTAGAAAATAACTCATTTTCCTATGAACAAAAATACCATTAAACAAGCTTTAACTGTCCTAGGTTTAATGTTTGGTGCGATTACAATAGTTTCGCTACTACCTGTAGCTGCGCACGCTGAATTCATTAGCCCAGTCGACAACCCCGGTAATGTTGCTGAAGCAACAGGGGGCGAAGGTTCCATCCGTCTATTAGTGCTTAGAATCATCAATTTCTTCCTTGGATTCTTAGGTATCCTGGCTGTAATTATGGTGATCTACGGTGGTGTTACTTACGTAACCGCCGCGGGTAGTGATGAATCAATCGGAAACGCTAAAAAGATCATTCTTTACTCCTTGGTTGGTATCATCGTAATACTACTGTCATTCGCAATCGTAAATACAATCCTTGGAGCCGGTACCGGTACCCAAGCTTAACAAGAAAATAAAATTTAGACCGCTTAAACCCGTCACGAAAGTGGCGGGTTTTTTTTATTCGCCTTTTTTAGCTCACGGCCATATCTTTCACGGGCATCTCCTTATCTTCTTCCACCACAGCCAAGTCATTCTTCACAATCACCTTGCCCGGCAAAACTTCAACGATATCTTTAAAAGAAATTAGCCGATTGCCGTAGCGCAAAAGGCCCAAAAAATCCTTGGCCACAAACAAAGTTCTCAGTCCCAAGTCATTACTGTCCAGGCTGAAATCGATAATTTTACCCAAATAAACACCATTTTTGGTATACACTTTACTATGTGGCAAAAAGCGTCCTCTTTTTTGAATCTCCTCCACCCTAAGCACATCCTTCCCCTCTATGACTGCATTTCTGTCGCCTACTTTTAAAACATCCCCCCATTTATAAACATCAACGGCGGTAATTATCAGATTCTTATTGATATCCACCAAAATAGCCACCAGGGAACCGTTATCCGGATCGATAATCAGGTCTTTAATGCTGGTAAATGGCCTAATCTCATCATCTTCAACGACCGGAGTCCCTATCATATTTGAATACAACCTTTCCATGGCTACATTATAGACAAGCCGCGAAATATTACCAAATCTACAAATTGACTTAACAAGTGGCTACTTATTATATAAAATCTCAGGGCAATTGAAATTTAGACTTCATTTCGGGGCGTAGCTCAGTTGGCTAGAGTGCATGGTTTGGGACCATGAGGCCGGAGGTTCGAGTCCTCTCGCCCCGACCATCTAATGACAATGCGTATGGCTTCCATCAGCTAATTTGCTGGGAGCTTTTTGAAAAAAGTAAGCGGCCAAAGCCGTTGTTATAGGGACCGCAAAGACCAGACAGATACTTCCAACCATAGTCCTTACTACCTCTTCGGCCAAAAATTCACTGTTTAAAATCACCCAAAACGGCTGAGTTTCATTTATCACAAACAGGATAAACAAAGGTAAAGACGTGCCCGCATAGGCCAATACAAGAGTGTTAATCAGGGAAGCGATATGTTCACTTCCTATCGAAATACCTCGCTTATAGAGCTCTTTAAATTTAAACTTCGGATTAGCTTTCTTCAGTTCATCTACAGCTGCCGCCTGGGCGGTTGTAATATCATCCAGGACACCCAAAGTACCGATAATGATACCGGCCAGCAAAAG
>CAYLHX010000022.1:0-23698 GCA_964383675.1 uncultured Candidatus Peribacteria bacterium | reverse complement strand
CCAGGTTTAGGGAAAAAATACGCTTATCCACAGATCGTGAATTCAAGTTTTCGGCAGCCACATCGGACAAACCGCGCCTTTTTACCAAGACTATACGTCCTCCACCCACATCTTCAGTCAACTCCCCCACCAAATCACCGGATTCGGCAAGCAAAGCCCCCCTGGTCTCCATAGGTTGCTCCTGACCACCCTCAATTTTACCTCCTTTTTCCTCCTCCACATCAGACATAAGAAATCTTATATTCCTTATATTATAGCAGAAAATAGAGTTTTTTTAAAGTTGTTATAAAGCCGGCATCATAACCACGGTATCTTCCAAAGGAAAAGTTGGAGGGATTAACATTTGTCCATACATCCCCTGTTCTCTCAATTGATCCTTGAGCTCCGCCACCTTCTTAAAATACTCTTCAGCTGAGTAGGGTTCATTTAAAATATGATACTTTTTGCGATGTAAACTTATGCAGCCAAAACAATGCTGACAAGACATTAGACACTCCCCAAACTCCACATCGCTACATTCCACACAGAAAAAGCAAAAATTACAGTTGTGCATAACATGGCAACTGGAGATTTGATAACAAAGTTCCGCCTGTTCCAAAACCGTAATATCCCAAGAATCGGTGACTTTTTTACACTCCATCAAATATCCACCATCCTGGCACTCCTGAACCTGAAAAGCACCATTAATATTGCGCGAATAAAACACATCATCACCGCTACAGTTTTCACTATCAATTTGCGTGGCGTAAACACGAGGAATTCGCCTCTTTAAATCTTCAAAGCTCTTCGCAGTTTCATCAGCAGTCAGACCAGCCACTTTGCTGCGATATTCGGCTTCCGAATAGGCCACGTTAAAAATATAAAACCGCTTTTGCTTAAGTCCCACACAGCCCACGCAATCGCGACAACCTTTCAAGAAATAGCCGTAGCTACAGTCATTACAATTCAAAGAATCCTGCAAATAATCACAGTTATAGCAGTTATTGCAATTCAGACATTCATAACAAAGCGTACAGGTTTTGACATGATCACAGTCTACACAATCGGTATTATCGTAAAAATCACGACCGTACATACAGTTTTCATTTTTTACGGCATTAGCGATCAAATAACAGTTTTTACTATCTTTGGTGTTGTAACAATAATCACTGTTAACTGAATTCAAAATAAAAGTGCTTAAACGCGGAGTTTTAAGCTGCAATTTTCGATATTCCTCTAAAAAATCAATAGCCATAAAAATGATTTAACCAACATACTCCCAAAAACACTTCTGACAATAAACAACATAAGGACTCTCTGCACTATAAGGAGAAATCATCGAATCATGACATTGATCACATGTTCGACGATACAAATTGCGTTCGTTGCGATAGGAAAGTCTATGATCCTGACGACACTTCGGACAATCAACCGGCAAAGGCAACTCCTTTTTGCGCAAAAAATCGCGCTCTTTATCAAGCACCAAAAACTGCTTGGAACAATTACGGCAAATTTTCGTTTCCGAACTCATGAGTTTAAGTTAAAGATTCTTAAGCATATAAGTCCCTACAAGCTGGTACCCTCTCTTCCTATAATAGTCTCTAGTGCCAATTCCGGCAATTATCGCCATACGTTTAAAACCCTGTTGCCGAGCAATTTCTTCAGCATCACAAAGCAATCTGGTCCCCCAGCCACTATGTTGTTTATTTAGAACATCAATCTTTCCAACAGGTATCTGTCGGCCATAAACGTGCACCTCTCGCACAATTGCCACCCCTTTAAGTTCTTTTATAAAAGTCCGACCAGGTAAACGCAATCTAATCAAGGCGACAAGCTTGTCCTTCTTTACATCTTCGTATGAAATAAAATATTCTCTACCGCCACTGGCCTCATAAGATCTCACAACCAACTCAATATCAGAGGGATTCACCTCTACATTTTGCACCTCTCGTGAGCGAATATCACGGCATGGGGTTCCTTCTTTTATCAACCGTTCTTCCAAAACCTGCCTTATATTGGAAACCTTAAAACCGGCCTCAATATCATTGGCCGGAATATCTCTGGCAACTCTATCCACTCGACACCACTCAGGTATCGAGCGCATCTCTTCCAACAAAACCTCTTCCAATGTTTTATCGTCATAGGGTTCATATTCACCTTTTTGATAGGTTTCGGAGAGCTCGGTGCCGGGAATCACTACGCAGGGATAGATTTTAAGATAATCAGGTTGATATTCCGCTCCGGTAAACAAGTCCCCCACCATTCTCTTATCCAATTCTATAGACGAACCAGGTAAATTCGGCATCATGTGATAACCGATTTTAAAACCGGCATCCTTCAATAAACTTGTCGCTCGACGAACAGCCTCAAGACCATGACCACGCTTTGTTAAGGCCTGAACCTTGTCATCGGTAGTTTGAACACCAATTTCCACTTTGGTCACACCAAGCTTCCTCAATCTCTTAATTTCCTTTTCACTAATAAAGTCCGGACGGGTTTCAATATTCACCCCAATGCAACGCACTTCAGAAAGCTCATTTTCCGCTATAACCTGCTCAATTTTCAAAGGAACTTTATTTAAGCTGCGAATCATAACGGTATTAACCTCATCCACACCATAAACACTTTCCACATATTGCTTTTTAGTAATATTGGCCATCTTATCTGTTTTTTCATCGGAAATTTGAGCTTTGAATTCATTCATTGCCAACAGACACTGTTTAATAAACCAAGTTTGATACTTCTTGGGATAAGAACTCCAGGTACCACCAATTACTCTTAATTCAACTTTTGAAACCTCATGTCCGGTCATAGCTAGGGCTTTTAGGCGCACGAAGACTTGAGTATATGGATGAAATCTCTGCCTAAAAGCCCGCTGTGCCGCCGGCTGGGTTGGCAGGTAGCTCTTCGGCATACGTACATCGGTCGGACAATAGACACAACGTCCCGGACAGGGAAAAGGCTTAGTCATAACCGTAACAGGAGCAACACCACTCATGGTTCTTACACTACGTTTTTGAATAAAACTCAAAAGAGAGGGATTTTGAGAAATTTTCCCCTCTTTCAAGAGGTCATTATAAGCCTTAATGAGATACAAATTATGAAAAATGCAGCCCTTGTACTCCTTCACAATTCCATTACGAAATTTCTCAAAATCCCTCCTCCTCTTAAACTTTTGGGCAGAGGCTCTCTCAACAATAATACGAGCCAAATCCTGATTTTCAGCTAAATCAATTTTCGAAAAATCCATCCTGTGCGGTTAACAAAGGCATCCTAACACATCCAATAACATTTTTATAGAGTTTTGTCTATTCCTGAAACCTCAGAAAAGCCCGATCCTGACCACGTCTTTTAAATAAAATAAAAGGTCCATGTTTATCGACCCCCACACCAATTTTATCATCCGCAAAATAAGTATAATCACCATACATATCCTCAAGATACTGCAAAATTCGTTCAGCACATTTACGAGCATTTGCATTGGTCTCCAAAATCGAAGGAATTCCAGCTCTCTGAGAATTGGCCCAATTAGAATTTAAAATAGCCTCAACCAAATTTGTACCTTTCCCCACTGTGAATAACTGAACTCTCGCACTTTCCCACATTTTTGTGATCTCGGTAGTTTTTTCGGCAGGAGCCACTTTAGGCTTTACGATAGGCTTTGCAACCGGTTTAACCACAGGCCCCTTCACGACACCAGAACCATCGGCAACTACGACTACAGGTTTCGCCCGCTTAACACACCTAGCAACCGGAAAATCAGCACCCTTCAAAATATCCTGAGCATCCTTATAATGCCCCTTAATTCTACCCGGATAAGCTTTGTTGTTTATTCTCCAACCGCTACCATTGTAAAATGTCGCAAAATCCTCAAGTTTATCCAAAACAGGAAAAAATTTCGAAGGATCACCGGACTTTTCAAAGAGGAATCCCAAAAAGAGCTTAGCGGCATTTTTAGGATGATAGGTCTGCCCTTCAGTCATATTTAAAGTAGAGCGAGCCTTAAGACCCGGCCCCACCATAAGCACATGGAAAATCGAATATGAAAAAGCCTTATGACGTTTTTCATAACGGAAAAAAGTAAACTGTCCCAACGGACTTTTGCCGCATTCGGATTTCGCCACCGCCATCATTAAAGCAATAAGATCCCTCTTTGAAACTTTTTCCAACAATTTCTTAAGCTTCGGACCATAAACCCTATGACTTCCAAGCTCATCAATAGCCTGACTGCAATAATTTGCAAATACAGGCTCCTCCAAATGCCGATCTTCGGGTTTTCGAGGAATCGGCAACCACATGTGAGCCTGCAAATCCCTAGGGTTGATATTAAAAGAAGACAACCTGTCCTCAGGCAAATCTTGCAGATAAGCAAACTCTTTATACTTAGACAATCTTTGACGAATCTTCCAAATAGAGTCTCCAGGACGAACTTTATAAAAAACCACTCCAACATCACGCAAAACAACTTCGCCATTAGGCAACTTTTCAGTACGTGCCAACTCTTCAGCCCGAGTATAATCGCCACCTTTACGCTCAACAGAAAAATCACCGTTACCCCAAACATCATCCCTAAGATCATCGGCAAAAGGCATTACATCACAAAACTGACGCATAGCTTCACGAGCCCGCTTAGTGCAAGCCTGTTTGTCCCTGGCCGGCGCAACGGCTTCACAACGCTTCCTCAAATCAAAACTCTCAGATGGCTTATCTCCCATTTTCTTTTGTAAATTAAATTTAATCCCATTATTATAGCAAAAATTGGCTCAATAAGATATAGAAATGGACCGAGAAACCGCAAAATCGATAGTCGAAAAAGTCAGCAAGGATTACGATTCAATCTCAACTGAATTCCACCAAACCAGACAGCACAGCTGGCCTGAATTCAATCAAATCCTCCCCTATCTCAAAAATCACCAAAAAATTCTAGATATAGGCTGTGGTAACGGAAGATTTCTAAAATTCCTCAAAGAGGAAAAAATAGATTCAGACTACAAAGGAGTCGACATTAGCCCAAAACTTTTGGAACAAGCCAAAAAAAGCTTAGGAGAATCCATGTTTTTGGAAGGAAGTTTTCTAAAATTACCCGTTGAAACCAATAGTAAGGACTTGGTGGTTTCAATTGCAGCATTTCACCACCTACCATCAAAGGAATATCGTCAAAAAGCACTACAGGAAATTCGAAGAGTGCTTAGTGAGAACGGTCTTTTATTCATAACAGTCTGGAACCTTTTTCAACCAAAATACAAAAAATATATTTGGCAATCCCGCATCCGACATATATATTCATTAGGCAAATATGACAGTAGAGACACCTTTATTCCCTGGAGTAAAAGCGGCATTAAAAGGTACTACTACGCCTTCACCTCAAAAGAAATAAAAACTTTACTTCAAAAAAACGGTTTTGAAATAATTGAAGAAAAGAGTGGTCATAATCTTACCTTTGTATGCAGGAAAAAATAAGAATTCTCAAAGTACCCTTCGATAAAATAACTATAGAAGAGGCAAAAAGTAAAATAACAGCTTGGGCAGCTAAGAATGATCAACACCAACTAGCCACCCCCAATCCGGAGTTTCTTCTTGAAGCTCAAAAAAATGATAGGTACTTAAAAATACTAAACAAAACTTCCCTCAATATTCCCGATGGAATAGGGATTCTTTGGGCGGCGAAATATCTGAAAATTACAGAGAACAGTGGCAATACAATGAAAGTTTTAAAATTCTTTTTCTCCTTGGCCACCATTTTGTTTTACCCCAAGTATATTAAAAGTGTAATACCAGAGCGCGTTACCGGCACGGATCTTATGCAAGAACTTTGCCAGAAGGCCGCCGCAAATAAGCTAACCGTTTTTCTCCTGGGCGCGGCCGATGGAGTTGCTGAAACAACCAAGGAAAATCTCACACAAAAATACCCAGACCTAAAAATTATTGGCACCTACAGCGGCTCACCTCTAAAGGAAGAGGAAAACAGTATTATTGAAATAATCAACAATAAGCGGCCAACCTTTCTGTTTGTGGCTTACGGCGCTCCAGCCCAAGAGTTTTGGCTCTATCGCAATTTACCGAAAATGAAAAGCGTGAAAGTAGCTATGGGCGTGGGCGGTGCCTTTGACTTCATAGCCGGCGCACGGAGAAGAGCACCGAAATGGATGCAAAAACTCGGACTTGAATGGTTGTACAGACTCGTTCAAGAACCAAAAAGAATCCGCAGGATTTACAACGCCACCATTAAATTCCCACTTACCGTTCTCAAGGTTAATCTAGGACCAAAAACTAAGAAGCTTTTTTCTTGGACTTAGCCTTGGCTCGTCTTTCAATAATGCTTTCAACGTAGGGCCTGGCTCTTTCAATAATATAATCAACGGCCTTAAGCGGTTCTACAATTGTAGTATGAACCTTATCGACAACTTCTTGAACATCTTCAACAACCTTTGAAAAATCGCGCAAAATAAGAATTGCGTAGAATATTAAAATACAAAGGAAAATTACCAATACAATAAAGCCAACCGCCAGAGAGATATTTAAGATATCGCCAGATGTTGCAAACATAGAAATGAGTTAAAAACTTAAAAGGAGTCTATCACATTTTTACCAGTTTGCGAATTATTTCGTTCGCTACAGCGGGATTAGCCTGCCCCTTCATCTCCTTCATAACCTGACCAACCAAAAAGCCGATAGCCTTATCCTTACCATCCAAAATATCCTGAACCGGACCAGGATTAGACTCAATAACCTTCTTGGCGACTTCTTCAATTGCACCGGTATCACTAACCTGTTTCAAACCCTTCTCCTCAACTATTGCCCTCGGCCATTTACCACTATTATACATCTCTTCAAAAACTTCGCCCTTAGCCAGATTATTAGAAATATCACCATTATTAACCAATTCAATCAACTCCGCCATCATCTCGGCCGTAATTTTTTGCTGACCAATAGAAATTAACTCTTCATTCAAATGCTTCATCAAAATCGTGGTAATAAAGGAAACAGCCTTCTTAGCGTCTCCGGAAATCTCCACAACTCGATCAAAATAGGCCGCCATCTTAGCATCTTCGGACAAAATACGCGCATCATCTTCAGTCAAATCGAATTCATCGACATAACGTTTCTTTTTAACTCCGGGAAGTTCAGGAATCTCCTTTTTAAACTCTTCAACCATGACCGCATCAACATGCAATGGTGGCAAATCAGGCTCCGGGAAGTAACGATAATCATCACTTTCCTCCTTTTCCCTCATGAAAAAAGTCTTTTTCTTATCATCGTCCCAACCCACAGTAACCGGACCTTTCAAAGCTCCTCCCTCCTGCCAACTCTCCTCTTGTCGTTTTATTTCATAGACAATCGAGCTTTCCAAAGCTCTAAAAGAATTCAAATTTTTAATCTCCGCACGTGGATAAAGCTTAGTTTCACCTTTTGGACGAATAGAGACACTCGCATCAAAACGCATCATTCCCTTTTCCATATCGGCCTCACTACTTCCAACATAACGTACAATTTTCTGAACCTCACGCGCATAAGCCGAAGCTTCAGTGGCACTGCGCATATCCGGTTCCGAAACAATCTCCATCAGAGGAGTACCAGAACGGTTAAAATCCACCAATGATCCATTGCGGACATGGGTCAACTTTCCGGCATCATCCTCTAAGTGCAAACGTGTGATACCAATCTCCTTAACATAACTTTCTCCACCATTTTCACCAACTTCCACCTCAATTCTACCATCTTTGGACAGAGGCTCGTCATACTGAGAAATTTGAAAACCTTTGGGGTTATCCGGATAAAAGTAGTTCTTGCGGTCAAATTTGCAGGAAGAAGGAATCTCACAGCCTAAAGCCAAGGCGGCCTTGATCCCCTTCTGTACGGCCTCCTCATTAATAACCGGCAACTGTCCGGGAAAGCCCATACAAACAGGGCAAACATTCACATTCGGCTCTTTATCGAAAGAATCGTTGTCACATCTACAAAACATCTTTGTCTTTGTAGAAATCTGCACATGGATCTCCAAACCGATTACTGCTTCAAATTCCATCTTAAGTTTTGAAATAACAAAGGCATAATACAAACCCCCTTAGCTAAAAACAAGAAAAAATCTCCTCAACTTTTCCTTTTAACTCGGAAAGTTCACCGTTGTTATCGATAACAAAATCCACCTCGGCCGGGCTGGACAAGATATTGAACGTCTTCACAGCCAAATCAGGACTAAAACCTCTTTCGCTCACTAAAGTATTCACAATACCGTCTTCCACTCTCTCCACCCAAATCAGCTTATCAAAAGGGAAATTCGGCAAGTAGGTCAACTCCACAACCACATTTTTACCTCTCAAATTCTTCAACATTCCAGCTATCTCGGCAAATATCAAAGGGTGAACAATCCTATTCAACCTTTCAAGCTCCAACAAATCATTAAAAACCAACTCCCTCAATTTCAAACGATCCACAGAACCGTCAACCTTCAAAAACTCAGAACCAAAATTCTCTCGCACAGCAAGAGCACCAGCCTGATTCGACAAATATAAAGTAGCGGCAACTTTGTCAGCAAAAATTGCATGAAAACCTTTATCTTGAAAAAGCTTTACCACCTCTGACTTACCGGAGGCGATTTTTCCCATTACCAGAATCACCATAGTAATTAAAGATTAGCCCCTAAATCGTTTAACGCCCTTTTAAACTGCTGCAAAGCCATCTTTCCTCTTGAATGATCAACATTGCCCATCTCATGCGCCGCCTGATTCCTCAATTTGTGCGCCGACCACACTCCATTCAAATCCGAAAATCTGGGACCGGACTTCTTCAATTTTTCTCCCAGCGTCCCCTGAAAGCCATGCTTGGTTAATGCATAATCGAGTAATTTATCAGCGTCCAGAATAGCTCCCATCATATTATTCTTTGACATATCCAAAATACGGATCCAATGTGAACGAATATATTGATGCTCTTCCGCTCGAAAAGATCTGACTCTACGCCTTCGAGAAAGCACAAAATAGATTACTATAGAGTCAAAAATCAAAAATCCGATAAGCAGGTAGACGATCCATTCTGGCATAATTAGTCGCGTTTAGGAATTTTTACTTTTTTATTCTGAATGTGATAAGCAATCATCTCCGAAAGCATGTTTTTCAAGGCATCATGATCACGCACACTACGTTCAAAAACATATTTTTCCTGGTACTTCATAACTAGGCGCTCAAGCTTACGAGGATTGGAGGCATCGATCAAACCAACCGAAGTTTTAGCACCCAGTTTATCAATAGTAATATCACCATAATTAAAAAGAGTGGGAATAATGCCTTTAATATTATAAGAAATACCTTCAATCATGTGATAGTCGATTCGCGTAGAGGTAACGTCAAAAAAGCCGTTACGCTCAATATCGATAACCCCAACATTAGTTAAAAGCCAGGCATCATAAAACCAGTCCACAAAATGATAGATCAGACCGAAAACACCAACCGCGCCCCAAATTACAAATACCAATGGTAACTGAGGAAACAAATAGTATCCCAATATCGGCATCAAAATTCCAAAAAACAGTGTCTTGGCTGAATTGATCTTCAAAACCAAAATATGCTTGTGGGCTATGTCCAAAATTCTTTCCCCATCATCTAAATGTCCTGCGAAAAGTCTGTCTCTAAACTTCATAGAAATATTAAATACCTGATCAATTATATACTATTGTAAAGGTTTAGCAAAAAATATAGAATATTCGCACATGCATGAGAAAACAAAAAAAATTCTACTCTGGTTTCTGGATTTAGCGGTTAATGGAGCTATAATTTTATTTTTAGTTGTAGTAATTCAAAAATGGATAATCGCTCCTTTTGATGTTTCCGGCGCCTCCATGTGTGACACCCTAAACCTGATAGATGAAGAATGTGTTAATAGCTATGGGGAGAAAATAATTATCAATGAAGCCACCTACCTTTTTTCCGAACCTGAGAGAGGCGATATCGTAGTCTTTAAAACCGGGGAAGACAGCGATAAATACTACATCAAGCGCGTCATAGGTCTGCCGGGAGAAACAGTGGAAATTCAAGATGGTGAGGTATTTGTAAATACTGTCGATAATCAAGTTATGCAGCTGGAAGAAAACTATTTGAACGAACGCAACAAGGGTAATACCCAGCCGATTTTTAGTGATTTCAAAGTGTTTGAAGTACCTCAAGATCATTACTTTGTTCTGGGAGATAACCGCATGTCCAGTACAGATTCCCGCAGCTGCTTTTTAAGTTCAATCGACATAAAATGCAAAGACGAACCCGAAAAAGCTTTTGTACATCAAGATCTTATTCGTGGAAAAGCTTGGCTGGTTTGGTGGCCGATAGGCAATATGAGAGTCATCAAAGATCCCCCATATCAGGAAGCAACCTCCGAATCTCTGGAGGAAAAGTAAAATTCCAAAAGCATAAAAACAACAACCACAAAGAAACCGGACCACCAACTAAGCACCCGGAGCATTTGGAATACCAAACAAAAACAAGCAATTAGAGAGAGGAATATCCCCTGTCTCAGGGCAATTGAAATATGTTTATAGAAAACCTCATGCTGAAACAACCAAAACCGAAAGTAAAAACCTACAACCGTAAAAGTGCAGGCCAGAGCAATAAGTAAGGTTACAAAAAACAACGGCAAAGAGAGCCCCATATTTTCATAAGGACTAAGTTTGTTTATTACCACAATCAAGCCCAACCAGGCCATCATTCCGGCAAAAGCGATAACTATTATATATTTATTGTGGCTCACCTTCTTGGTCTCTTAAAAATCTTATTGAAACAATAAGTATGATAAGGGATAAAATCGAAATCGGCAAAAGATATATCAACATCTTAGCCAACATCGCCGACCCTAAAAACTCCACAAAGCCAATCATGTAAGAATATTCCCCAAGAGCCGTGACAACGGTATCGGAGCTCAACAAAGAACGCAAAGAAACAAGAGCAATAATGAGCATTGTTGAAGCTGAAAAAAATGCTTTGGCCAACCATTTAGACAATTTAGACGGTGGTCTAAACATTACTGCAGATAGAATAACCAAAATCAAAATCTGTAAGGCCAACCCCAAAAATAAAATTTTATTTATCATCTTGGCAAAAGTTTCAAGTACTGGACCATCAGTCTCATTTGGTACGTTAAGAGCAAACGTTAACTCATCCGGCACATTACTGAACAACTTACTATCCAAATCAAAACGCAAGGCATTAACAAAATCAATCTCGGCAATATCCGCAGGAACACATGAAAAATAATCAATGGGCTCCAAGCTCTCCTCCGCGGGAACAGCGCAAGTCTCCAAGTTTTCATAAAGGTAACCGGCAATCTCTTCCGACATCAAATCCGTTTTTTCCACAAACCAATCAAAAGGAATAGTGAAAGTAACAACTCCCCCATCCGCGCGAGCCTCCGTGGCTTGCTCAATAAAAGCATCGATCATCTGCCCTACATCTTCTTCTCTAACCACACTTACCAATACGTCACGTAAAAGCTGTTCATCTATTATTGATAAGCCTGAATAATCCACGCTCTCCGGCCATTTTTCAACGAGTCCGGTATAAACAACATCAACCAATTCCCCTTTATAAAGTTCCTGATCATTAAGGGTATGCTTCATGGCAAAAACAATCCCAATTGGCAGAGAAACTGAAACAAAAAGAAAAACAAGGAGACCGGCGAAAAAGTTTTTGAGCATTTTTAAGATAAAATATCAAAAGACAAACTAACAAACTTTCCAAGATAGATAAACTAAAACTCTAAAGATTTTTTTGACATATCGTCGGAAACTATCGTATAGCGAATTTCTTCCTGCAATTTACCCGGAAGTGAAAATCCTGAGGCCTTTGGGTGACCACCACCGCCAAAAACAGCAGCAATTCTGGAAAGGTCAATAGACTCTTCACGTGTACGTAATGAACCTTTCACGTTTCCTTTTCGATCCTCATTTAACAAAACAGCAAACTTGGTATCCGGAATCATGTTCAAATAGTCCACCACCCCACTCAATTCTTCTGGAGAAGCTCCAGCCATATCATAATCCTCCTCTTTGATCACCGAAACCACAACATGATCCTCGGTAATCTGCGTATTTTCCAAAACTTTTCCCCAAAGCTTTAAAGTCGGCAAAGATGTACTCTTAAAAAGATTCTTAGCCACCGGCCCGATATGGCCACCACACTCCATAAGATCAGCCGCCACTCGTAAAACCTCTTCGCTGGTATTAGAGTGCATAAAACTGCCAGTATCACCATATATTCCGGCCAAGAGACAAGTCGCAGTATCATCATTGATCTCTACACCCCAATCTTTAAACATGCGATAGAGAATCAAAGTTGTAGAGGCCGCGGAAGCATCTACCAAATTAATTGTCCCAAAGTTATCGTTAGAGGCGTGATGGTCTATATTTATTATTGATAGATCCGATTTAAAAAGATTTTCATATTTGAGATGAAAATCAGTCATATAGGAAGCCCCCGCATCAACAATGATTATAAGATCAAAATCCGTTAACACGAACTCCGTTTCAAACTGATCAATCAATGGCAAAAAGTTAAAAGCCGCTCCGGGACGGTCAATACAGGCCAACTTCACTTTTTTCGCCTGTTTATCCAATACAATTTTCAGGCTTATGGCAGCACCCAATGTGTCGGCATCGGGTTTACGGTGAGAAATAATCAAAATTTTCTCAGCTTCATTTAATTTTTCTCTAATTTTAGTATACAATTGCTGCATAAATCCCTTGATAAAGGGTGAATTATACAAGTTTTTTACAAAAAAGCAAGTGCTAAAGAGGAGGAAAATCAAAGTGGCATTTCTGGGCACACCCCAGTTCTCGGTTCCAATTTTAAAGGGATTGGCTTCCAGCCAACTTATAGAGATAACCGCTGTTTTTACGCAACCGGATAAGCCGGTCGGTCGCAAAGCAACTTTAACTGCTCCAGCTGTCAAAGAGGCGGCAATCGAACTGAATTTGAAAGTCTATCAACCGCAAAACAAAGCGGAACTAAGAAAGATGACCAAAGATTTGGATGTAGACTTCTTTGTGGTCGTTGCCTTCGGAATGATTCTACCGGAAGAGGTACTCAAAGTACCAAAAATCGCCCCGCTTAACATTCACGCATCGCTACTACCAAAATACCGCGGGGCCTCCCCCATCCAAGCCGCCCTCCTCAACGGTGACGCAAGCAGCGGAGTTTCCTTCATGAAGATGGATAGCAAACTCGATCACGGAGCGATCTATCTACTCAAAAGAGTCGAGATCGAAGAAAAGGACGACCTCACCTCCCTCACAGAAAAACTTTCAAAAAAGTCCACTGAACTTATTGTTCCGGTCTTAATCGATGTAACCAATGGACATCTCACACCAATAGCGCAAGAAGAAAACAAAGCAACCTACTGTGAAAAAATAGAAAAAAATGATGGAAAAATAGATTGGAGCAAAAGTGCTGAAGAAATTCATAATATGATCCGGGCCTACACCCCTTGGCCCTCAGCCTTTACCATTTTCCAGAACAAAAAATTAAAAATTCTTAAGGCCAACTTTGAAAATTCAGATAGCAAGGGGCAAAATTCGGGCCAGTTTTTTCTCGATAACGGTCAGTTAAAAATCAAAACCGGACAAGGTAATTTACTACCAAAAACTCTTCAGATCGAAGGTAAAAAAGAAATGGATGTGCAAAGCTTTATAAACGGCTACAAAAACTTTTTTTCCTGAGAAACAATCAAAAAAATCAAACCAAGGCAAAACCACATAAGCGCTTGTCCTTGGTAAAGGGTGAGTAAATAGTGATCAAAAAAGCCAATAATCAATACCGCAATCAAAAGCGAAAAAACCATCGCTACAAAGTCGCGTTCCCTCTTAACAATTTTCACTTTCCTAAGCAAGAGCAAAGCGGAGTATAAAAATAAAAACAGCAAAATTATTCCACCCAAAATACCCAGCTCCGCAAAAGCCAAAAGATAAATATTGTGAACAGGTTGAAACAACCAGGGGTCGAGCTTGAAAAGATAGTACTGCTGCATCACTAAAGTAAAATTGCCGAAACCAACACCCCAAATGTTTTCACCAATCATGTTAAGAGCAATATCAACATACTTTAAGCGTTCAGACAGGGCATCACTGCTCAGGAAGAAGAAACGTTCAACCAAAAGTGTTTCGACATTCAAAAACAAAAGCGCAAGCAGTACCAGCAAAAAAGTCAGCAAGATAACCTTCAGTAATTGCTTTGAACCATAAAATGAGAAATAAAATAATGCTGCCACAAAAAGTGCTAAGAAAGCACTGCGAGAAAAGGTTAAAACTAAGGCCAATAGTGAGACCAAAAGACAAAAAGCCATAGCTCGTGGCATAAAGCGAAAAAGATAAAAAGAAAAAATCAGTGAAAACACCAAATATCCGGCAAATAAATTCGGATGTGAAAAAACACTATAAGCTCTCAAATAGCTTTCTCCCAAAACATCTATTTTAGCCACCCCAAGCTCTCTTGAAGAGACCAAAGGTTCACCGAAAAACCTCAGCCCCAATGACTCCTGAAGTAAAAACTGGAATATTCCTATGGCCGCCAAAAATGTCATCATAAAGACCACCATAGTAAGTAATTTTTTAATATCAACAACTTTATTACTCAACAACAAAAAGACCAGATAAAATTCCAGAAAACGTAAAAAATAGAGCAGTGAATTCAAAAAATCGGCACCAACCCAGGTGCCGAGAAACATCGCACCCAATAATGACAAAACAAACAGATGAAATTTTTTATTACCAAAAGAAAATTTCTTCCAAAACCCATCTCTCAGCATTGAAGAAAAAGCAAAAAGTGAGAGTGACAAAATCAGAAAAACATCACTTAAATAAATAAAGTGAGTTAAATAGGGGTTAAAAAAACCTGAGAAAAAAATCTCGGCACTCAATACCAAAGCGTCAATTTGAAAGGGCAAAAAAGCGAAGAAAAGATAAAAGAAAAATTGTCCCGCTCGAAAAATGCCGCTTTTATTCTTCAACATCTTCCTCTTCCTTATCAGCTTCCTCATCTGGATCTTTTATTATTTCCTCATAAACAAACCCTTCTTTCGGTATCATCTCATTAATCAGATCCTGAGCGTCGCTAAGTCCACTCTTATTCACACCCTCATTATTTGCTCTATTAATCAAATCCTCAAATACGCCCTTATATGAGTAATATTCCAAAATCGGAAAACTCTCGGCATAACCGATCTGACTGGCAAAAACACCATAAATTGGATCTTTTGACTGATCAGAAATCATATCACGACGACTGGTAGGGTTATGAGTTTCTTCAAAATATTCATCCAGCACATCCTTTGAAGTTAAAAATAACAGAAGCTCCCAAGCCAGGTCGGGATGCTCAGAATTTCTGGAGACCGTCTCGGCAAAATAACTGGCATAAGTAACACGCTTTTCAGTAGAGACCTCCGGATCGTAAAGCTGTGGAACCGGTGCCACCCTTATAGCACTTTTATCAATCGTGGCCTGACCAACCGAGTCCAAAACACTGATTTGATTCAGAACCAGATCATAAGTATAGGCATAGCCGATAATCATAGAAACCTTTCCCTCAGCAAAAGCCTTAATTTCTTGTTCATCGGAGTCGTCATCCACTACAAACTCATTCCAAGAATAGTGTTTTTGGTCGGGATCGGCGAAGCCGACAAAGAGCTCCAAAGCACTTATTGCAGGAAAAGAGACATTACCATCATGCTTGCCGGCAAAAGTCGCCTCAGCTATTTGATCGTCATAAAACTTCACGCCATACTGCAAAAACAACAGATACAAAATATCCACCGCTCGATCGATATTGTCGCCACGCCCCATAGCGATACCGGAAACCTCAAAACGATCAAAACTGTTGTCTTCTTTGTTCAAGGCAACCACATCTTCCTTAATCCCCTCCCAAGTTGAAGATGGCTTACCTTTAGAAGGCAATCGATCTTCAAAATGCTCCTTATTATAATATAGGGCCAAAGTATCAACCGTCATCGGCATACCGAATATTTTTCTCGTACCGTCCACATCGACATGCACCAAGTCTTTATAGGCCACATCCACAAAAGTTTCCGCAAAATCTTCCGGTCCGCCAAAACTTTCCGGCATTGGCGCCAATTTCTTAAAGTTAGTGGCAAACCAGGTATTTTGCATTGAAAAAACATCGGGGCCTTCACCTTCCGCCATCTCATTTAAAACGGTTCTTTGATATTCATCAAAGTCCGAAAACTTTTTATAGTTGATCTTAAGACCGGGATGCTCTGCTTCAAACTCCGCCAAAAGCGGCTCAATCACATCAGCCTCATCAAAAACCTTATAATAAGTCAATTCAACTCCACTATAATCTTTCTGGTCCGGCGGTGGAGTTTTTTTACGACAACCAACAAAAGTAAAGCTCACAAAAGTGGTAACAATCAGTAGAAACGCCAATGACTTTTTCATAGTATGAGAAGTTTAATTGAATTCAACTCCAATTATAACAACTATAAAGATGCTTTTAAACATCTATTTACTGATTTCTGGCTTTCCCTTGTTTTCTTTAAGGCTTCTTAAAATATTAACCTCCTCCGCTACAATCTCCGTCTTAAACTGACGCTTACCTTCCTGATCATCATAACTGCGGTTAACAATTTTACCCTCCACAAAAATTGCCGCCCCTTTACTGAGATAATCGTGGCAAATTTCCGCCAAACCGCCCCAGGCAATGACCCTATGAAAATCGACGGTCTCCTTTTTATTTCCCTCCTCGTCCAAGGTAAAGCGATTAGTGGCCAGAGGAAAATTAACCACAGGCTTGCCGTTTTTGGTCTGACGAAAATCCGGATCATTAGCCAGATTACCGATCATCATAACCTTATTTAAACTCTTCATGGTAAAAAATTAAGAAATATTAGAATTCATTTTTACCAAAGAAAAATTAAATAATTATTAAATAACTTTAAAAAATTCCTTAAAAAAAGTAATATTCGGACACTTAACTGATTTTATGTTTACCGGAATCATTCAAGAACAAGGAAAAATCCTAGAAATAAAGGAAAGCTCAAGTGGAAAAACTTTCAAAATTCATGCGACAACAGTACTTGAAAGTAAAAAAATAGGTGACTCCATAGCCGTAAATGGTGTTTGTGTGACGGTTACAGAACTGGGAGAACAACATTTTACCTTCGATGCCATTCAGGAAACACTAGAGACAACCAATTTAAACTTACTCACAACAGAAAGTGCGGTAAATTTAGAACCGGTGCTCACCCTAAATGGCGGTATCGATGGACATCTTGTCCAGGGACACGTCGACACCATGGGAAGCGTCATCGCGCTTAAACACGAAAATGATCGCACCAGACTGGAAGTAAAGTTTCCGGCGGCAATCAGCAAACTCATCGCTTTCAAAGGTTCAATAACCATCAACGGTGTGAGTTTAACCATCTCAGACCTCATGGAGGAAAGCTTTAAAGTTGATCTAATTCCCCACACACTTGAAAACACCAATCTCGGAAAATTGAAAGCCGCTGATAAGGTGAATATTGAGGTAGACCTAATTGCCCGTTATTTAAAGCGAATGCTCGACAACAAAGAAAAAGAAGCCAGTTACGAATATTTAAAGGAAAGAAACTTTATCTAAATATGCAAATCGACAATAAAGAAGTCCAAATAGACGGCAGTAATCTAAAAATCGCCATCATCCTCCCCTATTTCAACGAAACCCTGGGGCTAGAACTTTTGGAGAACACCAGAGAAGAACTTTTAAGAAACAACGTGAAAAACGAAAATATAGATGTAATTCGCGTTGCCGGATCATTGGAAATCCCCTTGGCCTGTCAGAGAATCGCCGAAAAAGTTAAGCCGGATGGCATTATCGCTTTGGGCATCATTATTCGCGGTGATACCAGTCACTACGACCTGGTCTGTAACACCACCTATCAAGGGCTCATGCAGATACAGTTAACAAAAAATGTCCCCATTTCATTTGGTATACTAACTTGCGAGGACGTCAAACAGGCCAAAGAGAGAGTTAGCAAGCAAGGCTTAAACAAGGGCAAACAGGTCGCACAGGCACTCCTCATCCAAACTACCATCTAACCTCATCGCCATGAAAATTCGCACACTCAAGGATATTAACTCTCTAAAAGGTAAAAAAGTTTTGTTGAGAGTGGATTTTAACGTACCGACCAACGACCAAGGCGAAGTTGAAGACGATAGCAGAATACGAGGATCGCTCGACACCATTAAGTGCCTCCAAGAAGGCGGAGCAAAAATAATTATCCTAAGCCACCTGGGACGTCCGGATGGTAAAGTTGATGAGAAGCTAAGGTTAAACAAAGTTGCGGCACACCTTTCACAACTGCTAAAAAATTCCCAGATAAAAAAATTGGACGAGTCGATTGGCGAAAAAGTAAGAGCAGAAATCGAACAATTGCAAGATGGAGAGATAATTGTGTTGGAAAATATCCGCTTTCACAAAGAAGAAGAAAATTGTGAAGAAAATTTCGTAAAAGAGCTGGCTTCTTTGGGAGAAATTTTCGTTAATGACGCTTTCGGTACCGCACATCGTCGTCATGCCTCTACCGCCGGCCTGGCCGACCATCTCCCCGCCTATGCCGGTCTATTAATGGAAAAAGAGGTAAAAGCCCTATCACCGCTGATTGAAGAAGAGCCAAACAGGCCTCTAACCATGATCTTCGGTGGTGCCAAAATAGACACTAAAATCGGTATTATCAAAAACTTCATCGATAAAGCCGATTATTTTCTAATCGGCGGGGCCATTGCCAACACCTTCTTAGCAGCAGCCGGCTACAACATCGCCGAGTCTCTCTACGAAGAAGATAAAATAGAGGTGGCACGTGAGATCATGCTGGAGTGCGAAAAACATAAAGAACGCTTTGTATTGCCGCACGACGTAGTCTGCGCCAGCGAAATTTCCCATACCGCAGAGACCGTAGATATTCCCATTGAAGATGTTATGGGAGACATGAAAATTTTGGACGTTGGTAAATGGACGACTGAAAAATTCAACAACATCATCCAACAATCCGGTACCGTAATCTGGAACGGCCCACTTGGACTCTATGAGTTCGACCAATTCAAACGAGGCACTGAAACGGTTGCAAAAGCACTCTCCGATCACGACTGCATATCTATCCTAGGCGGTGGCGATACAGCGGATTGCATCAACAAGCTGGGAATCTCCGCTAATAAATTCACGCACATCTCAACAGGCGGTGGAGCGGCCATTGAATTTCTTTCCGGCGAAAAACTACCGGGAATTGAGATCCTGAAAGCTTAGACCTCAGCAACACAGTCGATCTCTACCGCTACCCCCTTGGGCAATTTAGAAACCTCGACCGTGGCCCTGGCCGGCTTCACCTCTCCGGTAAAATAGGAACCATATAGCTCATTAACCAAGGCAAAGTCATTTATATCCGCCAAATAAATAGTGGTTTTGACAACTTTCTCAAAACCGCTGCCCGCAGCTTGCAAAACCGCACTCAGATTTGCCATCACTTGTTTTGTCTGTTCTTCAACTCCCCCCTCCAACAAGGCCCCATCGGGTTTTAAAGCAATCTGACCACTGCAAAACACAAATCCCCCACTTTTTACCGCCTGAGAATAAGGACCAATAGCCTGTGGAGCATTTTCAGTATTAACTACTTCCATATACGAATCTTTTATTGATAATTTATTTTATCCAGCCCCAGTTTCTTTTTATTATTCAGCAACTTAACTTTTTTTTGCTGCTCTCTTATATCGTTAAATTTTTGTTGCAAAGCCTTCCAACCATGCATGTTGATCTTCATGGCAAATTTTAAATTCAGATTGTTAAAAACCTTGTCACTCAAAGCGTAAATGCCATGAGTGATGAAAAAAGCCGCAAACACATCGATAGAATAGTGCACGTGCATAAGTAAAACAGTACTTCCCATCAAAAAGGCCGAAAACAGCATAAACCATTTAAGTTTGGAATCCTTGAACAGTAGAAAGGCCAAAAAAGGAACCGCAGTATGGCCTGAAAAGAAAAGGTCGTTTCTAAAAATCAGCTCCCTGAAAGGATTAATAACCGATGCCATAGTGTCCGCCGAAGGATGATACTCGTAAAAAAAGCCAACGGGCGGCCCTACGTGAGTTAATACAATAAAGCAGGAACGCACCAGCATCAGAATACCAAAAGTTTTCAGTGTAAACGGCATCAATTCTTGACGAACAAAAAAGGGATAAGCGAAAGCAATACCAATAATTGAATAAAAACCCCAGGTAAAAAGGATATGTAGGTTATAGGTTGGTATCTGATCTAAAATCAAATCTCCAACCGGCGCATAGTTGTTACTATCGTGATATAGGCTGAAATAGTAATTCACCACAAAACTGGCGGCAAAAACCAGACATCCGATCAAAAGCGAGATCAAATAGGCACGATCTTGCAATAAAATCTTCCAATGATGCACTAATTTTGAAAAAAAGTTTTTAACCATAGCAAATAAGGATTTTACCGAAAAGAAACTTTAAAGCAAGTATAATCTTGATAGATTAAGACTTTTTCTTGGGCTTAGTTTCTCTATCTTCCTCATCCTCATGCTCTTTCTTAGATCTTGTTTGACTCCAACGCATGATCTTATCGGCAATCTCCGATATCTCTCTGCTGTAGCGCTCGCGCGAAACCTTACGGATCTTTTCAACCCTATCGGCATCAATTTCCAACTTAGGTGGAGCTAAAGTGGCCAAAGAGAAAGTTTTACTCGGCATACCATCGATAAGTAGACGCATATAAGCCGTATATTTACTCAAAGAAACCAAGTCCGGAGGCAAAACCTCTTCACCGAATTGTTGAGAGATATACTCCGCGTCGTCAAATCCAACCTGGAAAGACAAAGTACTACCGACATTTCCAAAAACCGCATCTCTTACCTCCTCGGGCATCTGAGCAATATACTGATTTGCCATGGTCAAGTTCAGACGATATTTTCTAGCCTCCGAAAGGATTGTGGCAAAAGAATCGGTGGCAAAGTTCTGGAACTCATCGACATAGAGATAAAAATCCTTACGTTCGGACTCCGGAATGGTGGCTCTTCCCATAGCATCCAACTGAAACTTGGTAATAAACATCGCACCCAAAAGCGCCGAATTATCCTCCCCGATCTTACCTTTGGAGAGATTTACAATAACAATCTTGCCTTTGTCCATTGCAAACCGTAGATCGATAGTACTTTTTGGCTGACCAACAATGTGCCTGATAGTCGGACTGGAAAGAAACTGACCAACTTTGTTCTGAATCGGAGAAATAGCTTCAACACGTAACTTATCTTGCATCTTTTCAAACTCCTCCAACCAAAAACTGCGCACCACCGGATCTTCTATCTTCTTAATGATCTGCTTTCTGTAAGAAGCATCCTGCAAAATACGGGTAATCCCCAACATGGAAGTTCCAGGATATTCCAGAAGCGATAAAATTGTGTTTCTCAAAATATGCTCCAGACGAGGCCCCCAACTGTCGGCATAGATCTTCTTGAAAATCCCCACCAATCCGCTACAAACAATCGACCTTAAAGCCGGGTCCACGTTCTCCAGCATATTGAAAGCTACCGCATGATTCTTATCTGAAGGATCAATCCAGACCACATCATTAATTCTATTTGGCGGCACAAAATCCAAAACCGCATCGGCCAAATCCCCGTGCGGATCAACCACTCCCACCCCTTTTCCGGCTTGGATATCGGAATAAATCATGTTCTCTAAAAGTGTAGACTTACCCATACCGGTCTTACCAATAATATAGACATGTCTCCTACGATCCTCCGGCTTAATTCCAAACACCTGGTGCGACCCCCTAAAATTGGTCCTTCCTAAAACAGTGATGGCTTCGGCATTAGTTTCATCGGGCAAGTCCGCGGGCGGCTCCAGTTTTCGGCTTTGTACCCAATAGATGGTTGGAGTTTTCACCAAAAGATTGGGCATATGATAAATCGTGGCCAGCTCCTCATTGTTGAGCACCATACCATTATTAATAATACGCTTCTTATAAGCATTAACAATCTTTGAGCCGTATTCAAAGCCCTCAATCTCAAAACCATTCAAGTGCGGAAAGTTGAATTGCTTAAATGACCCCACAATCTCACGCAATTTAATTTTGGCCCGCTGCTCATTTTTGTTTTTGGGAATATGCACCAACCGAATCGCAACTTCAAAAAGCGGACGAACAACCTTATCCATAGCCGCGTCCATATTGCTTTCACGCTGATGATCACGAGAGGTAAGCTCGTCAATATCGTCGGAAGAGGAGAGACCGGAACCGCCACTAGACATACGATCAGAGTCGAATTTCGCCGTAATCAAAAATCCTTGAATCCAAAACAAAAAGTACAAAGGAAAAAACACTATTTTCGGCCAAAGCTTACGGGTAGTAAAAGCTTGAGCATAAATTCTGGTAAGCAGCTGAACATTACCCAACAAACCCTTCTTTAAAATTCTGACACACTTGGTAAAAACAACCCTCCAGCGATCCGATAAAGGGGTCACTACCACCTGCACCCAGGCCTGATCGGCGATATCATCAAATTTAACCAATGAGGAGGTAATACCGGCAATCGGATCGATAGCAACCCGTGCCAACTTATCCTCAAATTGCGGATAACGTTTAATTGGAAAAACATCAGCCTCATTGAACTTTAACTCGGTACCGACAGCATTTTCCACATTTTCCACATTGGCTGCGTAATCGGTGCAATCCTCAATTTCAACATCCGGATATTGCGCATATATTTGCCCCTCCACCAAATTCCTCAACTTCTCGGGAAAAGCCACATAAAATCTAATACTGCGGTTCAGACTGGCAATTTCAAAACTCACATTATCACTACTGTAGCCGCTCAATTTTTGCCAGAAACTAAACTTGCTCTCAATACCGTGCAAAGTAGCGAAAATCTGCTCAGCCACCATTGGACCGTTCTCGTTCTCTTTGGCCACGCGTACAGTTAAAACAGTATACTTTTCCTGATATTTCCTGCGAATCTTCTGTAAACGAAAAATAATGGAAAATAGAACCAATAAACCGACGAAGGCCGCGAGCACAAGCAATGTATAGATAAGAACTTCTTTCATTAACCAGATTATATAATCACTCTTTATATTTTATCAAAAAATCGTTGCAAAATCACTACCGCAGAAAAGGCATCACGGGAAAGTCCCTTCTTCTTCCCTTTACTGATCAAACTTTTAATAATTTGATCGGCCTCAAAAGAGCTCAACCGTTCATCAAAAAATTGGATTTCAATATCTGGAAAATATTTAGCCAACTTTACCACAAAATTCTTCACCTCAGCCATGATGGCGTTTGGAGCCTGCTCCTCCTGCATATTCAAAGGCAAACCTATCACAATAGTCATAATCTGAAACTCCTCAACCAATTGGCGAAGTTTCGCCAAAACAAAATCAAAAGATTTATTCTCAATAAGCGCTCGGGGAAAAGCAATCTTAACCTCGAAATCACCTGTAGCCACCCCAATACGCTTTTTACCGTAGTCCAAAGCTAAAACCGCACCTTTTTGCATAAAAGTTTAAGACGCCTCTTCCACTACAACAGTTATCTTTTCCTCCAAACCTTCCCCCAAATGCACCACCACTTGGTGCTCACCAACCTCTTTAATATGCTCATCCATCTTAACAAAGTCTTTTTCAAGTTTTAATTTCGTTTCAGCCTCAACAGCTTTTACAACATCGCTTTCAGTAATGGAACCATAAAGT
>CAYLHX010000021.1:2045-23735 GCA_964383675.1 uncultured Candidatus Peribacteria bacterium | reverse complement strand
ATAATGAACTGGATGAATTTACCTATATCTTGTTCAAAGTTGATCAGGATGCGGAGATAACTTTGGAGGTTCTACTCGATAACGATGTGGATGATGAGATTGAAGAGGACATGGCCGTGGAAAAGGATGTTTGGTATGCCGTGGAGTGGGATGGCGACAGCTATGATTACGATGATGATATAGATATTCGTATTTTAGCTTCAAACGAAGCAAATGAAGATATTAACGATAGTGAAAAAGTGAGCCTTATCCTGGATGAAGATGATGTTCCGAGCACCAGAGCCAACGTGACCAATGATTATATTGAACCGGTAATTTCCGATGGTAATGAGGCACTGGAGATATTTTTTGAACTGGATGAGGATGCTGAGGTTACCATCTCTATTCATAAAGGAAAAAATACCACTTCATCCAAGGTGATTGAACTGGTTACCGAAGAGGAATTTGAGGATGGTGAGCACTCTCTGGTCTGGAATGGCAGGGATTTGTATGGCAACAAGCTAAGCAAAGGCTTTTATACTTATAAAATCACCTCCGAGAAAGTTGGTAGTGATACCGAGACGGGCGTATTTGTAATTGGCGATGTGGGAGAAATTGAGGGCGGCTCGGCAACTGATGATGATGACGACGATGTCAAAGTGGTTAATGGAAAAATAAGTTCGAATGTTGTTTCAGTGGATGGTAAAGACGTTGATGAAGATGAGCCGAAGCAAGATAATGACGATGACGATGATGATAGTTTGTCCGGCAATTGTGGCGGATTTTGGGATGTTTCCAGTAGTTATCAATATTGTGATGCGATTGAGTGGGCCAAACAGCAAGGAATATTCAGTGGCTATCCCGACGGCAGTTTTAAGCCAAATCAGGCCATCAATCGTGCTGAAGTTTTGAAATCTATTTTAAAGGCCACCGGTATTGGAGTGGATACTTCCAGTTATGGGAATCTGGGTTTTTCCGATGTTCAGGCCGGAGCTTGGTATGTCCCCTATTTGGCCAAGGCAAAGGCGCTGGGCATTATTCATGGTGATAAAGGTAAAAATACTGTGAGGCCTGCAGATTATGTGAATCGAGCGGAACTTTTGAAATTTGTCTTTGAATCTTTGGAGATTTCGACCGGCTATCAGGTTTCGTCCTGCCAGTCTTTCTCAGATGTTTCCTCTGGAAATTGGTACTATGACTACGCTTGTGCCGCTGACCAGCTTAACATCTATTACGGCGATGCGCTTTATCCGGAGACTTTAATTAGTCGTGGCGAGGTTGTTCAAGTCCTTTATATCCTTCATTTCAGCAATCTTTTGTAAATTAAGGGCTGGTGTGTGTGTGATTATTTATTATGGCGACGGCCGCGCTTTCTCCAGCGGAAAGCTTGCCTCAACTTCGCAAAAAAATGTTCCAGCATAGCTGGAAACCAAGCCATTTTTTCGCTCAATGCCCCCTAACAAATAATCACACACACATCAGCCTCATTGGTTAAAGTTTGCAAAAATATTGGACTTTAATCACAAATAACTTGACAAAAAGTATTTTTTGGTTAAAATTGCAACCTTATCATAAAAATACACGCTATGTGGAAAAAGTTTCTAGCCGGAGTTATGACCTTTGCCTTGCTATCAACAGCAACCATTGCTGAAGTAGCGATCACGGGATACATTGAAAATCTTGCTGTTTCTCCAGCTGAATTCAATCCCAGCAATGGCGGGACCACCAAGGTTAGCTTTGATCTGACTCAGGGTTCAGATGTATATGCTTACGTTGTAAATAGCAACTCAGAAATTGTAGGTACTTTCGCCAATTATCAATCCACCTCTTCAGGTAAGGTTGAATATACCTGGTATGGAAAGACCGGAAACACTTCGGGCGGAACTGTACTTGCAGATGGGAATTATGAAGTAAAAGTATATGTTTCCCAGGGGAACCAATTGAAAGATTCCGAGTCTAAAAGTGTGAAAATTAAGACAGGCCAGACCCCTGCGCCTACAGATGCGCCGCAGATAAGTGAATTAGAGGTTGAACCTGCAAGTTTTAAAGCTACAACCGATGACACAGAGATTTCTTTTAAAGTTGATAAAGGTGCGTACCTTGATGTTAAGGTGAAACAAGGTAGCAACACAGTGCGTACTTTCAGCGATTACAATGGGGATTACTATCAAGCCAATGCAAACCACTCCATTAATTGGAATGGACGCAACGACAGCGGAGATTACGTTGCCGAAGGCACCTACACTGTCGAAGTAAAGGCTACAAATGATGATGGCTCAACTACAAAAACAGTTTCAGTTCAGGTTACATCTTCCGGTAATGTAAGCAGTGGTGTGATTGAGGATTTTGAAATCAATCCAAGCGGAAACTGGGACCCGACCGATGAGGAGCTGGAAATCGAGTTTGAACTTAAAGAAGATGTTGATGATTTGATTATTGAAGCTAAGAATGGCAATAAAGTTGTGGAGATTTATGACGACAACGATGCCGATGACGGAGATTATGAAGAAACCTGGGATGGCACAGACGAAGACGGTGATTATGTGGATGTTGGAACGTGGGAGATTATTGTAAGAGCTGATGGATATAAGGTTTCCGATAGTGTTAAAATTGAATATGAAAAACCTGAGATTGAAGAAGTATTTGTTACAAAAGCTTCTATCGACCCCGATCAGGATGAATTCACCTACCTGGTATTTAAACTAAGTGCCGAAGCTGATGTAACTGTGGAGATTTATGATGGCAGCAAGAGAGAAGATACACTTTGGGACGAAGTGGAGGTGGATGATGATGTTTACTATGCAGTTAAATGGGATGGAACCGATGATGACGGTGATGAGGTGGACGAAGGAAATTCCTGGAAGTTCAAAATTACCGCCGAGAATCAGACCGATGATGATGAATTTGACAGTGATACCGTGGAAGTCGATGTTGAAGAAGATGAAGTTTCCAGCAAGAAAACCAATATTACCAATGATTATCTGTTTCCTCCCGTCTTCGATGAAGATCGTGATGATACGGTGGAAATTCACTACTGTCTTGATGATGATGCCGAGGTTAGTTTGGAGATCTTCGAAGGAAAATCTACAGGCGGAAAGGCTGAAGCGGAACTTTTGGACGAGGTGGATCAGGATGAAGGCTGTCACAGTGTGACCTGGAATGTTGAAGACGACGATGATGACGAGCTGGATGAAGGCATTTATTCTTACAAGATTACAAGCAAAAATGGTAGCAACAAAGATACTGAAGTGGGAGTATTCGTGGTCGGAGAATCAGGCCAGGATGTGGACGATGATGACGATGATGACGACGATGATGACGATGATGACGACGATGATGATGACGACGATGACGATGATGACGATGATGACAAGCCACCGGTATTGGGTGCCTGTCATGCCTACTACTGGGACTTGAATTTCCTTAGCGCTAACGATGAGCTTTGTAAAGCAATCGCCTGGGCTACTGAGATGGGAATCGTTCAGGGATATCAGGATGGTAGTTTCAAGCCTTATAACTACATTAATAGAGCCGAGGTATTGAAGGTAATCTTTGAGGCTTTTGACGCCAATATTTTAGCGGCGGATGGTTCAAAACTAGGCTTTGTGGACGTGGATCCTTACGCCTGGTATATGCCTTATGTGAAGACTGCCGTTTACAACAATATGTTGCATGGTTACAACGGTGGAAAAGAGGCCAGACTATCAAACAACATCAATAGAGCGGAAATGTTAAAATTAGTGATCGAGGCCAGCAAATCCTTTACAGGTTTTGATACAGCATCCAGCTACATAGTGAACTACTACGCTGATGTGAACTTTGGAGACGACACCGCCTGGTACTACAGCTATGCAAATGTTTGTTATGAATATGGACTGTTTGACGGCTACTCAATGAATGGAAAGACCTATCTAAAACCATCTCAACTGGTACAAAGAGGAGAAGTTATTCTACTACTTTACAGAATGTACAATGCCGGACTTTTGACCGGAGGATTTAGTTCGACCGACTGTTATAGCAATGACTGTTACTACAACTATTACGATTCAAGTTACTACTATTATTAAGAGTTCAAATTGCGAAGGCCCGATAAAGCGTTGAAGAGGAAAAAAGAGAGACCATAAATATACGTACGATTGACATTTTTCATAGGAATGAGGGGAAGAAGCTCTGCCGCAAGGTGGAGCTTTTTCTTTATTGACAATTCCAGCTATAATGGTACATTAACCATCTCTTGTCCTTATTTGCTGTTGTTTTTGGCAAGTAGCAATAAGGGCTTAAGAGAATGAACTTTGACAACTGCACTTGAACTTATTTGTTTGGGACTAAAGTGCCAAATGAAGTGTCGGTAGATGCGAAAAAAGATTTTTCATATCTACCGATGCTTCATAGCACAAAAGAATTTCAATATGGGGGCGCTCCGCTCGAGTACCTGGTAGTGGCCGGGATCCTTCCCTGCCCTCCCCTTTCCTGGCCATTTGCCGGGAGCTCGCGGAGCGCCTTCATAGGGCGCCGGAGGTACGTGGCTTTTAAGCCGCATTATGCCCTCCTCCGGTTAGTGTGGCAGAGTTGCTGCCTCCGGCGCCCGCCTTATCTTCTAGTTTGTCCTATCCAGCCGGCGAGGAAGTGAAAGGGCTTCATTCCGGGAACTTACCCTCACGCGGCCCAATCGGGTTGCTAAGGGCTCCAGCCTGTTCCCGGCTTCCTCGCCCCCTTGGAGGTTTGTTGTAATTACATAGGTCCCTTTCCCGATGTAACCAACGACAGACCTCCTTAGGTTTGGGGCGGCGCGTCTGATGAGGGTCTGATCACTTTGACACCTCTCTACGCGCCGCCCCGGACTGATTTCTCAAGTGCAGTTGTCCCATCCCATGCTATAATTAGCGGCGTATTTAACTGTGGCTATGAATCAGACGGTACAGGCAAAATTACTATCAAAAGAGGCAGCTGAAAACTACGAAGCCGATGGTTTCGGAAAAACCAAATCGGCGGAGGGGAATTTGCTGATCAAGGTTTGGATAGATGTACGCCAGGATAAGCAAATTCCTGAATTCGATGCTATAGACAATCTACATTGGTACTTTGAACTACTGTCCAATGAATCTCTTAGCGAAGAGGAGCTTCAAGAGGAGGCCGATAAATATCAAAAATACACCGTGATCGTTTTTAAAATGGCTCTGGAATATGGTGGTATGTTTATAGAGGATATTTTAAAGCTTAGCGATCGCGATATTTTCTCACTCAGCGAAGCAACACTGCATCCTCAGGATTACTTTCCAATTCCTGCTCTGAGGGCGCTTAAGAAGGCTATCTATAACTATCTGGAAAATACAGGTCAAGATATTCGTCTAAAGAAGGCAACCCAAAAATTAATCTGCAATTGTCGACATGTGACGGATTATGATATTAAAGATGCAGTAAAGAAAGGCAGGCGCACTTTTTTTGAAATTCAGAAATTTACCGGAGCTGGAACCGGCTGTACCAGTTGTCTTAAAAAAGCGAAAGCGGTGTTTGAACAAGCCATATCTGCTAGTGAAAAGTAAATTGATATTATCTTTTAACCTCAAGCAATGTCAGAAGAAATTTATGATTTTATAATTGTCGGTGGTGGTTGTAGCGGGCTTTCAGCGGCGATGTACGGTACTCGTCTAGGCCTGAAAACTCTAACTTTTGCCACCTTGCCCGGTGGTCTTATCACGACTACGCATCTGGTGGAAAACTGGCCGGGTGTAAAAAGTATTTCCGGTCCGGATCTCGCCGTGACACTTTATGATCATGCCCTGGCTACCGGCGCGGAAATCAAAAATGAAACTGTTACTAAGATTGAAAATCTGAATCCCGGTGGTGACGGTTGTCCAAAATTTAAGGTAATAACAAACAGCGGAGAGTATCTCTCAAAGACCATACTGATTGCCACAGGAACCAAGCACAAAAATCTCGGAGCGCCAGGTGAAAAAGAGTTTGAGAACCGAGGAGTTTCTTACTGCGCGCTTTGTGATGGAGCTTTTTATAAGGGGAAAATGGTTTGTATTGTAGGTGGAGGGGATAGTGCTGCCAAAGAGTCTTTATTTTTATCGGAGCACGCTGAAAAAGTTTATATAATCGTGCGTAAAGACGTTTTAAGAGCTGAACCGATCAATGCGGCTCGGGTGGAGAAGAATCCGAAAATCGAGGTATTGTATAAATCGGAAATCGAGGAGATTCTAGGTAATGAAAAGGTTGAAAAAATTCGCTTTAAATCTGGAACCGGGGGCAAATATGAGGGCCAGGAACTGGCAATGGAGGGCGTGTTTTTGGCGATAGGTCACGACGCACAAACAGGTTTGGCCAAGGAGTTGGGAGTTGAGTTGAACGCAAAAGGTGAGATAATTATTAACCGCCGCACCGAAACAAATGTTAAAGGTGTTTTTGCGGCTGGAGACTGCTGTGACACGGAATTCAAACAGGCAATAACCGGATCGGCGGAAGCGGTAACGGCTTCCTATTTTGCCTATCACATCTGTACCAGCGAAACCTGTACCTTCTAGGTAGAGCTACTAAACTGCGGCCTCATTTTCCAAAAAGCGGATCAACATTTGCAGTCCGTGCGCAGTTGCTCCCATAGTTTGGTATTCTTTGGGATCATCGGTAAAGGCGGTACCACCGATATCGATATGACACCATTTGTTCTTTTCAACAAATTTCTCCAAAAAGGCTCCCGCTTTAGCGGTGCCGGCGTAACGCCCACTGCCTAAATCGTAATTGGTTAGGTCGGCAATCTTACTTTCCATCTTTTTGCGATACTCATCCGGAAGTGGCAAAGGCCAACCCCATTCGTCAACCTCGTCACCGGCCAGTTTCACTTTTTGCATTAAGTCTTCATCGTTATAGACCAAGGCGGCATACAAATCCCCTAAAGCTACGGCAGCCGCACCGGTTAAGGTGGCAATTGTAATCATATATTGTGGATCGAATTTTGTGCCATAGGTGATAGCATCGGCCAGGATAAGTCTTCCTTCCGCGTCGGTATTGGTAATTTCAACGGTATGCCCGGAGTACATGGTTATGATATCAGAGGGTCGGTAGGCTTTATCATTAATTAGATTGTCAGTGGTAGGAACGATACCGATAACATTTTTCTTGATACCGAGCTTCTTCAAAACCGACATCACACCCAAAACAGTAGCGCCACCGGCCATGTCCTGATGCATCGTTTCAATACTGCGGGTAGGCTTTAGGTTGTAGCCGCCGGTATCAAAAATCACACCTTTGCCAACTAAAACAATGGGCTTTTCACGCTTATTTGCGGCCCCACTATATTCCAGCACCAGACATTTGGCTCCTTTTTCAGAACCGCTATTAACAGCCAAGAGGCCTCCCCAGCCCATTTTCTGCAACTGCTTATGTTCGATAATAGCAACCTTATAACGATTTTCCTTGGCGATTCTTTTGGCCTCCTTGGCCATATAATCAACATCAACAATGTTTGCAGGCAGATTGACCAAGTCCTTAACAAACTCCGAAGCCTCCATAACAATTTCGGCCTTGGTAACAGCCTGATCGAGTGATTTACTTTTGCTCTCGGTAATCACGTGGAATTTTTGAATCCGGTAACGCTCTTTATCCGGTTTTTTATTCTTCAGTTTATCAATTTCATAGGTTGCGGAAAATGCCCCTTCCAAAACCTCGGCTAAACTATTTTCCAGCTCAGGATTCAGTAAAAAACTTAGCTCATCCTTCTTGTTGCCCTTAGCTATCTTACCGATCTTGCCGCCGACCTCCCTGGCAACCTTTGCATTAAGCTTTGCTTTCGGCCCCAGTCCCACAAGGGCCAGCTTGCCCGGAAGATTCTTGCTGTTTATATAGGTCAAAGCTGATTGATTTTTTTTAGCCTCAAATTCTTTTTCTTTTACCAGCAATTTAATGAAGTCTTTAACCTCTTTGGGAAAATTCACAGGTGGTGTTTTCAGATCTTCTTCGGTTAAAGGCGCAATTAAAATTCCTTTACTCGTTTTGATTTTCTTCTCGATTTTTATTTTCATAGAAATTGGGGCATTAAAAAAATATTGAGGTAATTAATTGAATAATAACAAATTCTTTTTCAATCACAAATTTTTTCCTACCTCTTATGGCAGAAAGTTCTCGGCCTTCTTGAGGAGGTCTCTGGCGTTGTCAAAGGTAACCTTGTTGAAAGATTCCCCATAAGGAAGCCAATAATAATCTAAATGCTCCGGTGAAAGTGTTACTTCGGTTGCATTGGTTTTGCCAAGAAAGAAAACCACTTTTTTGGTTGAGGGTTTGCCCTTGCGTTTATAGCTGTAAATAATCTCTTCACGAAAGCCCTCTATAAATTGCAGATCGGATATAGCAGTCTCCTCCACCAACTCGCGGAAGGCGGTTTCGTGCTCATCTTCACCTTCTTCAACGTGTCCTTTTACAAAATCAATGTGCTTTCCCAGATATTTGAGCAAAAGATACTCCCGTTGCCCGTTTGTTTCGCGAAATACCACTATCCCGCACGATTTTTCATCAATATTTTCCATAATATTTTGTTTAATTCCAACCTTTCGCCTCCAAAGCTTTTGAAGCAGCGTCATCTTCCGCTTTTTGTTTACTGGAGCCCTTACCAGTAGCAATTAGGTCGGTTTTGATATACACCCCCATGGTAAAAATTTTGTTGTGGTCCGGTCCCTCCTCCTTAATCAACTCGTAAAATGGTGTAAAATCTTCTCTTTCCTGACAGATCTCCTGCAGTCTGGACTTTGAATCGATATGCAATCCCTTTTCAATAATTTCATCAAGCTTCTTCAAAATGAATTTGTTTACAAACTGCTCGGCGATCGAGTAATCAAATTGCAGATAAATGGCTCCGATCAGAGCTTCCACCGTATTGGCCAAAATATACTTTTTATCTCGTCCACCAGATCTTTCCTCACCATTGCTTAATCTTAGATATTGTCCAAGTGATAATTCGTTGGCCACCTCCGCCAGGTGTTTCCCCTTAACTAAAGCCGATCTAAAAGCTGTCATCTCTCCCTCGCTACTCTCTTTACAAACATCATACAAGTGTCTGGTGGCCACAAGCTCCAACACGGCATCGCCCAAAAATTCCAATCTTTCATTATCTTCAATACCTTCGTCACGATGTTCGTTAATGTAAGACTTATGAGTAAACGCCTGCTCGAGCAGCTCGTAGTCTGCAAATTTAACGCCGATACTTTTTTCTAAAGCTTTATACTGTTTCATTACTTTTGATCTTTTTTATAATCATTCATTACACTGCTCAAAACGCCATTTATGAATTTGGGACTGTTCTCGTCACCAAAGTGCTTGGCAATTTCGATGGATTCATTGATCGCCACAACCGGCGGGATATCATCTGAATAGAGTATTTCATAAATGCCGATTTCCAAAATTGCGCGATCTATACGTGCAATTTTATCAAAAGGCCACTGAGGTGCAAACTCCTGGATGATTTTTTTGATATCTTCAATACGCTCAATAACACCTTTCAGGGTGGTAAAGGCAAACTCAACTTCGGTCAGTTTAGGCGCAAATTCCGCTAACGTGCTTTCAAGGAGTTTTTGGGGGTCTCCCCCGTGAAACTCATATGCAAAGATGGTCTGCATGACGCACGTTCGGGCAAGGTGCCTATAACTAGCCATAATGTTAAGCTTTTATCTTGGTGATTTTCTCGACGGCTTTGGATTTATCTACAACTTGTCTACCTCTATACTTCCCACATTCAGGGCAGGCGGTGTGTGACAAGGTTTTTTCACCACAATCCGGGCAGTTGGTTAAGTTCACTCTGTCGGAAAGTTTATTCAAAACTTTGGTCTTAAAACTGCCATAGCGCTGTTTACTGGTAGACTTAGCCGTTTTCTTCTTAGGTGTAGGATGCTTTGACATGGTTTCTATTTAATTAAATCTTTTAAGGCACTCAGTGGCTTATGCTCATTCTTATCGGGCTCTTCGTCTTTACAGTTACACTTCTTGCTGTTCCTGTTTTTACCGCAGTGAGCACAAATCCCCTGACAGCTAGTTGAGCATACTTGAATTATCGGGAAATGCAAGATAATTTCTTGTCTCAGCATTTCGGCTAAATCGATTTTTTGGTGCTTGGTGTCGACCAAAAACAGATCATATTCATCCTCAACTTTACGGGGGCGATGGAAGTAGTACTGCCTTTCGGCAGGATCAAGATGAAAATCTTGCTTAAACTCTTCCAGACAACGTTCGCACTGAAAGGACAGCTGCCCCTCAACTTCTTTTATTACAGCGTTAAAACCGTCTTCGATTCTCATAATTTCCGCCGTACCGCAAAGATCTTTGGTCAGTTTTAGGTCATCAAATTTTACCGGTCCGGCAAAACTGTAGGCTTCGGAAGAACCTGTTGCCTGTTCCATCAGGCCGGATACGTCGAAAGTTAATACACTCATTGTTCTTTAGTCTCTATTACTAAATGCTAGCATGAAACGCAAAATGTAGACAAACAGATTAAAAATGTCCAGATATAGCATTAAAGCGGCATCGATATACTGATCCTGTGGGAACTGCTTGATCTTCTGGAAGTCGTACATGGTAAAAACACTGAACAGAATAACTCCAATTCCGGAAAAGACCATTTCAAAAGTGTTTCCCCAGGGCACAAAGAAACCTATAACGCTGACCACGATCATACCGATCAAAGCCATCATTAGAAAACCTCTTATTCCTGAAAGATCGATTTTGGTGGTCCAACCGATCAGGGCAGTGGCTCCGAACATAAAGACTGTGGCTATTAGAGCTTTGGCAATCAATGCCGAACCACCCGGAATACCGGCTACAACGCTTAGAAGTGGTGCAATGGTCACACCGGTGATGAAGGCAAATAAAGCGAATAGCAATCTATTAAGTGGCTTTTTCTTACTCCACATACGGGAAGTGAAGATAATTGCCAGCTCAATCGCGAAAAATAGAAACATGATACCGGGTACCTGCACGAAAAACTGCATTAAAAACTGTTGAGCAACGAAAATTCCGCCTACGGAAGCTGCTATGGCCAGAGCGAAAAAGGCCATAACTTTGCCGAAAAAGGTTGGCTCGATACCAACTTTGGCTGTCGGGCTGTATTGATTGTTATTGTTTGGTTCAAACATGATTTTGGGTTAGTTTTTCTTTCTCTTTGGTCTTCAATTTTAGGATAAAAGTATGTTTTGGTCAACGGGCAACTTGGTGATATGCTGAGGCCATGAAAGAATTAACTTGGATCGAAATCTCACGAAAGGCCTTAGAAAGCAATATTAAGCGTTTTAGAACCATCGTGGGTGACAAGATTTTGTGTCCCTGTGTGAAGGCCAACGCCTATGGTCACGGCCTGGTGGAGACCGGTCGTATTTTCGTGGAGGCGGGAGCCGATTGGCTCGGCGTTAATGCGGTTTATGAGGCGCGGGGGCTACGTGAGGCAGGGGTGGAGGTTCCAATATATATTTTGGGCTACGTAGGTTTGGATTCCTTGGAAGAAGCCGTAGACTTGGGATGCAGGCTGGTCGCTTATAACCGAGAAACCATCGAGATGCTTGGTAAACTCAAAAAGCCCGTTAAGGTTCATCTAAAAATGGAAACCGGGAATAATCGCCAGGGTCTTACTGCCAAGGAGCTTTTGGAGTTTGCCAAATACATAAAAACTTTCGAAAATATTGAAATTGAGGGAGTAGCCACCCACTTTGCGAATATTGAAGATACTACCGATCACTCCTATGCGGAAAAGCAGCTGAAGAGCTTTGAAGAGGGCATAATTTTGCTGGAAGAAAATGGTATTCCGATCAAGATACGTCACTGCGCCAATTCAGCGGCCACGATTCTTTTTAAGGAAACCCATTTTGATATGGTGCGGCCCGGCATCGCCACCTACGGTATGTGGCCATCCAATGAGACAATGGTCTCTTATCTAAAAGAGGTTGGTGGAGGTTTTGAATTGAGTCCGGCCTTTACCTGGAAGACAAAAGTGGCGCAAATTAAGGAGATTCCGGCTGGCGAATACATAGGGTACGGCTGTACCTATAAGACTACCCATGATACTCGTCTGGCTATTTTGCCCGTGGGATACTATGACGGCTATGATCGTGGAGTTGCCAATGCCCATGTTTTAATTAAAGGACAAAGGGCGCCTCTGCGCGGCAGGATCTGCATGAATATTATTATGGTCGATGTTACCGACATAGATGGTGTAAACCTGGAGGAGGAGGTCGTGCTGATCGGCAAGCAAGGGGAAGAGATGATCAGTGCCGAGCAGTTTGGGAGCTGGGCTTCAACGATCAACTATGAAGTTCCAACCAGGGTTAATGAGAGGATTCCACGCTTGGTTGTTTAATTTAAAACTTGTGACATGGGAATACTCGATAGTCCGGGCATGCAAAAAATTGAGATTCGGGATTGTGGTGAGACATTGGAGGTCTTGGATCCACAAGAGTTTTTGTTGGTTCCGATGTATTACCAATGGAGCTATGCCGAAACTCCGGAGATAAAACTACGCAAGGGGGCTATTGAAAAACTGCGCGAGGCAAAAACAAGGCTTAATAAAATACCCGGCTGTGAAGGCTGGAATTTTAAGATTTGGGACGGCTTTCGAACTCTGAAAACTCAAAATTTTCTCTATGAAAATTATTGGGGCGTTTTAAAGGCCCGACATCCCGAGTGGAGTGACGATCAGCTTAAAACAGCGGTACAGGTTTTTGTCTCTCTACCGAGTCATGATCCAAAACTACCTGCACCACACAATACCGGTGGCGCGGTGGACCTTACCCTGGTAGATGAATTCGGTCGAGAGCTGCCTATGGGAACAGCCTTTGATGAATTTAACGTGCGCTCTTTTACTGACCATTTTGAAGGAGGTCGAGATGATGTGAGCAAGATTGATGATTTACAGACCAGTGGCACACCGATGCCATTCTCACAAGAAGAATGTAAGGAGTTTGACCGGAATCGTCGTCTACTACGGCAAGTTTTGGAAGAAGTGGGGTTTGTGAATTACCCTGAGGAGTGGTGGCATTTCAGCTACGGTGATCAAGCTTGGGCCAAACACAAAGAGCAGCCGGCTGCAATTTATGACAGTATGGAGCTAAATATTTAGCGCTTTAACAAAAGTTATTTCTCTGTTATCTTTTTGGTATGAAAAAACTTAAAGTCGCAGTAATTTTCGGCGGGCGCAGCGGAGAGCACGAGGTTTCGTTGGTATCGGCGACTTCGGTAATTAAAGCTTTGGATCCCGAAAAATATGAGGTGCAAGAGATTGGCATTACACAGGAGGGGCGGTGGATGGCCGGAGATAATTGTTTGGAAAATTTTAAACTGCAGAAGTATGAGAAGTTAAGTGAAATTGTTTTTTCCAGCGATCCAAATTGGGAGGAGAAGCCGGACATAGCTTTTCCGGTTCTACATGGTCCCTACGGTGAAGACGGAACTATTCAAGGACTTTTTGAGATGCTGGATATCCCTTATGTGGGTTGCGGAGTTTTGGCTTCTTCCACGGCAATGGACAAGCTGCAATGCAAGGCTCTTTGGGAGGCTGCCGGTATTCCGGTGGCACCTTATATCGGTTTTAATCGAAGTGCTTGGGAGTCGGAAAAAGAGCTGATTTTGGAAGACATTTTGGCAAATATCGGACTGCCCTGCTTCGTAAAGCCTTCGAATATGGGATCTTCCGTAGGAATCAGCAAAGTAAAACCCGCCGATAGTGGTTCAGAGGAGGATAATA
This sequence comes from uncultured Candidatus Peribacteria bacterium, assembly GCA_964383675.1. Classification (GTDB taxonomy): domain Bacteria; phylum Patescibacteriota; class Gracilibacteria; order UBA1369; family LOWO2-01-FULL-3; genus CAYLHX01. The sequence goes on along the minus strand of CAYLHX010000021.1, from coordinate 10,042 downwards.
GGAAGGCTTTGATTGAAGCCATTGATTTGGCCGCGAAATTTGATCGTAGAATACTGGTGGAAACCGGCATCAATGCTCGGGAAATCGAGTGCGCTATTTTAGGTAACGATGAGGTTATTGCTTCCCCGGTGGGTGAAGTAATTGTGGGAGGAGAGTTTTATGATTTTTATGACAAATACGTAAATGGTGTATCCACCACGGAAGTTCCCGCCAATTTGTCTCAAGAAACTGAAGAAGAGATTCAGAAAATTTGCATTAGAGCTTATAAACTGCTGGACTGTGCAGGTCTGGCCCGTGTTGATGCTTTTTTGGACCGTGATGATGGCAAGATTTATCTGAATGAAATAAATACCATGCCCGGTTTTACCTCCATCAGCATGTATCCAAAAATGATTGAGTCCTATGGAATCAGTTATCAGGACCTGGTAGACAGGCTTATAGAGCTTGGAATTGAGCGCTACAAAGAAAAAGAGAAAAATCAGATGACATTTGCCAGTGGTAGTGACTGGTTTAAAAGTTAGTTAGATATTGCTTTTAGTGGCTAATTTACATATATTTTCCTGGCTATGAGATTTTTTCGTCGAATTAAAAAAAGATCTACTGATGCCCACTTCCTGGCGTTAGACATCGGAACTGATATGGTGAAGGCTTTGGTTTGCGAGGCGGAAGGCACTAAAGGACGCATTTTGGGTGTGGGACGCAAGCAGCAGAAGTTGGGAGATATGCAGAGTGGTGTGGTAACCGATATCGCTTCGGTTATTGCCAATTGTCACAGTGCGATCCGCGAGGCGGAGCGTATGGCGGGTGTTTCCACCAATCGGATGATTTTGGGAATTTCCGGAGAATTGGTAAAGGGAGCAACCAGCACCACCAGCTATATTCGCAGAGACGCCAACAGCAAAATCGATCTTTCGGAATTAAAAAATATCGTACATAAAGTTCAATGGAGGGCTTTCGAACAAGTTAGAGCCCAACTGGCTCACGAAACCGGTTATAGCGAGATCGATGTAAAATTGGTCAATGCCGCGATCGTAGACGTAAGAATTGACGGGTATAAGGTAACAAACCCTATCGGTTTTCAGGGAAAAGAGGTGACTTTGGGTATTTTTAACGCTTTTGCCCCACTTGTTCACTATGGCGCGCTGCAAACCATTGCCGCGGAGATCGATAAGGAACTCTTGGCTATAGCCGCAGAACCATATGCTTTGACTCGTTGTCTTGGCCATGAGGATGGTGGCCAATTCGGGGCTATATTTCTGGATATTGGAGGAGGAACAACCGATGTGGCGGTAGTCCGCGACGGTGTAGTGGAAGGAACCAAGATGTTTACTCTTGGTGGCCGTACTTTTACAAAACGTCTCTCACAAAGTTTAAATATTTCCTTCAAAGATGCCGAAGACATTAAGTTGGCTTACAGTTATGACAATCTGGAGAGACAGTCGCACAGAATCGTGCGAGAGGCCATGAAAACCGACTCCGACGTTTGGCTTTCCGGCGTTGTTTTAACCCTGGAGGAGTTTAGCAATATTGACGTGATGCCTTCCAAAATTCTGATTTCCGGTGGCGGCAGCCATCTGCCCGAGGTGAAAGAGGCTTTGGAGAGTCGAGAGTGGGTAAAATCACTACCTTTTGCCAAAAAACCTCAAATTAGCTTTTTAAGTCCCAAGATGATTACCAATCTAATGGACGAGACCAAGCAAATCAAGGATCAACAAGATATTATCCCAATGGCACTGGCCAACTTGGCCCTAACTTTTATAACCGAAGAGCAACTCCTTTCGAAGGTTTTGAAGAAGGTGGTTCGTCTAATGCAAATTTAAAAATAGCAAATGCCTCCCAAAAAAAACAAAAAAGATGAGGACAAAAAGGAGAAAAAAGAAGAACTTGCAGAAACCGAAAGCGTAACAGAAGAGCAGGTAGTTTCGACGAAGAAGGTGGTATATGTTGAGATTGATGACGAGGTAACTGCAGTTTATGACAAGATTAAGCCGGTCCGAGCCAAGCACGTTTATATTGTCGTGCCTAAGCGCGCTATCTTGTTTCAAAGTGTGGTAAATCTGAAAATTTTGAAGAGAAAGTCGGAAGAGGCCGGAAAAACCATTTATTTTGTCACAAATGATGGAAATGGTATTTATTTAGCACAGCAACTTGGCATTGAAGTCTATAACCAGGCCAACAGTGAGGGGAAGCCTGCTCTTTTTTCAACCGAGGTGCAGGACGAACAGTTGCGAATCACTCCCTTGCGGGCAACTGTTAATTCAATTGAAGATGAGCCCCCTCCCCGCCTTAAGGAGCGAAAACTCTCAATAAGTGAGATTTTAAATAAGCGTAAGAGCAACAAGAACATCGATGTTTCCAAATTGGACGCGCAAAAGAAAAAAAGTAAGTCGGCAAGGCCGAAACTGGTGGTGATGGGACCAAATAGACATCTCTTGTTCAGTTTAGTGGCGGTGAGCTTGGTGATTCTGCTGGTAATTGTCTACATAGCACTTCCCGGAGCAACAATTCATCTTACTCCTTCAGCTAGCGTGTTGGAAAAATCGGTAAATATTACGCTGGCCGACTACAATTCCAACAAAGCGGAACTGGAAACTCGTCCACCACATATGATAGCCAGTTATCCTGTTTCCACTACGGTTACTACAACTATCACACATTATTCCACCGGCAAAAAATTCTCGGAAAAGGGTTCCAATGCCGGCGGTAAGATAACTATCTTTAATACAACCAAAAATGATTGGCCGCTAATACCGCAAACACGTTTTCAAACGGATGAAGGTATCGTCTTTAGACTTCAAAATGCGGTCACGGTCCCGGCGGCAACAGCTAACGGTCCCGGCACTTTGGAGGTTCCGGTAGTGGCTGATCCGGTGGATGCTTTTGGGACCATTGTCGGCGAAAGAGGGAATATTGCTCCCAGTAGCTTCTTCTTGCCCGGTTTAAACGAAAGCAGTAGAAGCGAACTTTATGCCGAAAGCAGCGATCCCATGACTGGCGGAGTGACTGATTTCGTAGCCTATATTTCTCAGGAAGATCTTGATGCCGCAAGTTCACGACTTGAGGATGAATTGATGAAAAATGCAATCGCCGAGCTTGAAAAAGCAGTGGCGGAAAAAAGTGAGCTGGTTGGCGACGGCACCATATATACCTTGTTGGACGGTGAAGGAGCGGTGAAAATCGGAGAGGTGAGTGTGGATGTTCCAAGTGGTCTGTTAAATCAGGAACAAGCGGAGTTTACTGTCAGCGGCGAGGTGTTTGTGAGTGGTGTCTACTATGATCATGATGAGATGCTGGAGATTTTGAAGAATGAACTGACTCTGAAGAAAAGCCCGCAGAAGGAGCTTTTGCGTATCAATGAGGAGTCCACCTCCTATAGAATTTTTGAGTGGAATAACACCAACGGTAAGATTAAGCTAACGGCTAACATTAAGGGAATTGAACAGTTTTCGATTGATCCGAGCAAAGAAAGCGGTGAAAGGCTGTTAAACAAGATAAAGGACCATATTTTGGGTAAGGAAATTGATGAGGCTAAAAACTATATTCAAAACCTTCCGGAGATAAACAAGGTTGAGATTGAAAGCTGGCCGGCCTGGTCCCCCACCATACCTAAGTTCCCGGACAATATAGAATTTGAGATTCGTGAGGCGGTCACTATTGAGTAAATTGCCATTTAATGGTAAAATAGTAGTGTTTTAAAACAAAAATAAACAAAAAGTTATGAAAAATTCGGGATATCTCAAAAGGGCTCTTGTTTCTGGCATTTTGGCCGTTGTCTTTGGAGTGGTTCTATTGGGTGTCAACGCCGCATTGGGGGCACCAAGTCAAAATCCTCCGGGAGACAACATATTCCCGACTTTTTCAGGTGTTAACATTAAAGGCCCCGTACAAAATCCGGATACCGATGAAGTAAATGTGAATGATTCCTTGGCGGTTAGTGAAGATATCAATCTGAAAAAGAATTTAAATGTAGAGGGTGTGATTAAAAACCCCAGTGCTATCACTCAGATTATGGCGGCCTACACCGCCAGTTTGCCGGCGGTAACAGTAGAAGGAACTCTATCTCTCAAAAAGCCTGGCAATCTGGATGTTCAGGGAGCGATTTTTAATTCAAAGCTACATAACAACAGTTTAGATCTGCCACTTTACATTGTGGATAATGTGCATACAAAGGGCGATGTGGAAATTGAGGGAGGCCTTGATATTCAGGGACCGATCACCAATAGTGATTCCGGTGGTTTTGAAGCTGTTGAGTTCGACAGTACCGTTCATATCGGTCTTGGACCGGCTGATCCCGCAACTCTTCATGTATATGGTTTCAGTGCCTTTGATGATGATGTTAGCGTGCTTGGCAATGTCTGGGCCAATAGTTTTGGGGATTATGAAAAGGTTGTTGTTTCAAAAGATTTGGACGGTTCAAAAGGATTGGAGCAGTTGACCGTTAGTTGTCCTCAAGATTACGTAGTGGTCTGGTGTTATCCTTCGGCCAGTGCCTGGGCCGATGTAGATTATGATGGATTCATAAACAACATGTGGGGCCGTGACATCAACTTTATGGGGCAGTATGTTTGGCCAAACGACCCGTCATCCTGCACCGTTTATGCGGGGGTGGAAAAGGACTTAAGCGATCCCGTGAGCCTTGGATTTAACGCCAATGCTCTTTGCTATAATCCAAGCGAGGAATCCTTTGGAGGATTTTAGTTCGCAGTTTTTTGCTCCTGAGCCATCAGAACGCAGGAATTTTTTACGAACTCATCTTCAATAATATCGCAATAGCTCGGATCTTTATTTTCCCGAGCGAGATTTGAAGCCACATTGACCTGGCATTGTTTCACCAGATTCTTAAATTCAAGAGCTTTACAGCCCTCCAAATCATTATTATTCTGCAATTCTTGAGCTTTTTCAGTTTGGCTGTCCATCTTTTCCCTGAGCTTTTGGGCCTCTGCCTCCTTATCCAGATTGCTCTCGACCTGAATTTCACAGCTTTGCTTTATCTGTTTGTTAGCGATACTTTCACATAAACTTAGGTCCAATTTAGTAATGGCATCCCTTAAAATAAGATTTCCGCTAATGATTTCCTTACATTCACTCTTTAATGTTTCATCTTCAACCGCATTACAAAGTTCCAGATTTTCCGAATCAATGGATTGCTGATAGATCTGGATATCTACGGGGTTGATCTCTTCACTTAAAAGATTCTTTCCATTTGAACCGTTGTCCGGAGCGGCTTTACAGCCGGCAAAAGCTAAAGTCAGCGCAAAAGCTAGAAGAAGCAGTTTTTTCATTTTTAATTTTAGGAATGAGAAGTTCTTTTCAAGGTTATTATAAATGGCATTATTTTGCAATATCTTGCCGCTGGGATGTTGTTTTCCGAGTCATTTTCTGGTATAATTAAAGAGTAAAAAAAAACAAAAATAAAAAACAAACGCCATGGCCAAGAAAAATTTAAAACTTGCTATTACTGCCGGCATTTCGGCGGTAGCTGTTAGTGTGTTCGCCTTTGGGATAAATGCCGCTTTTGGAGCACCAAGCCAAAATCCCCCGGGAAATAATGTCGCTCCGACTTTCAGTGGTATTAATCTGGAAGGTCCTATTACCGGCGATGTGGAGTCTGATGGAAATATTTTTACGCCCACCGGCACTATTGCCGGTGACTCGTTGGAAGTTGGTCAAGGTGGAGCAGAGATTGATAGTAATACAGTTTTTCATGGAAATATTAACTTGGACGGCTTAAATGATAATGGTGACATAGACGCTGCTGGAAACATTATTGGCGATGGTCTGCTTAAAGGTGAAGCTTTTGAAATCGGCGCACCCCCTGTAATGAGTTTTTATATTAATCAAGGTGGAGCTACTGGAACACTTAATGTTCTTGGTAATCTTTTAGTTACAAGTGATGCTTTGAGTTCTATTTGGGGAAATTTGCTGATTGCGGGTGGAAACTTAAACATCCAAAGTCCTATCTCCAATAACGCAGCTGGTAATTCAGCAGTAGTAATAAACGATGCCCTTGATGTCAACGGGACAATCTTCGGACAGGATATTGAAATTGCCGAAGCCGGTGCTGTGGGGCCAATCCTACAATATAGCCCGGGTAATAATCCTGGTGGCTTTCCGGGTGGTATCTTTATGTTTGATGCCTCAATTCAGTTAGATGGTACAGATTATCAAAACTGGATTAATGGTCCCTTAAGGCTATTTGGTGGTTTACTGGATATACAAAGTACAATCAGAAATACTTCCGGCTCTAATCCCGTGACAATTGACGATTCATTGGTCGTAAATGACCCGCTTAGTGTTAACGAAACTCAGGATGTTAATCCCGCAGGTGCTGGCGCATTCAAAGTTGGTACGGGTGCAAATTGGATTGGAATTGATCAAAACGAAATCACCAGTTACGGCAGTGATCTTTATTTAAACTATGATTCGGGAACAAAGACACGGATTGGTGGTGGCGCGGACAGTGATTTGATTGTTACCGGTGATACCGACATAGTTGGAAAACTTACAGCTGATAGTATTGGTACTTTCACAACTGTAAAATCTATCAATTACCTTCAGTTACCTCCTAATTCCGTAAATGGCGATCAAAAAACAGCGAGTTGTCCGGCGAATTACATAACAATTGGCTGCGGATTTTCTGCCTACGACTGGAGCCCCGCCGAGAGTTATGGCAGCTACGTCGGCCCCGGTTTTCACATAAACAATTTGAGTGAATTCCAAAACGTATGCATTGGACATTACATCAATACCTCCAATGTGTGGCTCTACGTTAAAACACAAGCATTCTGTTTTAATCCGGCGATTTAGCTAGACCATTGAGAGCTGTTGTAGCATACCTCTCTCAAAACTTCCGATTTAATGTTATCGCAAACCGAAGGGTCGGTGCCCTCATAAGACGGGTCTGTGTAAACACTTAAAATACACTCCTGCTGAAAATTCGGATCGGAGATCTGTTCGCAAAGAGAGATATCTTGTTTTTCAATGGCCTGAAGGGATACTTCATCTCGTTTGTCCACCATCTCTTGTATCGAAACTTGATTTTCAACTTCATAAAAACAGTTTTCCTTGTAACTATCAAGCTCTATTGTTTCACAAATGGAAGCATCATCACTCTCGATAGCTCGATCACGTTTCTCTAGGGACTCAACAATCTGAAGACACTCATTTTTTTTATCATCTGATGAAATCTGATTACACCCCTCCTGATTTCTATTGTTAACCGAACTATCCAAAATTTCATTATCAAGAACATCTTCGCTTATGTTTTCGGATGGGGGTTGGCCAGTACAAGCAGTAAGCACAAATGTTAGACACGATAGAACAATAAGCTTTTTGAACATTTTACTATGATTAGGAATGAGAGCATTAATAGAATATTTGATCTTAATTTATTTTGCAATGTTAGAGACTGTTATCTGATCTTCGGCAATGTTTGCTTTTACCTAAAAGACCACCTTAGCGGTGGCCTTTTGAAGTTTTGTTTGATCTCTTTTAGAGTCCCAAATTTTTACGGATTTCGTCAGCTTTGCCTTGATCTTCTTCTTTTTTATTGGCCAGATTATATTCATCTTCCAGCTGCATCCATTCATCAAAGTGTTGTTGAGCCAGCTTTTCCAATTGAGGAACATGCTTTTTGGAGAGTGCTGCAAACTTCTGTTTTTCCTCTTCAAAAATTCTGATCAATTCATCGATTTGAGCTTGTTTAAGTTTTGGAATGGATTCAACAATCTTCTTTTTTTCATCCTTGGAAAGCGAGATTGATCCCGCAAGCAGACGTATAAAATATTCCTCGTCAAATTTAAGATCATGCTTAGGTACTTTTACTCTCAAGGCAGGCGGCAGCTTAGTTCCAAGCTGAAAGTTGGCCGGTGTCGTATCTTCGGGACTTGGTGGCGGGTAGCCTCCTGCTGCTGGTGGATAACCTCCTCCCGCTGGTGGATAGCCTCCTCCTGCCGGTGGATAACCTCCTCCTGCCGGTGGGTAACCTCCTCCTGCCG
>CAYLHX010000021.1:0-1945 GCA_964383675.1 uncultured Candidatus Peribacteria bacterium | reverse complement strand
CCTCCTCCTGCCGGTGGATAACCTCCTCCTGCCGGTGGGTAACCTCCTCCTGCCGGTGGGTAACCTCCTCCCGCTGGTGGGTAACCTCCTCCTGCCGGTGGATAACCTCCTCCTGCCGGTGGGTAACCTCCTCCTGCCGGTGGGTAACCTCCTCCCGCTGGTGGGTAACCTCCTCCTGCTGGTGGGTAACCTCCTCCCGCTGGCGGCATTCCAGCTCCTGGAGTAGTGTCGCCAGGCATTGCTGCCGGTGGCGGAGTCTGCGTTGGTGGTGTTGGTGGTGTTGGTGGTGTTGGTGGTGTTGGTGGTGTTGGTGGTGGGGTTGTCCCCATGTCTCCGGCACTACCACTACCTGCCGGTGGTGGAGTCATGCCGCTTGGTGGCGGATTAGATCCTCCCGACGGTGGCGGTGTTTGTGTTGGCGGAGTTGAGTTTAAATCATAAGTGTGACCAGAATTCCCCTGTTGGCCGGCGGTATTATCAGCCGGTTGTGCACCAGCATTTCCAGCATCTCCTTGAGAACTAGGTGGATTTGCAGACTGCTGTCCATCCTGTTGAGTATCGTCTTGTGGATTCATTGGATATGGTGTTTTAGTGTTTATAACAGTGATAATTTTAAACTGCTTTTAGAAAGACATCAAGGTGACTTGAGTTTTGAAGGATAATGTAGACATTTTTGTTTTTTATTTATAAAATCCAAACGGTCGACAAACGCTCATGAGGGGGCGATTAGCTCAGTTGGTAGAGCGCCTGCTTGACTCGCAGGAGGTCAGTGGTTCGAATCCACTATCGCCCACCAGAAATCGCGCATGCGATTTCCATTTTAGAAGCAAAAGTTAAAATAAGCGCTTAATCTTTCTTGTAAACTCGTGTGGCGCTGGCCTGGGCGGTCGGCATGATCAGCATATATTCGATATTGACGCTTGCCGGCCGTGACAAGGCAAAGATAATGGCTTCGGCAATATCCTGAGCACGTAGCGGAATATACCCCTGATATGTGGCCTTTGCTTTGTCCTGATCACCTTTGAAACGGACCTCGGAAAATTCGGTATTTACAGCGCCTGGGGCAATATCCGTTACCCTAATTCCAGTTCCGGCCAGGTCGATGCGTAAAGCTTTGCTGATCATTTTGACAAAAGCTTTGGTCCCACAATAAACCGAACCACCTTCATAGGCTTCGATGCCGGCAACTGAGCTGATATTTACAATGTGGCCGGCGGTTTCCTTAAGATGCGGAATCGCCAATTGGGCGACTCGCGTGAAAGCCTTAATATTTACATCAATCATCTGCTCAAAATCCTGCCAGTTGTAATCTTCGAAAGAGGCTTTGCCAAGGGCGAGGCCGGCATTGTTGATTAAAACATCGATGGCCTGTTTCTCCAGATTTTCAAAAAGCTGTTCAACGGCTTCGGGAACAGCCAAATTGACCTGGTAAGTTAGAATGGTGATGCCATATTCCTTTTCCCATTTTGTTTTCAATTCATCAAGTTTATCTTTGCGGCGAGCAACCAAAATAAGATTTTTGCCTTTTTGAGCTAAAGCTTCGGCCGCGGCTTTGCCGATTCCGGAACTTGCGCCGGTAATTAAAGCGTAGGGAGAGTTTTGCATGGTTTTTGTTTAGAGATTTGGTTAAATAATATAGTTTAAGTGACGCAAAGACTATTGACAAATTTGAGCAAAAATGGTCTAATTTAGGGCTTGGAATTGACTGTCCCTTAATTGGTGGCAGCTGGAATGTCCAGTGAGTTTTGATTTCAAGCAGATCTTTTGAATTCAGGAAAAGTTGTGAGCATCCAAGACGAAATTCTTGTTTCTTTTTGAGTGCTCACAACGGTTGAAGGAAAAAACACGTATTACCGTTGTAAAAGCGTCCCGCGAGCACATCACCAAAGGCAGGTTGCCAAGGTGATAGGGAAAACCGTTTCTTTTGTGCGAGGTAAAGCGAGAT
>CAYLHX010000020.1:0-29005 GCA_964383675.1 uncultured Candidatus Peribacteria bacterium | reverse complement strand
TATCTGCTGCTGGTTTATCTGCTGCTGGTTTATCTGCTGCTGGTTTATCTGCTGCTGGTTTATCTGCTGCTGGTTTATCTGCTCTCTCCCGTTTGTCTCCCATAAGTTTTTCCGCTCTGTCAATTCCAATGCTCGGGACCTTGGATAAGCCAATTTCTTCCATTTTCTTAAGCAGTTCTCGGAGATCTTTGTAATCACCATCCTCACTATATGTTTTTTTATCTATCTGTTTGTCACCAATAAAAAAATACTCTCCCTTCTCTGGTAGCAATTGCTTTTTAATATTTTTTCCCAATTCTTCGATTTTACTTAAACATTCAAATTTTTTCCTTTTGGCCAGCGTGGACTTTGAATCCATGGCATCGAAGTTCTCGATGGCGGTTTGGTAGGTTTGAAGGGCCGATGCGGTAAGTTCCACGAAGCTTTCAAAATCTTCGGTATTTTCAAAGCGGACTTTGCCGTTGAATTTTGGATTGGGGGTCAGCGCATCATTTATCTTGCTTACATGAAGTTCGGCATAACGCATGTGATGTATACCCTTCAGTTCGGGGGTTAATTTATCCATTTCATCTTCATGCTGCTCGCCGATCTGTTTAAAGTGCTCAAGTAGGGCGGCTGTCTCCTTGGGCTTCGGTGCCTTAGGGCGTGTTTCGTAAAGACGGTGTGCTCCTTCAAGGTCGTGCTTAAAGTTTCCGTTTCTAACAAAGGTTTCCGGATTACCATACTGAACCGGTGGAGCTTCATTGGGCTTTAATTTTAAAGCTTTATCAAAGGTTAATTTGGAGATGGGCGCTATACCATCGATGTTCTCGGTGTGAAGTATGGCCACATCCATCACACCTTCTTTCAGTCGATGTTCAACTCTTGAGCTTCCTTCTTTATCACCTATTTTGACCTTAACGATTAGAATATTGGGGTCTCCCTTATCAAGGCCAAAGCCCTGAAATTCTCGTTTAAATTCCTCTTTATCTTTCCACCTAAATAAAAATCTTGGACTACCTTTTACGCCAATTTCCACTTTTCCATTGTTATCTCTAATCTCGTATATCGAACTAAAGCGATGCGGCAGATGATCGTTGAGTACGATGGTTTCCCCATCTCCAACAAGGTCATCGATCAATGCTTTTAAGGTATTGAACCTGGATTCAACATGTTGAAATTCTTTGTCGCCTCTAAGCTTTTTTTCCAAAGCCGTTAGCCGATCTTGAAGATCCTTTGTCTTTGATTGAAGTGTTGACAGTTCTTCTTTGGCAGCTTTAGAAACTTTATCAGCCGTTTCAAAGGTGTCTCTTTCCAGTTCGCGAAATTCAAGGCGACTTTCCCTAGATTTAACTCTAATTTCAGGACCTTTTTCACTCATTTTGATCAAGATTATCTAATTCTTTCTCCAAGTCGCGCATTTCAACTTTGTCCTCGATTTCACTTAAATCATGATCGATTTCCTGAATTTTTTCGTTAAGTTCGGCAATCTTTTTGCGCTTTTCCTCGTTGGCATTGAATTCCGTTTGCACCATAAAAGTGGATATAAAATATCATTAAATTATACCTTAAATTGGCTAAAAAGTAAATTCCTAAGCTCTTAATTCAGAAGATGGATGAGGTAGGTGAGGTAGGTGGCAAAACCAACCCAAAGAGCATAGGGCAAAAGCAAAAGGGAGGCGGGTTTGGAGACGCGCCAGGTTAAAAGAAGCAGTGCGATATTGGTGATTTCCAATAAAACCATTTCAATCAAAGCGGGGAAAATGAGCTGCAGTTTGAAGAAGAGCAGGCTCCAAAGTAAATTGAGGATGGCATTGGCAATAAAAAGCCCGATAATGAGTTTGAAGTTGCGGTCTTTTTTGCCCTTATTCCAAATTATTAGGGCGGAGATTGTAGTGAAAAGAAATATCAGATTCCAGGCTATTGGAAAAAGCCACTTAGGTGGAGTTAACTCGGGACGCGTAATGGTAGCGTCATACCAATCCATTCCCTGACTGGTAAAGAAGCTGCCAAGTAAGGCCACCAAAATAGTGACGAGGGGGATTACCAGATAGTTTGTTTTTAATTTCATGGTATGAGTATAATGCTTTTACAAATTTTTTGTAAGATTTGTGTTAACCTTACGTCTTAAGCTGTAGCCATGGACAAAAGGGAGATAAAAAATAGTTTTTTTGAAGCCTTTGAAAAATATAATGATGATATTTTCAGATTTTGTTTTTTCAAATTATCCGATCGTGAGCTGGCCCGAGACCTGACTCAGAGATCTTTTGAAAAGGCTTGGGTCTACATGAGTCAGGGTAATGAAATTCATAATATGCGGGCGTTTTTGTACCGGACTGCAAAGTTTTTGATTATAGATGAATATCGCAAAAAAGATCGAGTTATCTCATTGGATCAATTACAGGAAAAAGGATTTGAAAAGTCGGAGGATTTCAATCAGCAAGAAATAGATAATTCCATGGAGTTGGAAAAGGTATATCTCGGTGTTCAGAAATTGCCGCAAAAGTACCAAGAAGTTGTGACTTTGAAATATGTTAACGATTATCCCGTCAAAACAATTGCAGAAATGCTGGGCAGGAGTGAGAACAGCATTTCGGTCCAATTGATCGACGACGTGCAGGAAGTGTTCACCTCGGCGCTCCTGCCGGAGAAATGCTGGGCAGGAGTGAGAACAGCATTTCGGTCCAATTGAACAGGGCAATTAAAAAATTACGTAAATTATTGGATGATGGAGAATAAAATTAAGAAAAATTTGGAACAAGCTTTTAAGCCGTTTAGGCAGCAACAACTAAATGGTGAAGAAAAGAAGGTCATGTCGGACAAGCTGTTGGCCTTTGTTGAAGAGAATGAGGTGCAGGAAAAAAATTCCCGTAGGATATTTTTTCCCTTGATAATATTTAAGCCACTACTGGCTACCTTTACCCTGCTTGTTCTTGTGGTTGGAACCGCCTTTGCATCACAGTCATCCTTGCCTGGAGATCTTCTTTATCCGGTAAAGTTGTTTATCAGCGAGGACGTGCAACCGCTCTTTATGAATGAAGAGGAGAAAACTAGTCATAAATTTAATCAGATTGATCATCGCTTGGTTGAGGCCGAGGAGCTTTTGGCGAAAGAAAAATTATCGGATAAGAGGAAGTTGATTGTTGAGAAACAACTTGAAAAAAGTATTGATAAGATTTTGAAAAACAAAAATGAGGAAAAAGTTCAGAAGTTGGAAAAGATTCTTGAGAGACATGAAAATGTTTTGGAATATATTGAGATAGATAAAAATTTTGGTGGATTTTTGAAAAAAAATTTGGAGAAGGAGTTAATAAATACGCCAATAGATTCCCCTGTTGAAGAGGTGCCAAAGCTGGAAAATCAAAAAATTGAAAAAATTCCAATGGTGCCAGTGGTTGAACCGGTAGAGAATATTACGGAACTGATTATTGAGCCCGTAGAGCCGATTGTGGAACCTATTGTTGAGCCGGTCAGCGAAGAGATCGTAGAAGAGGCAGCTGAACTTGTGGAGGAGGTCGTTGAAGAGCCTGTGGAGGTAATCAACGAAACCGTTGTTGAGCCTGTAGAACCTGTGACCGAGGAAGTTATTGAAGAAGTTATTGAAGTGGTTGAACCGGTTGAAGAGGTTCTTGATTTGGATGGTCTGTTTTAATTTTCAGAAAAGTGTAAGGTTTTGATTTTGATTGCGTCTTCTATTATGAATGGCCGGTCATTTAACAAATAACTTAACCATATTCTTCATGTATTCTCTATTAACAAAAGCTGTAGTGGCAATTGTTTTATCCAGCTCGGTTATGGTGGGGCGCGGTGGTGATGACCACCAAAACACGGAACAGGCAGAGGGGTATGATGGACTGGCGGGATCAAAATTTTCCAGTGAAAGCGAGATGGAAAGTGAACTTGAACAAGAGCATCATTTCCATGAGGAAGAAGATTATGAAATAGAAGAAGTTGATGAAGAAGATGAACTTGATCTAAGAGTTTGAACTTAAATCTGATTACGAATTGTTGTTAAAATGTCTCTCCCGGAGAAAGGGCCCGCCGTACGGCGGGCCCTTTCTCTTTATTCAACAAGTTTAAAAAATGTAGCAAAGTTTAGAACTCCCACTTGTGGAATTTTGCTACGAAGTCACCATTTAGGCTTGAAGAACCGTCATCACTGGTTACGGTTCCGCATACGTAGTCATCACCAAGGTAGGTGATTTCCACTTTACCATTGTCATCAAAGATAGCTCCGGCAAGGTCAACCGTACTAACGTTTAGCCAGTCCAATTTATTATTTTCCTCTTCGGCTCTATAGTTCCAAACGCCAGGGACAACTTCACTTTTATCTACGGTTTTTAGATCCCAACTCACGGTAACATCTCCATCTACGAGTTTGTGGGCACTGTAGTTTTGAGGATCGAACCCATCATAGCTTAAAAAGTAGAAGGTTCCGTAATCCGGAGACCATTCAAGATACCAGCCGTGTTCGGCATCGAATTCCACTGTGCCAGCCTCTTCAGATTTAACAACAAGGTTTGGCTCCGCAGAACACCCCTCAGGGTACTGTACAACTTCTTCAGTTGTGGTTTCCTCCATTGATTCTTCAACAGAAGTTTCTTCAGATGTTTGATCATCCGTAGTTGGTTCCTGACTGCTACATGCTGCAAAAGCAAGTAGAGATATCGCCAGGATAGACAATAGTTTATGCATGTTTGTGCATTAAAGGTTAGATTGTCTTCGATTTTAAGCTAATAATCGCCACAAGAACACAAATTCAACTGGTAAATTTCAAAATATGTTGCGCATTAAATCTTAAGATCTTTGCGTGTCTCTTTGAGATCACTTCGCTGCTTTTTTTGTTCCAGTATCTTTTCTTTGGCGCGCTTGGAACGTTTTTGTTTTTGTTTACGCAGTTTATGAATTTTTTGAGCTCGCTCGGACTTTTTACCTTTAATTTGGTCTTCGATTTTTAGTATCAAAAGTTTATAGGCGGAAAGGCGATTCTTACTTTGCTCACGATGCTTTTGGCATTTTACGATTGTCCCGGTCGGCTGATGTTTCAGTACAACCGTACTGGAAGTTTTATTAATTTTCTGTCCGCCTTTTCCGGAACCTTTAACAAATTCCTCTGTGATATCTTCCAGATTAATATTGAGCTCTTCGGCTTTTTGTTGGAATTTGAGAGGTAGCTCGATCATTTGAATCTATTTTAATCAGAAGCATGCTTAAATGAAAGCTTTGCCAAATGCTTTGGATTGTAGTGGAGAAGTCTTGAATGGTCGGGGTGGCGGGACTTGAACCCGCGAACCTCATGCACCCCATGCATGCGCGCTAGCCAACTGCGCCACACCCCGACGTTGTTAATATCATAGATCCGCATACCAGTTTAGCTCTTTTGCCGTTTTTCTTCTATGGCAATTTGCACACCTAACCTGGCATTTTTTAATTTCTGTAAACAATTTCTCAATTGAAGCTCTCCTTCTAACGAGGTCGGATATCGAATAAATTTTATCACTTTTATGGTCAAATTCCAGCACCACCGGATCACTTTCTCCACAATCAACACAATGGTGATCTTGGAGATAACGATGTACAGCTTTTATATTTCTAATTCTTACATTTTTGTCATTTATTCGGCGTTGAATCTTTCTATTATCTTTTGTGCGCTGCCAATAATCTCTATCAAATTCTTGCTGGCATTTTTTACAGTAAGAGTTTAATCCCTTTTTATCACCCCTGGGTCTATATTGATCTGCGGTGAGGCTAAGCTGGCATTTTGCGCAAATTTTTGTTTTCATGCCTTGAAATATATTCGACTTGAGTGACGTCGTCAATATCCAGCCATTATGAATCTTACCTAATTTCCAACCCTGCCTTGCCTTTGTTGACGTTTACGTTAGCCCCTTCCTTGATTTTTCCTTCAATAATTTGAATGGCCAGTGGATTTTCAATTTCTTCCTGAATCAGACGTTTAAGCGGGCGGGCGCCAAAGTGTGGGTCGTAGCCGTTTTCCGCCAGATATTCTAAAGCTTTATCGGAGATTTCAAGCGTTATATTTTGTTTAGCCAGACGTCTCTTAAGCTGCTCAAACTGGATATGGGCGATGGATTTTATCTGTTCCTTTTCCAGTTTGTTGAAAACAACTATGTTGTCTATGCGATTTAGGAATTCCGGCTTAAAGAAGTCGCGGAGCAGAGTATTCACTTTGACGTTGAGTGCCGTTTTTTCACCTTCAAATTCCAGGATTTCCTTGGAACCGATATTGGAGGTGAGAATTATTATGGTGTTCTTGAAGTTCACCCGGCGACCTTTGGCATCGGTGATATGGCCTTCGTCGAGAATCTGTAGAAGGATATTGAATATCTGGGGATGTGCCTTTTCCACTTCATCGAAAAGCACAACGCTGTAAGGCCTTTTGCGGATTTTTTCGGTGAGTTGCCCTCCTTCTTCAAATCCCACATAGCCGGGAGGCGAGCCGATAATTTTGGAGACACTGTGGGCTTCCATATATTCACTCATATCAAGACGAATAAGAGATTTTTCGTCGTTAAAAAGGAAGCTGGCAAGGGTTTTGGCCAGCTCGGTCTTACCAACTCCGGTTGGTCCGAGGAAAAGAAAGGAGCCAAGCGGTCGATTTTCTTCGGAAATATTAGCCTTAGAGCGTCTTATAACATTGCTTATAGCGGCAATGGCATCTTCCTGGCCCACCACTCTCCGTCTAAGTTCCTCCTCCAAGTGCAGAAGCTTTTCTGATTCCGAAGCGTTTAATTTGCTTACCGGAATACCGGTCCACTTGGAAACAACCGCGGCAATATCCTCGGAGGTAACTTCCTCCTTAAGCATGCGTTTATCACCCTGGATCTCTTTAAGCTTATGCTCAAGGGCTTCGATTTTTTTGTTCAGTTCCGGAATTTTGCCGTATTGTATTTCAGCTACCTTATCGAGTTGATTTTCGCGCTCGTACTTAGCGGCTTCAATGTTTAAGCGATCTATTTGTTCTTTGGCCTCGTGGATTTGGTCGATAATTTCTTTTTCGTTTTGCCAGGCAAGTTTGAGTTTGTTTAGTTCCTCTTTTTTGTCGGCCAATTCTTTTTCGATTTTCTTTAATTTTTCCTGAACGTTTTTTTCCTTTTTCAGAGCCTCTTTTTCAATCTCCAGTTGCATGATTTCACGGTTCAATTCGTCGATTTCGGAGGGTGAACTTTCAAGATCTATTTTTAAAACGGCGGTAGCTTCATCTACCAGGTCTACGGCTTTATCGGGCAGGAAACGGTCGGTAATATAGCGATCGGAAAGGGTGGCGGCGCTGATTATGGCCTCATCCAAAATTTTTACACCGTGGTAAAGCTCGTATTTTTCTTTGATTCCGCGCAGAATGGCGATGGTTTCTTCGAGAGTCGGTTCGTTGACAAAAATAGGCTGAAAACGACGCTCCAAAGCGGCATCCTTTTCAATATATTTTTGGTACTCCTTCAAGGTGGTGGCACCGATAGTGTGAATTTCTCCGCGTGCCAGGGCTGGTTTTAGCATGTTTGAGGCATCCATTTGTCCCTCCTGAGCTCCGGCTCCGACCAAAGTATGTAACTCATCAATAAAGAGAATTACTTTACCCTCTTTTTGTTTGATCTGATTGAGAACCGCCTTAAGTCGCTCCTCAAATTCACCGCGATATTTGGCGCCGGCGATCAGAGCACCTAGATCAAGTGATAGTAGCTCTTTGTCTTTAAGAGTTTCCGGTACATCTCCTTCGACGATACGATTGGCCAAGCCTTCCGCGATGGCGGTCTTTCCGGTTCCCGGTTCGCCAATTAATACCGGATTATTTTTACTGCGACGAGCGAGAATCTGCATAAGTCGGCGGATTTCCTCGGTACGACCGATAACCGGATCAATTTTTCCTTTACGGGCCATTTCGGTGAAATTTTGGCAATATTTTTCAAGCGCCTGAAATTTACCTTCGGGATCCTGATCGGTGATGGGCTGGTTGCCGCGCAGTTCTTTTATTATTTCAAGTACCTCGGCTTTACTTAGATTCTGTGCTTTGATTGCCGAAGTAAGATCGTTTTGAATATCGAGAAAAGCCAGAAAGATGTGCTCAACGGAGATATATTCATCTTTGAGATTTTGCGATTCCTTGGATGCCTGAGTAAGTATTCTACGGGTAGCTTCAGCCACATATTGGCTATGGCCGCCTTCAACTTGCGGATAAGATTTGAGTAGTTGCTCGGCTTCATTTTTGAGCGTTTCTTTATTAACTTCCAGCTTCTTGAAAAGCGGATCTATTAGAGTATCCTCCTGATTTAGCATCTCCATGAAAAGATGGGCCGTGTCGATCTGCTGGTGATTGCGAGACTGCGCCAGCTGCGTAGCCTTAGTGATGAGCTCCTGTGTTTTTAGGGTAAAATTATGTCCAATTTGCATAGTGTTTGCTTAGCAATTGTTTGTGCTGATTAGCACTCTACATTTTAGAGTGCTAGGAGAATTTTGTCAATATTGAAGAGGGCGCCTTTGGAGTTGGGGATAGGCAGGAAAGGCACATAGAAGGGGAGACCTTCAGGGGCGCCGCGGCGAAACCGCGGCGCCCCATCCAGTCTAATGGGGGGGGTCAAATGGCAGGGGCCAAGCTATCCTGGCGAAGCGCCGCCTGTCGTTCCACAGGTGGTGCATTGCCCCACTGAAGCCCTCTTCGTACTGGTTCATGATGATCCAGATCGAGAGCCCGATGTTCAGGAGGAAGGTCAGGAAGAAGATCAGGAAGATCACCCAGCCTGGCGGCTCGATGGAGAGGTGATCGAACTCTTTGAACTCGCGTCGCACCCACTGCTCCTGTACAGCAGGTACCATCCAGTTGACGATCTTGACCAGATCGAGCGGTTTGCCCCGATCCCGCATGACGAAGTCACGGGTTTCGATTTTCAGCCGTTCGGACTTGGTCCAGGAGAAGATGTGTGTCCACTGGATGTTGTGTTGCGGGTCCACCCCTATGGTGATGACGAACTCGTTCTTGTTGCCGTTCTTCCAGTAGGCCTCTTGATCCTGGCCCGTGGAGATCGACCCACCCTGAAAGACTAGAATCCACATCCTGACCTGCTTTCGAGCTCCCAGCTTGGCGTTCCAGAGATCCAGCAGCGCGCGCGCTTGCATGGTACTTGGTCCGCCGTTGCCGAGGATCGAAGGAAGGTAGTAGTAGTCACTGATCTTAGGGTAGTCGTACAGTCCGAGTTCTTTCGGGTTTTCCACCTTCGGGTAGTTCATGATGCTATCGGATGCCGCCACGCGGTTTTCGTAAGAGTGGTCCGTCGTGGTTGGCACCAGAGTTGCATCGTTTCCTGGCCATTGTGTGACGTACTTGTCGCCATCGATGGAGTGATAGTCGCGGTGGAGGTCGACAAACTGGCGCAGGCCGAAGCGTTTTGCCAGCCATTCGAACTTTCCGCTTCCCACTCCGTAGTCTTCACCGTTGGAATCGTGTACCACCCACCGAGGCGGATGGTTGTCGACGTCGTAGCGGTGCTCATAGCCATCGTTGCTGTGCTGGTATCCGTCGTTACTGTGCAGTGTGCGCCCTTCTTGATCCGTGTGTGAGCACGGGATGGGGTGGCTGCAGGGTATCTCGTGACGGCAGGGTACTTCCTCATCCCAGCGCTCGTAGTACTCCGCCTTGGTGACCCAGCCTCCCCAGTACTCGGTGTCTCGAGTCTGGAAAGTTTCGGTAGTGAATTTACCGATTAGGATCAAGACGAAAGAGGCTACGACCGGGATGAGGAATTCCCACCATACGGTCTTGTGACGGAACCACACCAGTAGGACGACAGCCGTTAGCACCGGGATGCCCATGGCAAACCAGGCTAGCATACTGAATCCTCCAGGGCTACTTGTTGAACAGCTCTACGTCGTCGTCGATGCCGGTCTCGATGGCCGCCTTGCTCTTGGTGGAGCTGATGATCTTGCTCTGCACCTTCTTGCGCGTCTCCGTCTCCTTCACGAACCAGCTCGAGGGCTCGGTGTCGTAGAGGTTGTGGTGATCACGCTCGAGGTCGAGCAACACCTTCTGCTCGCGGACGAGCTCGGCCCGGAGGGCCTCGATGGCGGTCATCAGGTCCTTGTAGAGGCTGACATCGAAGTTGGGGTTGGACTCCTGGATCCACTTCATGAAGCTGCCGCCCTTGTCGTAGCGACCGGCCATCAGCTCCGGGTAGATCTTCTCGAAGGCCTCCTTGTACTGGTTGGTGACGCCGGCCTTCTGCTGCAAGACCTTCCAGGTCTTGTCGTGCACCAGCTCGACCACGTCCTGCTGCGCGATGTGCTTGTTGCGGACGGTGGCCTCGGCGTTGCGGTAGTGGATGCCCATGAAGAACCAGCTGGCCAGGACCACGAGGATCCCGATGATGGTGACGAGGGCGATCTTTCCGTTCTTGCTCATGACTATTGCTCCCTTTGAGGCGGTGCCTCAGCCGATTCCTTAGGATGCGGTCCCGGTATTGGGCCCTTCGATTACGCAGCGCATGCCACGCTCTCTACAACTCCCTTGGAAGGATCTCGTTTCTATGTTGTGCCTTTCCTGTCAATGTACACTCGCTCCTGAATAACCTCCAGCCTGTGGTTAAGGAAAAGGCAAAGGACACTACAGAGAACCGAGTAGTGCATAATAGTTGTTTTTTAGGTTTTGTCAATTATCGTCACTGGTCTTTTTTACAATGAAAGTAGGGGCCGCGGCTTTCGCCGCGGCCCCCTGTCCTGCCTCTGAAGTGATCGCTGTTGTTGCTAGGAATGCGCTAGCGGTAACCTACCGCGTGATGAGCATCCAGACGATCCAGAGGAAGACCCAGCCCCAGGGCACCACCCACCAGTAAGTGGCGATGCCCTTCAACAGCTTGATGGTCTTCTCCTTCATCTTGTCCCCCAAAACGGGCGCGCAAGGACACGTCATGTGTCCGGCAGTTGGCCCTGAACCAGAATTTTCACAGGTGATAATTCCAAATCAGGACCAAGTGCCTCAATAAGCGATCAAATTTCAATAAACAGTCTCAGTTATTGATTTAGCATCACTCAACAAAGAGAATGCAAAATACCGTAACTGAAGATTGTGAAATATATATAAAAGTTCAAAAATGTCAATGCAGACAAAATTACCACCAAACCTTTTTCAGTCCAAGCAGGTAGCCGATTACGTTGGTGAGGAAGTGCAGAAGGGGTGTGATTAAAAGCAAAACAACTACATTTTCCCAGGGGAGGAGAATGAAGGGGCTTAAAAAGATCAGGGCGCCGACAACCAGATCGATCTGGTCGAAGGGGAACCAGGGGCGGCCGGGTTTGATGCCGAGGCGGCGCTTGAAGAAGGACTTTATCAAATCGCCGGTTATAGCGCCGATACCAAACAAAAAGGCATAAAGGAAAATGTTAAGGCTGTCGTAATTCAAATAACTAACTATAAGAGGTTGAGGATTTGCGGTATCCGGATTTGGAGTTTGAACCTGCGAGACAACATTGGATTCATCCAGATAGTATTGTAAAAAAAGAATTAACAGCGCTCCGAAATAGGCCAGATAAAAGCCTTTGTAGGTTTTATTTTGTCCAAAAATTTCCTTATCTATCGGTTTATTTAAAGGTAATGGGACTTTACTGAAAAGCACCGGAAACATATTGGCCACGTAGGCCGGCAGCAAAAAGTAAATGGAGGAGAGAATAAGTTGTAGTATGATCATTTGGGCTCTTAATTTTATGTTGGAAAGTTTAGCAGAAAGTCATACAAATGACAGTTGACAAATTTGCTAAAATATTTAATAATAATGGGCTTGTTTTAGCACCTATCACTTATAGATGCGTACACCCGATAAACGTAGTAAAGTAGGGGAAGGATCGGCAATGCAAGACTTTGCCAGTCAATTTCGTGGTCCGGAAGGTCCTGAGGTTGGTCCGATTCAAGGTGCTTTGCGTGATATGACCGATTCCGTCCGCAGATTATTAGGTCTACCCCTCTACAATCGTTATGGTTACAGGCCTAGAAGACCAAAAGCACCAAGCAAAGGCCCTAAAAATACCAGTTTTGATCCAAGTAGAAGAATTTTTTTACGCAAAATGGCTGGTTGGGGATTGATGACCGCATATTTTGGTAGTACCGCGCTAGAAATTTTCAATAAACACAAGCGACCAGAAGAAGCCCTAAATGAATTGAGAGAGTATATGGGAATTGAAAAAAACCTGGAAGCCCTGGAGCCAGGCCTACTTAAACCGGAAGATGAAAGAAGCGGTAGTGAAATTTTGACCGGAACTGTTCCCAGCTACTCCCCTCTTCCTCTGGTGGGTGGGTATAACTTTAATGATACCGTAACACTTCTTGGACCAACGCTGGCAACCCTGCCGGAGGGAACAAAAGTAAAAATTACAGTTCCACAAAATAATGGCGATGAATGTGTGGAGAAGCTAAAAGACGAATATCCGCATCTGGAATTTGAGGCTTTCGAAATGCCCCCCTCACAGGCCGGGTTAAACTATATGCAAGATGTGGTTTTTGCGACGGGCAGTAACGATGAAAGCGGAAGAAACATAATCGTCGGTAGCAGCCTGGATGCCAGAAAATTTCGAGCCTGGAAAAACGGATTTGAAGAAATGTTGGAAGAGATGGAATTGAGAGGAGGCCTTGATTTAGTAAGTTGGCTTACCAACGCCGCGAAGGAAGAAGAGGTAATTATGGCTTTGCACGCCTTTGGAGATGAGGCCTTGGCTCACAAGAATCCCGAGAAATTTGACCTTAAATTCGCGCCACTTTCCTGTGAAGGCGGTGACTTGCAACCAACCAGACTGCCGGATGGCCGCATGGGATTAATTGTAGGAAAGATGAATTTACTCTTCAGCCTCCAGGGGAGGTTGGGAATTAATTTAAGAGACAAGTTTGTTCCCGGAGAAAGATTTCTAAGTGAATTGGAAAATATTAAAGAGGATTATAAAAAATATTTTGGCGTTGAAGAAGTAATCGTTCTGGATGAAGAATATTTAAAAAAAGATGCTGAAGTCGGAGGAGTTTCTATTGAATCTTTGGAAAGGGGGTCCTCCTTTTTCCATAGCGACATGGTTGTTAAAACAGCGACGGGAGCCGATGGTGCAAGAGTGGCTTTTATTACTTCCACAGAGGACTGGGGAGAGATTGATGCACATGGCTATAGCACAAATACGAAGTATTTACGTCGCATACGCGATCAGTTTGAAGCTTTGGGCTACAAGATTGAAGATATGCCCTGCACGCGTTTTGCACCCCTGAACTACGTTAACAATATAATGTTCGACCATCCGCAGGAGGGTAAGACGGTGGTGCTGCCGCAATATGGAGACAGACAAGATGAGGTGGCCGCAGAAAAATATGCCAAGTATGGTTTTAAGATAAGAAAGGTGGACATGAAGCATGCCATGACTGTGCCAGACGAAGACAAGAAATCCATGGGATCGGTACATTGCAGCTTTGTAGTCCTAAATTAGACCTCAACCATTAGAGGGATAATCAAGGGTTTGCGCTCGAGTTTGGCGTGAGTGTATTTGTCGATAGTCTGCTTAATGTAGCGTTTCACGTCGCGGCGGTCGGCACCGGGATTTTTCTCGTGAATGCGCTTATAAGCATCCTGAGCGATATGGCCTATTTCGGAGGCGATTTCTTCAGACTCATGCATGTAAACAAACCCGCGAGAAATGATATCCGGCGGCTTAGTGAGCTTTCTACCCTTTTTGGAGATATAAATCAAAACGATAAGTGCTCCATTTTGAGCCATAATTTCACGATCAACCAAAACCTGAGAATCACTGGAACCTTCACCGCTACCGTCGATCAAAATGTATTTGGTCTCAACCTGTTCTTTGGATTTATAGAATTTCCCACCTTTTTCTCCATAAAGAACATCGCCATTTTGGATCATAATAACGCGATCTTCACTAAACCCACAACGCTCCTGAGCCAGAACTCCGAGACCTTGTCTCATGTAGTATTCACCGTGAATCGGTATCAGATATTTCGGCTGTACATAATTAATCATTTCAACCAACTCATCCTGTTTGGCGTGACCGGAGGTGTGAACGTCCATGATCTGATTACTGATAATCTTGGCTCCCATAATACACAGCTGATTAATTACGCTGCTAATCGCTCTCTCATTACCCGGAATAGGTGAAGAAGAAAGTACAATGGTATCACCTTTTTTGATTTTGATGTGCTGATGCTCATTCATGGCCATGCGGGAAAGAGCCGCCACCGGCTCACCTTGAGATCCGGTTGTCAGAATCAGGGTATTTTTATCCGGCACTGAATTCTTATACTTTTTCACATCCTGGATCAGGTCTTTTGGTATGTCCAGATAACCCAGTTTTTTACAAATATCTATGGTATTACGCATGCTGCGTCCACTAACAAAAATTTTGCGGTGATGCAAAATCGCCGCGTCAATAATTTGCTGCAACCGACTAACCTGACTGGAAAATGCCGCTATAATAAGCCGTCCATCCGTCTCACCAATTATGCCCTCGAGTGCAGTACCCACCTCTTTTTCAGAGATAGTATGGCCAGGACTTAATGAATTGGTAGATTCACAGAAGAGGGCTAGAACGTTTTGTTTACCCAGCGCTTTTATCTTATCAACCTCGGCGCGCACCAGATTTCGTGCAGGATAATCATCAAACTTAAAGTCTCCGGTATGCACAATTTTACCGGCCGGTGTATCCAAAACGATACCCAAAGCATCGGGGATTGAGTGCATTACACGGAAGAAGCTGGCCGCAAATTGGCCGAGCTTGATTGTTTGATCGGGATTAATGGTGATTAACTTGGCCATTTTTTCCTGATTAAACTCTTTAATACGGTGCTCGACAAAGCCCATGGTGAGCTTGGCCCCGTAGACCGGAGGAAAATCCAGTTTGGGCAACATATAAGGTATGCCGCCAATGTGGTCCAAGTGAGCATGAGTTAAAAGCACACCGCGAATACGCTTTTTATTCTCAATCAGGTAACTTATATCGGGAATAACGTAATCAATCCCAAGTAAATCTTCGCTTGGGAACTCAAAACCCATATCGATAATAATAATGTCGTTTTCGTATTCAAAGGCGGTCATATTTTTACCCACCTCATTCAAACCTCCCAGGGGAATGATCTTCAGCTTATCCTTAAGAATCTGCTGAGGCCCCTTAGATTTTTGATGAGGCATTTTAGGAGGCGGACCGGCTTTTATGGAAACCTGACTGTTTCGTGGGCCCTTTTGACCTCTTCTTCCGGCCGGTTTGCCATCAGAATGTCTTTGAGGGCGTTTCTCATGGCGCTTTTCATGTTGTTGTTTAGCGCCATGGGGCGCGCTGTGAGGTTTTTGTTCTGCCGGTTTGCCGGTGACAGGCCTCTTTCCACCTTTTTTATGGTGGAATTCCCTTTGTTGTTGTTTAACAAAAGGTTTTTTTTCTTGTTTCTCTGGTTGAAAGGCTTCTTTGGGGAGATTTTCTCCGAAAGTTCGTTTCATCCATTCATCGATGTTGTCCATTGTGTTATTTATACAATAAATTCTGCTCTGACCGCTTTATTGTATTCATCATAGCATAAAGCCTATTTTTTTTCCAGTAAAGATTTGCTATTTTATAAAATGAAACATCAAATTATATGGACCAACGGAGCAAAATTGCTATTTTAGGATTTGGAGTGGAGGGGAGGGCGGTTTTAGAATATTTGCAGAAACGCGGTTATCACGAGGTAACGGTTTGTGATCAAAATGTCGATTTGCGTGCGGAAATGCCGGACGGTGTTTCGGTGAGGTTGGGTGAAAGATATCTGGAGAATCTGAATGATTTTGAGGTGATTTTCAGAAGTCCGGGCATTCGCTATCTGGACCCACACATTCAATATGCCAAGCAGATGGGAGTGGAGATTACCAGCTCCACCGCGTTTTTCTTGGACCAGTGTCCATGCAAAGTTATTGGAGTGACCGGCACTAAAGGTAAGGGCACAACCTGTACTTTGATTTATGAAATTTTAAAAAAGGCGAAGAAAAAGGTGGAATTGGGTGGCAATATTGGTCAACCGGCTATTGAGTTTTTGGATAAGGTTAAGGGCGATGATATTGTTGTTTTGGAGATGTCCAGCTTTCAATTACAGGATCTGGTGGTGAGTCCCGGTTATGCTGTCTTGTTGAATACGACCACCGATCATCTTGATTATCATGCTGATCGCGAAGAGTATTTGCAGGCGAAGGAGGCGATTTTAAGTCACCAACCCAAGAACAGCACGGCGGTTTTGAATGGTGATTACGAATATGTGAGATTTTATAAGTCCTTGGTGAAGGGTGAGCTGAAAATGGTAAGCGTGAAAGAAGAAGTTGATGGCGCTTACGTGCAAGACGGAGAGATTTTTTATAAAGAGGGCAAGAAAAAGGAGAAGATCATGGAGGCCTCCGAGATTGGGCTTATTGGCTCACATAATCTGGAGAATGTTTTGCCGGCAGTGGTAATAACCAAGGCTTTCGGCGTTTCAAATGAACTTATTCGTGAAGTGGTGAAGAAATTTAAAGGACTCCCACACCGCCTGGAATTCGTAAAAGAAGTGAAGAGTGTGAGTTTTTATAACGACTCTTTTTCCACCACACCGGAGACCTCCATGGCCGCCGTGGACTCTTTTGATGTGCCGACGGTACTGATTGCCGGAGGATTTGATAAAGGGTTGGATTATAGCGACTGGGCGATAAAAATATTAACGAAAGTGAGCCTCGAGGTGGTGATTCTGATGGGTAATACTGCTGATATTATGGAAAATGCTCTGAAGACAGCCGAAGAAAAGCTGGGTGAGGCCGAGGGGTCTCCCACCAAGGTTGTGCGGGTAAAAGATATGACTGAGGCTGTAAAAAAAGCCTTTAAGGAGGCTAAAGATGGCGGGGTTGTCGTAATGTCACCGGCGAGCTCGAGCTTCGATTTGTTTGCAAATTACAAAGAGCGTGGCAAGAAGTTTATGGAAGAGGTCGAAAAGCTAAAATAAAAAGAGCCCCGAAGTCGGGGCCCTTTTATTGTGAAAGGAAATCGCTTTAGCGATTTCTGGTGAAAGGAAATTACTCTGTAACTTCTTCTGTAGTTTCTTCTTCAGTTGTAACCTCTTCAGTAGTTTCTTCTTCAACCACTTCTGTCTCTTCAACATCTTCACCACCAGTCATGTTTTCAGCCATAACGTCACCACAAGCGTAGTAAACGTCAGACTCATCAGCTGATTTGTGAACATTTACAGCTAGAGTTCCAGCTGCAAGCTCAAGTAGAAGATCTTGCATGCTCATCTCTAGAGTTGTTGTGGACATTCCGTCAACAACTGAGCTTAGAGCCCATTTTACTTCACCGATCTCAGCACATGTACCAACATGTACGTGAGCTGGTTGCTCAACAGCTTCAGGACCACCGGTTAGCTCAAGAGTAACTTGTAGCTCGTAAGCGCCAGTTTCTTCGTTCATAACTTCCAGGAAAGTAGCTGTTCCTGATTGACCAGACTCGTTTTGAGCACCTAGCTCAACACTTAGTGAGTAAGGAGCAACAGCTGGAGTTTCAACCTCTTCCATTTCTTCATCGGTTTCTTCCTCTGTATCTTCTTCCATATCTTCATCTTCCATTTCTTCTTCCATCTCCTCTTCTTCGCTAACTTCTTCACTCATGTCTTTTCCTTCAGCGATAGTTTCGTAGGTCACCATAACGTCGGCACGGCTTCCAAGGTAATCAGCAAGGTAAGTTGCTTCACCTTCAGCTTCCATGTCCATTTGACCTAGAGCTGTACGTACAAGTAGATCAGCCATTTGACCTCTCATCAGTGCTTCACCGAAAGCAGCAACATCAACAGGGATGTAGTTGTAAGTAGCGGCAGCTTCAACTAGACCTTTGTACCAAACGTCAGCTGTAGCTTCATATTCAACCTCGAAAGCTTCCAAAGTCATCTTTAGAGCTTCAACAAAGTTTACTGTTTGAGCGGGTTTGAAGTTTTTACCTTCGTCATAACCTTCAACGATACCCATTTCCTTACCGTAACAAACGTATTTTACATACCATTCACCGGCCTGAAGATCTTCGAAACAGTCTGCGTCAGCATAAGTTTCAACTTCAGCTTTTGCCGCTTCATCAGTTGTAGCCTCTACAACCAACTTTAGCATTTCAGCACGGTTAAGGGCTGTTTCTGGTTTGTAAGTTCCGTCCGGATGACCTTGAACCCATCCCCAGTCAACTAGCATTTGGATACCACCTTCATACATGTGATCAGCGATATCGCTAAGTTCTACGGCAGCTTCGGTTTCAGTCTCAACCGTAACCTCAACTTCCATAGTTTCTTCAACTGTAGTCTCCTCTGTGGTTTCTTCAGTTGTTGTTTCAGCTTCAACTGTAGTTTCTTCTTCAGCTGTAGCTTCAACTTCTTCAGCCATGGCAACGTTCATGCTCATTAGAGCAGTGATCGCCATAATGGCTAATAGTTGTCTAAATTTATCCATATTAATTTGTTAGGATTTATAGATTAAATTGGGCGTATTTTAAAAGAGTACGCGAATAATGTCAAGCAAAGCTAGCGATTTTTTAGTAGCTGCAGCATTTCCTTGTCCACGGTTTTAGTGGCAAAAAGCATGGCGGCATAGACCAAGATGCCGATAGGGATGAGTAAAAGGACATTCCAGTTCTGAATATATTGGTAGGTAATCGGTTGTAAGAAATGAATTACAGCTCCCATTGTTAAGGCGGAAATGATGATTTTACCGAAGTTTTTAAGACTGATCTTGAATTTGAGATATTTGCGGGCGGTAACATAGGTGGCAACCAAAATAATAAGTTCGCTTAGGACACTGGTGATGGCGGCGCCGCGGAAACCGAAGGATGGAATTATCAGCAAATTGGCGATTATGTTGAACGCGGCGCCGATCGCATTTATGTAGAGTAGCTTAGCCTGCTTGTCGAGAGCGATCAGAATGAAGGCGAAAAGCACGTTTAAGAACTGGAACAGCAGGGCAAAAATCAATATCTGCAAGGCGACATCGGAGCCGTAAAAGCCTTCGGAAAGTCGGCTTAAAAATTCCGGTGTACTAATGATGAAGATAATGGGGTAGGCCAAAATCACTCCTCCGACCACCATCGGTACGGACATGGCCGCCAGAAAGTCGAAGGCGTAAGAGATCACTTGTTTGTAACGGTCAGTGTTTTCTTTGATTTTCTTGGTAAGCACCGGCAAAACAGAGTTCATAAAATAGAGTGGGAGGATGGAAAAATGCTCCAGCATTTTCATGGCCACCCCGTAGATACCCACCTCTCCGGAGCCGCGAATGAAAGATATAAGCAGGGAGTCGATGCGGAAATAAATGGTATTTAAGATCAGAGCCAAGCCATAAGGTAGGGATTTTTTAAGGATAGCTTTCCATAGTTTGAGGTCAAACCGATAAGTTAGAGGAGTGATTTTACGCACGAAATGCGCGGTGGAAATCAACATAACCAAATTGCCGATTACTCCGGCTACCAGCAGCATGTGAAAACCGATGGTGGTGTCGTCGGGAAAGCCCCAGAAGACCACGTAGATCATGAAAGCCAGTGAAATGATTTTGCCGATCACCGTAGTAATAGAAGACCAATGCATCTGTAATTTGGCCTGTAGAACGCTGGTAATTGTGCCATTTAGGATAGTGATGAATACGGTTAGCGAGGCGATGGCCACCCCCAGCGGAATTAGACTGCCTTGATATTTGGGAATCAGAAAGGCGGTGGCGACGGCCAGAAGCATGGTAGCAATAACCAAAATTGTCCTAAGGGAGAGGATGTTCCCGATGATTTTAGGAATATTGTCCTCATCTTCAGACATTTCTTTAACGGCAATAGTGAAAAGCCCTAGGTCGGCGGCTATACCGAAGAAGGCCAAGAATTCATAAACCACAATATATTGCCCATAGCCATCAACCGAAAGATAGCTGGTTGAAATTTTCACTACTGCAAGACCTAAAAGGGCAACAAGCACCTTGCCGAAGATCTGCCAGGCGGTGTTGGAAAGTATTTTTCGGGCAATGGACATAAGAGTGTGTTATACTCGCTTGCGTTAATTTACCGTTTTTTATGCATGAAATAAAGTCTCAACTTGAAGAAATAAAGGCTCTGATTGAGCAGGGGCTAAAGAATGTAAACCTGCCGGAAAAAAAGAAGGAGCTTGATCAATTAAATCAGGAAATGCAAAATCCCAATTTTTGGGACGACACCGAAAAGGCACAGGAGATCAGTCAGAGAGCCAGTAATATTAATAAGCTGATTGAGACCTGGGAAAAAATTCAGGGCGAATGCGAGGAACTTTTAGGCCTCTTGCCGGAGATTCATCCGGATAAGGATCCGAAAGCCGCGGATGAATATCGAGCTATGGTGGAAAATTTGCAGGCCAATTGGCGAAAGCTGGAGATTTCTACTTTTTTGAGTGGTAAATATGATGAAAATAATGCGATTGTCTCAATTCACGCCGGAACCGGAGGCACCGATGCCCAGGATTTCGCCGAGATGCTGATGCGCATGTACTTGCGCTACGCCGAGAGAATGGGTTTTGCCACCGAGCTGATCGATAAATCCACTGGTGATGAAGCCGGAATTAAAAGTGCCACTTTCACGATAAAAGGCGAGTTCGCCTATGGCTATTTAAAGGGCGAAAACGGTGTGCATCGCCTGGTTAGGTTGTCGCCTTTCAACTCTAAAAATACCCGCGAGACTTCTTTTGCTCAGGTGGAAATACTGCCGGAGATGCATCAGTCACAACAAATTAATATTAAGGAAGACGATTTGCGCGTGGATACTTTTCGCGCGGGCGGTCATGGCGGCCAGAGTGTAAATACCACCGATTCCGCGGTGCGCATTACTCACCTGCCAACCGGCGTTGTGGTACAGTGTCAAAATGAACGCAGCCAGCTGCAAAACAAGGAGCAGGCCATGAAGGTTTTGATGGCAAAATTGGCCGACCTGATGGAGAAAGAACAGGCTAAGGAGCTTTCCGAACTGAAGGGCGGTAAAACCGAGATGTCTTGGGGAAATCAGATGCGCTCTTACGTGCTGCATCCCTATAAAATGGTAAAGGACCACCGTACCGATTACGAAGAGAGCGATCCCGATAAGGTTTTGGACGGTGAATTGGACGGCTTTATCGAAGCCGAACTGAAGAAGGTAAAATAATCTTTACTCCGGCTTGGGTACTTTTTGGATATAAAGATTATCCATGATTTTTTCCAGTTCTTTCTGAAGATCAGTGTCGATTGGTTCATCCATTACCGTGTAGGCTACGATAAAGGCGTCGTCATCAATGTAGCACTGGTCCATGCCTTCACCTAAAATACCGTTGGCATCGTATGAATAGTAGACGCGCTCCAGGGTTGTTTCTCCCATCTTAATCTTTTTGGTGAATTTTACCGTGGTTTTGAAGGTATCTTCTCGACCGATGTATTCAACATAATCTTCACAACTTTCATAATCCTGAAAGCCGATGGTTCCGGGACCGTGAATAACCACACCCATAGCCGAGGTCCCGTTTGGTGCAACCATGCCGTAGTTGGTGGTGGTAGCCTCGGTTATAGCCCAGTCTTGCGGTTCATAAACGACAAAGTTGTAGTCCTGACGATCGCTTACAAAGGCGTAGATGGTGGCACTGTGATTTTCGTAACCGGTGCCGGTATTTCCTTTAACGAAAGTTTCGAACTCCGGAGAGATGACCGGCAATTTTTCTTCGGGCATTTTAAGTTTCAGTTCGCCGGTTTCAGGATCCACTTCGGCTTCAACTTCGGTGATTTTTTTGTTTTGCGCTTCTTCCTGAGTTTCAGAGATACTTTCGTTGTTTGGATCACTACCTTCGGCCAGGAAAAAGATAATCAGGCCGGCCGCTATAAGAACCAATATGGAAAAAATGAGAATTATTTTTTTACCGCTCCCCTCCGGCTGAATGGGACCATATTGATTATATGGAGGTTGTTCCGGTTGTTGATCTGGCGCTTGATTTGGTGGCGTATTATACTGTGTATCCATTTTAATTTTGGCTAAGTTGAATTTGAGCCATATAATAGTAGTGTAATTGATAAATTATGGCAAAATTAAAAATTGTTACCGGGGAGGATAATCCGATCTTGCGGGCCGTAAGTACGCCCGTTCAAAAGTTTGACGCGAGTCTTAAAAAATTTGCGAAAGACTTAAAAGAGGCGATGTTTGCCGCTAATGGACTGGGTATTGCCGCACCGCAGGTTGGTCGGAACATTAGGGTTTTTATTGTGACTTTGGCACTGAAAACCAAAGAGGAACAGGTTTTGGCGATGGTGAATCCGGAGATTTTGGAATGGGGAAAAGCCCTGGAAGTTGGTGAAGAAGGCTGCTTGAGTTTGCCGGGTGCGTATGGAAAGGTGGCCCGCGCTAAGCGTGTGAAAGTGCAATTTTTTGACGTAGAGGGCAACAGGCAGATTCTGGATTTGGCCGGCCTGGATGCCCGCGTGGTACAGCATGAGCTTGATCATCTGAACGGCGTACTTTTCATAGACAAGCTGGCCAAGGGCGAGAAGCAGGAGAATTTGTTGGTATGAAGTTGACTCGAAAACTTGAACTTTAAATAAAAGAGCCCGGGGTAGCGGGCTCTTTTTGTGGATGCTGAGATTTTAGGACTATGGAGTTTGTTTTAGAGATTTTTTGATGTTTTCTTCCTCTGTAGTACTCCAAACATGAGATCCAATTTTAGGAGCGACATTAGTGGTGTAGAAAGCATCCAAATCCGCTTGAGCACCGGTAACTTTTCTTTCAGCAGCTTTGATTCCGTCTATAACATCATCAACGCTGTAGGCGCTTCCGGCAATACCCGCGTTTAGGGCGTCGATTGTGATTGCCGCCGTAGGATTAGCTTTAAATCTGGCCAGTGCTTCGGCATGCCATCCTTTTTCAACTTCAACCTCGATGGCGAGTGTACCTCTATCTGCGGGTAACTCATTTAGTTTAGCTCTAATCTCTCCATCTGATAATATGCTTGGACTTTTTACAAATAGGTCTTTCACTTTGTTAAATTGGCCCAAGGTTGTATACAGCTCCAATGCTTTGAGCTGAGCGGCAGATGTAAGGATTTTTTCATACTCGTTGGCAAGGGTTGTGAACTCCGCCGGGCTTACGGCAAACTGTTCAGCCAGATCCATCGCTACCATTTTTTCATCAGCCGGGGTACTTGGATCATCCGAAGTCAACATTGCAGCTGCTAACCATTCTCCTTTCGAAGTATGAACGTAGGCTTTGGCTTCGTCGGTGGTCAGATCGGCAATATCAATCTTGGTTGCAGTAATATATGTGTTATCACCAGACTCTTTGGCCATGCGGACCATCAGTTCGCTGTAAGTACCTCTGTCAGTTGCTGGCACGGAATCTTTGTCGGGATAAAGGGATTTAATTGTATCCACCAAGTCTTTGTCCAATTTGTACCCCTGAACATTGGCTGTTTTAGCCTCAACATAGGTAGTGATATCCTTTAATAGTTCGTCCGGCTTGCAGAAATCGGTAATTGACAGGCTTGGATCCATATCACATTGTCCCTTTTCAATTTTGGCACGCATTACTTTGGCACGCATCCAAAGGTCATTTTCGGATAATTGGCTCGGTGCAAGGCTGCCTGTTCCTGTGGCAGCATGTAACGGTTTATCGGCTAGATCATTTAGGAAACCATTTGTGCTTCCGGCAGCTGAATCAAGAAGTTGTAGAATAGCAATTCTACTCATTGTATCACTGTGCTCACTCAATTCGAAGAGTTGCTCAGCAATTTCGATTTGTAAGGTTTCAGAGGTGCTTCCGGCTGTAATGCCTTTGTAAGCAGTTTCCAATTTTTCTTTAACGGCTTTTTGTTCATCCGGAGACATATCTTTGTACTTTTTGTCGGTAATAAGTACCGCTTCAAAGAAAGCTTTTTCGGCCGCATCAGTGATGGAGGCAAGGATCTCCTCGGCCTTACCTGGCATACCAATCGCTTTGTAAATACGGAACTTATGAGATTCACTCATTGCTGCTTCATTCGCCAAAGTATACAAAGCTTTCGCACCGATTTTTTCAGCATTGCCAAGCAGTGCCTTCATTTCTGTTTCATCGAGAGCCGTACCTCCTTGTACTTTTATGTAAGCATCAACGAATTTTTGCTGTTCTTCCGGCAGGTTTCTTGTATAATCCGGTGCAATGTTTCCATACTTTTCTTGACCATAGTAGATAGTGGCCAAATGCCCCTTCAATGCCTCTTTGAAATTGGCGGCAGATTGAGCGGTACGTGGAGTTTCAGCGGCGTAGATACCTCCCGCCTCTACGAAGGAGAGGATCGCGGGTATACGTTCTTCCGGCTTGGCATGCGGGTTGATTGCTACCGCGTACAGAGCGTCGATGCGAGCCTGTTTGGCATCCGGAGCCTCATTAAGATTATTGTTTGGCACCGCAAGAATTGCGGCAATTAGCTCCTCTTTAAGGATGGCAACCTTTGGATGAACACTTTTATTTAAAGCTTCAAGAATTTGCTTAGCGGCGGTAAGGTTTGTGGAATCTACTGTACCGATACTTAAGCCATATTTCACAACCATGGTTTCAACAAACTTTCCGGCTTCAACCGAACCAACAGGCAATGCTTGCTCGACTTGAGTCCCCATAAGCTCTGTAACCCCCTTGGCCGTCATATATTTTGCCCAAACTTCGTCACCGAGTTGAGGGAGTAGACCATTTGTATCTATCGGATACGCACTTCCAAGCAGCTTGTTGAATTTTGCTTCATAATCAGCATCTGTGCCAGTCACGTCTGTGGTTTTCAAGGCTGTTTCCAGTACGGTTTTGGCCTTTGCTTCATGTCCTTGATCAACAAATTTTTGATAATTTGTGAAAACGTAATTGTACACATCTGAAGATACTTTTGTTAGATCACCTTTGAAGTTCGCTATTGCCGCAATGTTCACTGCTTCAGCCAATGTGTCATCAAAAGCTTCAGTAACATACTTTTCAACTACAAGGTCGTTACTTTGGTTTGCTGTAATTTGTATTAAGTCTATTAGAGTATCTGTGAAAAAGTTTTTGTGATCAATGAATGCACTTAAAATATCTCCGGATAAATCCTGTCCATTGTTCAAAACTTTTAGAGAATTGTAAGTGGTAAAATTCAAGATGTTAGCATTGTATCCCTCAACGATTAATTTAAGGTGTGGGATAAGTTTATCCAGTTTTGCTCTGTTGACTGTTCCCAAATTACCTTCAAGCTTGCTGACACATTGCGCGATCAGCCCCATTTCAGCTGGCGCACCATCGGCAAGCAATTCCAGAGCTTGCCTCCATTCGCCCTTAACTAAGTGCTCTTTGAGGGCTTTTTCACTATCATCATACTCTACGGTTAGGCTTGCTATGTCTAATCCATCCTTAAGTGCTTGTTCGATGGCGGCTTTGCTGAAAGTTTTGCGGCCGCTTGGTGAGGTTTCATCGGGTTCGAGCAGATCGGAGAGATTACCGGTCTTAAGTTCGACTTTTTTCTCGCCAGTCTGAAGATTATAACTAACTTCGATTCTGCTACCCCCTTCTACGTAGGCAGCTGTCACGATATCTGTGCTGTGGTCAAAGTTTAGTTCTTGTGGTCCTTTATCGCCCTTTAGATAATTGACTGTG
Organism: uncultured Candidatus Peribacteria bacterium; assembly: GCA_964383675.1. Classification (GTDB taxonomy): domain Bacteria; phylum Patescibacteriota; class Gracilibacteria; order UBA1369; family LOWO2-01-FULL-3; genus CAYLHX01. The sequence goes on along the minus strand of CAYLHX010000020.1, from coordinate 3,421 downwards.
GTTTTAGATTTTATGAAAGCATCGTCAGGCCTTTCCATGCCGGCGATGATTTTCACCTCCTGCTGAGTTAATGGATGCTTTTCACCATCCACAACATAACCAGATCCTGTGAATTCGAACTCATGACCTCCCAGCATAAATTTTTGTCCAGGATTTACGGTGGGGAATTCCAAAGTTGCAGTAGTATTGAGGACACTAGGATCTGGAACACGTTCTGCTCCATCGTTCAATCCTTTTAATTCTAGTGCTTTATCTCTAAGTTCTTTGGCTTTGGCTCTGAGGGTATCAATCGCTCTCTTAATATCAGCTTCGGTGGTCATGGCATTAACATCAACACGGGCAGCAGTAGCGACTTCTCCAATAAGAGTTTCTACCACTAGTTGAAGATCTTTGTGTGGCTGTGTCTTTAGACTATCGTCAAGAGCTGTGGCTCTTGCAACTTCTGCCTGTGCCGACCTTTGGATATCTTCAAGTTTTTTACCTTCGATCAAGGTTTCACCTCTGAGCATTTTATCAAAATCTGAGCGCGCCTGAATAACCTCAGGTGCACTGGTGGGTCCGACTGGAGCAGCCGGCGCAACCGGTGCATTATTCAGAGCACCAGCCAGTGCGCGAGTACCGGCACCTTGCGGCGCAAAGCTAAGACCGGCACGACGTTTGTCTTTACCTACACCTTTTTCATGTGCGGTTAATTGAAGGTTTAAACCAATGCCTAAGTCGGTTGTATATTTAGCCAATGAACCTGTGTTTAACATGGTCTGCGGACGAGTATAGGCAAGCAGCGTATTTAATGCGCCACCGGCTCCGGTTAAACTCTCTTTAGCGGCCGGATCCAGGCCTTGTAAATAGGCAAGCTTGTCCGGTGCGGCGGAATAGGCTTTAATGTTGGCAAGATGAGCCGCAATAGTAGGATCACTTTGGAGAGTAGGGTCGGCCTCTATGGCCTTGGCCGCTTTGTCCAAAGCTTCATACAGTTCCTGATTTGAGGCTGAAATATTGACACTTTGGGCATCGGCTTCACCCTCAATTGTTACATCAACCTTGATTCCTTCTTTGGAAACCACATCAAGTACGGCTTGGGCCGCGGCGTTGATGTCCGCTTTACCTTTAAAGGCACCTGAAGCGTAGTCCTGTGAAAGATCTTTTAGGTGTTTTAGAGTAAGTTTTTCGTTTGGTTTGACCTTTAAGGCTGTTCTTAGAGCATCAGCCTGTTCCTTGTACTCGGGAGTGTTCAGTTTATCGAAAGCATGAGCCAAGATAATGGCGTTTTGATGTTCCTGAACTGCCTTTGTTAAAGCCGAACCTTTAGAAACAAGTCCTTTTGGATTTTTTAACCAGGCGTCTATATCACTCTTGAACTTTTCTTGCGCTTTGGCACATTCACCGCCGGCAACGATTTTGTCTTTGTCGATAAATTCAGCAGCCTTAGCCTTGTCAAAGAGCATAGTTACCGCGGCAAGATACTCTCTAGACTGTAAAACCGATTGGTTGGCTTTTGGAAATTTACTTGGAGAAGTTAAAAGGGCTGTAAAGTCTGCCGGTACTTCTGTAAGCAGAGCATCAATGGTGGCAGTTTGCCCAGTAAGCAAAGTAGACGCATCATCTGCGGTGATATCAACTTTACCTAATTCTGCAGCCTTGATTTTGGCAACAATTTCTTCACCAATTTTTGAGAAATTTGCCTCAACGGCAGCAACTACTGCCGCTTTTTGTGCAGGTTCAAGTTTCTCCACGGTTCCACCGAGAGTTGCGCTAACCCAAGTATCCACAACAGTTTTATCCGGTTTACCTTTAAACTTTTCTCCTCTTTCATTTAGGCTATGCAAAGCTTTATCATGCTTTTCCAAAGACTCAGCTTTTTCAGCCAAATCACCAAGAGTTTTTAGCATCTCAGCTTTTTTATCTTCAGCCACCTCTTTTACGGCTTCCGCTTTTACTTTAGTGTCGATGTGAGCTTTCAGCTCCTGTACTTTTCTGGCAAAATCAGCGGTGTGTCCGTCTGTTTTACCTTCGTATTCCTTCATTTTTGCCTGTAAGCCCTCGTAGGCTTTTTCAGGATCCCCAGCGGGAGCTGCCGGTTCGTCTGCTGCTGGTTCCGGCTCACCTTCAGCGGCATCCGGTGCCGGTGGTCCTTCAATATCATCAAACAGCATTCTTTTTTCCCTAGCAGAAAAAGTGATAAAACTTGTCGATAGGGTTAGCAGTAATTTTTCCATTTTTGTTTTTGTTAATTGGATATGGATTTATAAATTTTTTAATGTTTTAAGGAGGCTGGCCGTTTTCATCTCTTCTTTATTTCTGTCCGCCTCTTCCAGGTCTTCTCTCTCCAACTTGTCCAGTTTCTTTTCGCATTCGTGAAATTCGGCCACCAATTTAGTGGTGATTTTTTTTCTGATCGGTTCTTCGCTAGCATTTTGATGCTCGAAGTAGGGAACGTAAATAATCTCCTGAATTTCGATGGAAAATCTGGAGATTCTGGAAACTTCCGTCTCTTGTTTGTCTTCCGGCAGGGTTGAAAAGGTGAGAGAGTTTTCAATTAACTCTCGGAGTTTTTTGTTCTTTATTTGCGATAAATCGATCATTTTATTTTTGTTTTTAGAGTATGCGCAAAATCAAGGCGTTATCATATTATACTTCCTTTTCTTGCTCTTGTCAAATACCGCCGCTCAGAAATTGACTGACTTAAAAGAGTTGTTTACCGAAGTGCTTTATATAGACGATATAACCAGTACAAGAAGGGTTTGAATGCGTACTCTTTGGCTGGCTCAAAAGCTACCTCCTCGCCGCCGAACTTATTTTTAAATTCGGTAACGCCGGCCCAAGCATGCTTTTTGAAACCGGCGGGGGCGATGCCCAGAAAATCATAGAAGTGAAACCCTGCTTTCTTCGCCTCACGCATTGCGTGCCACTGTAGTAAATAAGGTGCCATTACATTACGGTGCTTGTTGCCGGAGGCACCATAGTAGTAAGTAGCGACATCTTTAAAATGCGTGGCGATCATTCCAGCGATAACTTCCTTTTCGTATTCCGCGAGATAAAGTTTTGCCTTCCCGGAGGCTCCGAGCGTATTGACCATGTTGTGATAATATTCCTTGTCGTGTCCGGAAAAGGCGTCGCGCTCGGTGGTTTGGCGAAGGAGCTGGTAAAAATCGTCGATGTCTTTGTTAAATGCTTTGGCTTTTGGATCCGCTTCACGAATGAGTACTCCTTTCTTCTCGGCCAACTTGATGTTGTAGCGGCCTTTTTGCTTCATTTGGGCGAGAATGTCCGCCTCGTCGGCATTCAAATCCACGACCAAAGTGTGTTCTGGCTGAAATCCGTGAGGAGTGCGCCAAAATCCTTTAAATTTATAAGCCTCTTGTATAGGTGGATCGATTCTTAAAAAAACGGCGTTCTCTCTTTTGGCCAACTTACGAAGGCC
>CAYLHX010000019.1:0-29652 GCA_964383675.1 uncultured Candidatus Peribacteria bacterium | reverse complement strand
TTGATAGGTCACAGATGTACGCACAGTGATGTGTTTAGTCGAGTGATACTAATTGGCGATTGACTTATTTTTTTTGTAGAGAATTTTTACTTCGACTAGTGATTGGTGTGAAAAAGTATTTTTGCACCAATCATGTTCTTTTGATTTAATAGAAGCTATTGTCTTGGCAGTTTATAGAGGCGGGGGTACACCTGTTCCCATCCCGAACACAGCAGTTAAGCCTGCCATCGCCAATGTTACTGCGGTTTTCCGTGGGAAAGTAGGGCGCTGCCAAGACAATGGCTTTTATTGTATCTGAAAACCTTTGAAAAGGTTTTCAGCGCTTTCCAAAGGAGAAGGTTGTTTTTTCAAGCAGGAACCCACGAGACCCGCTTGAAAAAACGTTTTAGATTTGTAAAAAGTTCCCCCCGGGAGAACTTTTTTTGTGTATTGTTGGGTTTCGGTAGGTGCCGTCGTGTTTATTTGTTTTCCTGCTTGATTCTTTGTTCGTCGGTTTCAATGTTGGTTTCTTCGAGGTCTTTTAGTTTGGAGGTGCGGGAAACCGTTGGATTGTAGATATTGTAGAATAATTCAATGATTTCCTGTGTTTCCAACTGTTTCACTTTTAGGCCGCAGCTTTCCAAGCCGGATTTTACAATGTTTATTCTTTGTAAGAGCATTTTTTTGAGTTCGTTGAATTCGGAATGGCGTCTTTTTATGTCGGTGTAGCTGTCTTTTGGCGCTAACCTTTGGAAAAAAGATTGAAAGAAGGGCGCCCCTTGAGTGCGGGCAGGATCGTAGGGAACCACCACGTAGAATTCTTTTTCCATAATATCGGCATATTCTACCAATTTTTTTACGTACTCGGCATATTCGAAAGTTTGCTCTTGTAGAAGTTTGTTTTCCTGTTTGTCGCCTAGTTTTTTTACCTGTTCGATGTAGTCGTCGATATCGAGTTTTTTGGAGCGGATTAGAATTTGAATAGGGAACTCCAGCGAGTTTAGAAAGCCTTGATAGCCATTGATGATGGCTTTTTGCTCCTGCTCGGACTTCAGATTGAAGTTGATACTGGAGGTTTTGAGTACGATGCGCAGTCCTCCGTTTTTTAAAACCAATACATTATCGCGAATTTCACCAAAACGCAGGTGAGTTTGTGTGCTTTGTTTTTCGGCTTCCCGATTCTTTTTTCCCGGTGCGATTAAGTCTAATAGTCCCATATTTGGTGATTATTGTTTGTTTTTATAGTTTTGTTCAATCATTTGATTTAGATTTTCTTTTTTTGCTTCCGGCGAAAGTTCTACTTCTTCTTTGTCATCAGCTGCAATTCCGGATTTGCCGTGACTATCGAGAATTGTGGTTAATTCGGCCAGGCTTCTCTGGTTTTTGTCGGAAACAGCTACTTTTGCCTCTTTTTCTTTGGCTTTTTTGGTGTTTAGACTTGAAATAAAAGGGGAGCCGGTTCCCTGAAGCCAAATTCTTTTTTTTGGTAAAAGGTGGTATTCGATGAAGTTCATCAAGAAGACATGAAACTCCATGTGGTGGATTTTCAAGAAAGCAATGGCCAATGTTAGCGCGGAGATGATGCCGACAGGTGGCAGCCAGACTTCCAAAAAGTAGGTTTTTGCCAAACTTATGTAGGTAGCGTAAGCGATTCCGCCGCCAATGCCCAAGATTATCATTTGTCTTAAGGTGACCGGACCTATGATAGTGTCTTCACGCTGTACGTTTTGTGGTACTTTGTACTGCATTTTTTTATTTTTGTTTCCTTATATTTTAGCATAAATTCTACCTTTTATCAATGATGAAGTTTCTGCTAAAATGCCGGGGACGTATTGAGTCGCTAACCAATAAATAGTTGTATGAGCCTGAAAAATATTCGCAATTTCTGTATTATCGCACACATCGACCATGGCAAATCAACTTTGGCCGATCGCTTTTTGGAGGTGACCCAAACAATGGAAAAAAGAGAGATGAAACACGCCCAGCTACTTGATACCATGGATTTGGAGCAGGAGAGAGGGATTACTATCAAACTGCAGCCCGTGAGGATGGATTGGGAGTATAAGGGGGATCGTGAGGATCTTAAGGGAAAATATATTTTGAATTTGATCGACACCCCCGGACACGTAGACTTTTCTTATGAGGTTTCGCGTAGTTTGGCCGCTTGCGATGGAGCGATTTTGGTTGTGGATGCCACACAGGGGATTGAAGCGCAAACTCTGGCCAATTGTTACATGGCAATTGAACATGACCTGGAAATTATTCCGGTTTTGAACAAGATTGATCTGCCTTCGGCCGATGTGGAAAAGCGTGCTCAAGAGATTGAAGATGCTATTGGGATTAGTAAGGATGAGGTGATTGCTGTTTCAGCCAAAGAGGGGACTAATGTAGAAAAGGTTTTGGAGGCAGTGATCGAGAGGATGCCTTCACCAAAGGAGGCTTCGGATAGTGATGAGTTGAAGGCACTGATTTTCGATTCGGTTTACGATATTTATAAAGGTGTGGTGACTTATGTGAAAGTTGATTCCGGCTCTATTAAGAGAGGAGATCAGGTTTATTTCTTAAATACCAAGAAACATATTGAGGCACTGGAGGTTGGTTATTTTAGGCCAAAATATACTCCCGCCTCGGTTTTGCATGCCGGTGAGGTGGGGTATGTTGTGACCGGACTTAAGAGTGTGCGAGAGGCTAGAGTGGGCGATACGGTTTGGAAGCCCGGCCAGAATAATAGTGATTTAACTAAAGCCAGTCCTTTGCCGGGCTACAACGTGGTTAGGCCTTTTGTCTTTGCCGGAGTCTTTTGTACCGATGCTGACGACTATCAATTGTTGCGCGACGCTTTGGAGAAGTTACAGATTAATGATGGTGCTTTGTCCTTTGAGCCGGAACAGTCCGGGGCTTTGGGGCATGGCTTCAGGTGTGGATTTTTAGGGCTTTTGCACATGGAAATTGTGCAGGAACGTCTAGAGAGAGAGTATGATCTGGATCTGATTATTACCGCGCCCTCGGTTTCCTATATCGTAGTGATGAAAGATGGTAGTGAAATTCATATTTCCAGTCCTTCCGACCTGCCGGATCCGGCGGAGATTGAGCAGATCAAAGAGCCTTGGGTGAAGATTGAGGTTTTGGTTCCGAAGGAGTATGTGGGGCCGGTAATGACTTTGTGCTCAGAAAAACGTGGTGTCTCCAAAAACATGCAGTATCTGGATGTAAATCGTGTTTTGATGAATTTTGAAATCCCTCTGGCTTCAATTGTCGTTGATTTTTACGACCAACTAAAGAGTGTCACAAGTGGCTATGCTTCCATGAATTATGAGTATCTGGATTATCGTCCGGGTGAGCTGGTGAGGATGGATATCTTAGTGGCCGGAGAGAAGGTGGACGCGCTTGCACTTATTTTGCACAAAGATAATGCTTTTTATGTGGGGCGAGATCTCACGAAGCGCTTGAAGGAGCTTATTCCAAGGGCCAATTTCCCGATTGCCATTCAGGCGGGTGTTGGTTCGAGAATGATTGCTCGTGAAACCATTCCGGCTTTCAGAAAGGATGTTACCGCCGGGCTTTATGGTGGAGATGTTAGCCGTAAACGTAAGCTTTTGCAGAAACAGAAGAAGGGGAAAAAGCGCATGAAGATGATGGGGAAGGTGGAGATGCCTCAGGAGGCTTTCTTGGCGGTTCTTAAAAAAGACAATTAGCCTTAAGGTGGAGTTTTTGCTGAAAATCTGCTATAATTAAACGAAATAATGTGATTTATGCTTAAATTTTTGCGCTGGTTTTTTGGTCTTTTTTCTCCCTATGTCAACGCCACGGAAAGAAGGGTTGATAAGTTTTTTAGGCATGTGAAATCTACGGACAGTATTAGTGATGTTCGCGGCGCTTTGCTCAAGTTGATGCAGAATGACTTGATTGTTACCAATGTCTGGCTGGAAAGGAAGTTTAAGGGCTATGAGTATTTGACCAAGCCGGTGCGAAAGCAGATGTATAGCGATGTGGAAAAGATTAAACAAAAGTTTTTGCAGTTTTGCGAGGAGCATAAGTTTTCTGAGGAGCAGGTACGGGCAGTTGTTAAAGAGAGAGGTCTTTCCTTCCCTAACGGGGCAACAGAGGAGATGATTTACCTTTTTCAAATAATGGCATTCCTGAGGCCCGGACTTTATTATCGTTATATTAAAACCGCCAGTTTCGGCAAGTTACTGCGAGATCCTGATCGGGAGAAGCTGGAGGGTGACTGTAACCAGATTGTCACACTTTATATTTTTATGTATTCGCTGAAGTATTCGATTGAGGATTTACGGATAAAGCTTTTGCCGGAGCATGTCTGTCTGCATTTTAGGGAATTGGATATAGAGGCTACAACCGCGGAATTTAGAAGATATAAGGAAAATCTGGAAGTTTTGCCGGTAACCGAAATTATCTCCACCAATCTCTTGGATCTCGCCGATTTTAGGGAGGAGGTTCAGTCGATTACGCCACGTGATATGGTGAAGAGCGCCCAGCTGGCCTATGCGATCAGTAGTCTTAAATCTCTGGTGGCTAAGAATCTGGATGTGGCTTATCACAATCTGGCGGCTTCGGCGCTTAAGATTAACAATTTTGAGACAGCAATTTTCTATATTTCCAAAACCGACGATCGGGAAGCTCTCCTAACCACCTATAAAAACGCGGCTCTATACTATATGAAGAGCAATAACTTTAATAAGGCCTCTTTTTATGCTCAGAAAAGTGGTGACCGAGCTTTTGAAAAGTCTATTCGTCACAATGAGGCGGTGTATTATTATAAGCAGGGCAATTATGAGCGGGCTCTCGACATTTTTTCTTCCGTGGGTAATGAAGAGATGAAAAAAGCCTGTTATGCTCAACAATATAAGTTGCTTCAGACACAGGTTGCCGCGGATCGAACCATGGATGATGTGAAGCGTCACAAGTCCACCTATCAGAAGATGTTGGATTTGGCCCGTAAGATGGGGGATAGCGGACTTGAAAGAAGTCTTCGTGAAACTTTGGCCAAGCTCTAGGGATGGCAATTGAGTCTTTTAAAGAAGCCCTTTTTCTGCTATAATAAAGGGATATCATTTTGCGTAGCTCGAAATATGGGAAAAACAACCAAGATTTTCTTTTACAGTCTGTTTATTGTGACCTTTGTCTGGGTTTCGGCGCAGCTGTTCTTTCATGAGGGGGTGGAGAAGATTTTGGAGAGGTCCAGTGGGCTTATTTTTGGGCATGAAGATCAGCTCCAGACTATGAATGAGCTTAAGGTAGTCTATCCTACGGAGTTAACTACGCTGGAGCCAACGGTGATTGAGCCGATGACCAGGCAGCGTTTGGTGAATATTTATGAGCCCTTGGTAAAAACCGATCGCGATCTGAACACTCGTCCGGCTTTGGCCTTATCCTGGGGATTGATCGATGATCTGGTCTGGGAATTTCATCTAAGGCGGGATGTGGTTTTTCACGATGGCAGTAGCTTTAATGTGCAAGATGCGGTGGCCAGCATTCAGCGGGCAATCAAATATCCGCAGTCGGATTTGAAAGGGCTTTTGACTTCTGTTGAGAAGCTTGAGGTGATTGATGATTTTACCTTTAGGGTTCATACCACTAAGCCGGATCCGCTGCTTTTGCAGAGGCTTTCTCTTATCCTGATCATTCCGGCCGAATATGAACTTAAGGAGTTGAGTAAGCCGATTGGTACCGCCTCATATAAGTATGACACACTTAAGGGCTCCGACTATCTTTTATTGGAACGCTTTGAGGACTATTGGGGTGAAGAGGCGGTTTTTGATAACGTGGTTTTGTTTTCGCGGGTGAATAAGTCCGAAAGAGTGAATATGTTTTTGAAGGGTGAGGCTGATGTTTTGGCCTTTGTTCCTTATGATGCCGTGTCGGCGGTTATAGATAGCGGTTTTGAAGTTGCCACGATTCCAACTTTGGAGGTGCAGTTTTTGCTATTGAATACCAAATCCAAGCTTTTGGATACGGTGGAGGAGCGTTTGGCGGTTAAAAAATCCATTGATCAGGCTGAGCTTACCAAAGTGGTGGGCGGGGATTACGCGCACCGGGTGAGTCAGTTTGTGAGCAGTGGAATTTTCGGTTTCAACCCGGAGATTATTTATGAAGATTATGCTTTAGAGGCTGCCACCGAGGCGGTTTTGGCTTCGGGGCTCGATAACAAAACTTTGAAGTTGCATTTGCCCTTAGGTATGGATGTTTTGGGCGAGCATGTGCGGACTAAGCTTGGTCAATCCGGGATCAATGTGGTGGTTTCTTATTTGGAGTTGGAAGATCTTTTGGCGAGTATGGATCAGGGCAAAGCTGATATTTACTTTTTTGGTTTCAAGTCCGATCTGGGTGATGCCGGAGATTTTTTAACCAGTATTGTTCATAGTAACGGCGATTTTAATGTCGGTAACTATAGTGATTTGAATGTGGATTATCTGGTGGACGCGGCGATGACGGAGTTGGATCCGCAGAAACGTCGCGATATTTTGCAACAGGCCATGAAGATTGTGGTGGAGGAGGATGTGGTTGGGGTGCCGCTTTTCGAATATGATACAGTTTACAGTTTTAGCGATAAGCTCGATATGCAGCCACGCATTGACGGTTTTATTTATTTTGATGAATTAAAATTCAAATAATGAGATTAAGCATTCGCTCAAAATTCGTTTTTGCGATTTCACTGCTGATGGTGGTGCTTTTCTCACTTGTGGCTCTGCTTTTCATTAGTGAGAAGAAGACAGAGATCGCCGGTGATATTTATGGAAACGGCCTGGCCTTTGCCCGTTTGACGGCGCCGACCGTGGTCAGCAATTATGATCTTTATCTGGCTCAAAACGGTTTTGTGTTTTTCAACCGCGAAATGCAAAAGATCTTTGAACAAAACGACGACATCGATCGTGTGCAGGTTATTTCCTACGTGGGCGAAATCCTTTACGATTCGGCCGTGGATGTGGATCGTCAACATGAGGGGAAGAGTCGGTTTGTGAAGGATGAGGAGCTGTTTGGTCAGGTGCGGTCGGAGAATAATTCAGTGAGGGTTTTGGATAGTGGAGAAACTTATTACATCAAGCGTCTGGACGATGGCGGAATGAAATATGTGGATAAACAGGAGCGTGAGCTCGAAGCTTTTGAAAACGGTACTTTAATGGAGTATCTGGTGATTCCGGCCAGCGAGAAGTATGCTGTTGTCTATTATTTCAACTATCATAATCTGAATGAGCGTGTGGAGATGATGATGAGCCGAATCGGCTATATGGCGCTCTTTGCGATTATGCTGGGTATGCTTTTATCTTTTGTGATGTCTTCTCATGTAACCAAGCCCGTGGCCAAGTTGGTGGAGGGGGCGGAAAATATTGCCAAGGGCAATTTCAAGACGCGGGTGGACATTGAGTCGCACGATGAGATCGGTTATCTGGGTCAGGCCTTCAACAAGATGGCGATTGATTTGGAGGAGAGCATGGAGGCGCGGCTTTATAAGGAGCGCGTTACTCACGAGCTGGAGTTGGCGATTGAGATTCAGGACCAGATTATTCCCGACCAGGAGGAGATTCCGCAGCCGGAAGGTTTGGAGATTTCGGCGGGCATTATCTCGGCCGAGGAGATTGGTGGTGATATGTACGATTTCTTGAGAGTAGGTGAAGACAAAACCTTAATGTATCTGGGCGATGTAACAGGTCACGGTGTGCCGGCGGGAATTATCAGTTCGATTGCCAGTGCCTTGTTTTATGGGTTTAGCCCGCAGGGTGATATTAAACGAATTTTGGTGGAGGTTAATCGGGTACTGAAGGCCAAGACCATGCCGACAATGTTTATGACGCTCTGTCTGATGGAGTGGGTGGATGGCGGTAGTGAACTTAAATATGTGAATGCCGGTCACGAACAGTTGATTCACTATAAGGCGAGAGAGAAAAAGGCGGAGCTGCGTCCGGCCGGCGGTATTGCTCTGGGTATGTTGCCGAATGTTGAACAACACCTGAAAGTGGATAGTATCGCGCTGGAACCCGGTGATTTTATTGTTGTTTACAGTGATGGGATTCCCGAGGCTTGGAAGAGTCATGAGGAATATTACGGTATTGAACGATTAATAAAGACTGTTGAAAAATTCGGCGATTCACCCGACGCCATGTCGCTACAACATTCAATTTTGGAGGACGTAAAAGCCTATGCCAACGGCTATCGTCAGATGGACGATATTACCATTATGGTGCTGAGACGTGTTTAAACTTTTATTCCGGGAACAGGAAAGTCTTTACACATTTCTTTCACCTCTTCTTTGACTTTTTGGTGCAGCTCGTGGTCGTCAATATTGGTGATAACCTGATCGATCCAATCGGCGATCTTTTCCATCTCGGCCTCTTTCATGCCGCGGGTGGTAATTGCCGGTGTGCCCAGACGGATTCCGGAAGGATCCATCGGTGATTTGGTGTCGAAAGGAATGGTGTTTTTATTAACTGTCATTCCGGCTTCGTCCAAAGCTTCCTGCGCCTGCTTGCCGCCTACACCTTTACTGGTGAGATCTAGCAGCATTAGGTGGGTGTCGGTTCCGTCGGAGATTAGGCGATAACCTTTCTCTTTAAATTTCTCCGCCAGGTGATGAGCGTTTTTCTTGATCTGCATGGCATATTCCTTGAACTCCGGTTTTAGTGCTTCCTGGAAAGCTACGGCCTTACCGGCGATGATGTGATCGTGCGGTCCGCCCTGGTGTCCGGGGAAGACGGCTTTGTCGATGGCCTCGGCATATTTTTGTTTACACATAATCATCGCTCCGCGCGGACCGCGTAGAGTTTTGTGTGTTGTTGTGGTTATGACATCAAAGTAGGGAACCGGTGATTCCAAAACTCCGGCGGCGATTAGACCGGCGGTGTGGGAGATGTCGGCCATGGTTAGTGCTCCAACTTCATCGGCGATCTCTTTGAATTTCTTCCATTCAATATCGCGGGGATAAGCTGAAAAGCCCGCAACGATCATTTTCGGTTTATATTGATGAGCCAGTTTACGAACCTCTTCCATGTCCAGACGGCAGGTTTGTTCATCAACTTCGTATTGCACGAAGTTGTAGGCTTTGCCGGAGTAAGAGATTGGCAGTCCGTGAGTGATGTGTCCACCGTGGGCCAGTTTCAGTCCCATTACGGTGTCGCCGAACTCCAGCATGGCAAAGTAGGCCTCGGTGTTGGCCGGAGAGCCGGAGTAAGGTTGCACGTTGACGTGCTCGGCGCCGAAAAGTTCTTTCGCTCTGTCGATGGCGACGTTTTCAATTGTGTCGATATTTTCTTGTCCACCATAATATCTCTTTCCCGGATAACCTTCAGAGTATTTGTTGGTGAGGATCGAACCCATGGCTTCAAGAACCGGCTCTGAAACATAGTTTTCAGAGGGAATAAGTTCAATGCCCTCGGCTTGTCTTACCTTTTCACGTTGAATTGCCTCATAGATTTGAGGATCTTGCTGTTGCATACTGCTCATAGTTTGCGAGTTAGTTGTAAAGGTTCGTGCCCGGCTGTATTTTTATGGATTTCGCTGGATTGTTCAAGTAGTTTTCCTAAATGCGAATTGCAATTTTTTCCAAAATAGGTAGATTTATGGTATGAAAGATCTCAAATCTGTTTTGCTGATTTTGGTTTTCGCGTTTTGCGCGGGAATTGTTGGTGGGGGAGTGGCGTTTAATCATTTGGCGGCTAATTTTGTTAAAGACGATACCGAGCAGACCATTGTTCTCAAAGATGCCGAGGATTTGAGCGAAGTGATTGAGAGCGTGATGCCGGCGGTGGTTTCGATTGAGGTTTTCGTGGACGACAATGCGCTTCAGAAAGAGTTTCAAGTTTCCGGTGGTACCGGTTTTTTTGTGACTGAAGATGGTTTGATTCTTACCAATAAACATGTGTTGATTGAAGACGCGCAGTATAAGGTGCTTTTAAACAGCGGCGAGCGCTATGATGCCGAGGTGGTTAGTGAGGACCCTTTTGAGGACGTGGCGGTTTTGCGGATTTCCGAGACGCAGAGTGAAAATGAGATTGGTGATCTGAACTTTCCGATAGTGAAGTTTGGTAATTCCGATTCTTTGAAGATCGGTCAGCAGGTGTTTGCCATCGGCAATGCTTTGGCGCAGTATGGCAATTCGGTGACGGCGGGAATTATCTCGGCCAAAGGTCGTGAGATCAGCGCCTTTGACGATACCGCCGGCGTAATTGAAAATCTCTCCGGTTTGTTGCAAACCGACGCGGCCATAAATTTTGGCAACAGTGGCGGGCCGCTTATAAATGTGAAGGGTGAAGTTGTGGGGATGAACGTGGCTTTGGCGGAGGCGGCCAACGCGATTGGTTTTGCCATTCCGATTGATGATCTGAAACCGGTTTTGGAAAGTGTGGAGCAGCATGGCGAAATTATCCGGCCCATTTTGGGCGTGCGCTTTGTGATGTTGAGCGAAGAGCAGGCCGAGGATCTTACCGGCGCTTTTGACGAAAAGGTCTCCAATGGCGCTTTGGTGGTGAGTGGTGGACTTAATTCTCCAGGTATTGTTGCGGGCGGTCCGGCCGAGGAGGCGGGGATTCAGGATTTGGATCTGATTTTTGAGTTAAACGGTGAAGAGATCGAGCTGGACAATCCGCTGCATAAAATCATCCGTCAATATTCTCCCGGAGATCAGCTGGAGCTGAAAATTTGGCGCGCGGGCGAGATTCTTACCAAGACGGTTACTTTAATTAGTAATAAAGACTTGGAATAGTTTTTCACTCTTGGTAAAATTGGCTTTGCTTGTTTAGGTTTTTAAACTTGTTTTGAGTGCTTTTAGGCCCAGGTGGCGGAACTGGTAGACGCGCTAGCTTGAGGGGCTAGTGGCCTTATTTGGCCGTGGAGGTTCAAGTCCTCTCCTGGGCACCAAGGTAGTAGCGAGATTTCCGGTCTGAAGCGTAACCAAAACGAACTCCGTGAGTTTTCGGTGGAGCGGAAGACACTGATCAAGAAAAATGCCGTCGGTCAGACGAGCATTTTTTGTTGATCAGTGAGGAAATCCCTATTGAGCATATCTTTGAAAATCTTTAGAAAAGGTTGTTTGATGTGAGGATGAGATATAGTATATGATTTGGTATAACAAATATTTTAAATGACTATTGAGCAGTATAAAAATGAAATAAAAAGTAGTATTGAAGAAATCAAGAAGTTTGATCTATCTAGATTGTACCCAGACCATGAAGGGGTTAATTTGTGGCATGATGTTACTAGTTCAGAGACTAAAAAGATTATTGAATTTATAGTCGCAGTTCTTAAGAAGCTTGGAAAAAATTTAAAAATTTTAGATACAGTTGGTGTTAATCATATCGAGAATTTAAATCTCCATCTAGCAAATTTTATTACACATTTTAATGAAGTTGATGTACTGGACATTAATTCAATTACTAATCAGCACCACGTTCCCCTCAATGATTTAAATCATATAAATAACACTTTAAGAAACAGTGATATTTGTATGGCGATTATGTTAGAACCAGAACTAGAGAATAAGCTCAATACTCTAAGAAGTACTGAGCCTTTATTCTTGTCTTTAGTTGAAAATAAAGAGGCTTTGCAAAATGCTATTGATCTGGCTCAGGAGTGGTTAAAGCATAAAGCAGAAATTGATGAACGTACTATAAGAGGGCAGGCTACGGCTTTTCAAGATAGGGCTCTAGCTCATAGAATTAGTAGAATACACAGACTTAAAATATTAAAATGGAAAACCCCAATTCCTATTCCGAATTATTGGTTTATTGGCTTGTTATTTTTTGCGGGGGTTGTTTTTTATTTTACTTATAGTTTTATAGATGCAGCTACGGAGGGGATCACCTCTGCACAAGTTATATTGAGGATGTCATCACTTATTGTGCCTGCTTACTTAACAGCTTTTTCTGCTAACCAGTTTCTTTATCATAAAAAAATGCATGAAGCGTATATGTTTAGATATGCTTCATTACATACTATGAATTCTTTAATGAGTACTTGGCCTGATCCCATGAAGCAAAAAATACTTGAGAAGGGTTTGGGTGTATTGTTCACTGAGCCTACTGCGAAGGAAGATGGCACTAAACATGATAAACAAATAATCAGTGAGTTAATTGGTATGTTAAAAACGCAAATTAAATAAGCCTTAAATAACTTTATTAATGTTTTTGTAAAGAATTATTATAGCTGAGGTACTTGTATTAATGAGGTTGGAGCTTATAGGTAAACTGTAACTATTTTAGTTGTTGAAAATGTTTGTTGTTATTATGAATTTGAATAGAGTTTTATTAAAAGATGTAGAAGATAATTTGTTCAGACTGTTTAGATTTGGCTTAGGTATTGATAAGTATAATGAACCATTCATTAAAATAGTTTTTCCATGGATGAAGGGAAGAGGATTTTTGTTAGAAAATTCTGAAGAATTGGGGGCTCGTCGCCCTGATGATATTTTTTCTTCCAGTGCTGACTTTAAATTTGATGATGGTTTATGTGAATTTAGTTACCATTTTACTTGAGGTGTGTCTCATTTTAAGTCAAAGGATGACCATATTAAGCAAATTCATGACCAATTGACAACCAGCAATTCTGACCCTATACATTTGCTTACAATATTTATCTTTGACTTTTGTGGTTATAAGCCTTTTCAAGGTTTGTTTGGGGTAAATGATGTTATTTTGTCAGATGTATTTGCTGACAGGGGGAGGATTATTGATTTGTTTTTGTCAAAGAAAGGAATCAGACCTAATATTAAAGAAACAGAAGAGCGCATCAAGTTATTACAACAGTATTACTATACTTCTGATAAGCTGGGATTAAGGTTTACAATTTTTGATGGTGAATACACAAAAAAGTTAGGAGGAAGGAATGGTATCATCGTCTTTCGGAGATATGACCCAAGAACTGCTTTATTCAAATAGTAATACCCCCCCCCATGCTCACCTTCCAAAAAATCAGCCTGAATGATTGGGAACGCTTGCGAGAGTTGGAGCGGGTGGCGGCGAGTAAGTTTTTTGCGCCTTGTCAGGATGAGGAGGGGTATAAGAGATATATTCGCGAGAGTGAGGTGTTTTTTGTTGTCCGCGACGACAAAACGATTGGGACCATTTCCTATAAGAATCAGCAGGATGGGGCGGTTTTGATTAACGGATTGACCATTGTGCCGGAGTATCGTCAGCAGGGGATTGCCAGGCAGGCTATGGAGCAGTTGCTTGAGCGAATCGGTGATAAAGAGTGTTTTCTTTTGGTGCATCCCGCCAACACGCCGGCCTTGCTAATTTATCTGCGGCTGGGCTTTGTGATTAGGGAATGGAAGGAGAACTATTTTGGCAACGGTGAACCACGGTTGTTTTTGAGTAGGAAAATGAATGATTTGGATAGAGATAATGATGGCTATGGGTGTGAGTAGTTCTATGATCTTTCGTAACAAGTGTTGTTCAATTGCCAACACCACAAAAAATCTCTCAATTATTGATTTTTATCTTACAGGGACTATAATTTGTACATGAAGACAACAGCCAGAAAAATGTCGGAGGGACACAACGGAGATTTTTTGCAGAGGGAGCTTCTGAAAACTGCTGCAACTATCTATATTGGTAATGTTGTAGGCAAGAAGTTGAATGATTTTTTTGTTAAAGATTTTGCTGATTCATTTATCAAATTCACATATGGACGAAAGCCCAAGTAAAAGCGATAGAGCAACGGGAACTGAAACTGAAGAAGAAAAACTTCCGGCAAGGTCTGAAAGTGCAAATCAAGATGGAGGGCCCGAAGACCCTCAAGAAATTATTGAGAAACTGCAAAAGAGTCCTCAATTAATTAGGGAAGTTTTTATGGCGGTTATGAAAGGTGGCGGGCCTATGTACCCGCCTTTTCTGGATAAGGTTGATAAAGATCATATTACGCATGGTATTGAAATCATGAAGCTTGAGGCCACCAATCGATTTGAAGATGGGAGGTCAAAAAGAAAATATAATATGGCTTATTTTGTTACCGGAGTTTTGTTATTTATTTTTTTGACGGTATATTTAGTGACTACTGGTAATAAGGATGTATTTTTCGAAATCTTGAAAACATTGGGAGCTTTTGCGGCTGGTGGAGTTGGTGGATATGGCTTAAGTGAAGTTAAAAGACAAAGCGAATAACAATTAAAAGTTAGTAAAAGATAATATGAACAAAAAAGCACCAACAGGTGGCGCACTGCACGATTTGCCGGCCGATTTGGAGAAGGCTATCACTTCTGTCGAAGCGGCTCTTTCAACATGGGAAGATATTACGCCTATAGCGCGCAATGAGTGGATCTGTTGGGTGGATTCCGCCAAGCAGGCAGAGACCAGAGCTCGTCGAATTAGAATTGCTCAGGAAAACTTGAGCGCCGGAAAGCGCCGACCTTGTTGTTGGCCGGGTTGTCCTCACCGCAACCCCAATGCAAAGAAATGGTTTAAATAAATGTTATGAGCAAACTTGTCACAATCAAAACTTCTCTAACCACCTCCGAGGCCCACATTTTGAAAGGGCACCTGGAAGCTCATGGAATTCGTTGTTTTTTGAAAAATGAGGCGCTGGTAAATACTCACGCCGTGTTTTCAGACAATACTGGTCATATTGAGTTGCAGGTGAATGAGGCCGATGCTGAGGAGGCGACGAAGCTTATTGAGTAGCAGTAGTATGCGCTCCATTTTGACTTATTGTTTTGGGGGCGTAAAATTATTATGAATTAATAAATGCTATGGCGAAAAAGCTGAATTTAAAGTATGCGGTTTGGAAGGAAGGCAAATATTGTGTTGCACAATGTCTAAATGTGGATGTTTCTAGTTTTGGAATGACAGAAAAAGAAGCTGTAGGGAATTTGAAAGAAGCAGTAGAACTATATAATCATGCAGATTTATCAGGTCAAGGTGAAGAAGCTTGAAGGTACTGATTTTCATGAGGTGCGCAAAAAAGCTTTCGTTATCTACAAAAAATTAATAAGTAAATCAAAGCGTAGGCCATATGTTCGGTCTGCCTATTTCAAGAAAGATAAAATATTTCTGGCGTTATTTTGGCAACATTTATGGGATAAGCAAAAGTGGCAAGATCGTATGAGGAGGTTGAAATTTTTCGAAGCTGGAATCGAACTAATCCGTCATAGTAACTTTGAACCAACCACTAAAGAAAATCCGAATAAATCTAATGAGATTTTGCATAGGTTTGCTGGTTCAACTAAGGATAAGGAATTGTTTTTTGTTCAAATAAAAGAGGATAAGCGAAATGGGCAAAAACATCTTATTTCAATATTCCCCGGCGGATAAGAGAAAAAGACTTCCCGCTAGGTGTGGTATATAAACCACGGGCCGAAAGCCTTTTCTAGTTATATGTTAGCAAATGTCATGTAAAATTACAACTATTATTTGATATAATGAAATAAATGAATCTTCCACAACATCTACAAGTCGGCGAACGTACCTTTGAGATCAAATATCGCAAGAGTTTGCGGCTTACCTCCAGCGTGAATATCAAGGAGGGGGTGATTCACATGACCATCAGCCGTTATCTGCACGGTAAGCGGCTGGCCGACACGATGGAGAAGTTTTTAAAGTGGGCCAATAAGAAGCTGGCCAATGCCGGGGAAATGGTTTATCGCTTTGAATATAAAAATGGGGGACAGGTGGTGACGCACAACAAAGTTTATGATCTGGTTATCAAGAATTCGGCGGATTTGCTTCTGAACAAGACGCGGGTGAAGCTGCGTGAAAATGTGATTGAGGTGAAGTTGTCGGCGAATTTGCGGGGGAGCGAGCGGGAGGAGAAGATTCGCGATCTGGTTGAGAAAACCATCATTAAGGATCAGACTCCTTATCTGGAGGAGGTTTTGAGCGAACTTGATCAGTTGTATTTTCAGGAGGGGTTTAAAGCTTGCCGCTTTAAACGGGTTAGTTCGCGTTTTGGCAGCTGTAGTCGTCAGCGGAATATTAATATCGCTTACCGGTTGTTGTTTACGCCGAAGGAGGTTTTTCGTTATGTCTGTGTGCACGAGCTGGCGCACTTGCGGGAGTTTAATCATTCCAAGCGGTTTTGGGCTTTGGTTGAACAGGCGATGCCGAATTACAAGGAGTGCGAAAAGTGGCTTAAGGATAATGGTTTTCTTTTGGGGTGAATTTGGTGGTGCGTAACTCTTGCAAGTTTTTTGGCGGTATGGTAAAAAGGATTGGCGTATTTTTGAAACTTCAATATCGCGTTTGTGTTTCGCGGGCGCTTAGCTCAGTTGGCTAGAGCGACTGGTTTACACCCAGTAGGTCGGGGGTTCGACTCCCTCAGCGCCCACCAGAAAGAAATAAGAAAACCTTTAGAAAAGGTTTTCTGCGCTTTCCAAAGGAGAAGGTTGTTTTTTCAAGTGGGAACCCACGAGACCCACTTGAAAAAACATTTTAGATTTGTATAAAAGTTCTCCCCGGGGAGAACTTTGGGCTGGACTGGCGTTTGACAGAAGTGCTTCTTAATATTATAGTTTTTCCTATTTTTGGATTCTATGTTAGAGACAGCTCAGAAATCACAGGATGTTAGCCGAATTGTTTTGAAAGCTTTGTATGATCAAAATGATTCCATTGATGATGTGCATGAAGGGTTATATAGAATCATTCTGGGGCTTGAGGGGATGAAGGGATGTACTGCTTATTACTATTATTTTTTAACACTTTTGCTGGTGCGATCCGGCTATGAGGCTGATGATATTGTAGAATTTTGGCGACAGATTGATAGTGGTGATACTTTTGATACTTTTTTGCCTAAAATTCCGGCTATTAATGGCGATGTGAGTCACTATGAAGTTGGTGGTGATACTTTAAGAAAGTTTGGTGATAAATTTGGGGCTCGCTTTGGGGGGCAGTTGTCCGGTTATTCTTATATGTCGGATATAGGTGGTTATAAAGGTGGCAATGGGGTTTTATTGGGTCTTGGCAATGCTGTTGAAATGATTCCTGAAAAAGTTGATGTGATATCTGCCGCTAAAGTTTTTGAAAATGGTAGTGGTTGTCATGATTTAATTCCTCGTGGAGAGATAATGAATGACCCATCTCTTTCAAAGAGACATTACTTTGCTTGTAGAGAGCTTTTGGCTGCAATTGTAAATAGATTGAAGGATGGTGGTTATGTGTTGGTAGAAAATCATATTAGCCTTGAGCCTGATTTGTTGAAGTTTTTGGGTTTAACCGTTTGTGCTGATAATTTTAAAATGCCTTACACAGAACGTCTTGGAAAGCAGTATGTGGGGGTAACGGTTTTTAAATACACTGCTTCCGAAAGGCAATTGGATCAATCATTTCATTATTACAATAATAATTATTTTGCCTGGTCGGGTGATCAGGTTGTTGCTTATTAGCCAGAGTCTATTTCCCCAAATAAAGTTCACCGACTTTTTTGTTGTTCAAGAGTTCTTTGCCGCTGCCGGTGAGACGGTTTTCGCCGAGTTCGAGGACGTAGCCGCGGTCGGTATATTCCAGGGCCAGATTGGCGTTTTGTTCGACCATTAGAATCGAGGTGCCGGTCTTTTTGATCTCAAGACACTTTTGAAAAACCTCTTCGGTAATTTTTGGAGCCAGGCCGATAGACGGTTCGTCCAAAAGTAATAGCTTTGGCCGGATCATTAAGGCGCGGCCGATGGCCACCATCTGTTGCTGACCTCCCGAGAGGCCGCGCGTCACCTGCTGCCTCCTCTCATAAAGCTGCGGAAATTGGCTGTAAACTCTGGCCAGGTCCTTGTTCAATTCTTTTTTGTCGTTGGCGATGTAGGCACCCATCTCCAGGTTTTCCTGAACGGTCATAGAAGGAAAAACGCTACGTCCCTGTGGCACGTAACAAATTCCTTTGCGGATGATCTGATCAGTTTTGTGGCCTACCAGATCTTCGCCGAAGAAATCAATCTTGCCGCTGCGGACATCGGTGAAGCCGAACAAACTTTTTAGAATCGTGGATTTCCCGGCTCCGTTGGGACCGATAATACAAACCACTTCGCCATCGTTCACTTCGATGTCGATATTTTTGATGATCTCCGGCCCTTTGCCGTAGCCTGCGGTGAGATTTTCAATTTTCAGCATAAGAATTATTTTTTAGATCCGAGATAGGCTTCCAAAACACGTGGGTTTTTTTGAACTTCTTTGGGTTTTCCCTCAGCGATGTTGGCCCCGTTGTCCATTACGATAATGGTGTCGCAAAGGTTCATTATAAAGGGCATATTATGTTCCACGATTAGGACAGTCTTTCCCTCTTTCTGAAACTCTTTGATCTGGGCGGTGATTTTCTTAATGAGGGTAGGATTGATGCCGGCGGTGGGTTCGTCCAGCAATATGAAATGTGCGTTGCCGGCCTTGATGCGCAAAATTTCCAACAACTTTTTCTGACCATATGAGAGCTCATAACCCTTCAAATTGGCCTTTTCTTCCAGCCCGACACTTTCTAAAAGATCCATGGCCTTTTGCTCCAGAATTTTTTGATGCTTTTTGAAAGAGGTAAAACAGTCGAGCAGTCTTTCCTTATTGTTTTGAAAGGCAACTACTATATTTTCCAGCGTTGTTAATTCCGGAAAAACCCTGATGGCCTGATAAGTTCGCCCCAAGCCTAAGTGGGCGCGTTTGTGGGGGCTTAATCCAATAATATTTTTGTCGTTGAGATAGATGTTGCCCTCGTCGGCGCTGAGGAGACCGGAGATAATGTTGAAGATCGTGGTCTTGCCGGCACCGTTGGGGCCGATAAGACCGGTTATGGTGTTCTTCTTAACAGCAAAGCTGCAGTTGTCGACGGCTTTTACCCCGCCGAAGCTTTTGCTTACTCCCTGAATTTCCAGAAGGTCTTCCATCTTTATTTTGAGAAAATGTTAGTGCGTTTACCCAGAATGCCGTTGGGTTTAAAAATCATGAATAAAATAACCAAGAGTCCGTAAATGGCATTGCGCATTGCGCCGACGATATCGGTAGGCAGATCCATGAAACGTAGCGGCTCCGGTAATAAAATAATTAAGGCCGCACCGACCACGCTGCCCCAGAAGGAGGCCATGCCTCCGATGATTACCGCGGCTATGAGGATGATAAGTTGGTCCAAAGCAAAATTCCAGGGACTGATAAAGCCGATATAGGAGGCGTAAACACCGCCCATGATGCCGGCGAAAAAGGAGATCAGCACAAAAGCCTGAATCTTGTACTTCGCGGTATTTTTGCCCAGAGTTTTGGCGGCGGTTTCATCTTCGCGAATGGTTTCGATAACTTTGCCGAAAGGGGAATTGATTATACGATAAAAAATTGCTCCAATCAGAGCGCAGATCAAAAGGCTCACCAGTAGAAATTCCAAATTGGTACTGAAGCTGTGACCGAAAATGTTTGGTTTGGGTATTCCCGGAATGCCTAAGGCTCCGCGGGTTAGATCTCTTAGATTCACAAACAGTCCGTGCACGATCATTAAAAAGCCCAGCGTGGCCATGCCGATGTAGTGGCTCTTTAGACGTAGAGTTGGTAAAGCTAAAAGAAAGCCGGCCAGAGCTGTGATGATGCCGGCGGCCAGTAGGGCTGTGAAGAAACCGTAGCCGTGTTGGGTGGTTAAGATGGCAAAAGTATAGGCGCCGATGCCGAACATGGCTGGATGTCCCAGATAGAGAATCCCCAAATTCCCCACGATCACGTTCATGGTAGACACGAAGGTGACGTAGATGGTGATCAGAATTAGTAGGTGATAAATGTAATCCATATTAGCGACTTTCCATTTCCTCCTTGCGGCCGCCGAAGATGCCGTAAGGTTTAACGAGTATTATAAAAATAAAGAGAGTGAATACGATTAATTCTTTATAGCTGGCGCTGATGCCGGTGAGTCCGACTACCAGATTTTCGGTGAACGCAATGATGATAGCGCCTATAATAGCCCCGTGAAATTTTCCAACACCACCAAGAACAATTGCCGCGAAGGCTTTGATGCTTATAAGTATTCCCATGCGTGGGTGCAGGTTTTGGTCAAAGGCTACCAGGACTCCGGCAACTGCGGCCAGGCCGGCGGCGATTGCGAAAAGTGTGGTAATTGTTTTATCGACATTGATTCCCATAATCGCTGCTACCTCTTTGTTGTCGGATACGGCGCGGATGGCTTTACCGGTCTTGCTATATTTTAAAAAAGCCCAAAGGGCCGTGGTTAGAATGATTGCTGTTGCTATAATCAGAACTTGCGGCAGAGTGATGCTGGCTTTGCCGTCAAAGAAAGTGTAGATGGTCGGTAGTGCTCCGTCCACCGCGTAATTTTTGCTGCCGGCACCGTAAATCATGATGGCGGCGGATTGTAGGATGATTGAAACTCCGATGGCCAAAACCAAGGGGATAAACTCTTGCTTATCCCGGACCGGCCGAAAGGTGAGGCGTTCTATCAAAATGCCCAGGGCGGCTACCGTGAGTGCTGTGATAATTAAACTAATTACCAGCGGAATTTGAAATTGAATATAACTGGTGAAGAAGGTGTAAGCACCGATCATAGCCATTTCACCGTGGGCGAAGTTGATGAATTCCAGAACGCCGAAGGTTAAAGTCAGGCCGATAGAAATGAGCACGTAAATGGCACTTGAGATGGTGGCGATGATCAGTATTTGTAACAGGATGTCCATTAGCTCGCTTGAAGTTTTATTTTATCGGCGGTATTCTAACAAACTTTGTTTGATAGACAAAACAAAAAGCCCCGTAATGATACGGGGCTTTTGATATAATTTTGAGTCACTTCTTTGTCTATTCTGTCTCAAGTGATGGTGGGGTTTCAGTATCTTCAGTTGTCTCTTCCTCGGTGGTTTCAGCCTCTTCATTCATGTATGGAACTGTTACACCACCTTGAACCATTCTTGGCTTGTGTCCGGCTTCAGGGTCACCGTTTTGATCTATTGTCAAAGTTCCGGCAACACCTTCCCAACCGTTAACACTGTATAACCAGTCTTTCAGTTTAGCGCCGTCGTAACCAACCGCTCCGATACCTTCGGCAAGCAGATGGATAGCGTCGTAGCTGGTTGCTCCGTAGGTCATGAATGGAACCTCTGCTTCACCGGTTTTAGCTTTGTAACCATTGACCAGTTTTGTGTATCCCGGATGGTCGGTATTGAATGTGGTTTCAGCTCCAAGCATACCTTCTACGAAATCTTGGTAGTTGGCCAGGATGTCTGTCGAACCAAGTACAACATCGTTACCAAGCAGTTGGATATCTCCCAAACCTTGCTCGTTAAGCTGTTTGAATAGTAGATCGGCCTTTGCAGGCGTTTGAGGGTTAACAAAAATTGCGTCTACGCCTTCACCTTTCATCTTGGTGATTTGGGCTTTGAAATCTGTGTCTGTCGGCAGGAAGCTCTCTGTAACTACTACTCCGGTACCTTCTTCAAAGGTGGATTTGAAAGATTCTTCCAATCCGATGGTGTAATCATTTTCTTCTGTTAGTACTCCAACTTTTTGGAAGCCGAGTTCTGTAGCCAATTGTGCCAAGATTTCTCCTTGCGCTGTGTCGGATGGGTAGTTTCTGAAAATATAGTCACCGGCATTTGTTACATCCGGACTGCTGGAGCCTGGGGAAAGCATTACCACGCCTGCGGCCTCGGCTTTTGGAGCGGCTCCCAAGGTTTCACTACTACAAAATCCACCGTAGATAACTTCAACTTTATCCACATTTATAAGTTTTTCCGCGGCAGCGGCAGCGTCTTGACCGTTACATTTTCCATCTTCCCAGATGAATTCAAGCATTCTACCATTTACGCCACCGTTGGCGTTGATATCCTCAACGGCGACTTGAGCGATTGCCTGCATTGGCACACCGTAGGCGGCACCGTCACCGGTTAGGGGAAGAATGGCCCCAATCTTAATCGGTTCCTCGGTTTCCACGTCGGTTGTTTCCTCATCGTTTCCGCTGCAAGCGGTAAATGCTATGGCAAGTACCAGTAAGAGCGAAGCTTTACTTAATAAATTTAATAGTTTTTTTGTAAACATAAGTAATGGGTTAAATATGTAAACTATTTGCCCAAATAGCCTATTGGTCAGCCATTAGTTTGTCAAATTGCTGGGACAAAAAGCCTTGCCATATTTGTAAAACGTATTCTCGATTACTTGAAAATGATGTCGCCTCTTTCAACGCCAACTCCGATAGAGCTTACCGGGCAGCCAATAAGTTCCTCAATCTTTTCCACATAGCTTTTGGCGTTGGCAGGTAGTTCGTTGTAAGAACGAATTTTACTTAAATCTTCCTGCCAACCCGGCATCTCGATGTACTCGATTTCCAAGTCGTCAAAAATTTCCGGACTTGCCGGGAAGAGGGGAATGTATTCGTTGTTGTATTTGTAAGCGGTAGCTATTTTGAGAGTTGGAATTCCGGTTAGGACGTCCAATTTTGTCAGATTTATTTCAGTCATTCCATTGATGATGACTGAATATTTACCAACCACGGAGTCGAACCAGCCGCAGCGGCGTGGACGACCGGTGGTTGCGCCATATTCACCGCCGGATTCGCGTATTTGACTGCCGAGATCATCATTAAGTTCACTAGGAAAAGGGCCACTACCTACGCGCGTGGTGTAGGCTTTCATGATACCGATAATGTTCTGGAATTTGGTTGGGGCCAGTCCGGTGCCGGTGGCGATACCACCTATAGTTGGGTTGGAAGATGTTACAAAAGGATAGGTGCCATGATCAACGTCGAGCATCGCGCCGTTGGCACCCTCTATAAGAATGTTTTGTCCTTTTTCTAAGGCGTGGTTCAGGTAGTAGGCGCTGTCGACAATGGTTGGTCTGATTTTTGCAGCTATTTCTTTTAGTTCACTTAATTCTTTGGCACTGTCGTATTTAAATTTGCCATACATTTTTTGTAGTATTGCAAGATTATTGAAGTATTTTTCCTCGAATTTTTCCCAATCATTAAGGTCGTGTACGCGGATACCGTTGCGGCGAACCTTGTCGGTATAGCAGGGGCCGATGCCTCTTTTGGTGGTGCCGACTTTTTGATCGCCCTTCATCTCTTCCTGCAGTCCGTCGATGATTTTGTGGTATTCAAAAAGAAGATGAGTTCTGTCTGAGATAAGAATTCTGTTGTTGGTCTCGATATTGCTCTGTTTTAACAGTTCGATCTCCTCCATTAAGGTTGGTAGATGCAATACAACGCCATTGCCGATTAAGCAAATGCAATTGTCGTTTAGCATTCCGGATGGAATAAGATGAAAAACGAACTTGTTCTTCTTCTCCGGATTTTCCGGGTCTTGTAAATAAATGGTGTGACCGGCGTTGGCTCCGCCCGCGGCTCGTACCACAATGTCATACTCTTCCGAAAGGATGTCGATCAGCTTACCTTTGCCTTCATCTCCCCACTGGGCGCCAAGCACCACTGTAAGATTGTTGTTTTGAGACATTCGCTACCGTAGTTAAAAAATCCGCGTAAAATATAGGTGAAATTTGGAGATATTGGTAGAGGCTTTAAAAATTATTCTCTTGCAATTCGGTTGTAATAATTGTGTGATTTAGGATTTGTGTTGCATCATCGGGGTAATGTTGATTATTATCTAGTCAAATTTTATAACCAAAAAACATGCTTTCTTTAGACCAAATCCTCCAGCAGATTCAGTTTTGTTTAACCGGTACCGACTTGCCGACTTTGGGTAACAAGTATGAGGGAAAGGTGCGGGATAACTATTCCAAGGATGGTCGAAGAATTCTAATCGTTACCGACAGACTTTCGGCTTTTGACCGTATAATTACTACGATTCCTTTTAAAGGACAGGTTCTCAATCAAATTGCCCAATTCTGGTTTGAAAATACCAAAGATATTATCGGTAACCATGTTATTGAATTCCCGGATCCAAATGTGGTGGTGGCCAAAGAATGCCAGGCACTACCGGTGGAGATGGTAGTACGTGGTTATATTACCGGAGTTACCAGCACCAGCGTATGGACACACTATCAAAATGGCGTGAGAAATTTTTGTGGCAATGAGCTGCCGGACGGTTTGGAAAAAAACCAGAAGTTTGAAAGACCGATTCTGACTCCTTCTACTAAGGCGGAGAAAGGAGATCATGATGAATCTGTCTCCAGGGAAGATATTTTGGCACGCGGAGTTATTAGTGAGGAACAGTTTGATTTTATGGCTGAGGCTTCAATGAAACTTTACGAGAGAGGAGTGGAGATTGCTGCAAAACAGGGGATTATCTTGGTGGATACCAAGTATGAGTTTGGGCTTACCCCCGAAGGGGAGATTGTTTTGATCGATGAGATTCATACGCCGGACTCTTCACGTTTTTGGTTTGCCAATGAGTATGAAGAGAGATTGGCACGAGGCGAGGAGCAGAAAAAAATTGATAAAGAATATTTGCGTGAATGGCTGGCGGATCATGGCTTTACAGGAGATGGAGAGGTGCCGGTTGTGCCAGATGAGATTCGTGCTGAAACGGCACGTCGCTACATTGAGGCTTATGAACTTATTACCGGTCAGAAATTTGAGGCTCAGGTGGGTGATGTTAATCAACGCTTGGAACACAACTTGGCAAAATACTTTTAAATCTTAATTTCATTTATTATGAAAGTCGTTTTCTTACTTGGATCGAAGTCCGATACTGAGTTTGCAGAAAAAATAGCGGGTAATTTAAGTGAATGGGGGGTTGGTTCGGAAATTATTGTGGCTTCCGCGCATAAAGTTCCGGAGAAGGTGTTCAAGATTGTGAGCGAAAATAACGAGAGCGAGACCGAGCTTGTCTATATTACTATTGCCGGTCGTTCTAATGGCCTTTCCGGCGTGACCGCTGCCAACAGTATTCATCCGGTGCTTGCGTGTCCGCCTTTTCAGGACAAGGATGATTTCTCGGTGAACATTAACAGTACTTTAATGATGCCGAGTGATACCCCTGTGATGGCTGTTGTCGATCCGGGTAATGCCGCGCTTTCCGCTGTACGTATTTTGGCTCTGAAAAATCCCGAGCTGCAAAATAAGCTTAAGGCTAGGATTGCAGCTGTGAAAAAGGAGTTTGAAGTTTAATATTTCTTAATTTTAAGTCATGTCCGACGAGCATAGGTTACTTTGTGTATCTCCCTTGGATGGTCGTTACGCTTCGAAGGTGGAATACCTCTCGCAATATTTTTCGGAGGCCGCCTTGATGCGCTACCGCACTCTTGTTGAAATTGAATGGTTTATTTTTCTTTTCAATGATCTAAGTTTGAAGGGGACTGTTGAGCTTAAGCCGACAGAACTGCGTATTTTACGTAGTATATACGAACAGTTTGATGTTGTGGACGCAAAGAGGATAAAAGAGATCGAGGGGACTACCAATCATGATGTGAAAGCGGTGGAGTATTTTATTAAAGAAAAGCTCAAGGATGGGCCTATTGAAAAGTATTTGGAGTTCATCCATTTTGCCTGTACCTCCGAGGATATTAACAACCTGGCTTATGCCTGTATGGTGCGTGATGCTTTAGAGCGCGAGCTTATGCCTATCTTGAGCGGACTTGTACAGGAAATTTATTCAGTGGCGGTGATGTATAAGGCTTTGCCAATGCTCTCCAGAACGCATGGACAGACGGCCTCTCCGACGACTCTGGGGAAGGAATTGATCAATTTTGTTGCACGTCTTGAGAGGGAAATGACTATTTTGGCCTCTTATAGTTGTATGACCGGTAAGATAAATGGTGCTGTTGGGAACTATAATGCTCATCTGGTGGCCTATCCCGAAGTTGACTGGATTGATTCGAGCAAAAAATTTGTTCAAAATTTGGGGTTGGAATTCAATCAGTATACAACTCAGATTGAGCCTCACGATACATTTGCCGGTGTTTTTGATTCCATTAAGCGTGTAAACAATATTGTTTTGGATTTTAATCGTGACATGTGGAGCTACATTAGCCTTGGTTATTTCGGTCAGAAGGTGAAGGCGGGGGAGGTGGGGTCTTCAACTATGCCACACAAAGTGAATCCGATTGATTTTGAGAATTCAGAAGGTAATTTGGGTCTTGCTAATGCTTTGCTTGAGCACATGTCGGCTAAATTGCCGGTTTCTCGTCTTCAACGGGATCTTTCCGATTCTACGGTTCAGAGAAACATCGGCACTGCATTTACTTATTCGGTTTTGTCTTATAAATCTACTATAAAAGGGCTCTCAAAGTGCGAAGTGAATAAAAAAATTATTCAAGATGATCTGAAGGATCGTTGGGAGGTTTTGGCAGAGCCGATTCAAGTGGTGATGCGTAAGCACGGGGTGCCGAAGGCTTATGAGAAGTTGAAAGATTTGACTCGTGGTAAAGCTGGTATTACCAAGGCCAAATTGGCTGCTTTTATGAAATCCTTGGAGATTCCCGCGGCGGATAAAAAGATTTTATCAGCTTTAACTCCCGAGAAATACATCGGTCTGGCTGAAGAGTTGGTGGATGCTTATGAGTTGGGGATTGCTTCTTCGGGAGAGGGGTGTGGGCCGAGCGGATGCGGAGGTTGTGGCGGTTGCGGTTAGAAATAAGTTGCTTTTGGCGGTGATTTATTATACTTTTAGACCTATTTAATTTATTGGTCGGTTTATTTTATGACTGAATTTCATCACGAACTGGATGATCTGCCGGGAGGTATAAGGCCAAAGAGATACGCCGATTGGAGTCTTGACGGAAACGACCGGTCTCTGGCGGAGCAAATAGATGGTATTTCCCATCGTGTAAAAATGGCTGTACCCGGTGATGTTCTTGAATTCCGGCCCGGTACTGAAGAGATTGTGATTGATGGAATCAGGAATATCTCTTTGGCTTGGGTTCTTGAGTGTCTTGTAGAGCTTGAGATTTTGGAGGTAGATAGTGAGGGGAGGTATGTTAAACAGGCGATAAATTTTGGTGCTTATTCTGAGAACAAACATTTGGTTTCTTTTTCGGCTCAAGAGTTTGATAAGATGCGAAAAAGTCGTGAAGAGCAGTTGGATTTAAGCCGAGAGGCTGATATGAGTGTACTGGTTTCAAACTATTTGGAGCTTGCCGAACGAGAGACCAGGATTAAATTCGGTGCACCAAATTTAGAAAGTGTTGCCAGATTGTTGGTTGATGAGGCTGTAGCTCTTATTGGGCAGTACTTTCCGGTTTCCTTGGATAAAAGCAGGGAACGCACCATGCTTTTTAATACTCTTAGTGGTCTTTTTCTGCGAACTATTGCCGGAAGTATTGTGGGGAATTCTATGCCTGAGGATAAAAGAAAGACTGTGGCAAACAATTGGGCGCTTAAGGCGATTGATGCCATTAAGAACCACCCGTCAAACACCAGGGCTTTGAATGAACGTTGGAGGCGGGAGTCGGATGTTGAGTAGTTTTATCCCAGAATACCACTTAAGCTGGGGAGTGAGCTTAACGTTTCGATTATTTTTGCTTTGGCTTTTGTCCTTATTCCTTGCGGAATGTAAGCTTCAAATTCTCCATTGACCTCGTATTCTAATTGACTTCTCCAGGTACTTGCTTCGATCTGTCCCGATGCTACGCTTGCTATTACCGAGAGACATTTTGCGCCAATGATGCTCCTGGTTTCCTGTGTAAACCAGATAGTGTTGCCCTCTTCGGCGTTGACAGCTCTTAAGGCTGTATCCACTGCGGTAGTGATGGTTGCCGTTTCGTGTCTGCCAAGTTGTCTTGCTGTTCCCAACATTTTGAATGATTAAATATTTACTTCGGATGTTAAGTCTATTTATTTATTTTGCTCAGTCAATTTTTTTTTGTTAAACTTCCTGAGAAAGAAGTTGCTAAACCTTTTTAAATATGTTCAAGAAAGTTAACCCGAAAGAGTCTTTTCCTACGATGGAGGAAAAGTGGATTAGTTACTGGCGAGAAAATAAAACTTTCGAGAAATCGATTGAGATGAGACCTAAAGATAATGAGTATGTTTTTTACGATGGGCCGCCATTCGCTACCGGGTTGCCTCACTATGGCCATATTTTGGCGGGTACCATGAAAGATGTGGTGCCACGTTATCAAACCATGCGTGGGCATCGGGTGGAGCGACGTTTCGGCTGGGATTGTCACGGTTTGCCGATTGAGAATTTGATCGAAAAGGAGCTGGATTTGAATACCAAGAAGGACATTGAAGAGAATTATGGAATCGGTCGTTTTAATGAGGCTTGCCGGGCCAGCGTTTTGAAGTATACCAATGAGTGGGAATCCACAGTGAGTAGGATGGGGCGATGGGTGGATTTTAAGAATGATTATAAAACTATGGATCCTCCTTATATGGAGACCATTTGGTGGATTTTTAAACAGCTTTGGGATAAGGACTTAATCTACCGTGGACGAAAATCGATGCATGTTTGTCCGCGTTGCGCTACACCTCTTTCCAATTTTGAGGTGACACTGGGATATCAGGATATCAAGGATTATTCGGTGACTTCCAAATTTAAACTGGATGATTCCGCGAAGTTCGCCTCCGATGGTGAGGTTTACATTTTAGCCTGGACGACCACCCCTTGGACGCTTCCGGGAAACATGTATCTGGCAGTAGGAAAAAAAGTGGTCTATGGACTCTATAAAACTGATGGTGAATATTTTATTTTGGCACAAAATCTGGCGGAAAAAGTTTTTGGTGAGCGCGAATATGAGTTGGTGCGTGAGGTGAAGGCTGAGGAGCTTGAAAATCTTACTTATGAACCTTTGTTCCCATATTTTGCCGAATTAAAAAACGATGGGAAATTTACTGTGCATTTTGGTGAATTCGTGGATGATGCCGAGGGAACCGGTGTGGTACACATTGCCGGCGGTTACGGTGAGGATGATATGGAGTTTTCCAAATTGCATGGTCAATCTGATGGTGGAGATGTGATTCGTCATGTGAATATGGATGGTAGCTTTATACCTGAGGTTGATGATTTTCAAGGATTGGAGGCAAAACCTAAAAAGGACCATATGTCCACCGATCGTAAGGTGGCGGAATGGTTGGAGGCTGCCGGAAAATTGTTTGAGGCCAAGCCTTATACTCACTCCTATCCGCACTGTTGGCGTTGTGACACTCCGCTTTTAAATTATGCCACTGATGCTTGGTTTGTGAGAATTGATCGCATCAAGGCCAAAATGCTTGAGGAGAATGCTCAAGTTAATTGGGTGCCGGATCATGTGGGTCATGGTCGTTTTCACGACTGGCTGGAAAATGCCCGCGACTGGTGTATCAGTAGAACGCGTTATTGGGGGGCGCCTTTGCCCATTTGGATGCACGAAGAGTCCGGAGATTTGATTTGTATCGGTAGTATCGAGGAACTTGAGCAGTACTCCGGAAAAAAGGTGGAGGATTTGCACAAGCATTTTGTGGATGAGGTGGAAATTGAGAAAGATGGGAGGGTTTATAAGAGAATTCCCGAGGTTTTGGATTGTTGGTTTGAGTCGGGTTCGATGCCTTATGCCCAGCAACATTATCCTTTTGAAAATAAGGAAAAGTTTGAGCAAAATTTTCCGGCGGAGTTTATCGCCGAAGGCTTGGATCAGACGCGTGGCTGGTTTTACACCTTAGTGGTTTTGGGAACCGCCTTGTTTGAGAAGGTGCCATTTAAGAATGTGATTGTGAATGGGCTGGTCTTGGCGGAAGATGGTAAAAAAATGAGTAAAAGGCTTAAAAATTATCCCGATCCGGATGAGATTTTCAATAAGTATGGTGCCGATGCTTTACGTTTTTACCTGATGAATTCTCCGGTGGTGCGGGCCGAACCGCTGCGCTTTTCCGAGAAGGGAGTGGAAGAGGTGGTACGTAAGATTTTGTTGCCGG
>CAYLHX010000018.1:0-29796 GCA_964383675.1 uncultured Candidatus Peribacteria bacterium | reverse complement strand
CGCCGCCGCCAAAGCCGCCGGTCGTAGCGCCGCCGCCAAAGCCGCCGGTCGTAGCGCCGCCGCCAAAGCCGCCGGTCGTAGCGCCGCCGCCAAAGCCGCCGGTCGTAGCACCGCCGCCAAAGCCGCCGGTCGTAGCACCGCCGCCAAAGCCGCCGGAAAAACCTCCATACAAACCGGAGGAAATTATCAAAATTATTGAAACACTGGATAACGGCAAATACAAACTGGCAAAAGAAGCTACACTTGAGCATACAGGACCAAGTTTATTCACTCACACCGACACCTGGGAAGCTCCTCAACTCAGAAATAATACTACCGGTGAGCTTGTTCAGGTCTACTTTGTAATTGATCAAGATAATCCAAACAATCCTAAACACTATATTTTCGTCAATATTGATAATCCTACGTCCATAGGTGTTGGCAAGATTGAATATACTTCTGGAGCGGTTGGAGCACAGAAAAAAGGAAAGTTTTTACCTCCTCCTACCATTGTGAATATCGACAATTCCACCCAAGACAAAGCAAAAGCAAGCATTGATACCATTTTTAGTAAACTACCATAATCAAAATGGCCGAAGACAAAAGACAACCAGATGACTTAACTCCAGAAGATTTGGAGGCACTGCAAAAGGAGCTGGATGCTCGTGCCGCCGAAGACGAATTTTTCGGCGAAGCAAACGCTTTGGCTACGGCCGAAGAACTGGACCAAGACGGCCAATTGAAAATTGATCAGATTCGTCGTGGAATGCAGAGAAGCGTTGAAGAAAAAGTTGAAGGGCCAAAAGCTCAAACAGCGGAAGCACTTATCGATGAACTACAGGATAGAGATGAAATTAGAATGTCCATACACACGCCTACATTGGTAAAA
Organism: uncultured Candidatus Peribacteria bacterium; assembly: GCA_964383675.1. Taxonomy (GTDB): domain Bacteria; phylum Patescibacteriota; class Gracilibacteria; order UBA1369; family LOWO2-01-FULL-3; genus CAYLHX01. The sequence goes on along the minus strand of CAYLHX010000018.1, from coordinate 28,928 downwards.
TTCCTGGATTATTTAGGTGAGCGCTTGGGATTAAGAGTAAAAATCGGGGAAGAGACCTTATATGCCTCAAACCCCAAAGCTGTGGAATTCACTCCGGCCAACCTGGATCGCTTTTTGGCCCGCGGAGCCCTTGCCGGAACTTTCATGGCCGCGCTGATGATCTCTCCGCAAGCTATCGCTCAGGAATTTCAGCCGGGAATGGATATTTTCAATGACCCGGGATTTACCGCAGTCACAGGTTCTCCAACCGAGGATGTCTGGAATCTGGAGTATGTGGCAGCTCTATTACTGCTTTTGGGCTTGAGCACCTACGGTGTTTACAGATTAATCAAATGGTATAAAAAACAAAAACCTTATAAAGAAAAAGCAAAAGAAGTTAAAAAGTATTATGAAGAATATGAAGAGGCCGTAAACACCGGCGACGAAGACAGGATTACAGAAGCGAAAAAAAGACTGGCAACTTCAATGATGGCTGAACTGCCCACCACTTTGGAGGGAGTCGATCTTGGCGAAGATGTTAAAATAGATAAAAAAGATATTGAGAAAGCTCTCGGATGGAAACAACAGGTTGATATGACCATAAGTGAAGTAACCCTGGATATTGAAAAAGCCATGGTGTTGCCCAAGAAACCCACCATCAAAAATATTAACAAGAAAAAGGCTGAAGTTTATGATTTGATTTCTGCCAAAGTTAAACAAATCTATGCTCTATATGACGAGCTTGGCAAGGCACTGAACGGCCTTGATCTCGATAGAGATGCCTACCTTTGGCAACAACTAAAATTTGAAAAACAGAAGCTGGATTATTATCTGAAATACTTGGATCTAATGAAGAAAAAGTGGTTGGTTCTGATCCAAAACGCTAAAAATGAAATCATACACAGCACTTCCTACACCAAACTTGCGGCTGAGGATAAAATTCAGCAGGAGGTGATAAAGTTGAAAGAGAGTTTAAGTAACTTGCTGGATGCCCAGGCGACGACCGATCCGGAGCAGTTCAAACAGCTTTTAACAAAAATTGAAGCAGAACTGGATACTCAAACCCAGGCCGGTTCCGATGAGGGAGTTACGGGCTTGCAACAAGACGCGGTTGAGCAGGTTAATCATGATTTTATTCAGATTTTCAACAATGGTAACTTCAATCACCAAACCCCTATTCGCTACCAAATTAATGGTCATGATGAAAAGATAATAGACCTGAATGAGGATTTCGCGGTGCAAATCTGGATCAACACCGATCAATCCATTCGAATGAACTTGAATTTCAAGAGCAACTTGGTGGAAACAAAGACTCTGCAAGTTGGAGCAAACGGTAACTTCCACCTAAAAGAAAATGACCAACCGCTTGAAGATTATATTGCCGAAAAGCAGGGAGATGGGAGTATTTTGGGTCTTGAGGCCGCTGCGGTGGACCTTGGAGCTGAGGCCGAGCCGGTGCTAAATCAGCTTGCCGCCCATATCGCTGCTGTTAATGAACAAATCAAAGATGGCAGTTATTAGATGTTCGGCCGCAAAGTGGAATCCGATGACGATGCCATTGAATATCACACCATAAAAGTTCACAAAGAACATTTCAAGGGTAAACCGATTACCGTGGCCCGCTTTACTTTGAGTGAGAAATATTGGAAAAAAGCTTTGGCCGGTCTGGCCAATCAGGGTGATATTCCGAAGCACACTGTTTATTTCAACTACGAAAACCCTCAGGGAGGCAAAATGAGCGTCAACCAGGAGATGCGAAGGTTTAACGTCATCACCAATGGCAAACAGGCAACCGTCTTAATCCCATCAACCGAGAAGCTACGAGCTTTATCCGGAGAAGTACGTGTCATTTTTGATCCGAAAGTTGAGTATTCACCAGAAGAAATCAAAACCATTTTTGCCGAAGTTGCTAAAAGACTTGGCATTGTCAAGCATCTTAAACCGGTAACACCGGCTTCACGAGCAAAAGAACAAGCCAGACTTAAAGATATTCGTAAAGAAGCTCACGATCCTGCCGGTTCGAAAGCGGGAATTCATCCAGAGTACGATGCTGAAGGTGTTAACTTAGATTCGGTTCAAGAGCTTAGAAGTAAGGGATTACACAGCGTCTATCATCAGTTCTCCAGTGGAGTGCTTGAGAAAATGTTTAAGGCCGGGCATCTTTTCGCCACAACCACCAGATGGGCCAAGGGAGCAATGGAGAGCGGGATGTCCTCTGCTGCAGATATGGTCGATGGTGGAGCCACGGAAGTTTTTACCAGAATCCACACCAAAAAATCGGCCAAGAGCAATCAATGGTACACACACGGTAAACCGGCACTTGTTTTTCCTCCGGAAGTTTTTGAGCGCATGGATTGTTACTGTTATAGCTCCGACAGATATGGCTCCAAAAAGCCCGGAACCTTCAGTCAAAGAGTCAGCCCCAAGAAGCTGGTTGAAATAATGAATGTAAGTTATAACAGTGGAAACGAAGTAATGTTCCACGATGCCATGAAGGTGCAGGACGCCGCATATCTTGTTTGTGATGATCCAAAGGGGTACATCAAAAGATTAAAGTCCATGGGGATTAACCAATTGGGAGGTAAGTCTTTGGAACAAGCCGTAATTACCCCAAGCCAATTTAGCCAACTTGACCATATTTAAAATGCAAACATTAAAACAAAAACTGGAAAACTTTTTTAGAGACAATCCCGTGACCATAGTGGTTAACGTGATGACCGATCGTGCGCTACTCTGCCTAAGTCCAGATTTTGAAGTTCAAGGTAACAAGATTTTGGTGAAGTTTGAAAGCCTCAATGATAGAGGAGGCAACAGTGTTTATGCCAAATCGCTTCAGGGCGAGATGGACAATGCGCTTTATGTGGAAAATGAAGAAGAAAATATTTTGATGTTCCAAACTTTAACTCTGGAAAACTATAATCACTATATCAAAGCGCAATATTTCAACGCTCCGGATTTTGCCGATCTTAATGAATTAAAGAACTTTATCAAAAAAGAAGAGGCCAATGTTCAATAATTGGTTTAAAAAGCCGGGAGATGATGATAAAAATCAGGTTTTGGAGAAATCTGATGGTCAACTGACTCCGGAAATGGCAAAGGCCCTGCCGCCGGCGCTTCAAAAAGTTTTGAGCCAAAGAGAAACGGTAAAAATCTACGTTACTCCGGAGGCCCAAACAAGTCGCTCGCTTTTTTTCAGATTTGAAGGGGAACAAGGTCTGGATTTAACTCAACCCGGACAGCAAATCGTTGTCATCGTTCCAGGTGGCGAAAAAATGAACCTCCAGGATGTCTGGCTTGGACATCGTTGCAAACCGGAGTTGGCCGGCATGAGTGGTCTGAGTCATAATCCCAATGGGGCTTATACTCAAGTAATGGTCTTTGACGGTAACACTCAGAGTTGGCGCAAATGGCAAGACCCCAAGGGGCATAATCCGATTAAATACGCCGAGCCAAGAAATACAGTGGAATATGAAAAGCTTGGTGACTATTTCGGCATGCTCGGCCCCATAAAGCCTTTGGCTTTCCTTTTGATCAGCCGAGGAGAAGGTAACCCCTCCAAAAGCGTAGTTACAGAACATTCCTTGGAAGTCGTCTCTTACCCGGAAATGAATCCGGGAATTCAAACCATTGAGAGAAATCTTTCGCCGGGAAACAGTTTTGTGGACTTCAAGCATCCGGGGGGTCCAAACAGGCTTCCGCGTTATGGTGGCGGAAAATCACATCACAGCAAGGGACCGCAACAAGTGCCCGGAGGAGAAGGGGGGTATCCGCAAGCGATCGCTTTAAGTGGTGAGACCGGTTATGAAGGTTGGAAAGGTGGGCTCACCAAAAATCTCCACACCAACCGCGAATACCTGGATGAACATGGTCGTCTTTGGGTAAAACTGCCCAAAGGCAAGAAACTGCGTTCTTTGGAAATCTCCGCCGGCGCCAAATGGTGGAACGCTCCGCATCTTGATCCGATTCTTGGCGTAAATGGCGGACGCAAAATCAGTGCCTATATCGTGAACTCCGCCGGAGAAAAAGTGGATCATTTTATGAAATCCTTAAATGTCGGACCGCAAGGTATTTTAATGGGTGGCCCCACTTCGGATGAATATGCTTCCCAGGAAGGGGATTGGATCATGATTGAGGGGGAGCAAGCGCCATCTTATCTCATGGGGTATAGGCTAATGCTGGAAGATGCCGAAGGTCATGGGAAGGAGGCTGACGATATCGCCGATCTGCAGGCTTCAACCAATGAAATTACCGAAGTTTTGAGCGCACCGGAATTTGATCTCGAACCTACTGGAAAATCTCCAGGTGGAACTCAAGGGGCTGAATGGTACCTGGATAAAAAAAGTGGCGATCGATTTATAGTGAAAGATTATGCCAAGGCTGGCCCCAAGGCCGCTGATCGTTGCGCGACTGAGTTCATCGCCAACAGAATTTTTCGCATGATGCGAATTCCGGCACAGGAGAGTTATCTACACGATGGCAAAATCATTTCTCGAGAAATTAAAGGTATGACTGGCTTTCAGAAAGGCAAGAACACTCCCAAAGGTTTTTGCCAGCACGAAGATATTAAAAATGGCTTTGTAGTAGATGCCTGGTTGGCGAATTGGGATGTTTTCGGATTGGATTTCGATAATGTTTTCAAAACCCAAGATGGAAGAATGGTACGCCTCGATGCCGGAGGAACGCTATTTTTTCGGGCAATGGGGCAGCCTCGTCCGTCCTTTGCCAATGAAGCGGTCACCGAAATTGATACCATGCGCAACCCCGCAACCGCTCACGAGGCGGGACTTGTTTACCAGGGATTTGTAACCGATCAGGACATTAAATAGCAGGTGGAAAAATTAGTGCAGGTTATGACAGATGATAAAATTACCGCCTTGGTCAATGCGTCCGGCATCTCAAACTCCAAGCAAATAATCGATGCCCTAATTAAACGTAAAAACTGGCTGGCTGAAAAATATTTGAGCGGCAAGCAACATATGACCTTCACACCTGCAAATGTGGAACATCCCGAACCGGCCAAAGATCACCCGGTTTCCTTGCCACCTGTGGATAAAATCCCACCAACACCTTTGGATAAAAAATTTCAAGATTTACCCCTTACCGGACCAAGCACTAAAAAGGCCCCAAATGTTTCCCCGGGGACAACTCCTGCTCCAGTCGCCCCTCCGCCCGAAGCCTACGACCACAGCTTCACCCCAACTCTTAAGCCCACCGGCAAAGCCATCGGCAGCAGCGGCATGGAACATGAAGATGTCGGACCAAATAAGAGCGGGCGCTACCTTGTGAAGGAGTATCAAGGCAATGTGGATCGTTGCGCCAGTGAATATATAGCTAATCGGCTCTATCAAATCATGGGTATTCCGGTAATCGATGCTCGCATGATCGACGGCAAATTCGTTTCCAAATTAACCCCCGGTCTAAAGGGACCGATCGCCAAAACACCGGACGCTTTAATGGAATACTATAATCATCCGGATGTGGTAGACGGTTTCGTAATGGACTGCTGGCTGGCCAACTGGAATGTTTTCGGCCTACAACATGAGTACATTCGTGAAAAAAACGGGCGCAAATATCGCACCTCCAATCAAGGCAGCTTATTCTTCCGCGGCAATGGTGGGCACAAAAATCAATTTGCCAACCCTAATGTTGCTGAGTTGTCTAATCTACGCAATACGCAACTAGCCAAAGAGGCCGGTCCTTATTATGCCGAACTGATAGATGACGACAAAATCGAAGAACAAGTTGCGAAACTGCAGCAACTAATGAGCGACCAGACGATCCGTGAAGTTGTTGAAAGTTCCGGAATCTCCAATGCCGAACAGGTTATTCAAACTTTGATTAAACGTCGTGACTGGTTGATTGAACAATACCTCTAAGAGAAAATTTGCTTTTAAAACGGAGAGACCTATAATGTTAAATTATATTAACCATTTTCTAATGGAATCAAAAATAGTTTACCACTGTACGGGCAGTTGCGGAGGGACAACTCATGAAGAGAAAAGCTGCCAAGCGGTGGCCTGTACTATGCACGACCAGCCTTTAAAAGGCTATCAGCAGTGCGAGGCTTGCGCGGCCACAGAAATGCAAGATCACGCACCCCACTGGTGTGAAATGTGTAAACCTTTATAAATTAACCCACTTCCTATGTTTGATGTAAATCTACTTGCTGTCCTCGTCTCCGGTATTGTCGCCATGATTCTGGGCGGATTTTGGTACTCGCCGCTTTTATTCGGCAATATCTGGATGAAAGGCATGGGTTTTACCGAAGCCGATATGAAGGAAGCCAAAAAGAAGGGCATGGCTCTTGCCTATTTCTTAAATTTTTTAGCCGCTCTACTTACCGCCTACGTTTTGGCGCACTTCATTCAAATCGCCGGTGCCGAAAACATGCCAGACGCTCTCATGACCGCCGGCTGGATATGGCTTGGTTTCATGGTCACTCTCACTCTTGGCAGCGTGTTGTGGGATAACAAAAAGTGGAGTGTCTTTTTCGTGAACATCGCTTATCAGTTTGTACAAGTGATGGCTATGGCGGCAATTTTGGTTAGCTGGACTTAAAGAAAAAATATTTTGACTCAGGCCCCCTTTACGTTTTAGAGTTAAATCTTAAAAACTTTTTAAGCTTATTCAATTTATGGACAGAGTCGAACAAACCTACAAAGAAGCATTATATGAAGAGGGAATGGCTTTGGCTCGTGCCATCAGCGAAAAGGTGACCGGACAAAAGGATCAAGTAGATCCCGAGCTTGTAAGATTCTTTGTGGCTTTGGATGCCAAAAATTTGATAAGGCTGCAATTGTCGGGAGAAAAACCTGCAAAAACAGAAAAAGATAGTACAATTGCCAGAGATCTTGAAAAACTCGGAGTGGACACCGCACACGAAGACCTGATCAAAATCCCCAAAGTAGAACTTTTCAGCATAAAATTTGAAATCATTAAGATCAGAAGTCAACTAAATGAACTGCTGGCTTCTATAGGTGACCTGTACAGCGCAAAAGAGTTGAATTTGTTGCTCCAGAAAGATATCCCCGATCCGGCCGCTCGAAAGATCCTCATCGACCTGCTTTTTGTAGAAGGCTTTTATAATCAAACTCGCCAACGACTTCTGGATGACGAAGAAAAACCGGAGGGGGAACGGGAGGAAAAACGCCGAGCAAAAATATATAATATTGGTAGCAGAGAAGACATAGCTTTCCTTAAAAAGAAAAGACGGATCATTAGCTCACTCGCGGAAATTGACAGCGAAACAGCTGTTACCTATATTAGTTCATATAGACCAAAAAACTCTAAAAAGCAGTCCACAAAGTCCGTGCCAGCTATTGGATCGGCGGAAACGTCTGCCATGGGGAGACTTTATGATCTTGGAGATACCCGGGAGGCGGTTCAGCGCTTAAAAGAAGAGAGAGGTACTAAAAGTACTTTGAGTAAACCGAGCAAAGTTCTGAAATTAGCTGAGCATCGTAGATCCAAATTGGAATTCAGCGAAGAAGACAAGGAAGAAGTAGTGCAAAACATCGAAAAACTTCATGATTATGCCCGTTCGCTTTTTTCAATGACTCTTTCGCGACTTTCCCAACTGCCGGAAAACATCGCCTGGGCCAGCGACCCAAGAGCTATGAAAATGTTTGTGACACCAAAGCTGTTGGAAGACCTGAAATTGGTAAAAAACCTCTGCAGGCAATATGGTTTTTTTGATTATGTCGGCCACCTCGAACCTGCTTTGAAAGCCTTCATGCGTGTCTACCTTGGAATTTATGAAGATTATGTGCCGGCTCCAAATCAAGAAGCAGCCGAAAAAGCAGCCCAAGCCGGCACCCACTTACGTGCATATTAACCGTTCATATAAACAATATCGGCCATAAAGGCGTTGTTTTCAAGTACCCGCGGAACCATCCATTTATATTCGCGTCGTCTGAAAGCGTGACTCTCTTCCAGTGAGCCTCTTCTGCCGGCAGACATATCTCTTTGCGTTGCTCTTTTCATCGCCGTCTCCGGTTTGGTTACCACCATCACTCGTAAAATGGGGCTTTGGCTACCTCGCGCCAGGGCCTCGATCGCCTCAAAACTGTTTACGCCCTCCACCAACACCACCTTCCTTCCGGCGGGTACATCAAATTGTCCCGGCAATCTAAGCCCGCTATGTCGATCATATAATTTATCGACATTAATTGTTGCTGAGTTCCCATTTACCCGGTCCACCTGTTTAAGAACATCCAACACGTCTTCTCGTGAATAGAACAAATGCCAAAACAACTCCGGGTTATCGGCCATGCTGGCACGTTCCTTACTGCCTCTTTCAGTACCCAAAAATCTATCTATCGGCAAAACAAAAGTCTTTACATCTTCGGGCAACTTGGCTACCACATTGCCCGCCGCTTCAAGAACCGGAGTTTTTCCAGATCCGGAGATTCCATCTATCGCCACAAAATAAGAACTATCCTCACTGCCTCGATACCAACGGTGGATCTTGTCCTCCAAAGCATCCTCCAAAGCTTCCGGACTGTTCACGCACCTTGGATCCAGACCGGGAGCAATAATCCGCCCCTGATCGGCAAAGCCTTCCAAGGGGAAAGTGATAATCCTACTCTCGGTGACAACATCTCCTGCATGCTCTTCATCTCCATTAAAAGCATCAAGTTTCATATTGTTTATTATTAATGCTTGGTTATCAAAGCTACAAAAAAACCACTCCACCTACAAGTATTTAATCTTTCAATGGAGTGGATTTTATTTTATGTTAACTAAAATCCGGATAAGCCGCCTGCCCGTGTTTCATGTCCAGACCATCCTCCTCTTCCTTCTTACTGGCTCTTACTCCAAGCGTCAAAGCCAGTAGTTTAAATACCACCCAGGAAACTACAAACGCCCAAACACCCACTGCAACTACACCCCAAAGTTGAGCCAAAAATTGATCGGCACCGCCGCCATAGAAGAGGCCGCTTTCCAAATCAAACAAACCAACCGCTAAAGTTCCCCAAATACCGGCTCCAAGATGAACTGGCACTGCTCCAACCGCGTCATCAAGCTTAATAGTCTCAAGTAGGTAGGCCACCAAGACCATCACCAGTCCTCCCACCAAACCGATTAAAATTGAAGCTCCTGGAGAAACAAAAGCACAAGGCGCGGTTATAGCTACCAAACCGGCCAAAGCGCCATTCAGAGCAAAACCGGCTTTGACCATTTTTGTAAATATCCAGCCGACTATGGTGGCGGTGATTGCCCCGGCGGCGGCAGCCAACTGAGTGTTCACCGCCACCTTCGCGATGGCAATAGCATTCTGACTGCCCTCAGCGGCAAGCTGTGAACCGGGATTAAAACCGAACCAACCAAACCAAAGAATAAACACACCCAAAGCTGCCAACGGAATGGAGTGGCCGCTGAATCTTTTTTGGTCATAGTCCTTTTTAAAGCGCCCATCTCTGGCACCGATAATTATAATACCTGCCAAAGCCGCCCAACCACCTACGGAATGAACTACCGTACTTCCGGCAAAATCTTTAAAACCTTTCAGTGCCAAGAAACCCTCTCCACTCCAAATCCAATGTCCCACTACCGGGTAGGTGATAGCTGTTAAGATAATGCTAAAAATAACGTAAGCCCCGAATTTGGTCCTCTCGGCAACCGCACCGGAAACAATTGTCGCTGCGGTGGCGGCAAAAACAGCTTGGAATAAAAAGAAGGCCAAAGTTGGAATTGATCCCCAAACCTCATCGGCACCGTTGAGCATAAATAGGTTCTGACCAAAATAGGCATTGCCCATTCCAAACATCAGGGCAAAACCCACAAAATAAAAAGCAAGCATTCCGGTAGAAACTCCCATGAAGTTTTTCAGAATGATATTTACTGAATTTTTTGCCTGAGTAAAACCGGCCTCCAGCATTGCGAATCCGGCGTGCATCAAAAACACCAGAAAAGCTGCCACGAGTACCCATATGGTATCCAGACCTGAGATGATTTCTTCCATAGGAAATTATGGTTAAGCTTATAAAACATGATCAGTAAAAACACTTTGCCCTCAAGTTGCAACCCCCCGGAAAAAATTGTTGGTAATATTTGCACAACATAAAACTTACTGAACAAAAGAGCAAAAACAATTGTAAACTAAAAGCTGTTGGAAAAACTTACACCTTGATTTAACCGGTCATATATTCCTTAATCAACTTTGCCGCCTTTTGCAGATTGGTAAAAGTTACGTTAGGGAGTGAGCCGCGGGCAAAGGTTTTGTAATCCTTCTGTTTTCTCTCTTCCTCAGAAAAGAAAAGATTAGCCGGAATAAGAACCACGCCTTTTTGGGCAAGTCCGATAAAAAGTTCTTCCGGCTCAAGACCTTCTTTGGTATTTCCGGGGATCTCCATCAGATCAAAGCAGGTATAATAAAGGTTTTTGTTATATTTCATTCCCAGAATATCGTAAAAGCTTTCCATATTAACTCTGATGCGTTTCAAATATTCATCACGGTCTTCATCTCCGAAAATCATGTGCGCAATTCCCAAGTATTGGGAAGGTCCGGTTACAAAAGTTACATGCTGGAACTCACCACGAATGCCACCCGGCGCCTTGGCAAAAATAAGTAACTGCATTAAATCTTTGGCGGTATCCAGCTTTCCCTGAAGAATATTTTCGGCAATGTAAGTTTGAGCCTCCTTTGGAATTACATACTCACCAAAACGCAGCCCGGTACTTCTTTCAATCTTACTTCTACCGCCTATAACAATAGAACGCTTTCTGGCAAATTGCAGAATATTGGTCTTTCTCTCAAAAAAGAAATCACTGTAAACTTCATCCGAAACAATAAGCGCATTTCGTTCATCTGCAAACTTGGCTATTTTTTCCAAAAACTCCTCATCGTTCATAAATCCGGTTGGATTGTTCGGATCAATTAAACAGATTAATTTGAGATTGTCCGGAGCGCCCGCCAAAATATCATCCAGATTGCCGACAACTTTACCCGTTGCAGAGTCCACGGGAATCGAGAAAGTTTTAAGTCCGCGATTTTCCATAATGGTGTTATAGGGAGCATACACCGGTGAAGCGATTAAAACCGAATCGCCTGGAGTTAAAAATTGGATCTTCTCGTCACACAAAACTTTAAATATTGTTCCGATACCATGCGAAACTCCTTGCATCAAAATCAGCTCGGAGTAGTCGATATTGAGGTCCAGTTTTTTGTTGTAGTGATCCGCAATAACCGCTCGCACCAAAGGTTCACCCTGCGGATCCAGATAACTTCCTCCGGAAACTACCGAGTACTTAAAAATCTCGAAAACTATTTTTTGTTTATCCCAGTTCAATCCCTGTTCGGTAGCGTATTTCTCAATTCTGGTAAGGAAGAAGTAGAAATCTTTAATCAACTGTTCGGCTTTTTGAGGATTATAAATTTTCCGCGCTAAATTTTGGATTTTCTCCCAAAGTGTCTGGAAATCATCACGGTTATCGGAAACAAAGTGTTCTTCGGGGTTATTTAGAAGACAATCTATCTCCAGCAGAAAAGAATAGAACTTACGACCGCGTACTGAAGGCGAAAAACCGTAGCCAGGGTCACCGCGAGAAAGGTCAACCACATTCTCTTCGCCAACCTTTTCATCGGCTATCTGCCTAAGATAACGGAAAATCCGAAACGGATTATCCAGGTTCAGGTCAAAGCCCCATCTGTTGTCGCGAAGTTTCATGGTGAAAATCTACTCCAAAATGGAAGTTAATTCCAGGAAAAAAGTTCTCCCCGGGGAGAGGTTTTTGTTTGAAAAACCGTAACCCGTAAGCGCCCCTCCTCTAATCGGGATCCCGGCCCGCCCAATTTTCAACTTGACGCGAAAAGTGTTTTTCAAAAAAACTTTCAAAAATTTGTTTAGAAAAGTTTTTCGATTTTTTTCATGAAAGTTTCTGCTGCGAACATTTTCCACGCTATGTGATGGCTGCGATGGAGCCAGGTTGGGGGATTTTTTGGGGAGTCGTTTCTCGTTCAAATCGCACTTTTAAAAATGTTGCAAAATAGCATTTGTAAGCCATTTTTGGCTTGTCTAGCTTGGGTCGGAGTGAGATAATTGAGACGAATTTTAACCAAGAGCAAATGATGAATCTACATAAAGAATTTGTACAATTAGGTAAGGAGAGAAATAAGCTTACATATAAATTATTGGCCCTTATTCCGGAAATCTATTCAAGCGGAATCTACAAAACCCATGCCGCCACGATTTACGAGTATACCGGGAAGTTCGGAGGCTTGAGTAAAGAAGTGGTGAAGAAAGTTTTAAGGAGTGAGAGGCATTTGGAAGATAAGCCAAGTTTGAAAGCGGCAGTACAAAAACACGGCATCCACAAAGTTTCAATGGTCGCGACTTTGGCAACTCCGGAAACTGAAAAGATTTGGGCTGAAAGAGTGGAGAATATGAGTAAGTCTGCCCTTCAGGTTTTAGTTAAGGAGGTGAGAAGTAAGGAACCTACAGCTTGTGCGCCAATTTGTAAGGCAGCGGAAACAAAGCTAAAAATTGAATTGAGCGGCAAACTGATGTTTGAATTTTTGAAATTGAAACAAGAATTTGAAAAAGAAAAGAAAGAGAAACTTTCAAATACCGAAACCATGCGTGCGATTTTTCAAAAACTTAAAACACCACCGCAACAGAAAGCCAAAAAACGACAAAAAGTTCTCCCCGGGGAAACATTTTCAGTACCAGCCAAGCGATATATTCCGGCACACCTAAAGAGAGCAACTCTCGCAAAAACGAACAAAAAGTGTGCCTATCCGAACTGCCAGAAACCGTATCAAGTAATTCACCACCGAGAAAGATTCGCCCAATCCAAATCCCACAAATCCATCATTCCGCTCTGCAAAGAGCACCATGAGTTCGCGCACAACGCTCTTATTAAAAATGAAAGTGGAGAGGCGGAAAATTGGCAGCTACAACTAGAAAACACAGAGCACAGCTACTATGATTTATGGTATCAGAGATTTTCAGCACAACCTTATGCATAGAAGCAGTTTGTCTCTATAGCTAAAAAGTCCTTGCCAAAATTATGACTGACATACTTCACAAAAAACTGTGCCTCTTCCGGCCACTCGAGTTTTTTTCAGGATTCCGCTGCAACTTAGGCACTTTTCGCCGCCACGGCCATATACATAAAGCAGTTCCTGGTTGCGGCCGGTTTTGCCGTAGGCGTCCTGAAAATCGGAAATGCTGGTGCCGCGGTTACGGATGCCTTGTTTAAGTGCCTTAAGTACACTTTTAAAAAGTTTTTTGAGCTCCTCTTCATTCAAAGTGGAAACTTCACGCTCCGGTTTGATGCCGGCATAGAAGCAGGCTTCGTCGGCGTAAATGTTGCCGATGCCGGCAATTAGTGCCTGGTCAAGCAGCCAACGTTTAACCGCACCTTTTCTTTTAATCAGCAAATTCTTGAATTTTTCAAAATCAAAATCCTTGGAGAACGGTTCAACCCCCAATCTATTGATACCGGTTTCGGCTTCATAATCTTCCAGCTTGGAAATCCACACTTTGCCAAACTTGCGTACGTCACAAAATCTCAAGGTGGTTCCATTAAAAATTATTCTGGTGCGTTCAAAAGGTAGAGCATCTTCTTCAAAATTGCGCATCAAAATCCGCCCACTCATCCGCAAATGAATTGTCATAACTCGCTCATTCTCAAAAAATATCACAATAAACTTTCCTCTGCGCGCTACTTCTTTTACCGCTACATCCATAATCTCGTGAGCTCTGTCCAGCGCCTGCGCCACAGTGTTGTCATGTGAGCTGATGAGTTCATGAAACCTAAGTCCCGGCAGCACTTTTCTAAGATCGTTCACAATAGTTTCCACTTCCGGTAATTCAGGCATATTTAAAGACCTTCAATTTCACAGTCTCCTTTAACTTTACATTGGCAGGCTAAACGGTGTTCACCATCATTCATTCCCATCACATCCAGAGTTTGTTCTTCTTTTTCATTGATGGGATTAAGGTTTTCTTTCCCTTCCTTAACATTGACGATACAAGTTCCACACATTCCATCCTCACAACCGTAGGCGATTGGCCAGCCCTCATCTTTGGTCACATCTTTCAGATTCGTTCCAGTTTCAACTTCGGCTTCATCACCATTGTTTGTGTATTTCACTTTCGGCATTTTGAAAATATTACGATTTATTGCCAGGCAATTATCCAGATTCAAAGTCAAAATTGCAAATTTTTTTCTGGTAAGTATACTGGAATCATAGGGCTCATTCCTCAAATAAATGAAAACAAATCGACAAGAACTGCTAAAATTCTTTTCCACTAAAAGCAGATTCAAATTATTGCAGGATTCAAAACACGGTCTGGAACGAGAAACCCTCCGGATCACTCCCAAAGCTACTTTAGCCAAAACTCCTCACTATACCCGACTCTTCGGCTCCGCACTGACCAATCCATACATCAGCACCGATTTTGCCGAGCAGCAACTGGAATTAATTACCCCAACCTACAAAAGTGAAAGCGCTGCGATTAGAGGTTTGAAAGATATTCATACCTTCATTGCGCAGCGCATGAAAGACGAACTGTTCTGGCCCGCCAGCATGCCCTCCAAGTTGCCGCGCAACGAGAATAAAATCGAACTGGCCACCTACGGAAATTCTCAGGAGGGACAAAAAAGAACTATCTACAGAAGAGGACTCGGTCATCGCTACGGTCGCAAGATGCAAACGATTTGCGGCATTCATTACAATTTTTCTTTCTCCGACAAACTGATGAACGAATTGTATAAAAAATTTGTTCAGCCAGAGCAGATGAAGAAAGAATTTGTTACCGAGACTTATTTCAGCATGATTCGCAATTTCCTAGAGCTTAGTTGGCTTGATAACTATCTTTTCGGAGCGCATCCCGCCGTACATAAAAGTTATTTGAACCGGCGTCCAGCCGAGCTTACCAAGTTTAAAGATGCCTATTATGGCGAATACGCCACCACTTTAAGAATGAGTAAATTTGGCTACTGTTGTACGATTCAGTCGCTGATGAAGGTCTGTTTTAACTGCATGAACTGTTATATTCGTGATCTCAAAAAAGCGGTATCCACACCACACGAACCATATACTAAGATTGGCCTTGAAAAACGTGGGGTGAAGCTGCAATTGAATGATCACCTCTTACAAATGCCCAATGAGTATTACGCAGTTATTCGTCCCAAGCAAAACATCCTGCATGGTCAAAACTTCCTTAAAACGCTTGAACGCAAAGGCGTGCGCTACCTGGAAGTGCGGACGGTTGATATAAATCCTTTTGATCCGGTTGGAGTAAAGAGAGAGCATTTGCAGTTTCTACATATGTTATTGGCTTATTGTCTGATAAAAGAGGATCAATACCTAAAAGCGGAAGACCAGGTGAACATGATTAAAAATCATGACAACGTGGCTCTCTTGGGACGCAAACCCGGACTGACGCTGATACGTAAAGGCCGAAAAGTGAAGCTCACCACCTGGGGACTTCAAATAATGGAAGATATGAAAGAGGTGGCCGAACTATTGGACAAAAACCACAAGGACCAACGCTACTCAAAAACTTTGGAGCGTCAGCGTCAAAAATTTTTGGATTCCGAAAAGACGCCCTCTGCCAAAGTTTTGAAGTCTATCAAAGAATCCGGCGGCTACTTGAAATTTTATCTCAAACTTGCGAATGAACACACCGAAGAGCTTAAAAATCAAAAACTCTTAAGTCGCAGTGATGAAAAATTAACCGCAGCCATCAACCAGTCCCTGGTTGCAAAATCTGATTTTGAACAGCGCAGCGGCATGTATCTCGATGGCTATGAAGATTTGGAAATCTCTACTCAAATGCTTATTAAAGAGGCCTTAAACAGGAAGGTTAGGGTTGAGATTTTGGATCGCAAAGCCAATTTTATCAAGCTTTCTCAAGGACGAAAAAACGAATACATAATTCAAGCCACCAAGACCGCCAAGGACTCCTACATGAGCTATCTCTTAATGGAAAATAAGGAGCTTACTAAAATTATGCTGCAACGGGTTGGCATCAGTGTTCCTCGCGGTGGTGCTTTCGACAATCCCAAGGATGCTCTAAACCATTATCCCTCCTTTGCGGCAACAAAACACGTCATCAAGCCTGCTGACACCAATTTCGGGATCTCCATTAATTTCACGGTACCGAATGATTTTAAATCTTTCGAGTATGGAGTAAATGAAGCCTTCAAACATGGTGATACCGCAATAATTGAAGAGTTTGTTGAAGGTAAGGAGTATCGCTTTTTGGTGATCAACGGCAAAGTGGTCAGTGTAGTGCATCGTGAACCGGCTCACGTGGTTGGCGATGGCAAGCATACAATTCGTGAGCTGGTTGATCTGAAAAATCATGATCCCAAAAATCTGAGGGCGGAAAAGGAGTATTTGAAAATCGGCACTACCGAAATTCAGAAGTTATCGGAACAAAAAATGCAGGCTTCAAGTATGCCCAAAAAAAGTGAGAAGGTCTACCTGCGTGACAACTCCAATGTCTCCACTGGTGGTGACGCCATTGAAATGAGTAATGAAATTGATGATGACTATAAAAAGATTGCCCTGAAAGCCGCTCAGGCAGTCGATGCAAAAATCTGCGGCATTGATATGATTATTCAGGATATCGGAACCAAACCTACTAAAGCGAACTATTCAATCATTGAATTGAATTTTAATCCCATCCTCAAAATCCATAAATTCCCCAATCGTGGAGAGGGGAAGGACGTTGAAAAAGCCCTCCTCGATTTTCTTGGATTTTAAAACTTAACATGTAACCTCATTCTTTATGTTCTCATTGTTAAAACGAAACTCTGATAGGAATGAAAGTTTGCGTTTCTATCTTTTCGTTCTTGTTTTTCTAATTGCGGCGATTGTTTTTTACGACCGCCCTCAGATTGCTATGTGGATCGGCTTCGGCCTCGCAGGCTACAGCGCCATCGCCAATGACAGTATTCAGACTTTAGGTACCTTCATAGCTTCAAACAATAAAATGAAGTGGTGGATACTTTGGATATTTGTCGGCGGCATCTTGGTTTCGGTCTTGGCCTATAGTTGGTATACCCACGCCGGCGATATATCTTACGAAAGATTAAGTAAAATTCCCGAGGCCACGGAATACAGCTTCTTGCATCTGCTTGCACCTTTGTCGTTATTGCTTTTGACTCGCTTCAAGATGCCGGTCAGTACCACCTTCTTGTTGCTTTCGGTCTTCAGTAGCACTTCAACAATTGCCTCAATGCTGGAAAAAACCTTTATCAGTTATTTCATTGCTTTTGGCAGTGCCTTAATCATCTGGGCAATTGTAGCTGAGTTAATGAAAAAGAAAATCGCCTTTCACGGTAAATATAATAAGAGTGTATGGCGTGTTTTGCAGTGGATTACTACGGGCTATCTTTGGGTCTCCTGGTTGATGCATGATATTGCCAATACGGCGGTCTTTCTACCCCGCAGTTTGTCTTTTACACAGATGGCAATCGTCTGCGGATTTCTTTTTGTATGTATGGGCTTCCTTTTATACATCAAGGGAGGGCGTATTCAGCAGATCATTACCGAAAAGACCGATGTCGTGGATATTCGGGCCGCCACATTGATCGATTTTGTTTACGGTACCATTTTGCTGATCTTTAAGGAGTGGAATAGCCTTCCTATGAGTACCACCTGGGTGTTTTTAGGTATGCTGGCCGGTAGAGAGGTGGCAATGGCTCAGATCTCCGGCAAAGACAAACCCTACACTCGAACTCTGGGCTTGGTTATGAAGGATCTGGCTTTGGCCTCAATCGGCTTGGTCATTTCAATTGTTCTGGCGCTATTGGTTAATAGTGAGTTTAACCTAAATGATTTGGTTGGCATTTTCGGTTTTATCTCATTTTAATAAAATGATCTATGGTGACTTGCAAAAAGCCAGTTTAGTGTTACCATAAGAAGCCCAATTTAAATAATTGAGACATGGAAGAAGTAGCATTGGAGTACTTGTATAAAATTTTTGATCAAGAGTCCGATCAAATTACAATCGTGGATGAAGCGGGAGATGGTCGCCACTTCCTGGTGGAGATCATCTCCATGAAATTTGAAGGCAAGTCTAGAATTGAGAGGTCCAGGCTGGTATATTCCGCACTGGACGGTCTTATACAAAGAGGGGCGATGCATGCCGTCAGAATGAAGCTTAAGACCCCGCAAGAAGCTAATAAATAATTCACAAAAATGGCAAACTCCAAAAATGAACAGTTAGAAAAATTGATAAATTCGGCGGAAATAATGCTCTTTATGAAGGGAGATAAATATATGCCCAAATGCGGCTTTTCCGCGAGGGTAGTGGAAATTTTAAGTGATCTTGGGGTGGAATACACTACTTTCGATATCTTGGAAGATGAAAAGGTGCGTCAGGATTTGAAAGAGTTCTCCAACTGGCCCACCTATCCTCAGCTTTACTACAGAGGTGAATTAATCGGCGGCTGCGACATCGTTTCTGAGATGTATGAATCGGACGAACTAAGAGAACTTTTATGCCCACAAAAATAACATCACAGATGACCATTGGCGAGATCTTTGAGCTTACACCGGACAGTGTGGTGGTTTTGGAAAATGCCGGAGTAAATTGCACCGGTTGTAAAACCAGAACCGACCGGACTCTCAGCGAAATATTGAAGGAACAGAGTGTTGATGAAACAAAAGAACAAAAAATCCTGGCGCATCTGAACAAATTGAAACAGCTGGAAAATCATTATCCCTTGCCGGAAGAAAAGGACATGGCATCGGTGGTCATTAAAGAAGGTAATAAAACCTATTATAAAATTGCCGGAGTTATGATTACCGAAAGCGCTTACCAAAATCTGCATAACTTGGCCACCAAACGAGGATTGCGTATTAAATTAACCACCGGTGGCTGCAGTGGCTTTAAATACGAGTACGATTTTTTCGATGAACCACAGGAAAAAGAACGAACTTATCAACTTTCAGAACAGCTGGCCATTTTCATGGATGATTTCACTTTCGGCAGAACCTTCGATTCAATCATCGAATTTAAACTGGGCCTGCATGATAGTGGTTTACAGATAATCAATCCCAATAAGAAAAGAGCTTGCAGCTGCGGGACCTCGATTGCCTTTTAGTAGTTAAACAGTTTGAAGATTATGAGCAGATTAAAAACTCCGGTTATAGATATCAGAGGCGTAAAGGTCGGAGGGAAAAATCCTGTAGTTATTCAGTCTATGACCAATACCGATACTTCAGATACCAAAAGCACCGCCAAACAAATTATGGAGCTGGCGGATGCCGGCTCGGAGCTGGTTAGAATTACCGTAAACACTAACTTGGCAGCTCCAAAGGTACCGGAGATTCGCCGTATTCTTGATGATAGTGGATATAGCCACCTACCACTTATCGGCGACTTCCATTTTAACGGACACACTTTACTGGCTGAATTTCCCGAATGCGCCAAAGCCCTCGACAAATTCCGCATTAACCCGGGCAATGTAGGTTACGGAGATAAACATGATTATAACTTTGCAACTATTGTGAAAATTGCCTTGGAATATGATAAGCCGGTTAGAATCGGTGTTAATTGGGGGTCGCTCGATCAGGAGCTTCTTACTGAATTAATGAATAAAAATTCCAAGCTTTCTCATCCCAAGTCTGACCGTGAGGTTATAATTGATGCCATGGTTGAAAGTGCCTTGCGCTCGGCGGAACTAGCGGAAGGGGTTGGGCTTAAGAGGAATCGGATAATTCTGAGCGTCAAGATGTCTGTGGTTGAGGATATGATTAAAGCATATGAACTTTTGGCTCGGCGAATGGTAAAAAAACAACGGCTTTACTCCCTACATCTGGGACTAACCGAAGCCGGTGGGGGAATGCAGGGAATCGTTTCCAGTAGCGCCGCTTTGGCTATTTTGCTTAATCAAGGCATTGGAGATACTTTAAGGATCTCTTTGACGCAGCAGCCGGGGCAGCCACGCACCGAAGAAGTTGAGGCCTGCAAAGCTTTACTTCAGTCTTTAGGGCTCCGGCACTACCGCCCGCAGGTTACCAGCTGCCCCGGCTGCGGCCGAACCACCAGTACTTTCTTTCAAAGCCTGGCTCAGGATGTCAATAAACACATCGATAAAAAAATGAAACAATGGATTCAGAAATACCCGGGAGTTGAAGAGTTAAAAATTGCCGTAATGGGCTGTGTGGTTAATGGGCCCGGTGAATCCCAACATGCGGACATAGCCATCAGTTTACCGGGCACAAGCGAAAAACCGGTCGCCCCAGTCTACATAAAAGGTAAATTTATCAAAAGCCTGAAAGGTGATAATATTATGGAAGAGTTTGTCACTATGATCGAAACTTATCTGGCCGCCAACTATTAACACCAACGACCAAGTACACTTATGTTCACCACCTCGCACGGCATCATCGGCTACCTCACCTATCTCAAGCATAGTAAAAAGCTGAAGTTTTACGCTGTTTTGGGTGCTATCATTCCGGATATTCCGCTAATATTTTTTGTTGGGACTTTAATGGTGGCACGCCTTTTTATCGGCCCGGAGTTCGGAGATTTTCATGAAGGCGAAGGCTTTAATGAAAGTGGCAGTTGGTTTCAGATTGGCAGAATGCCGGCGCAGCTCCTTCACAGTATTTTTCCTTGGATTCTCTTTTTGATTATTTATTTCTTCAACAAGAACAACAAGCTCAAGGCCTTCTGCGTTGGTGGCTTCAGTCATGTCATTCTCGACTTTCTTACTCATCAGGGACGCTGGACTTGGAATCATCTTTACCCTTTGGACATAGAACCGATCGAAGGTCCATTCAATTATTGGAATCCCACTTTTTTCATCGTCGAACACACCATTTGGCTAATACTGTTCACCTACCTGCTGGTCCAGCGGCTGAAGAACAAGAAGGTTCTGTCAAAAAGCAATTGATTTATATGGCTTAATAAGCTACAAAATATAGTGAATCCGCTCTAAATTCTGACCCAAAAATTATGATTCTCTCAGACAACACTTTAAAATCCATGATTAAAATCGGTGAACTGATTGTGGAGCCGATCGACGAAAAATCCATTCAGCCCGCATCTATAGATTGTCGTCTTGGTGACCACTTTTTGGTTGTAGAAGAGAATCAAATGCATGTCATTAGCCTGGACTCCGAAATCAAATATCGTGAAATTAAGAGTGATACCATTATTATCCCACCGCACTCGTTCTTGCTGGCCACAACTCAAGAATATATCGAAGTGCCGGATGATCTTACCGCTTTTGTGGAAGGTAGAAGCTCAATTGGTCGAATCGGGTTATTTATCCAGAACGCAGGTTGGGTCGATCCCGGGTTTAAGGGGCGAATAACACTGGAACTCTATAACGCCAGCTCTCTGCCAATCCAACTGCAGGCCGGAAAGCGTATCTGCCAATTGGTTTTCTGCAAAATGGATCGCAAAGCCGATGTGCCTTACATGGGCAAGTATCAGGGCCAAAAGTTAACTGTGGGTAGTCAGGTTTACAAGGACACCGATCGTGTGCACGTTGGAGTTGAGGAAAAAGCTGAAAATCCTATAGCGGAAACCAAACAAATAAACTAATTATTTCATGCGACAATATCTTGAGCTGGTTCAGGAGGTTTTGGACAATGGAGTCGAAAAAGGTGACCGTACCGGAACCGGAACCATCTCAATTTTTGGTGCCCAAAAAAAATACGATCTGCGTGAAGGCTTTCCACTGATGACCACCAAAAAGGTGAACTTTGCAGCGGTCTTAAGAGAACTTCTGTGGTTTCTTCGTGGCTCCACCAATATCAACGATGATCTGACTCAACACACACCCATCTGGGATCCCTGGGCCGACGAAAAAGGAGAACTGGGACCAATTTACGGCTACCAATGGCGCAAATGGCGTAACATAAAGTGGAATCCCAATAGCAGCAAGTATGAAGAATCCCATATCGACCAGATTCAGAATGCCATCGATATGATTAAGCATAATCCCGATTCCCGCAGAATTATTGTCAGCGCCTGGAACGTGGCCGACTTGGATCAAATGGCTTTGCCGCCCTGTCATGCCTTCTTCCAGTTTTACGTAGCCGATGGCCGCCTCGATCTTCAACTTTATCAACGCAGTGCAGACATAGCCTTGGGAGTTCCTTACAATATCGCCAGCTACTCCGCGCTTTTGACCATGGTAGCCCAGGAATGCGATTTGACACCGGGCATCTTTGTTCACACCTTGGGAGACGCGCACATTTATCTGAATCACATTGAGGGACTAAAAGAACAGCTAAAGCGTCAACCTCACGCTCTACCAAAACTTACCTTAAAGAAGAAACCGTTTTGGGATATCACCCTTGAAGATTTTGAACTTGAAGGCTACACGCATGACGCCTTCATTAAATTCCCGATTGCCGTATGATCGATAAAAATGTTTACATCATAGTTGCCGTTGATGAAAATAACGGCATAGGAAAAGACGGACTTTTGCCTTGGAAGCTGAAAAAGGAGATGCAGTTTTTCAAATCCACTACCCAGGAAACTTTCGAGTTCGACAAAAAAAATATGGTGGTAATGGGCCGAAGGACCTGGGAATCAATCGATCCCAAATATCGTCCTTTGGAAAATCGTCGCAACATTGTTTTAAGTCAAAATCAGAAATACAAGGCGGAGGGAGCTGAAGTATGTTACTCCCTTGGAGAAGCCTTGAAAAAGGCTGAGCTGGACGAAGAAATAGAAAATGTCTTTATCATCGGCGGCGCCAAAATCTTTGAACTGGCAATGCCCATTGCTAATGGCATTTATCTAACTCAAATAGAAAAAACCTTCGAATGCGACACCTACCTACCGGACTTTTCCGAATACTTCTATCCCACTCCAGAAAATCTGGGCTCCGAAGAAGAGGATGGTCTGAAATACCACTTCCACTTTTATAGCGCCAAACCTAGAGACTAGCAATTATCTCTTCAACGTGCTCCTCCGGTTTCACCTTTTCATAGTGCCTTATAATCACACCGTCTTTATCAATCAGAAAAGAGTCTCTCTGAATGCCCATATACTTTTTGCCATACATACTTTTTTCAATCCATACGCCATATGCTTGCACTACCTCCTTTTCGGTGTCGGCCAGAAGGGGGAAATTCAAGCACTCCTTTTCCTCAAACTTTTTATGCGTCTTCACATCATCACAGCTAACTCCCAAAACCACTATATCCAGCTCCTCAAGCCGCTTTAAATTATCACGAAAACTTTGAGCCTCGATGGTACAGCCGGGAGTCATATCCTTGGGGTAGAAGTAGAGCAATACAAACTTTCCTCGGTAATCCTCGAGGCGGTGTTCCTTGCCATTCTGATCTAGAAGTTTAAAATCCGCTGCTTTTTTTCCAACTAATTTCGACATATCTCACATGTATCATTTAATTGGTTATTAATCAAATAAAGTGATACCAACATGAGCAACATGCTTACAATTTTTATAGGCAGATCATAGGTTGTGAAAAATCCGAGGCTTAAGGAAAGCCCGAATAAGGTAAAAACGGGAATAGTACAAGCGGCGCAAAACACCGTAAAAGAACCTACGATCAATCCTACCCCGGAGAGAGAACTTGTTGCGATCAAGCTACTCTTCCTCTTACGATAGAGCGCAAAAACCGATGCCACCATAATTCCTGTTAAAATGCTCAAGGCGACACTGAAGGCAATATTCAAAGTAGTTAATCCCGCGCCTATTACGCACATGTTGTTTCTGGTACCCGGAAGGTTGGCCATGAAATAGTAGCTCAGGTCAAAGAAAAGTACACTGCTTCCCAGAGCAATCATGCTATAAAAAGGATTTTTCAGATTTCTCAAAATGGCCGAATTCATACTCCACATTATAACACAAAAACTAGCCCTCAGCCAGCTCCGCCTCAATTATGGCCTCAAATTGTGAGTAGGGAAGGGCACCTTCCAGCATCTGGTCATTGATGTAAAAGCCCGGTGTACCGGTGATTCCCACCGAACTTCCGGCATTCAAGTCGGCATAGACCTCATCATTAAACTTCCCGCTGCTTACGCACTCACGATACTCATCCATGTCAACGCCAATCTCTTCGGCATATCCTTCATACACAGCAGCACCAAGGCTTGAACCGCTGAAAATCATGTCATGCATTGCAAAGTAGGCCTCATCACCCTCCTGATCACGCGCGCACTCGGCCGCAAAAGCTGCCGGTAGTGCCTCCGGATGACCCTCCAAAGGAAAATCACGATAAACAAACTTCACTTTCCCGGTGTCTATATAATTCTCTTTAATTAAAGGCAAAGTCTCCCCGAAAAATCTTGAACAATAGGGACACTGATAATCCGAAAACTCCACAATCGTTACCGGAGCGTCTTCATCACCCATTACAGCGTCATCATCTACCAGGTCTCTGGCATCACCATTACCCTGAGGTTGTGGTGGATTCGCTGTATTTTGATACTCCTGTTGGACATTTTGTACGTACTGGTCAATACCTTCATTGATCTTTTTTGCCAACTCCTCGTCGCTCATACCACCATTGGCTTGTGTAGCGAAGAAAACCAAAGAACCACCGATCACCAAAGATGCGAAGACAATTGAAAGCGGAAGCCCGACATCGGATTTTTGTTTAGACATAGAAGTGAGATTAATTTATTCCATTTTGCTCGGCAAATTATACCTCATAATCGACATTTTTACCAATCCGCACTGTTTACTAATTAGCTCAAATAAGGTATAATAAACAAACATAAAAACAAAAATGTTCCAGGATATAATTAAATACTTCGCATTCGGTTTTGAGATCACCGGCTCAATAGTTGTCATTTGGGGAGGACTGGAAGCCATTGTTTACTTCGCCAAACACATCTTCCACAAAAACTTCAATAAGAAGATTGAACATATCAGATGTATCTTGGGACACAAGATGTTGATAGCCCTGGACTTCTTCTTAGCTGGCGACATTTTATCCACCGTCAACGCACCGGACTGGAATTCCCTCGGTATGTTGGGAGTGTTGGTAGTTATCCGTACCGTGCTAAACCACTTCTTGCGTGGCGAAATACACGGCATTTCACAAAATCACTGATTACGCTTTTTAAGCTCCTCTTCAACATCTCCTAAAGTAAGATTTTTTTCAGCCATCAGCACCATTAGGTGATATTGCAGATCGGCAAGTTCCTCGATAAGCCTCTGCCGCCCCTCACTCTTTGCCGCCACAATAACCTCCGCCGACTCTTCAGCAACTTTAGCCAAAATTTTTTCCTCCCCATCTTCAAACAAACTGGTGGTATAGGAATTGTGTGGCAACAGTTTTTTACGTTCTTCAATCAGCCCAAAAAGCTCCTCTACAAAACTCCCCTCGCTTTTGAAACAGGATTTTTCGCCCAAGTGACAGGTTGGACCTTCGGGAGCCGCTCTTATAAGCAGTGCATCATTATCGCAATCTTGGAAAATTTCACCAACCTTCAGGCAGTTGCCGGAGCTTTCTCCCTTCTTCCAAAGACGGCCTTTACTACGACTGTAAAAGGTTACATACCCGCTCTCTAAAGTTACATCCAGAGCCTCCTTATTCATGTAACCAAGCATCAGCACATTCAGTGTCCGGCTGTCCTGTATAATTACCGGCAACAAACCATTCATTTTTTTAAAATCCATCATAATCTTACGGGTATAAAATTTTTAAAAAGAAAATCTTTCAACTCAGACATTTTAATTTTGTCGTAGTGAAAGACACTGGCGGCCAGTACGGCATCGACCTTGGCCACCTCAAAAGCTTTTGCAAAATCTTCCAAAGAACCGGCACCGCTGGAGGCGACAACCGGAATTCTGGTACTCGCCACGATGTTGGACAAAAGCTCCAAATCATAACCTTTATTTGTACCATCTCTATCTAAAGAATTAACCAATATTTCGCCCGCACCAAGCTGCTCAATCTCTTTTGCAAACTTAAGGGCATTAACTCCCGTGGCGATACGCCCGCCATTACTGAAAACTTCAAATCCCTTTTCAGTCCTCTTTACGTCCAGCGACACCACTACACACTGGGAACCAAAATTTTCGGCGGCTTCACTGATTAACGACGGATTATCAATCGCCGCGCTGCCGATCGAGATTTTATCTGCACCAAGACTCAGCAGCTGGCGAATTGTTGCGATATCTTTTATCCCACCGCCAACCGTAAAGGGTATCGCTATGGCCTTAGCCACCTTCGCAACCAAATCTGCCAAGATTTCTCTCTTCTCATTGGTCGCAGTTATGTCCAGAAAAACCAACTCATCGGCTCCGGCCTGCTCATATTTTTTAGCCATTTCCACTGGATCGCCCACATCTTTGAGAAACTTGAAGAAAGTTCCTTTTTTCACACGGCCCTCGGCAATATCCAAACAGGGGATGATTCTTTTTGTTAGGGTATTCCGATTATTAAACAGTCGACAAACCTTCTCAAGATCCAGCTTCTTTTCATAAATAGCCTTGCCGATAATTGCTCCAAAACAACCAATCTGTTTTAGTGCCTCCAAATCTCCCAAAGTGCTTATCCCTCCGGCGGCAATTACCCTAAAACCTCTTTCAACCACCTCACTTATCAACTCCAGATTCGGCCCCTCAAGCATCCCGTCTCGCGATATATCGGTAACAATCAAATTTTGGATGCCCAACCTCTTAAGTTCTTCCAAGAACTGAAAAATATTTTTACCGGTATTTTTAGTCCAGCCCCGAATCGCCACCATCTCCTCAACAACATCCACCGATATTACTAATCTTTCTCCCCCGAATTCTTGAATAATTTTTTTGATCAAAGCCTGGTCCAAAACTGCCGAAGTACTTAATATAATGCGATTAACGCCATTTTTTAGATAAAGACTGGCATCTTGAAAATTACGGATACCACCGCCCACTTGTATCGGTAAAGAACCGTCCTTGGCTATCTCTAAAATAGTGCCGGCATTAGTAGGTAGGCCCTTTTTCGCGCCATCCAAATCGACAATGTGCAAAAAATCTGCACCCAGATTGCGAAAATCCTTACTCACTTCAATCGGATCCATCTCGTAGATTTTAGCATCAGCATAATCACCTTGCCTGAGGCGGACACAGCGTCCCTCCAAAATGTCAATTGCCGGTAGAATTTGCATAAGAACAAAAGTTATCAAGTATTTTTAAACCAATCTCTCCCGATTTTTCCGGATGAAACTGCGTGCCGAAAAAATTATTGTGGTTAAGCGCCGCCGCAAAAGGCACACCGTAGTTTGAAGTTGCGATTGCCAAATTATTTGGCGGTAAGTAATAGGAATTAACAAAATAGAAGAAGTTTTCATTAGGCAGATCTTGAAACAGAGGATTACCGTCCGCTGTTTCAACTTTATTCCAACCGATCTGCGGAGCCTTCATCCTACTCGGAAATTTTTCCACCTTCCCACCAATTACCCCCAAGCAATCAGTATTGTCCTCTTCGGAAAACTCCGCCAAAAGCTGCATGCCCAAGCAGATTCCCAGAAAAGGTTTATTGGTATTTTTGATAAAGTCCCACAAGCCGGACCTCTTTAGTTGCCCGACCGCGGCTCCGGCTCGTCCCACACCCGGAAAAATCAATTGGTCGGTTTTTTCCAGTACCGTAAGCTCGGAACTTATCACAAATTCCTTTTTAAGCCTATTTAGAGCGTTGGCTATTGAAGCGATATTGCCGGCATTGTAATCGATAATTCCAATCATGGTGCAATTTCAATTAAAAAATTTTCCATTATACTTTTGCCTTCCAGAGGCTGGGCCCCTAACTCCAGACACTTGCTCAAAGCTAAAATGCTGAATTGTTTGGAGTATTTTTTTCGGTCTAATAAGTTGAAAACCAGAAAAGGACAGCAGAAAAAAGCTTTGCGCAAAAACTCTTGCCAGCCCTCCGGTAGTAGATTCCTTTTTTTTAATTCCACAAGAAGCGGACGCCAAACTATCTTCACATACAGCTCAAGTAATTGCATTCTAAGCGGTGATAATTCTTCCGTTCTCCAATTGTTCTCCAAAATAATTCGCCCATCGTTGATTTGATAATTTAAATCTAGTTTGCCAGCTAAAAATTCCGGTTCATAGAGCCAGAACGGCTGTAGAAAAATATTGTGGGCCGTAGCCTTTACAAAGGCCAACAGTGCCGGGGCATATCCGGCAAAGGCCGGATCAAAAAGCCTTAACTCACCACTTAAATCGAAAATATTGCCGTTGTGATCATCGCCGTGCGCCACTACCATGGCCTGCGAGTATTCACCGACAGGCTTTAAAAAATCCTTGGCCTTTTCCACAATCTCCGCCAATGTTTCTCCATAGCTTGTACCGTTAATTTGCCAGGTCAAGCCGGCGATCTCGCGAAATTCTCTGTTACCATAAAATAATTTTAACCTTGGCTCCGCACCGTTTTTTCCAACCAGTCTATTGTAGAAGAGTTGATTAATTGGAGCCTTGCCCAGAAAATCTTCATTGCCATCCAGAAGCGACTTTAGAAAAACCTCCCTTACCTTCATTAAAAGCTTTCTCTCAGCATCTAACAGTTCATCAAGTTTTCTTTTATCATAGCTACCGCAACTGAAAAACTGTCTATCTAAGTCTTCACAGATCTCAAACACCGTCGGCGCCTCTATTTTGGGATAGATTACAAACTGTCTTCCAACTTCCTGAGAAACATACAGCGGTTCAATCATCGGCAGACCAAAGTCGCTCAAAATTTTTGCCTGATAATATTCACTATCGGCCATGCTTTTTGCCTCACCCTCCTCACTGTGGAATTTGAAGAAATATTCCTGGCCCGTCGCCGTTTTTATAAAGCCATTTACCGAATTTAAAGAAACCTTGCAATCATTGATCTCCACTTTTATCGCCTCCAAAAGAGGGAAATTACTTTTTACAAATTCCAAAATCAAGTCGGCAGCCGAAGTCGCGTCCTGCCGGGCAATTTTGCAGACCTCATCCCAAGAAACCGGTTGTAGCTCTAAGGTGGACATCATTTCAGTGTTTTATAGATTGCTGAAACCCGCTCAAGC
>CAYLHX010000017.1:0-30474 GCA_964383675.1 uncultured Candidatus Peribacteria bacterium | reverse complement strand
TGGTTTGATAACACACCGCAGGGCAAATTCATGCTCAATATCGCTTTTGGGCAAAGTAAATATTACGTTGATAGCCTTTCGGAGAATGTAAAACGCGGCATACGCCAAAAACTCAGACGTGGAGAATGGCCGGGACTTGCACCACCGGGATATTTGAATGATTTAAGAACTCATACAATCGTTCAAGACCCGACCAGATCGAAAATTATCAAGAAATTGTTTTTGGCGTATGCCACAGGCAACCACTCACTTAAATATTTACAAAAATTGTCACTTTCTTTGGGCTTGGTTAGCCGATATGGAAACAAGCCTCTTGCAATCTCCAAAATTCAGAAGATGTTAAAAAATCCATTCTACTATGGAGTCTTTATCCATAAAGGAGAAATGTATCAGGGAAGTCACGAGCCAATTATTTCAAAGCAACTTTTTGATAAGGTGCAGCGGGTAATGGAGCAGAGAGGTAAACCGCGAAAAGCAAAAGTAAAGTTGGCTTTTGCTTTTCGCAAAACATTCAATTGCGGTGAGTGCGGCCGTTCTGTTACAGCAGAGAAGAAAATCAAGAAGTCAGGCCGCACTTATACCTATTACCGCTGCACCAAAAAGAATGTTGTTTGCCATCAAAAATATCTGGAAGAACAACCACTAACTGAACAACTCAATGAACTTTTTCAAAAAGTTGCTTTGAATGATGATTTAAAAGACAAATTTCTCAAAGAATGGCAGAAGGATTATAAAAAAGCACAAACCGCCAAACCTTCCGCCCAAAACCTCAAACTAGAACTTAAGAAACTCGAAGAAAAACAAATGCGCCTTTTAGATGCTTACCTTGAACAAACAATATCCGAAGAAGAATACACAAAAGCCAAAGAAAAAATCATCAATTCCAAAATAGATTTAAAAGAAAAGCTCAAGTTTGGGCGGAAGGGAAATAATTGGCTCGAACCATTTAAAGAATGGATTTTATCGGCTCACCAAGCCGTTCGCGCAGCGAACACCGAAAATTTGGAAGAGAAACGAATGTTTCTGCAAAAAATCGGCTCGAACTTTCAGCTCAGGCGGCAAAAAGTGGCTTGCCGCCTGAAAATTCCATACCAAAAATCCGCGGAAAAATCGCAATATCCGAGTTGGCTGGGGATGAGGGATTCGAACCCCCGGTCACGGGACCAGAACCCGTTGCCTTACCGCTTGGCCAATCCCCAGCATGAATTGCTGGTCTATTTTGCCCTCCAAAAGGAAAAGTTTCAAGTGGTTTGTAGCTTCTTTTTACTGTCGTTAAAAAGTTTCCAGGCGTAGTAGGCGGAAAATAGTGCGAAGAAGGCGTTTAAGCCGAAGAAGATCCAGTCTTTTTCAAGGAAGCTGAAGTAGCTGATGAAGATGCTGCCGACAGTTAAGGCGCTGTTTCTTTTGACCGTGTTATTGGCAAGCACAAAGCCCACTCCGAGGAAAGAGAGTCCGCCTACGAAAATTGCGGTCTGAATACCTTCAAAGAGATAAAGGGACAGACCGACAAGAATTGCTCCAAGCAGGGCCATTAAAGGCCCATCGATAGAATCTTTGATGTTGGTCATCATGAAGATGCTGGAGGTGTTGATGTATGCTTGCAGAATTACGAAGAAGATACTGCCGCCGTTTAAGTAGTTGAGGATTGAGTAGGCCAGCATAAAGAGACCACCAATTAGAAAGAGCCAGTTTTTGCTGGATTTGGCAGGATGTTTGATGGCTTTTTCCGGCCAGGCTGCGCCGGTAACCAGAATTATGGCACCGATAATGCCAATGAAGAAGTTTAGTGTGAGTTCCATAAGAATGAGTGGTGAAGTTGGAAAAATTGTAACACTTTTGTCCTTACTGTGTACACCATTGTCGGTAGCTGAGTGCCGGATTATTAGCCTATTTCTTTTTTTTATTTTTAGGATATAATCCTTCTGAGAGCAGAAAAAGGGAGTTCTTGAGTAAAAAAAATATTCAAAATGATTAAAAAAATTGTTCACAGGTTTCTGATTTCCTTATAAAATAAAGCTATGTGGCTATTTTATGCAGTTCTGTCTACTACACTTTGGGCCCTGACAAATCCCACTGATGCGGCTTTAAGAAGGCATTTTATTAAAAACGATTTTGACTTGGCCTGGTTTTTAACCTTTTTCCGTTTACCGGTTGCTTTGATTTTGTTGGTTATTTTCCGGAATTCGATTGCCTGGGATGTGAATACCGCTTTGATGTTGCTGGCGGGATTCCTTTGGACCTTGCCGATTGCTTTTTACTATAGGGCTGTCGAATTTGAAGAGGTGAGTAGAGTGGTTATCTTTATGCAACTCTTGCCTGTATTTACTCTCATTATTGCCGGTATCTTTATTGGTGAGCGTTTGGAGTGGTATCAATTTTTTGCTTTTTTTCTGATTCTCTTTGGTGGAATTTTTGCCGCTATTCGCAAGATTGAAGGTGTTTGGCATTTTAGTAAGGCTTTTGGGCTTTTGGTGTTGGCTGCTTTGTGTTGGGCTGCTTCAGACGTAATGTTTAAGGCCTTTGAGATCGGTTTTTTAAGCTTTTGGTCGGCGTTTAGTGTTTATTTTCTGGGTAGCAGTCTTTTTTCTTTGGTGCTGCTGTTTTCTCCCAAGAGGGTTTCTCGAGTTTTTTCCAATTTTAAAAATCTACCGTCTCGAGGCTGGATGTTGCTGGTTTTTGCCAACACGGCGGGAATTTCCGGTTCTTTGTTTTTCGCCTATGCCTTAACTTTGGGCAAGGCTTCTTTAACTACTGTAATTGTTGGAATCCAGCCGCTTTTGGCTTTTGTTTTTGCTTATTTGCTTGGTAGAATTTTTCCGGAGATCCCGCGAGAGTCTGTTGATCGTAAAAGTATCACCTTCAAGCTGTTTTCTTTGTTCCTGGTAGTTTTAGGACTGATTTACTTGAGCTTCGGAGGTTAGTGCAGTTTGACGACCAATTCTTCAACGGCTTGACTGTCTAGTGTGTGACCTTGCAGCGTGTCCAGCCAGTTTCTCCCGTAGCGATCTTCATATAGTTCGCGAGCTGGTTTTGAAGAATGGAAAAAGTGGGCATATATTTGATGCTCAGGTACTTTTGGGAGTAGCATTTTTAATCCTTGTATTGCGGCTTCTTGTTCGAGGGGTGAATCCATGCGAGCTTCTACTTCGGTCGTGTGTACTCTTATGTTACTTACGTCGCCGGTGCGAGCCAGTCTATAAGCCAGGCTGATTTGGATGAAGGGAAAATAGCGCAATTTTAACAATAGTTCGTCCGGTAGCTCTGCAAGGTCACGAACTTCACGTAAACTGATTTTTTCATCTGTTGATTGTTCGTGTTCCGCAAAAATTTGTCGCATTGTGCCGTTATACACCATGACGCTTTCACCGCTTGGTCGGGGTTTTATTTTTTTAAGTTCTTTTAATAGGCATATTTGGACATTTATCATGAACTCGCCGATCATAGTAAAGATCTCGGCTATTATTTTCGGATGTTTATTGCTGATAGGGTTTTCCAGTAGTGCTTGGCCAACCTGTCGCAGTTTGTGGTTGGGCCTTTTTTGAGCAATTGCTTCGAAGTCATCCAGTCCCACGTTTTCGATCAGTTCACGTGTTTTTTCGCAGAGTCTCATTATTTCTGCTGCTTCTGCCATGCTCATCTCTTCAACTGTACGCGCGTATAGTCCTTGTAGATTGACATCCAGCCTATTCTTTTCAAAATCTATACAATTTGTGCTGTTTTTTGTCATTTGTAAGCTTTTTGATTAGTGGGCGAGTATAAAGAAATAATTTACATTGTGTCAATTATTTATGGTATAATCCTCAACCAGTTACAAACTGTTAATGAAGTATTTTCAAGTTGTTGTTCCACAGGGCGATGAAACAAAGAAGAAAGAAGGGATTTTTCAGGAGCTTTTGGTCAACCTGCAAAATACGGTAAAGAATGTGCCGATTTCTATGGAATTTCTGGGATATGAGCAGTATACCTACGTTTTTTTTGCTGTTCCGGATGATATGTTCGAGACGATTGAAGGCCTGCTCTATTCCACTTATCCGGATTGTGAAATCAAAGAGACCTCCGACTATGTGGATGCTTACAAATATGAGGCCGGTAAAATGACGATTTCGGGGGTGCGCATGAAGTTGAAGTATGGTGACGTTTATCCGTTTAAAACCTCTGAAGAATTTGAAGAAGACAGTCAGAGTCGGCTTTTTTCGATGATTTCGAAGATTAATTCCGGAGAACAGGTTTGGGTTCAGATTGTTATTAATCCGCGTGAAGAGAGCGCCGGCTACCACTTGAAGCGTAGATTTCTTTTGAAGTGGAACCGTTTTAAAAAACTTTTTAGTTTGCGAGACCGTGTTAGGCTTAAGGATGAGAATAGCGTGATTAAGATTAGAAATGGATTGGCTGCCGACAAAGCTAAGCATCAACCTTTTTTGTGTACTGTGAGGCTGGCTTACATTACCAACTCCGACGCGGAGGCCCGCCGTAAATTGCAGGCGATTATTAATAGCTTTTACC
The DNA here is from genome assembly GCA_964383675.1 of uncultured Candidatus Peribacteria bacterium. GTDB lineage: Bacteria > Patescibacteriota > Gracilibacteria > UBA1369 > LOWO2-01-FULL-3 > CAYLHX01. The sequence goes on along the minus strand of CAYLHX010000017.1, from coordinate 25,971 downwards.
AGTTTAATAAAACCGATATTCAGGATTTCAAACCCGTTAAACTGCCGGCAAAAACCTTTTTAAGTGAATATAAAGAGCGTAAATTGGTGAATCCTTACATTTTGGGACCCAAGGAGCTTTCCACTTTGTATCATCTGCCCAATCCGGATTTTGTGCCGCATATTGTCCACGTTTTGGCCAAAAAATCCGAGGCGCCCCAGGATCTGCCAAAGATAGGGGAGCAGGATGTCAGCCTTTTTGGCATTACCAACTACCATAACAATTTTGATAAGTTTGGTATTAAAAGAACCGATCGCAGGAGACATCTTTATGCTGTGGGAAAGTCCGGTTCAGGGAAGTCTAAGATGTTGCAGTTACTGATTAAAGAGGACCTGGAGAGTGGTAAAGGAGTTGGAGTTTTGGATCCTCACGGTGATTTGGTTGATGACATAATGGAGTTCATACCCAAAGATCGTATAAAGGATGTGATTTATTTTGATCCGGCGGATATTAACTATCCGATTTCATTTAACCCGATGGAAAATGTCGATGAGGCCTATAAGATGCAGGTAACTATCGGCTTTATCGAGATTTTTAAAAAGCTTTTCGGTTCTAACTGGACCGATCGCTTGGAACACGTTTTGCGCTATACGGTGTTGGCGCTTTTGGACAGTCCGAATACTACGGTACTTTCAATTTTGAAGATGTTGACCGATAAAAATTATCGTCAGCATATTGTTTCGCGCATCAAGGATAATGTGGTGAAGAGCTTTTGGGTCTCGGAGTTTGCAGGGTGGAGTGAGAAATTTGATGCCGAAGCGATTACGCCGCTATTGAATAAGGTGGGACAGTTTGTCTCAACCAATATGATCCGTAATATTATGGGCCAACCACGTAGTCTTTTTGATATTCGCGATGTTATGGATAATCGGAAGATACTTCTGATGAAAGTATCGAAGGGATTGCTGGGTGAGGAAAATAGTCAGCTTTTGGGGGCAATGATTGTAACAAAGGTTTATCAGGCGGCTATGAGTAGGGCTGATGTGAAAGAGGAGGCGCGTCAAGATTTTTATTTTTATGTCGATGAGTTTCATAATTTTGCCACCGATACTTTTGCCGAAATCCTTTCCGAGGCCAGAAAGTATCGTCTGAATTTAACCTTGGCTCATCAATACATGGGACAGCTTTCGGATTTCGTGAGGAAAACGGTCTTTGGAAATGTAGGCTCGATTGTGAGTTTCAGGGTGGGGGCTGATGATGCCAGGGTTTTGGCTGAAGAGTATAATCCTGTATTTAAAGAGCGAGACATTATTAATCTTGGGGTGCGAGAATTTTATTGCAAGATGTCGGTGAACGGTGAGATTCGAGAAGCTTTTTCCGCCAGAACTATTGATGTTCCCAAGGTGAAAGAAAGTTTTGTCAATCAAATTCTCGACCACTCTCGGGCGGCTTACTGTACACCGCGAGAGGAGGTTGAAAAGATGTTATCCCGATGGGATGAAGCGGGGGAATTTGAGAATTCCGCATCAAATGAGACCCCGGCTTTTGAAGAGCCTTTGATTTAGGAATTATTTTTGATGTATACTGCCTCTGATTTATCCTCAAATTTTTCCTATGCCTAAAACTTCTAAAGTTTCGAAACCTTCCCCAAAAAGGTCAGTAAAGCTGGAGAGTAATTCGATTGAGAGGTCGATGATTATCGAGAAGTTGCCGGGATATTTTTTAATCGTGTGTCTATTGATGGTTTTCGCCGCTTTGCTTTATATACTTTGGCCTTTCATTACGGTGATTTTTGTGGCCGCGGTTTTAACTGTTTCTTTTTATCCCGTTTATAAAAAGCTGGTGCAGTGGTTGAGAGGGTGGACGCGAACATCCTCGTTTTTAACTTGTATTTTGGTGATTTTGATCATAGTGGGGCCACTCAGTGCTTTTGTGCTTCTACTCACCAGTGAGGCGGTGAACACCTATGAATTGGTTCAGGAAAAAATTAACTCAGGTGCTTTTGATCAATATTTTCAATGGGAGGATGGCGGATTTTTTTATGATTTGAAGAATGAGTTGGAGCCGTTAGTGGATGTGGAGCAGATAGACATTAGAGAAAATATTATTTCCTTTGCTCAGAATTTGAGTACTTTTTTGGTATCTCAGACAGCCAACATTATTAAGAGTATTTCCAGTATTGCTGTCAGCCTTATCGTAATGCTCTTTTGTATGTATTACTTCTTTAAGGATGGAGATAAACTGGTGGATAAGGTGGGAGCGTTAAGTCCGCTGCCAACGCAATATGAAACGGAACTTTTTAAGAAGATTCAATCAATGGTTAAAGCGGTGGTCTTCGGAGTCTTTGTGACGGCCATAGCTCAAGGATTGGTTGGTGGAATTGGTTTTGCGATTTTGTCGGTCCCTAATCCTGTGTTTTGGGGAACTGCAGTTGCTTTTTTCTCTTTAGTGCCGGTTGTCGGTACAGCCATGATCTGGGTACCTGCGGCTATAATTTTTGCGGCGCTAGGCCAATATGGTTCCGCGATTTTCATGTTGCTGTGGGGACTTTTGGCAATAGGCTCAGTGGACAACATCTTGCGTCCATACCTGATTGGTGGCAAGGCACATACTTATCCGCTAATGACCTTTTTGGTTGTTTTGGGCGGTGTGATTGTGCTTGGTCTTAAAGGTGTGGTTATTGGACCACTGATTCTAATTATCCTAATGTCCTTTGTTCATATTTACGAGGCCGAGTACAGAAGAGTTTTAAAACATTAATAAAAATTGAATCCCCTTAACCTCTAACCTATAAGTTTATGCCAAAAAAAATTAAAAAGACGGTTACCAAATCTTCGTCGACGAAGGCAAACGGTAAAGCCGAAAAATCAAAGTCTCCGGTTAAGCATTCTCATGGCCATTTTTTGGGCCTTTTGATTTTGTTTGCCGGTTTTTCGCTCTATGCGATCACTTCCTTTTTTAATTCCACAAACGATTTTATCGATAACGCTTACGTTGCTGTAGTGATTCCCGATGAGGTGGATGTTCCGGCCCAGTGCAACACTTGCCCGGAGCCTGTTGGGAAGACTGCTGTGTGTCAGCCGCTTTGGGATGAGGGCTTTTGTCCCGAAGGTGGTGCAGGTACCTTGGCTAATGAGGGTAGCGGTTCGGTAGCTGAAAAGACTTCTTTTTCCGATGTTCCGGCCTATCACCCAAATGCGGAGGCCATTGAAGCCTTGTACGGAGAGGGGGTTGTGGGTGGTTATGATGACGGCACCTTTAAGCCGAATAGCACTATAAATAGAGCTGAATTGTTGAAGGTAATTACAACGGCGACCGATGCGGATCTTACGAAACTGGCCAACAACCTTCGTTGTTTTATCGATGTCAACACCGAGTGGTTTGCCGCTTTTGTTTGTTTCGCGAAAGCTGAAGGTTGGGTGAAGGGTTATGCCGATGGCAGCTTTAAACCGGGTAATCCAGTGACTCGTTCTGAGTCTTTGAAAATGATTATGGAGGCCTTTGAGTTTTTTGAATCCGACTTTTTGGTTTATGAAGATTGTAATGAATGGCCGGGCAAGGATAGTGATTTTGACCCTTGGTCTACTCCATATTTCTGTCATGCCGCTAAGGAAGGTATTTTACCCGAGGAAAATTATTATTTGCCAAAAACTAATGCCACGAGAGGTTGGGTTATACAGGTTATTTACGATTTAATGAAATACCAGGAATATAATTTTGAAGGTATTTCTGCTGAGGAGGATTCAGAGGATGACGATTCAGAGTAGTTTCCTAGTAATAAGAAGTAAAATGGAGGTGGGAACCAATAAGTAAAGTTCCCACCTTTTTCTTGAATTTGTTTCTTGTTTGATTTGTTGATTTTCTATCTCGATTTTCAATAGCTGTTTTTGGCTATTATCTATTTGGGCAAATAAGGAAATTTTGCTGTTTGGTGTGAGAAGAGCGCTAAGTAGTTGAGTGTTCCAGACGGCATTAGTTGCGTTAATACTATGTGATTTATTTTTCTGATCATGCAGCTGCAGTATTAGATTGCCTTCATCTTCAATTAGCGCAAGAATGTCTCCGCTTAATTGCTCTATGTGGAGGTTGTTTCCGTTTTTTGTTGCTTTGCTCCAGTGCCAGAAAAACTTTTGTTCGCCATTTTCGTACTTAACCTTTGTTTTACTAAAACTAAGTCCTTCCATCGTGCTGGAATAGCTTATCTCTGAAACTGTTTGGTTTTTACAGTCCTTAAGACTAATTGTAGTGTCGCTATTTTTGAGGCTGGTTTTTAGAACTGAACTGTCTATTACCGCAAGTCCTTTTGCCGGAATATAGAGGTCCGGAATTTTTTTGTTTGTTTTTCCAAGTATGATACTCCAGTTTTCGAGATTGACTTCGTTTTGCGAGTTGTTGAAAAGCTCGATCCATTCCTTGTTTTCATCTTTGCCTTCGGGGTTTGGTAGAATCTCATTTATATGGATAGATGTGCTCAGTTGACAATTTTTCGGTGGTGGCTTTTTAGTGATTATTTGCCAACTTTGATCGATTTTGCGAATCGTATCATTGGTTTTAATTTTGTCACTATCTAAGCAACTTAGTGCTTTTTGAAATTTTTTATGTAGCTCCTCTTCGTCTTTAAGTTCCTGTTCGGTTGGATTACTGTTTTTCCAGCAAATGGCATCTATAATTTTGTTTTGATTTTCTATGGTTAGCTGTTCGGTTGTACCGGTTAGTCCTTTTTTATTGATGTATATGATTAGTGTTTTAGAATTTGTTTCTTTTCTGTTTTTGTCCGCCTTAAAGTAGATGATTACTTCATCAAAATCGACCAGTTCTTCTTTGGTGATTTCCGTTATTAGTGAATCGTCTTTGATTCTAATGGAGCCGCTTGTGGTTTTTGTGTTTATAAGTTTTATCCAATCTGCTTCTTTGTTTTTGAAGCTTATCTCTTGAAATTCAAGCGCGTTGGTCGGTTGCGGAAAATTGCTTACCGATAAAATTACTAATGCCAAGATAATTTTTTTGATCATAGTCAGAGTCAAACATATAAAGATTAAATTTTCGTTAAACTTTTCTAAAAAATTTTTATTGGTTTGACATTTTGTGTCAGTCAAGTACACTCCAAGGTGGAAAAAGTATTCAAAATTAAGTTAAAGCCAGAGGTTAGAAAGAGCTTGGGAAAGAGAAAAATGACTAGGTGAAGTGATCGATTATCGTTGGAATAAGACTAAATGAAATTTGAAACTAAAATTAGACCTTAAACCTTCTTTTGAGAGGGATTTATAGGTAAATGTTTCAATCGGAACCGATTAATAACTGAAGGCTAGGCTTAAATAAGCTAACCTTTGTTTATATATGGAAACTATACTGATGATTGTGCTGGCATTGTTGGGGATTTTGATCGGTGTTTTTGGTGGTTATTTTTACCGCAAAAAACAGGTTGAAGACCGCAATCAGGATTTGGTCAGCAAGGCCGAAAAGATTTTGGCGGAGGCAAAAAATAAATCCAAAGATATCGTCTATGAAGCTAAAAATGAGGCTTTAAAGCTTCAGGATGAGGTGAAGAAAGAAGAGCAGAAAAAACAAAAGCAATTGGATGAGATTGAGGATCGTTTGTTGAAAAAAGAGCGCTCTATTGATCAGAAGAATGATGAAGCCGATAAGCTGAAAAACGAGTTGGATGCCAAAGTCGCCTCTGTGAGAAAATTGCGAGATGAAATTGAAGGAATCTACAAACTACAAGCTTTGGAGCTTGAGAAAGTGGCTTCAATGTCTAAAGCCGAGGCCAAAGAGATGTTATTGCATAAGGTGGAGGAAGAGGCGAAAGAAGATATTGTCGCTCAAGTTAAGAAATATGAGAAGGAGCTTAAAGAGAAGGCTGACGAAAAGGCGAGATGGATTATTGCCGATGCTCTTTCACGTTGTGCTGCGGAAACTGCGGCTGAATCAACTTCTACTATAGTGAATCTGCCGAGTGATGATATGAAGGGGCGAATCATCGGTCGTGAGGGAAGAAATATTAATACCTTTGAACAGATTACCGGAATTGACGTAATTGTAGATGATACACCCGGTTCAATTGTGATTTCAGGTTTTGATTTGGTTAGAAGGTATATTGCCAAGGTTGCTTTGGAAAGATTGATTGAAGACGGACGTATTCATCCGGCTAGAATCGAAGAAGTTGTGGAGAAGTCTAAAGAGGAGGTTAATATCCTTATTAAGGAGCTTGGTGAAAAGGCCGTTTTGGAGACCGGTGTTACCGGCCTACATCCGAATTTGGTAAAGATTTTGGGACGTTTGAAGTTCAGAGTTACTCATGGGCAAAATGCTTTGAAACATTCGATGGAAGTATCTTTCATTGCGGCAGCTTTGGCTTCTGAGCTTGGTGCTGATGTTTCTGTTTGTCAACGTGCAGGACTGCTACATGATATCGGTAAGGCGGTTGATCATGAGATTGCCGGACATCACGCCAAGATTGGTGCCGATATCGCCAGAAAATTTGGTCTGTCCAAGGAGGTTGTTCATGCCATTGAGGCGCATCACGGTGATCCGGAGGCGGAAACTTTGGAGGCGCAATTGATTCAGATTGCCAATCTAATCTCCAATTCACGTCCCGGAGCTAATAAGGAAAACTTGGATACCTTTATTAGGAGGCTGGCTGAGCTCGAGAACTTGTGTAATGAATTTAAGGGAGTGAAAAAAGCTTTCGCCTTGCAGGCGGGGACTGAGGTGAGAATATTTGTTGATCCAGAACAGATAGATGATCTGCAGGCGGTTCGTCTATCACATCAGATTGGAAAGAAGATTGAGCTTGATCTTCATTATCCGGAACCGGTGAAGGTTCACGTAATAAGGGAAACTCGAGTTGAAGAATATGCCCAATAATAGGGATTTCCTCGCTGGTCTACGAAAAATGCTCGTCTGGCCGAAGGCATTTTACTTGACCAACGTCCTTCGCTTCACCGAAAACTCACGAAGTTCGTTTTGGTTTCGCTCCGGACCGGAAATCTCGCTACTTAATTTCTCTTGACTAGTCAAATTAGCACTCTATAATACGGGGTGCTAATTTATTATTTAACGCTAAAATAATATGTCAAAGATCGTACCTACAGGGGATCATATTGTTGTTGAGCCTATTACTGAAGAGGTGAGCTCTTCGGGAATTATTATCCCCGATACCGCTTCCAAGGAGAAGCCGATGAAGGGAAAGGTTGTGGCTGTCGGTCCCGGTAAACTTACTAATGAAGGGAAGAGACTGGAGATGGAAATTAAAGAGGGGGATACCGTATTATTCTCCAAATACGGGCCTACCGAGGTTAAGGTTGAGGGCAAAGAGGTACTTATTCTTTCCGCCTCGGATGTTTATGCAAAATTGCAATAATTTTTACAATTTAACTTTTAATGAAGATGGCAAAACAAATTAAATTCAGCGACGATGCTCGTCAGAAACTGCTTTCCGGCGTGGAACAGTTGGCTAAAGCTGTGAAAATCACCCTTGGTCCGAAGGGGCGCAATGTTGTTTTGGGAAAAAGTTATGGTGCGCCGTTGGTCACTAACGATGGTGTTACTATCGCTAAAGAAATCGAACTGCCTGATCCTTATGAGAATATGGGAGCCCAAATGGTGAAAGAGGTTTCCACCAAAACCAATGATGTGGCCGGTGACGGTACGACAACCGCTACACTTTTGACCGAAGCAATTATTAAAGAAGGTTTGCGCAATTTAACAGCCGGCGCTAATCCGGTACACTTGAAGGACGGTATTTTGAAGGCTGTTAACAAGATTAAAGAGGCTTTGGCCGATATGTCTGTTCAGGTTGGAGACAGTAAGGAGAAAATCGCTCAGGTTGCCACAATCTCCGCTCAGGATGAGGGGGTCGGTAAGTTGATTGCCGATATCATGGAGATGGTTGGTAATGATGGGGTGATTCAGGTTGAAGAATCTCAGGCAATGGGCCTTGAGAAAGAGGTTGTTGAAGGTATGCAGTTTGATAACGGTTATCTTTCCGCCTATTTTGTGACTGATCCTCAAAGAATGGAGGCGGTTTACGAAGATGCCAAGATTTTGATTACCGATAAAAAAATCAGTTCTGTGCAGGATCTTTTGCCGATTTTGGAAAAGGTTGCACAAACCGGTAAGAAAGAGTTGGTGATTATTGCAGAAGATGTGGATGGTGAAGCTTTAGCTACTTTAGTGTTGAATAAATTGAGAGGTGTTTTCAGTATTTTGGCGGTTAAGGCTCCGGCTTTCGGAGATCGTCGGAAAGAGATGCTGAAAGATATAGCCGTTTTGACCGGTGGTACGGTTATTACCGAGGAGATTGGCCTTTCATTGGAAAATGCAGAGCTATCTCATCTTGGTGAGGCTAGAAAGATTGTTGCCGATAAGGATCATACAACTATCGTTGAAGGGCGTGGTGATAAACATAGTATTGACGCTCGTGTCGCCGAACTTAAAACTTTGATTTCTCAAAGCACCTCCGATTTTGATAAGGAAAAACTTGCTGAACGTTTGGCCAAATTGGCCGGTGGAGTAGGTGTTATTAAGGTTGGTGCGGCTACCGAAATCGAGCTTAAAGAGAAAAAACACAGGATCGAAGATGCTTTGAATGCGACCAGAGCGGCTGTTGAGGAAGGTATCGTTCCCGGTGGGGGAGTTGCTCTTTTGTTGGCAGGTAAAGCACTGGAACATTTGAAAGCTGATAATGACGATGAAGCTACCGGTATTCAGATTGTAAAGAATGTGCTTTCGGCTCCTTTGATGCAGATTGCGGAAAATGCCGGAAAAGAAGGTGCTGTAGTTGTTGATAAAGTTTTGAATAGCAAGGATGGTGTGGGGTATGATGCCGCTCGTGATCAGTATGTGGATATGGTGGAAGAGGGGATTATCGATCCTAAAATGGTGGTGAGAAGCGCGATTGAGAATGCCGCCAGCGTTGCTTCTATTTTCCTTACCATGGAGTGTGCCGTTTGTGATATTCCGGAAGAGAAGAAGGATGAGGGCGCGCACATGCACGGAGGAATGGGAGGGATGATGTAAAGTGATGAAAAAGCGAGTACTTTAGTTGCTAAAGAGGGCCTTTCAAAGCCCTCTTTTTGGTGTTTGAAATTTACCAAATATGTGTTATAATTATCTAATAACTTTAAAATAAAAACAAAAATGAAGACGCTACCAAAATTTAAACGTTTTATATCCTTTATTGGTATTTTTGTACTTTTGACTCAAAACTCTTTTGCCGCTGTTTATACTTTTACAGTGGGTAGTGATAGCGATAGCGGAGACTTTGATAATACCGATTTGGAGTGTAACTACTTATCAATGGGAGCGCCCTCCAGTTCTGCCGATTGTAGTTTTAGGTCGGCTGTTGAGCAGGCAAATTATCTTGAGTCCGGCGCCCCCGGTCTTAACACCTTTACGATCGCGTTTGATGGTACCAGAAATATAATTAACACAAATAGTGTGGATACTGAGGCTTATCAAGTTACCGCTTCCAATCTCACTATTGATGGTACCACCGCGACGCCCGGTATCGGGGATCAGTTGGGAGTGACTTTGGATGGTGGGGCTTTGGGGGGTGGCAGTAGCGGCTATTCCTTGTTGAAGCTCTACGGTGATAATGTGACTTTGCAAGGAATGAGTATAATAAATTATGCCGGTAACGGTGTTGATGTTGCCGGTGATAATGTGACTATTGATGGTAACTACATAGGTGTGGAAGCTGACGGTACGACCTCAAACGGCAACGACTATACGGGAGTGGTGGTTAATACTGCCGCTGATGCAGTAATTAGCGATAATGTTATCAGTTCAAACAGTGGTGGTGTTTATATCGGCAATGGTAGTGGCACAACCGATACCATTATCTCCGGTAATAAAATTGGTACGGATTATACGGGTACGGTGGATTTGGGGAATATCGGTTCAGGTATTGAGCTTCAAGCCGGAACAATCAATGGTGAAAATGGTGGACAGGAAGGAGTTTTGATTGGCGGTCCGCTTTTATCCGACAGAAATATTATTTCGGGAAATGAAGTAAATGGTGTGAGAGTGGTTTTTTCTGCAATAACTTCCGGTAATGACATCACAATTCAAAATAACTATGTCGGTACTGACGTGACCGGATCTTCCGCTCTACCCAATGGAACTTCCGCTTCAACTCCTGCCGGTATATATGCGGACTCTACCTCCGCTCCACAAGTGGATTGGACTATCATTGATAATCTGATATCCGGCAACACCGGTGACGGAGTATTGATCCAAGGTGGATTGGTGAGTTTGGTGCAGGGGAATATAATTGGATTAAATGCGGCTTTAGATGCGGCGTTGGGGAATAGCGGCGATGGGATTGAAATGACCTCCGATTCTTTTACTGTTGGTGGTGATAGCGGAGCGGGAGATGGTAATACAATTGCAGGTAACAGCGGTCATGGTATATATATAACCGGAACTAATTACCAATTCCCAAATTCCGCCAGTATCTTCGGTAATTGGATTGGTGTTGCCGCCGGTCAGTTTTCTGGTTTAGGCAATGGAGGTGACGGAATCAATGTTGATTCCACTACACTTGAAGATATCACGATCGGATCTGGTGTTACCGGCTATGGGAACTATATAGGCGGGAATACTGTTGACGGTATTGATATTGTTGAAAACTATTCCTTGTCGGCAAATGATTTAAAGATTCAAGGAAACTATATTGGCGCAAATGCCACTCAGAACTTCGGTAACAGCGGTTATGGTATAAATGTTGAAAGTGGTTATTTGGATGTTGTGATCGGAACTGATGGGGATGCCAGTAATGATGCGACAGAGGGTAACTATATTTCCAATAGCGGGTTTGCCGGAGTTAAGATTACGGGTGGCGTTGAAGATTTGACTGTTGCCGGAAATTTGATTGAAGATAATACGCAATACGGTGTGCAAGTCGGAGTGTCTATGAGTGACGCACAGCTATCCACTGTGATGATTGGAGGAGATGATTGTACCGCTTCCCTTGCTACGGATTATACTGCAACCACGACAGCTTCGAATGATCGTAATATAATTGGCGGTAATGATAATAGTGGCGTTTATATCTATGAAGTTGGCCTCAATGCCGTTCCTGTTACGGTTCAGTGTAACTATGTGGGAGTGGATAGCGATGGCAGTACTCCCAATGGAAACGGTACTGCCTTCCCAAGTGGAGATAGTAGTATTGGAGTGTATGTGGCTGATGGTGGTACTGTAACAATTAAGGATAATGTGGTTGATAATCAGACTAACGGTGGAATCTTGGTGGAGAGTGGAGATGTAACTATCGAAGGTAATGCCGTTGGTATTAACGCTGACAAGTTGACTGCTTCAACGGATCCTACTTATGGTGGGAATGTTGATTTTGGTATTAAAGTTGATGGTGTGGCCGTAACTTCTGCCGTGATTGGTGGTGCCACTGCAGCTTTATCCAATGTGGTGGCGGCGGTGAATGAAAGCTTATATGGATTGGGGACAGGTATAGAAATAGGGACTTTGTTTAGTAATTCCACCCCTGTTACGATTCAGGGAAACAGGCTTTCTGTGGGGATTGATGATCAGACAACAACCGGTCTGGCTATTGCTGTCGATGCTTTCAGATTTGATTCAGGTGATATTACTGTAGGTGGTGATAATGAGTTGGGGAGCGATCTTACCGGGGATATAGCCGAGGGTAATGTGGTGGCCGATTGGGGAATCGGCTGTATGCAGGTGAGCCCTGATGCGGTTACGTCGCTTTCAGTTTATGGTAATGTTTTCGGTTTGGTTAGATCCGGATCCGCTACGGCATTTGATACCGATTCGGTAACAACAGCTCAGGAGGGTGATTGTGTAGCTATATCTACAGGTTCCACCGGCACCTTGGCTTTAACAACTGTCAATATTGGTCAAGGAGAAGATACCGGTAGTGGTGTGACCGATAGTTCACGCAGAAATATTTTTGCCAATTCTAACGGTAGAGCTATTTACGTAAGTAACTTGGGCGACTCAGCCGTTGTAAATATTATCAACAATTATATCGGCAATGACGGGAATAGTGCTTTTAGTTCGGCTGGGGATGCAATTTACCTTAGTGCCGCTGGAACTTATTACATAGGTGGTACTGGTGATGCTGAAGGAAATATTATAAGTGGTAATGCGGCTGAGGATGCTGCCGGTATCTCTGTGGCCGGTGACATTAATGGTACGGGGACTCTTGTTGCTTACATACTCAATAATATTATCGGGCTGAATCTTCATGGGGATACTCCCGTTGGCAATGATGCCGGTATTAGAATTGGAGAGGGGACTGGTGATTTGGCTATTCATATCGGTGATGCTAATGCCGGTAACGTTATTTCCGGTAATAACAGGTCTGCTATATATATTGGGTCCGGTGAAGTGAATATTGAAGGAAATTACATCGGTACGGATATTGACGGAGCAGCGGCGATAGGAAACGGTTCGAGTGAAGCTTCTAGTGCTTTGAATTATGGTGGGATTTTTGTGTCCGGTGGAAATGTACGTATCGGAACTGATGGTGATAGTGTTGATGATGAGGCCGAAGGGAATGTGATTTCTGGTAACTATGGTCAAGGTATCGCGGTAGTTGCTAGCGATGGGGGTTTGGTGATTGCTGGTAATAAAATCGGTCTTGATGCAACTGGCCTTAATGCTTTGGGAAATCAGGTAGGAAGTGCAACATATGATTTTGGTAATGATGCTAGTGGATTTAACGGTACCGGTATCCTTCTGGCTGATGGATTTGGTGACACTGTTGAAGATCCTCAAATTGGTGGAGATATTGATGCGGAAAGCAATGTGATTGCCGGTAATGAAGGTGTCGGTATTGCGGTTCTTAGTTTGGAAGGCTTTGGTGGAGCTGGTCAGGATTGGCTGAATGGATTTATTAAAAATAACTATCTTGGTGTATTGTCTGATGGGACTACACTTGAGCCTAACGGTACGGCGGATACAGCCAACATTCCAGAGGTTTTTGTCGGCATAGAAGGCCCCACAAATCTTGTATCAAATTTTTCAATCGGTTCCGCCGATTCAGGCCAGGAAAATGTAATTAACAATACGGATCATGTCGGAATTTATTTTGATGAGATTGCTCCGAGTGACTTATTAGAGGGGCTCTTCGCCAACTTCTCAGATACTTCCGAGGGTGGGTACAATACTTTTACCGATGTTACTTGTGCTATAGATAATGAATGGTGGGTTTCTTATTTGAGCAGCGCTCTTGATGATTATGCACCTGCCGATGAGGTTTGTAATCCGCCGGCAGAGGAAGAAGAGACAACCACAACTACCGAAACGGCTTCTACGTCTTCAGGTGGCAGTGGTGGTTCTACCAGTACCGGTTTGGTCACATCAACGCCGACAACCACTACTCAACCAACTCAAGTTAGTGAGCCGGATCAAGAGGAACCTGATGAGCAGGAGGTTGAAACAGAAGATGAAGTTGTGGAGGACGAGCCGGTGAGCGAAGAGCAAATTGCTGAGGAAACGCAGGTCTTAACAGAGGCGGCCAATGTGGTTACAGATAATGTGGAGGAGGTTGTGGAAACCGTTACGCAACCTAAAGAACTTTCAAATGTGGATGTTGAAGTGGCCCTAAAAACTTTTGAGGCCAGCACTGATGTGCCTGATGTTAAACGTGTCACTACCGAAGAGGCCAAAAAGGTTGAACAGCTTTTAACTAAAGATTTCTCCAGTTTGTCTGAGGATGATCAGCGTGAAGTTAAGGATGCGACGGAATCTTTGATGGAAAAGTCTTTGACTAAAGGCTTGTCTGACGCTCAGGCCGAGGGGGAGAGCTTGAAGGTGAGATTGGCTCCCGGTGAATATATTGAGATTGAAAGCAAAGAGGATATCGATCGTTTGCTTGAAGATTTGACCAATGAAGTTTTGACCAAGAATCCGGATTTTGATGAGAATCGTGTGGGAGAGAAGTTTCAATTGGCCTATGATCTGCCACTCTTTGAAAAACAAGTTGAAGGTGACTGGGCCTTGGTAGATAAGTTGTCCTTTGGTATGGATCCTTATGCCAAGGTGGTGGTTCCGGAAAAACCGAGATCTGTTGCTCCTGTTTTACCAAAAGCCTTGGTTGCGCAGGAAGAGGTTGAAAATGAAGAGGTTTCAGGTGGCGGGCTGTTGGTTTTGAAGAGTGTTGGTAAGCCGGAAAATAAAGTTAGGCATTACGCCATTGATTTGGATGAGCCAGGTAAGCAAATTTATTTGGGCGAAACCGAAAATGATGGTGAAGGAAAAGACGCCGGTTTAGCAGAACGAGAGCTGGAGGTTGGTAAATATTTGATAGTTCCAAAAGATGATGAAGGAAATTTGGGTGATGGTTATACGTATACTGTTTTGGATTTTGAAGCTGGAATCAAAATGCCCGAAATCAATTTGGTAAGAGAGAAGGTGGCAATCGGTGATCCTGACGGGTTAATGCCAACACCTGAGGGCGTAGCGATTGGTGATCCTGATGGATTAATGCCGACACCTGAGGGCGTAGCGATTGGTGATCCCGACGGGCTAATGCCAACACCTGAGGGCGTGGCGATCGGTGATCCTGACGGACTGATGCCGACACCTGATGAGTTCTCAACTTCCGCAACGAAATTCTTGTTTAATTCCGTATTGATGGCTTCGTCCGGCAGCGTGGATCTTGCTGAGAGTGCCCAGAGCAAAGAGATTGTGGAACACCCCTATCTGCTAACCGGTGTGGCTGAGCCCGGAACAGTAATCTTTGTCGCCTGGAAGAGTGTGATTCTCTCTTCTGTCGTGGTGGCCGACGCTTCACAGGGCGAGTTTGAAGTTGAAGTTCCAAGATTTTCGACAATTGCCGGTTTACCCGGCTTGGATGTTGGTGAACATGAAGTTTTGGTCTTCGCTTTTGATCCGCAGAGAAATATCGTTAGTAATGTAACTAGCTTATTGTTTCGGAACTAAGAATATGCTACTCTCTGGAGTAGTAAAATCTAAGTTCATAATATGTCTAACGACGACGAAGGAACCATTGATCTAAGAAGAGAAAAAGAGGATTCGATGCCGGAGTTTCGTATTGACGATATTGATGACGACGATGAATTTGAGAAGAAGGAGTCCTTCGGCAATGTCGAGGTCGCCGCTTTAAGCGAGCTTGACGTTACTGCCAGTAAGGCCAGCGATAAGGTAAAGGTGAAATTTGATAAGTTTGTTAACCTGATCGCCACGCATGCCTATGAAGATGTGATTGAGAAGCATGTGGATCAGGATGTAGTTATAAGCACCGACCTTTTAACTGATTTGGCCAATGCTCATGAGGAGAAGCAGGATAAAAAAATGCCGCTGATCTTTTTAGTGGGTATTGTTTTGGGAATTGTATTTACTTGGATAATTTTAAAAACATAAGATGGCAAAACTAAAATATAAACGGGTACTTTTGAAGTTATCCGGGGAAGTTTTTAAAGGCGATAAAGAGAGTGGGATCGATGGTGACATTTTGATGGCCTTAGCCAAAGAGGTTAAAAAGGTTCAAAAGTTGGGGTGTCAGCTGGGGATTGTGATCGGTGGCGGCAATATTTGGCGATTCCGTGATACAAAAGACTTGAAATTGGATCGGTTGGTCTTGGATACTATGGGGATGATGGCTACTTGTATGAATGCCTTGGCCTTTGAGGCGGCTTTGCAGAGCATTGGCGTAGATGTGCGAGCGGTCAGTGCCTTTCCTTGTGAGAAGGCCATGGAGACATACTTGCCTAAAAGATCAAAGCATCACCTGGATCAAGGAAGGGTGGTGATCTTTGCCGGTGGAACCGGAAGTACTTTTTTTACTACGGACTCAGCTGCCGCGCTTAGAGCGCTGGAGATGAATTGCGATGTGTTGTTGAAAGCGACAAAGGTTGACTATGTCTATGACAAGGATCCGATGAAGCATAAGGATGCCAAGAAATTTGAAAAACTCAGCTATCAGGAAGTTATTGAAAGTAATTTGGGGGTTATGGATTTAACTTGTGCCTCATTATGTAAAGAAGGTAAGATTCCAATGCTGGTTTTTAATTTAAATAAGCCTGGTAGTATTGAAAAAGCCGTGCTTGGAAGTAAAATCGGTACAATTATTTCTTAATAAATTTGAATATGCCACTTGATGGAGTAATACAAAAAGCCGTTAGTGAATTTGATAAAGTAATACAGCACTTGCAGGAAGAATATAAGAGATTGCAGGTTGGGCGTGCCAATGCCAGTTTAGTGGAGAATATTCCGGTAGATGTTTATGGAGCGACTCAGCCGATTAAAGCTGTTGCCAATATTTCGATTCCCGATCCGCGAACCATTCAGATTCAGCCGTGGGATAAGCACATGCTGGCTCCAATTGAAAAAGCTATTGTGGGAATCGGTACCGGACTTAATCCGGTGAATGATGGGAACTGCGTGCGTATCAATATCCCGCCTCTAACCGAGGAAAGGCGTACCGAACTGACCAAGCATGTAAAAAAATTGGCGGAAGATGCGAGAATATCTGTCCGCAATGCTCGTCAGGACGCACATAATCAGTTTAAAAAGATGAAAGCGGATGGTGAGATGACTGAGGATGATCTGCACATGATGGATAAAAAGTTGCAGGAGAAGGTTGATGATGCCAATAAGAAGATTGACGAACATAGCGAAATGAAAGAGAAGGACGTGATGACCGTTTAAAAATTTATATCCCCTCATTCCCTAAATTATGAACCTTGTTTTAACAATTGTCGTATTCATTTTAATTTTCTCGTTGTTAATTTTAATACACGAGCTGGGCCATTTTTGGATGGCGAAGCGCGCCGGCATTAAAGTTGAGGAATTTGGTTTCGGATTGCCTCCGAGGCTTTGGGGGAAGAAAAAAGGTGAGACGATTTATTCAATCAACGCTATTCCTTTTGGTGGTTTTGTAAGGATGATGGGGGAGGATGCCACCGATTCAAAAATGCTCAAAAAGAAGCGTAGCTTCGTGGCACAACCGATGCGCGCGAGAGTTTTGGTGATTGTGGCCGGTGTAGTGATGAACTTTTTGTTGGCCTGGGTGTTATTGGTTGCGGGTTTCACGGTCGGTATGCAGCCGTTGCTGGTTCCCGAGGACGTTCTGCCGGCGGTTAATAGTGGTCTTATTGAATTGGAAGAGGGTGTTAAGGTTAAGGAAGTTACCCCTCAAACCATTGCCTCCGAACTGGGGCTTGAAGGTGGTGATGTTATCTATAAATTGGATGGTCAGCCGGTAGACGGTTTTGATTTTCCGGAGTTTCTTGAGGAGCCTTCCGGCACTCTTTCCGTGATGCGAAAAGGGGTCAGTATGGATTTGATTCTAGAGGAGCAATTACTGGATCGTTTTGATCCTTCAGCTGAATTTGGCGCAAAGTTTTATGATTATGTGGCTTTTCCGAGAGTGAAGATTTTTGAGGTGGATCCCGGAAGCCTTAGTTATCAGGCCGGTTTGCGTTCGGGAGATGTTGTTATAAGTATTAACGGGCGGCAGGTGTTTTCCATAAGTGAATATGAGGAAGTTATCAGGGGGCAGGAACTTTTGGAATATGAGGTTTATCGTGATGGCATGAAGGAGCCGGTGATTTTGGAACTGTCCAGGTCTAGAAGCGTTGTTATCTCACAGGTTTTGCCCGGTATGCCGGCTGAGTCTGCCGGTTTTCGCGAGGGTGACGTAGTGGTTTCGGTTAATGGTAAGAATATCAGTGACAGTCAGGAGCTTGTGAGTTTTGTGTCTGAACATCCAAATGAAACATTGGCTTATTTGGTGGAACGTGATGGTGAGAGGATCTTTTTGGAAGTAACATTGGATGAGACCGGTAAAATAGGAGTGCTTTTGTCGGAGTTGATGAGTTATGAAGATCAGCAGAAAATTAGCCTTTATAATGCTGATGTTTTGTCTTCGGTGGTGAAGATTAATGATGAAAAATATCCCTTTCATGTGGCCATGGGGAAGGCTTTCAGTGAGAGCTGGCGTCTCTCTAAGCTTACCGCCCAGATGTTTGGACAGTTTGTAGGTAGTGTTGTTAGCTCCGGCGAGGTTCCGGAAGGCGTGGCCGGGCCGGTGGGCATTGCTCAGATGACCCATGTATTTGTACAGGAAGGATTTATGTCGGTGTTGCGCTTTGTGGCCATTCTTTCTTTGAGTTTGGCTGTGATTAATATCTTGCCTTTTCCGGCTTTGGACGGGGGTAGACTACTCTTTATTCTGATTGAGCTTGTTACCGGCAGACGGGTCAATCAGAAATGGGAATCTTATATCCATGCCCTTGGGTATGTTCTAATATTACTTCTGATTTTGGCGGTTACATATAGCGATATTTTGCGCATTTTCAGTTAGCTGTAGAAAATTATTTCAGCATCAAAATGGCTTGCTTGAGAGTATTACTCGGGGCGGGCCATTTTTTGGTTGCCAAGATTGTCAAATTTGTTATCAAAGATTATTGCTATAGACTGAGAAATATTTTTTAGTCACAAAAAATATCTATATGTGGTAGGTAGGTATGCCAGCGGGACTATATCTAGAGCAGGGTATTGCTGATTAGAAAGCCCTTGTTCGGGGACTGTAAAAAAGTTAATATTGCTCGCGGAGAGATTTTTAGGGCAATAAATTTCAACTCCGATTCAGTTGGTATTACTTAAACGATTTGCTATATGTCGTATAGGAACTTATGGATTTCTGTTCTGGATAGAATCAGACCCACCATCCAAAAAGCACATTTTATTACCTGGTTCCAGAGTACGACTATAGTCGATAAAAAAGAGGACATACTTATCGTGGGGGTTCCAACTTCTTTTGCCAAAGATTGGATTAGCAGTAAGTACGATCTTAAGCTGTTGCAGGCGGTTCAAGAGAGGGAGCCGGGTGTGAAAAGAATCGAGTATGAAGTTTGTAACAGGTTGGCGGATAAAGAGAATAAAGAGGGAGCTGATGTTAAATCACTCATTAATAAAGAGGAGAAAAAGGTTGTGAGAAAGGTGCGTAATTTGGACGAGGTGAATGTGAAAAAGGGGGGAAATGGCGAAAATAGAGTTTCCAGTAAGTTGTTGAATTTCCGTTACACTTTGGATAATTTTGTAGTTGGACGTGACAATAGGTTGCCACACGCGGCCTCAACTGCCGTGGCCGATAATCCCGGGGGTATTTATAATCCGCTTTATATCTACGGTTCAACAGGTTTAGGGAAAACACATCTTTTACAGGCTGTTGGGAATCGCATTTTGAAGAATTATCCCGATTTGGTGGTTAAGTATAGTACTGCGGAAAAATTTGTAACCGAGGTGGTACAGGCTATTGGAAAGCGTCATATGCACAAGTTTAAAGATCAGTATCGTAATGTGGACGTGTTTTTATTGGATGATGTACAGTTTTTTGCTCGTAAAGATTCCTCGCAGCAGGAGTTTTTCCATACCTTCAATGAACTCTACGATCGCAACAAGCAGATTGTAATTACCAGTGACCGGCCTCCTTCAGAGCTTGATGATCTGGATGATCGTCTTAAGAGCAGATTTAGTATGGGAATGGTTGTTGAGCTTCTATTTCCTGATTTTGAGACTCGTTTAGCTATTCTGTACCAAAAATGTAAAGAGTTTCAGGTGATTATTGATCCGGAGGTTTTGGCTTTTGTTGCTAACAACGTTCATAATAGCGTGAGGGAATTGGAAGGGGTTTTGCGTCAGGCTGTTGCCGAAAGTCAACTGTCTAACAGAGTACCCACTATCCGTTCGGTGGCAGAGATCATTAAAAGACTTAACAAGGCTCAGAAGATTATAGGTTATGATATTGAGGCCAAGAGAGGAGAGGTCAGAGCTATAACTTGTGATGATGTGCGTGATATTGTCGCTAAATATTTTAACCTGGCTTCAGGTGTTTTGATGGGCGGTGACAGACATAAAGAGGTAATGTTTCCCAGACAGATCTGCATGTACCTTATTAAAAAGGAGTTGGGACAATCTTATGAGAAAATTGGTGAATATTTCGGGGGAAGAAATCACACCACGGTAATGCATGCTTGTAAGAAGATGACTCAGAAGATGAAGAACGATATAAAAGTGGTGCGTGACCTGAATGCGATCAAGAGAGAGATGGGACTGTAAAAAAAAGCTTTGATTTTGAGGTGTTTGTGTTTATTATTCCCTTATGCATAGAAGATATAGGTCTCACAGACGTTCCAGTGCGCTTGATTATGTCATTCCGTTTTTGATTTTTATCTGTATCGGTGTGGTGGTGGTTTTGCTTTTTAACTTATGGAGAGCCATTTTTGCTGAAGAGCAGGTTAATGGTGGTTATGTGCATATCGTGGAGGGAAGTGTGGAGCTGCGTGCCTGGAAGACCGATAAGTTTTTTAATCTTTCCAGTGACACCTTGGTTTTACAGGGTGACGAGTTGCGTGTTTCCGCTGATGGTTTAGCTATCATGGAGTTTTTTGACGGAACTATTATGCGTCTTGATGGTGGAACCAATATAGTTTTGGATGAAATAAGTGCTGAAG
The DNA here is from genome assembly GCA_964383675.1 of uncultured Candidatus Peribacteria bacterium. Classification (GTDB taxonomy): domain Bacteria; phylum Patescibacteriota; class Gracilibacteria; order UBA1369; family LOWO2-01-FULL-3; genus CAYLHX01. Next base: position 5,524 of record CAYLHX010000017.1, on the reverse strand, counting down.
ACGATTTGCGGATCAGTCTGTTGTTGGTCGATGGTAGTCTTTGGTTTAATAAATTGTATAAGAGTACTGATGACACTGACCTTGTTGTCGCCATGGATAATATTCAGATTCATTCCACTGCCGGTAGCATTTTTGAACTGGAAAATGATTTTGAGGAGGTGGTTAGAGTCTTGCATGGCGAAAACGTTGATGTGAGTATCTTTACTGAAGATAATGAGAAGGTGGTGGAGACTGAAAGCTTAGGTGTTGGTCAACAGATAGTATTCACGGAAGATGTCTTACAAAGTTATTGGCAGTTTAAGAGCCCCACGGTTTTAACTGCTTTGTCTGACGAGTTTAAAGCTTCCGAATGGTACGCTTTTAACGATCAGGAGGATAAGGAGCCAACCGAATTTGTTTATTTAATTACCGGAAATGGATCTTTGATTGAAGTTGAGCCGGAGATTTTAGGTGACCCCGATGCTGAAGGTGAAGAGGGGAGCGTAGATGGTGAGGAGACCGAGAACCCTGAGGATAGTTCTGTTGAAGAGGATGTTATGGAGGAGGATCAACCTGAGGCGGCATTGAATGCGCCGGCAAAGCCTACTATCAGTTCTGTGGCAGGTATTGGTGAGCCGAATGCGGATGGGTTTTATGTGGTGACTTCTAATTTGGCAACTTTGGAGGGAACGGTTTCCGGAGCTGCTCAGATAATGGTTAATGACTATACCTTGCAGCAATTTAGCGCCGGCAGTTCAAGCTGGACCTACTATGCCAATGCTGATTACGGGTTGATGCAGGAGGGGGAAAATATTTATCAGGTTTACGCTGTTGCGGAAGATGGAACCAAGAGTGAACCTTTAACTGTAAAGGTTCTTTATAAACCTCAGGTGGCTCAGCCGGCTGAGCCTGAGCCCGAAAAACCGGCTGCGAGTGAAGAGGTCCAGCCTGAAGAAGTGGGGCCTGAAGAGAGTGATGAAGGTGGTGTTACTGAAGAAATTTAACGCGGTTGGTGTTATGTTCTTCGTTGGTTTTTGCATAAATCACTTCGCCGGTGTCCAGAGTTGTAAGATAAAACCAGTACTCGCTTGTTTCAGGAAGAAGTGCGGCTTTTAGGCTTTCAAGGCTGGGGTTGGAGATTGGTCCCGGTGGCAGTCCCAGGTTCTTTCTCGTATTGTAGGGAGAATCTATTTGCAGATCTTCAGCGGTTATGGTGCGGTCTTCGGTGATATATAACAGTGTGGCGTCGGCACCAATGGTCCAGTCGCTTTCAAGTCTTTTCCAGAGAATGCCGGACACCAGTTTTCTATCTTCCAAACCGAAGACCTCATTTTCTATAATGGAGGCCATGGTTACGATTTCATGCAGAGAATAGTTGTCCAGCTGGCTGCTTCCTTCGACTTCGTTTAAGCCTTGCTGTAATTTCGTTTCGAAATTATCCAATGCCAAATATATCAGATCTTCGGGCGAGAAGCTTTCCGGATCCAAAAAGTAGGTGTCGGGGTAGATGTAGCCTTCCAGTGGTACTTCCAATTTTTCTTGAATTGCTGGATTCAAAAAGTCGTAATATTCCCAGCCGTTAAAGTTTTTGGTGGCCTCCACAAACTGGCCTGTTGAAATTAATGACAACTCCACCAATTTGCTGTCGATATCTTCAACCCTCAGTCCTTCCTGGATGGTGATGATGAACTCGGCTTGTGAGGGGTCGCTTAAGGTGGTTACGATATCTTTTATGGTCATCGCGGGGTTTAGAAGAAAGCGACCTGCGATGATGTTTTCGCCTAAGTTATTGCTCCTAACGTAAAGGTAAAAGAATAAACTGGAGTCGATGATTCCTTCTTCCTCCAGGCTTTCCGCTATTTCTTTGGCGGTTTGTCCTTTTTTTACAAAGAAGGAGTGGCTTTCAGTGTTTGCTTCATCCAGAGGAGTTTCGATAGCGGACTTGTACTTATAAGAAAAGAGCAGTCCGGTTATAGCAAAGATGCCAATTACGATCAGAAGGCTTTTTAGGAAGCTTCTTTGTTTTCTTGTTTTTCGCATTTGTCGGTTGTGATGATTATCCTAGTCCCGGAAAGCCACCCATGACATCTTTCATCATTTCGGCTCCGATTTGTTGGGATTTTTTAATTGCTTTATTCAAAGCTTTTTCAATATTTTCTTCCAAAGCTTTTTTATTGCTCAAGGCATCATCACTAATGGTTATTTTAACCACTTCTTGCTCGCCGTTAATGGTTACAACGACACCGTCTTGTTCGGCTTCGATGTGAGTGTTTTTAAGTTTCTTTTTGATCTCACGAGCCTGTTTTTGTAGCTTATAAAGGTCTTTTGCTTTATCAAACATATTTATTGGGTAAGAAATACGTCGCCTATATTAGCATACTTTTTTTCGAGATAAAAACTATTGCGTGTATTGAAAATTTCGGCTAGAATCACCCGCGCTAAGTAATTTTGTTATTTAATTTTATATGGATACAGTAGTTCTTGAGGCAAGTTTGCGTGATAAAAGTGCCAAAGCAAAGGATTTGCTTAGAGCAGATCAGTTGCCGGCGGAGTTTTATGGTAGAGGTGTTGAAAATAAGTCTCTGCAGATGGATTACCAGACTTTTAGGAAAGTTTTCAGAAAAGCTGGTACCAATACAATTATTGAATTAAAGGTTGATGGAGCAGAATCAATTAATGTTTTGGTTCATGAAATTCAGCGTGATCCCGTAACTGACCGCTATACTCATATCGACTTCATAAATGTTCGTATGGGTGAAGAGTTGCATACTAAGATACCGGTTGAATTTGTTGGTACCGCACCTGCGGTTAAGGATATGGCTGGAACACTTACAGTACATTTAAATGAAATTGAGATTAAGTGTTTGCCGAAAGATTTGATTCACAGTATCGAGGTGGATATCTCTTCTTTGGTTGACTTCCATACTTTTATTAGAGTTAAGGATCTGAATGTACCCTCGACAATTGCTGTACTAAATGAGCCTGAAGACGTGGTTGTTACCGTTACGGCTCCAAGAGTTGAGGAAGAGGCCACTGAGTCCGCTGAAGGTGCTGAGGGGGCGACTGTGCCAGCTGAGGGGTCTTCCGAAGCTGCCGCTGGAGGTGAAGCCGGAGGTGAATAAGTGGTTAAGAGCTTAATTGTCTTGAAAGTAATAGCCCTTTGTGTGTTATAATGCTTTTTGTTATAACCTTGTTCTTATGAAAAAATTAGTAAATATAGCTTTGTTTCTGGTTTTTGCCATATTATTTTCTGGCTGCATGGGTGGTTACGGTGCGGAAAAAGTCACTTCTCTGAGCTTTGAATTGGTTGATGGTGATTCGACTGCGTCCGATTATTCTCAAACCAATATTGTTTTAGCACCCGATTATGAACTGCGCAATTTGGCTGTAGATTATGGCCATGTGTTTCCTAATAGGACCGAGGAGACCGTACAGTTAGATGTTGATACCGAGGGAATGTTGGGGGGGGATTTCTTTGATCAGTTCGAAGAGGTGATGGTTGTTGTTATGGATAAGGATTTTAAAGCCGAAGAAGGGGAAGTGGTTTTGATGGTTATTGATATGGAGGGAAAAGAGACGAGATACGCTTTTAATTGGGGAGATGAAATTGCCGGCTTGGATACAATTCAACAGTTTTACACCAACTTGGTGGCTACTTTTGAAGAAAATATCTATTAATATTTGGATTTTCGTGGAAAATCTTTTAAAATGCCCAGGTCTTAAGTTTAAACTAATTTAATTTATTTACTTTGTAACTTGTTTTTAACATGAGCTACCCATTAATTATGGCATTGGTCAGTATCGTTAGTCTGGCTACCGCTGGTCTTTTTGCTAATTGGATCTCCAGAAAGGCCGAAGGTGATGATAATATGAAAGAGATTGCTCAGGCGATCAGGGAAGGGGCGATGGCCTTTTTAATGCGTGAGTATAGAGTATTGGCTGTATTTGTGGTGGTGCTGGCTGTTATTTTGTTTATCTTCTTGGATAATTCGGCAACAGCGGAAAATGAAGGTTTATTGACTGCTATATCTTTTATTTATGGTGCCATCAGTAGTGTGTTGGCCGGATTCTTTGGTATGCGAATTGCCACAAAAGCTAATGTACGAACCGCTAATGCCGCCAGAACAAGTCTGGGGAAGGCTTTAACCATTGCCTTTAGGTCAGGTGCGGTAATGGGGCTTGGTGTTGTTGGTCTTGGTCTACTTGGGCTTTCCGTATTAACCTATGTTTTTATTGAATATATGGGGATGGATGTTAATATTGCCCTTTCCGTGATGACCGGTTTCGGTCTTGGAGCCTCTTCGATTGCCCTGTTTGCTCGTGTGGGTGGTGGTATTTATACCAAGGCCGCCGACGTAGGTGCCGATTTGGTTGGTAAAGTGGAAGCCGGCATTCCCGAAGATGATCCTAGGAATCCTGCGGTTATCGCTGATAACGTAGGTGATAATGTAGGAGACGTTGCGGGAATGGGAGCTGATCTTTTCGAGTCTTATGTCGGTTCAATTGTGGCGGCGATGATTCTTGGTTTCTCCGCTTTCGGTATGGCCGGAATTTATCTGCCATTGGCTTTGGCCGGTGTTGGAGTTTTGGCCTCTATTATAGGAGCTTTCTTTGTGCGAGTCGGTAAAAGCGGCAACATCCACGGTGCTTTGAAAAATGGTATCTGGGTGGCTTCTTTATTGGTGATTGTGGCTGCTTACTTCCTGACCAAATCTTTAATTGGTGGAGAAGACGGTGTAAATTTATTTATCGCAATGGTTTCAGGTTTGGTTGTTGGTATTGTTATAGGTCTTTTGACTGAATATTATACTTCAGACCATTTTGATCCGGTTAAAAAATTGGCTAAGACTTCAGAAACCGGTAGTGCGACCAATATTATCGCCGGTATGGCTCTTGGTTATCAGTCTACGGCATTGCCGATTCTGTTTATTTGTGTGGCTATCTTTGTAGCTTACTGGTGGGCTGGTCTTTACGGTATTGCTATCAGTGCCGTTGGTATGCTTTCAACATTAGGAATTTCCCTTGCGGTTGATGCCTATGGTCCTGTTGCCGACAATGCCGGTGGTATTGCTGAAATGGCGGGGATGGGAGCTGATATCAGAAAGAAAACTGATGCGCTTGATTCTGCAGGTAATACGACGGCCGCGATTGGTAAGGGGTTTGCAATCGGTTCCGCTGCTTTAACGGCTTTGGCTCTTTTTGCGGCATATTCTGAAGCGGCTAATCTTGAGGTGATTGACATTCTTGATCCAAGAGTTGTAATTGGCTTGTTTATAGGTGGAATGTTACCATTCCTATTTTCTGCCATGACTATGGCGGCTGTTGGAAGAGCGGCAAATTCTATGATTGAAGAGGTTAGAAGACAGTTTAGAGAGATTAAAGGTCTCATGGAGGGGACAGCTAAAGGAGATACTAAGAGTTGTGTAGACATTTCTACAAAAGCGGCTATTCGCGAGATGATTATTCCCGGTGTGATGGCGGTAGCGGCACCTATTTTTATGGGACTTTTGTTCGGTACTGCCGCTCTTGGTGGTCTTATTGCAGG
>CAYLHX010000016.1:6910-31990 GCA_964383675.1 uncultured Candidatus Peribacteria bacterium | reverse complement strand
TCCGCATCCTGATCAACTTTGAACAAGATATAGGTAAATTCATCCAGTTCATTATCGATCTTGTTCTTAGACAATAAAAACTCCTCAATCTTAGGCTCTTCGTACTCAATCTTAATTGAATCCTGGGCCAAAAGTTCCGTAGAACCAACCTGTGATTTGAACAAAATCTTCCAGCTTCCTTCACTCACGTAATCACCATCATCATCGGTTCCATCCCAAGTTACCTCTACATTGTTTTCTTCATCCACGTCCTCGTCATCGAAAAGCTCTACCTCGTCACTACCTTTAACCGCGACGATCCGAAGTTCATCCAAATCCTTCTCAATATCAAATTCAATCACCAGCTCATCATCTTCCGCCGGGTTAAACTTTGAAGATGGACTTAAATCAATATCTTTTATATGAGCATTGCTCTCTTTGACGCTGCCGCTGGTATTGGTAACCAAAATATCCTCCTTTTCCACCGAAACACCATAATCATTGCGGGCTATCACAATCACATAGTAATCTCCCTGATCCACAATATCCCCGGCATTATTTTTACCATCCCAGCTGATCTCGTGATCGCTGTCGGAATCGTAGTCGTCATCCAGGTAGTCGGTATATACGCGTATCACATCATCGTTGCTCTTTTTTCTGATTTCCACAGTTAATTCGGCATCTTCATCAATTGAAAATTCGATTTGAGCATCTTCAAAGTCCGGATCAAAAGAGTCCGGAATAACTTGTAGACCATCAATGTTGGCCTTCTTTGAATCACCGTAGAAAACGGTAATGGTTTTGGACTCTTTGATATCATCTTGCCCGCTTTTTTGAGCACTTAGAGAAACAGTATAGATACCTGGTTCCACGATTTCGTTGTCCTCACGCCCATTCCAGATAAAAGTTCCATTTTGCAGCTTTGCCGTGTCCGCGAAAAATTGATCCACAAGATCTCCGTAAGGATTTTCGATCTTAATGTTTACTCCATCCATTGGAGCACTGAAACCATATGTAATCTCCAAATCCTCGTCTCCGGCATCCGGAGCCGGATCAAGATTGCCACCGTTGGAGGCAACTACGGTGAATTCCGTTAAAGTAACGGGATCTTCCGCGTATACACTTATTCCCGACACGCCAAACACAACCGCCAAACTCAATAAAGCCGACAAAAATCTTTTAAACATATCAATCTTGTTAATAAAGGCTCCTATATTAAATAATAAAAGCACCTTAAGTCAATGCTAATTCAAAATTCCCCTAATCATATGCAGGGTCCCTACGGCATTCTGCAAACGTTTACCACTTGAGTCCAATACCGGTTTTGGAAACTCGGCACCATCTACCAGGCAACCTACGGTGAAAGGAGAACCCACGTCACCCTTCAAAAGGTAGTAATCATTGCCGCTTGGCTGTGGACGGTCGCCAATCACCAAAATCTCCCGGGCCTCTTCATCAAACTCCATCCCGCGGTTTTTTCGGAGAAAATCGGCAAACTCCCGAACACCTCTATCTTTATCGCCCTTAGCGGGGCAGATCAGACAGCCGATTCCGGAATTACCAACGTGTACGTGCCTTTCAAAATCCTTATCAAACTCTTGCATTAGATCAACCAGTACCTCGTAAATTTTATCTGAAAGCGCGTAAACATCTTCCACGTTGCGTTCATCGTAGTTATGCAGATTGGTCCGCACAACAATAATCACTTTATGAGCGTTATAATAGACTTCTCCATGCTCCTTCACCGCCTCATCCACCATTTTCATCAGCTTTACGCGAGGAACAAACGCTTCAGGCCACTCCACCTTATAAAATTCCTTAAAATTAGCAGTTTGCTCGTCGTAGTAGTAGCCAACTGAACCGTTCTCCGCCATCAAAAAAAGATTTTTCAAAAAAGATTCTCGCTTCTCAGGCACAATCTCTTCCATTAGCACACCAAGACCGCGATGCAAAAAAGACTCCAGTTGCCTACCGGTACAAAAGGCAATTGGCATCTGATGAGCCAGGTCAACCAGTGCATCAGCCATTTCCTGCGACGGAGAATAAACACCCTTCTCTGTTACCGTACCGTCAAAATCGAAGATTGCCGCTCTGTATTTCATTAAAAACTTTTTTCTGATCTTAATTTTTCAGCCGTTTCCAGCATTTGGTTTTTCCCCAATTGCAACTCTACCGCCTTTTCAGCCGAAATGTAAGGCAAAATTAGCTGAACAAGTTGCGCCGCAGCCTCCACATTTGGAGTATATGCCGTGAAGTGAACATTGTTTTCAACGTAGCCAAAATACTTTTGCAAAAGGGGAGTTGTCTCCTCGACAAAAGCTCGTAGCTCTTCATCCTTGTTTTGAGCCTCCAAAGATCGAACATAGGCCACATAATATTCCAAATCATTTAGAGGATCGAGTTTGAGAGCTCTTTCCAAATTTTCCTCACATAGCTCAAACTTTTCATCCTTGCAGTAGATAACCCCCTTCAGATAATAAGCCCTCGAATCCAAAGGATTTAACTGAAGCTGCTTATTTAAAACCTCCAGAGTTAAATCGTGTAGATCGTAGTAGAGTCCAAATTCCGCATTGTTCAGATAGTGATTACGTGGGAATAATGACAAATGTAATTCGGATTTATCATAAGTAATCTGATCATAGGCCAAAACAAAACCTTCATACAAAGAGACAATTGCCAGTGCCAAGCTCAAAGTCAAAGGCAATAAAATGCTTTTATTTTTCTGTGTTTTCTGCACAACCAAAGAGCGCATAAAAGCCAGAAGTAGGAATAATAGAAGAATGTTAGCCGCAAAGTTTAGGTTGTAGTCTATCAGATTATGGGCAAGTACCCCCAAAACAGCAATTCCCAATAGGGCCACCTGATCCCTCTTTCCCTTGGAAAGTTTCGACCAGCGGCGAACGATAGTGGCAAAAATTGTAATCAAAAAGGCCACAAAAGCTCCAACAGCAATCAATCCGTTTTCAGCGCTTAGTTTCAAAAACAAGTTGTGCGGATGATCTGCATTAGCCAGGAAATCCTTCTGAATCGGATTGTAAGCTTGACGGAAACTAAATGGCCCCCAGCCCAAAAGAGGCTTTTCCTTGGTTAGTTCAATCGCTCCCAGCCAGAAATCAAAACGCTCTTTTTTAGAAGTTAGGCCTTCATCATTGGAGAAAGCCGCGCGTTCGCTCACATCAATCACCTCATACTTGACCTCCCTTACATTGTTCATCGAAACAAAAAGTCCCACCGCCAACACACCGGTTAAAATTGCACAAAAAACCTTATTTGCGTCCAGCCGTTTGAAATAGTAGAGAAACATCAGCACCAACTGGCCACCGAAGGCGATCAAGGCACCACGAGAAAAGGTTAAAAGCAAGCCTGACAATATAAAACCGATCAAAATAGCCAGCTTCCAATGTTCTTTCTTATGGTCCAAAAATAAAAACACCGGCCAGGTGAGTAGAATGAACATCGCAAAGGCATTGGGCCAGACATTTGCATGATAGTTAATATTAAAGAAGGCGCCAAACATTCTGGTCTCCGGCTGATAAAAATAAAAGACATAGCCCAAAAGCACTGCGGCAAAGGCTGAAAAAGCCACTAACTTCAAAAACTTTTCCATCCATTCCACTTTACGGAAGGCAAAAATAAAATAGACCGTCACTACGCTAAAATAGGCCAACACCTCGCTGAAGCCGAAATTCTGAGTTTGAGAAAATACAAACGAGAGAGCGTAGGCCAACAAGAAAAGCAGCAAAAACAAGTGTTCATAAATAGAAAATTCACTCTTCTCTTTATAATAACGAATTGCAAAAAACGGCAACAAAACGCCCAAAAGCAGTATTAACGGATAGCCGGCACCATAGTCGTATTTTTTAAAAAGGGGATTGAATAGAGCAAAGAGGTAAAACAGCCCCAAAAGTGTAACCGTCCAGTTCTTTTTAAGCCAAACAAACACCTACGTAAAAATTACGAAATAATTATAAGACAAAAATAAAGAGGCTCTTCGCGCCTCTGCTTAGTCTACTTTACAACAGCTTTTGCATGGGCAAAATCCTCCCACAGCATAAAGTAGCACGCCAAGCGGCCACCAACTGGCAACCCATTCACCGAAACCGCCGGTTACAACTCCCAGGTTAACCAATAAAAGGAGTAAAGCCGTTACTGCCAGCAGTAATGGTAATATCCAACGGCAAACGCCGCAAGCTCCATCTTTCATAGTAGGTGAGGTTAAGAATTAACATCTTTAGAAATAACATAGCTTTGCTTTTTTGGCAAATTGTCCTAAGATGGGCCAGTATGGAAAACACCAAAATAAAAGCGATTTTGGTAGATGTGATCGATCACTCTGTGACTCATGAGGAGGCGGAAAAACGCCTTGAAGAGTTGGAGAGCCTGGTGAATACATTTGGAGGCATTGCCGTCTCAAAAACTATCCAACAACGCACCATTCCCGACTACGAAACTTACATCGGCAGCGGCAAGGTGGCGGAGATCAAGGAGATCTGCATCTATGAGGACATTGATGTCGTGGTGGTGAATAATCTGCTTAAACCACGGCAAATCTTTAAATTGCAGGAGATTTTAAGGAAAGGAAGTGATGGTGGAAGCAAAAAAAAGGAGGTTAAGGTTTGGGATCGCGTGGATCTGATTTTAAAGATCTTTTCCAAACACGCCAAAAGCACCGAGGCCAAGTTACAGATTGAACTGGCCAGCATCAAACACATGGGGCCGCGCATCTACGGTATGGGTATTGAACTTTCCAGGCAAGCCGGCGCCATGGGGGTCCGTGCCGGACAAGGTGAAACCAATATCGAGCTGATGAAACGTCACCTTAGAAAGCAGGAACTCAGCCTGTTAAAAAAGCTTAAACACTACGAAGATATCAATCTTGGCCACCGCGAGCGTCGTCGTCGTCACAATTTCAAGACCGCCGCGCTGGTTGGTTATACCAACGCCGGTAAAAGCTCTCTTTTAAACGCCCTCACCGGAAAGAAGGTCTATATCGCCGATGAGCTTTTTGCCACGCTGAGTACCAGAGTTGGGAAGTTGTACATTTCACCTAAACAGATTCCGGAAAATGAAAAAGCCAAGACTTCCGGCTATGAATATCAGGCGGGCAGAGAGGTTTTGATTTCAGACACTATCGGTTTTATTCAGGATCTTCCACCGGAACTGATTAAGGCCTTTAAATCTACTCTGGCGGAAACTATCGAGGCCGACTTGATTTTACATGTTATAGATGTCACGGATCCGCAGGTTGATAAGAAAATCGAGGTGGTCGAAGATATCTTGGATCAACTGGGAGTTGCCGATAAGCCCAAAATATATATCTTCAACAAAATAGATTTAATTAATTACGAGGAGTTAAGTAAAACAGAGGAGACAGAACAAGAGTCTTTGGAATACCTGCTACCGGCTTTGGAGGCGGAGGAGCCCCCAGAACCTCATCGGGGCATGGTAAAAGCCGGCAAGGATGCGGCGGTTGTTATAGGTTGGGTAAGCAAAGAAGAAAAAGCCAAACAACAGGAGGAGTTGGCCAAAAAGAAGAAACTAAATCCAAGCACCCTTAAAAACCGCTACAAAAAATTCACTCCGGTATTTGTCTCAGCTTTCAAGAAAGAAAACCTTGAGGCACTGGTTTCTGAGATTGAGGAAAAGATTTGATGGTTAGCGATCAACCAAACAATTTGCCAAGGCTCAAGAACGATCTACGCGATGCCATTCTGGTTTCGCCAGGTGTTGAGGCGTCTGCCGTTTCTTTAGATTTTAATTCTCCAAGCTTCTTTTCAAACTCCGGGAATTGCTCTCTAAACCTTTCTTGTAACATCTGCTGCATCTCAATAGCCATGTCCTTACCAAAGGCAACTTGGGCTAAAGCGGGACCAATGGTCGTAGCATAACCAGTACTGAAAATGAATTCCCACAAGTGGTAAATCGGATGCCGCTTGAAATCATTCAAGGTTTCCGCGAGTGTGAAGTCATCTTCATTTGCCGCAAAAGTAAAGTGCGGAGCGTTTCCGGTTTTAGCTTTACCTCCTCCGGTCACTGCCGCCACCATCGCCATGATCATAGATTTCCAGTAATACTTCTCGGATCTTTCCATGAAATCCAGCAGCATAACATCAAGCTCAGCCGCATCTTCCGGATGTTGTTGCTTCAAGTGTTGTATCAGGGCGGCAAACTGCTGCTTTCTCTTTGCGAATCGTTCCGGAATAATTTTTGTAGAATCATCTTCAAAGAATTTGCCGGAAATTTTACCTTCAACTTCAGGATAGCGCTCGGATAAAACATCGACCGACTTATGAAGTTCATTAAAATACATAGTGGTAAGCCATTTGCTGTGAGCCACGCAGTCCGCCCAGTTGTCTGCAAACATGCTCACAACGTCATTTAAAAACACTGAACACCATTCTTGGGCCATCAAAGGCATCTTCTTAAATGATTCGGAGTTATACACAAACTTTTCAATCGTACTAATGATGAAAGGTAGATGCAGACCCTGTAGGAAAACCACAAACATGGTATCGGTTAGCTCCGGTCCGATGGTGTGATGCCAATAATTGAAATCCAGCAAATCCCTTACTTTTGGATTATCTTTTAGCAAGGCGGCCACTGCGGCGATTGAAGGAGTTTCACCTCCTGATTCCTCTTTCAATTGGGCTAAGGCCTCTTTCAATTCGCCACCCAACTGTTCACGATAAGTTTTTAAAGTTGCGGCAAAGGCTTCAATTGCTTCCGCATTCTGATCGATAGACAACTCTTCAATCTTTGCCTGCAGTTCAGCTAATTCTTGATGCGTTGACTTTTTTCCCACTACCCTTTCGTGAATTTCTTGCAGACCATCTTTCCTGACGGGGATACTATCATCTTCAGTGAGTGGCCCCTCCTCCTCAACTTTCTCCTCCAATTTCCGCCCCAATTCTTTATAGTAATTTGCCTGGGCATCTTTGATCTTCTTTATGGATTTCTTAACCTTTCTAATGTCCAAAGTATCTCCATTAAAGCTTCCCAAAATTGCGTTTACCACAGTTCCGCCGACAGACTCCACATCCCTGGCGATCTGTTCAATCAAAGAGAAATCTCTACCAACTCCATTACCGTTTTTCTTAATTTCTATTCCTCCCGTGTCACCAATTCTTGAAGAAATCTGAGGAGCTACGGTTGCAAAATAGATGATTAAGTTTTTCCAGGTGGCTGCTAAAAATTGCCCCATATAGCGGAATCTCTCGGCGGTTAAAATTTCTGACTTTGGTATGCCAGCTCGGTCTGCCGCCCATATCGCCCGCTCAACACCAATCAACATGGTATATGGGAGAATGGCGGGAATAGCTTTTACGAAGTCTGAGCCGTAGGATTGATAAAGACCAACGAGTGGCCCTGCATCTCCGGCAGCCGCCTGAGCGTCGTCGCAGGAGGTAGACATTAATAGTGTCATTAAGTCGTTAGTATGTGCTTTAGATTCTTCAAGTAAGGCTCCATTAAAATCAGACCAACTATGTAGATCGGTCCTAGCCAAAATCTTTTGCGTTCTCTTTTTAACCTGCTCATTGGACTTTCCTTCCACAGCACTGCTGATGTGTTGTCTAATTTCGTCTTCGGTAGGCTCGATCTCGCCACTTGCCACAGGATTTGGCAATAGTGAAGTATAAATTGAAGTGAAAGCACTGCGTACCTCCCCAAACTCATGATTACCAATTGAGGCATTCCCGAAAGCGGTTAAGGGCAGTTGAGTGGCCGTGGCAATTGCAGTCAACTGAAAGATACTGTCGGCAATAGTCTTTTCAGGATCAGTAACAATTTTTTCAGGATCAGTGTGAGTCATTTTCTCTGCGGAACTTTCAACCGCGGTAATTCCCTTGGCCATACTGGTCAACCCCATTAAGAGTCCCACACCTTTCAAAGTTGTAAAAAATTCATGAATGGTGTGATGTCTAACCTCTTCGCCAAAGGACGATGCCCTTATAATATTGAGAATTAAAGCTAGATGGATGTTTTCAAGAGGAAATTTTGACTTATGCGAGTTTGGATCAAGTTCGCCGGTATTATAGGTTGGTAAACCGGCCAAAACGCATAATTTCTGAACTACCGAGTCTTTACCTCGAGCAATTGCCACGATCGCATCCACAAATCCCAAACTTCCAACAATATCCAGCGTGGTTAAACTTAAAGAATCATGGGCTAGATCCTCCGCATGCTCTTTCACATCGGTACCTGTGCCTTTTTCTTGAGCCAAAGCCGTTCTGGCACTTAGCACACCAAGTTTCGCTAATGCCACCAGTAAAATAACTCGCGGTGTGCCTTCCAAAATAGCTCTCCTGGAAACTTTTCTTCCCCAAATGCCATCTTGATCATCTGCTTCGTCTTCAGGCGTATCAACTGCTACGCTTTCAAGAGGTTGAGCCAATTCCGCTTCCTCAACTATAACGGGAGTATCAACTTGGTCTGCTTTTGACATATAATATTGGTTAATATGCAAAAAAGCTGCCTGCGGACCGCTCCGCCTAAGACAGTTTTATTAAGATTTGACTAGATAGGCCTTATATCATAACTTGAATAAAAAATCAAGTCTGAAATATGTCAAATTGACATAAATTTGACTTCATTGCCACACCAGTCCAGGAATTTTTGCAGATCCTGCCGCGAAATTTCCAGGGTTGCGGTATTTATGTTCGGATGGTAATAGAGCTTGTCATATTGCATTAAATCCTCATCTACCACTACTACAACATTTTTCTCCTCATCATGAATTAGGCCAAAGGGGGAGACCGAGCCGGGTGTAAGACCTAAAACTCGCTCCAGCCTGTCCGCTGAGGCGAAGCCCAATTTGCTTTCATACAGTTTCTCCGACAAAAGCTTGAGATCAACCTTTTTGTGGCTCTCCACCACCACCAGGTAATACCGGTCTCCTTTTCGATTGCGTAAAAACAAATTCTTACTGTGGCCGCCGACTAAATTTTTGTAAAACTCATCGGCATCTTCACAGGTAAAAAATGGCTCGTGATCATGCTTTATATAGGCCACGCCAATTTCCGCCAAAATCTTATATATATCTTTCATTGGTGATATAATTACAAAAATTATAAAAACTCTCAACCATGAAAAACGTGCACTGCGCCTTTAAGGCTTCAATTGTCGGTTGCGGTAGTGTTGGAGCAACCGCAGCCTATGCTTTTTTACTCTCCGGATCTGTGACGGACCTTAGCTTGGTTGATATTGAAAAAAACCGAGCCCATGGACTGTTTTTGGACCTGGAGCATGCCCTCTCCTTCACACCGCATGTGCATTTGGAGGCCACCGATGATTTTAAGGCATGTGCCGGATCGGACATAATTGTGATTACCGCTGGGAAAAGGCAGGCGAAAGGCGAAACACGGTTGGATTTGGTTAAGGCCAACAAGGCTATTTTCGCCGATATCATTCCCAAACTTGTTAAAGCGGCACCCGATGCCATTTTTGTGATTGTTAGCAATCCCGTTGATGTTTTGACCTATGAGGCCATCAAACTCTCCGGACTTCCATGGAACCGGGTTTTCGGATCAGGAACGATTCTGGACTCCGCCCGACTGCAAGTTCATATCTCCGAAAAAATAGATATCCACCCAAGCAGTATCGACGCCTACGTTTTGGGTGAGCATGGTGATACCTCCTTCCCGGTTTATAGCTCCGCTAATGTTGCCGGTCAGCCTCTTCTGGAACTACCGGAATTTACGGCGGCGGTGGCCGAACAATGTTACAAAGACACCCGCGACGCCGCCTACCGCATCATCCACGACCAGGGCTTCACCTGCTACTCCATCGCCACCGCCATTCGCGAAATTACCGAGGCGATTTTCCAGGACCAAAATAAAGTTTTCCCGCTTTCCGTCCTTCTGGACGACTACTACGGCCACAGCGATGTTTGCCTCAGCGTACCTTGCGTTTTAGGTCGCCGCGGTATTGAGAAGGTGCTGAACGTACCCTTGAACGAAGAAGAGCAAAAGAAGCTCTCACTTAGTTCACAGGTCCTGAAGGAGTTTCAGAGCCTTTAGTTTTGAGCTGGACTTGAAACTCAACGGCAGTACTTCGCATAGTTTGATTACCTTGCTGAATAATTACAGAAGCTGTAATTAAAATACTCCCATCATGTAAATTGAAGTCGCTTAATTGTACTTCGAAGCCTATTACGTCATCTATATCAAATCCCGAGGCTATTGCTAAAAATTGTCTAAAGGCCTCTCCAACAAGCAGTTTTGCGGTTGCCTCATTGATTTCCAAGATACTTTCCAACCCCTTCTCCAGTTTTAACTCCACTTTATTCAACAGAAACAGACTCTGCAGTTTTTCCGCTCCCTTAGCGCTATTGTTTTTCTGAATTCTACGACTGTAAGCCGCTTCAAGACGCTCTCCATGCAGCCAGTTCAAAGGCGCGCTATTCCATAGCATAATTGTTCTGTAAAAAGTGTGAATCGGCCAAAGATTGGCTGAATCTGGCACCTCCTCATAATTGCCCGCCACTTGTCCCATAAAAAGTTTTCTGTACATAGCTCGCACCTCCTCGATAGTAGGGTTGCCGGAGACTTCCAAGGCTAGATCTAATTGAGCATCAAACTCTTCACCGGTCATACTGGGTTGCAACATACTTGCAGACATATTCTATGGTCTTATTGTTTTTTGGATAGATATTATAAGTTAATTTTTTTAAAAGTCAAACCTGTACAAAGACGAACTGCTATTGACTAGGTGGGGTAGGGGGTATACTATATCCGGGCTTTAACCATAAACTATGAAAAACTGCACCAAACTTATTCCTCATCTCAATCGAATTGAAGGTCAGATTAAGGCTTTAAAAAAGGCTCTCGAAGAGGGAAAGGGCTGTAAGGATATTGTCCAGCTGGCACTATCGGCCAATAATTCTTTCAATTCTCTAAAGACTAAGCTATTGGAGGAATTCGTAAAAATGGAGCTTCTTAAAGGTAGAAACATAGACCTTGATATTCACGAAGACTTCCAGCAAATGCTCAAATTATCAAAATCCTAACCACACAAAAAATGGCAATTCAATACGCAAAAACTATTCCAAACCTGGAAATTGACGGTAAGCCGGCACCATATCCAGTAGTGAATGAGCGCAGTGTGCGAGCTACCGCCGGAGTCATGTTTGTAATTGGCTGCAGTGCTTTTTGGTATATTCGTGTCACTGGCGATTACACTCCGATGATGATTGTAGTACCACTTTTTTGGCTGGATTTCCTGCTTAAAGCGGTTTTTACACCCTCTTGGAGTATTTTGGAGTCGTAGGCAGGTGGTTGGTGAGGAATCAAAAGCCGGAATACGTAGGCGCAATCCAAAAACGGTTCGCCTGGGCGCTTGGACTTATTATGGCAAGCGTAATGCTAATATTGGCGGTAATTCTACACATACATGGGCCGTTAACTTTTTTAATTTGTGCAATTTGCCTGAGCTTTATGTGGCTTGAATCAGCCTGCGGCATTTGCGTTGGATGCAATATCTATAAATTTTTGTTGCAGAAAAACATGATATCAAAACCCGAGCATCAACCCGTATGTCCCGGGGGAGTCTGCGCTGTAAACAAAAACTAGAATAGAATTTTTGGTGGAGCATAAGGGATTCGAACCCTTGGCCTCGTCCATGCCATGGACGCGCTCTAGCCAGCTGAGCTAATGCCCCACATTAGTGGTGGGCCTGGTTGGACTTGAACCAACGACCAATCGGTTATGCTTCTCACTATCATTTTCATGACCCCTTTCGAGTTTGTAAGCTGGACTATCCCTTCACCCCAGAAATATGGGGGCCTACCGTCTAGTCTCTACACCTTCCCAAAGGTGCTTTGGGCTTGGCTCGGGATTACCATGCCACTATTAAGTGAATTAGGCTTCCCCGAATTTGATAGGTTTGTCCTTGGAAATTACTCTCCAAGAGGCCCTGCAAGTATGGTTCATATTGTAAAAATAAACAACTTAGAACCATAATTCTTAAGCCGACTGCTCTAACCACTGAGCTACAGGCCCGATTTTCAAAGATTCTCTGCCGATGGTACACTTAAAAAACTTCCGCCGACATCACAGGGATTTTAATATAAACGGCCTCTTAAATCAAAGCTTTATTTTTCCTCTTCAACTGATTTTTCAGCTTTTTTGGGTGCGGCTTTCTTGACAGGCTTCTCAGCCTCCGTACTTGCAGCTCCACCGTTAGCCTGAAGAGCGCTTAGTTGTCTCGCCAAAAGTGACTTCTTTCTTGCAGCAGTATTAGGGTGCAAGATATTCCTTTTGCAAGCCATATCAATGATAGAATAAACCTTAGGCAAAAATTTCGCCGCCTCCTCGGCATTTCCCTCTTTAATCAAAGTAAGCTCTTTCTTAACCAAAGTCTTAAGCTCGCTGCGAACCGGAAAGTTACGCATTCTCCTCTTAACATTTTGACGCATTCTCTTTTTTGCAGACTTTAATATTGGCATATGTTATCTTTTGGTTAATATAAGCGGTGAGATTCTACGGTATGATAGCTATTAAGTCAACAAAATTATGAAAATCGAAAAACAGCTGGTTTTGGCCTCTCAGAGTCCCAGAAGGAAGGAGCTGCTTGAGGCCATAGGTCTTGATATCATTGTGCACCCCACGGACTTTGAGGAAAAAGATCATCTGTCGCCGGAGGAGGTGGCGGAACACAACGCTATGGGGAAAGCTCAAAAGGCCGCTCCCCACTTCCGCGACGCCTTGATAATTGGTGTTGATACTATAGTGGTGGCCGTTACCGGTGAAATTCTGGGGAAGCCGAAAGATCCTGAGGACGCCAAGAGAATTCTGCGCCTCCTTAGTAACACCACCCATAAGGTTATCAGCGGCATCTGCGTAATCGATAGCGACAGCGGCAAAAACATCTCGGCTGTGGAAACCACTCTAGTAACCATGGATCGCCTGGATGAAGAGGATATCGAGGATTATATCCAATCTGGCGAAGGTCATGACAAAGCGGCTGGCTACGCCATTCAGGGGATTGGTTCCATCTATATCAAAGGAATTGAAGGGGATTACTTCAATGTGGTAGGGCTGCCGGTTTTTAGGCTGCGCAAAATATTGCAGCAGTTCGGCATTAAGAAACTTATCTAATATCCCTCGGTTTTGACCGGTTTATAGCTACCAAACCAGACCAGGAACAAACTCAAAAGTACAATTGCCACCGCAATCAGATTGGTGGTTTCGGCAATTGATTCGGCTCTATGTAGAATCTGCAAATGACCAAACAGCCAATGCCAGTCGTGTTGACCGCCTATTAAGTGAAGGGCCTGTGTATTGGCATCGCCCATATAGATCGCCACGTTCATTAGGCTCTCACCCAGCCAAATACCGCAAACACCGCTTTCAAAGATCTTGGTTTGCTTTAAGAAGTATAGGGCAATAGCCAAAGGGAGCAGCAGTTGAAAGATAGTTCCTCCAAGAAACATTATCGTATCGCCGAAAAACATTAGAGCGAAATGTCCCGCCTCATGAAACGCCAGGTTGGCATTGTCAATAAAGTGATAATCATAACTGCGAATAAGCCAAATAACATAGATGCTAAGCAGCACCGCCAGGAAACTTTTAAAGTTAAATAGAGCTTTAAATTGCATAAAAACATTCTACAAAGGCTACCAAGAATATGCTATTGACACAATTGAGGCAAGGTGGTATAGTCGCATGCTATTTAACACAACAAACCATGTGTACAGCCCTCAAAAAGTGGATCATGAAGTCATTATCGTTGCTTGCGTTAACTACACTCTTTGCACCGGTTGCCGGTGCCTTTACCCTTATTGAATTTACACCGATTCAGCTGGAGATGACCGAGTATTCGGCTCAAACCAGTGATCAAAAAAATTTTACCGTCAAATACTGTCTAAATGCTCCTGCCAATGTTACCGCGGGCATCTATAAAGCAGTAGACAGTGACTCTTCTCAAAAAATTACTCAATTTTCCAACGAAGAGCTCAAGGCAGCCGGTTGTTACACTTACAACTGGGCCTCAACTTACGATAGTTATAATGAAGTGGGGGGCACACCGGGGTCGGCCGTAGAAAGCGGTCAATACTTCTATGCCATCCAGGCCAGTGGAATCGACACCGTATCTTTAGGCAATCAATATGCCTCAGACTGGATCACCGTGGAAAGCGGTTTCGGTGGCGACAAACTTAAATTTATTGATCTGGAAGTTGAAAATAAGGCCTTTGATCCATGGAACGATCAGGAGGTGGAATTTACCTTTGCCATAAACAAAAGTGCCAACATCACTCTTAAAATCTATGACGATGAAGATAAGCTGATCGAGACAATCGTCGATCAGAAACAATACGAAACCGGTCAATACACTTTGGATTGGGACGGCAAAGATATGTACAACGAAAATGTGAATCAGGGAGATTACTACTATGAATTAAAGGCTGAAAAAGATGGGCAGAAAGCCTCGGAGGCCGGTTATATCAAAGTTAAAAAAGGTGCCGAGATCGATGACACAACGGTGGATCCGCGCCTAAAAGATGTTTATGTTACCAAGCCGAATTTCGATCCCGGCAAGAAAGAGAAAACTCAAATTGTTTTCACAGCAACGGCAAAGGCCGATGTCACGGTAATCATCTATGACTCCGGCAACAATGTCGTGGAGGAGCTGATGGATTCCAATGATCTGAATCCCGGCACCTATACCGCCGAATGGGATGGTTCAGAAGCTTACGGAGTGGAGGCTACCTATACTTATAAAGTGATCGCCGAGAACTCCAAAGGTGATGATATCGCCAGCGGTACAATCGAAATCGAAGAGGATGATAAAGATAAGAAAAAACCGAATGTCTCAAAGGACAAAGTTGACGCAATTCCTTTCAGACCTCAATTCGAAACTCTTTACTTCACCTTCAACATGGATCGTGACGCCGATGTTACCATCGAGATCCGTGAATATGACGATGAAATCGCCACGGTAATCAAGAATTCAGAACGTAATGAAGGCCCTCAGTCCATCGGCTGGGACGGACGTGATGAATACGGTGAGTACCTGGAAAACGGTATTTACGAATACAAGATCATTGCTGAAAACTATAGCGGTAAGGATGTGGAAAAAGGATTTTTCTCCATTGAAGATACCGGTAGTGCCAAGCATCCATTTAAAAACTGTGGTGGCTTTACCGACGTGGATGAAGCAAGTCAATACTGCGAAGCGATTCAGTGGGCCAAAAGCGAAGGAATTTTTCAGGGCTATCCCGACGGCAGCTTTAAAGCCAATCAATATATTAATCGTGTGGAGGCACTAAAGGTTATCCTTAAGGCGCTTGGAGTTAACATTCTAAGCTCCACTGCTGAAAATCTTGGCTTCCCGGATGTTGACAGATTCGCCTGGTATATGCCTTTCCTTAAGACCGCAATGTCACTGGGAATCGTACAAGGTTATCCCGATGGTATGTTCAGACCAAATAATCAGGTGCTAAGAGTTGAAGCGCTGGTGATGATGCTAAATACCGCGAAAGCGAAGAACAATATCGTGATTCCTTCACAACAGTACGGACAGCCATATCTGGATGTCATCAACTCTCAATCGACAAAATGGTATATCAGTTACGCCTGGTTCGCCAAGTCCTATAATCTTACCAGCAATAGTAACTACCTATATCCGGACACGCCGATGACCAGAGGAGAGATGGCCGATATGCTTTACAGACTTGAGCAGAGTGGGCTATTAGAATAATTACGACCGACCTTGATAGGTCAAAAGAATATTAGAGGGCAGAAAAATCCCCATTTATGGGGATTTTTCTATTCTCTATTCCAAATTGTAACTTCAAATGCCCAATTTCGTCTTGATAACTGTAGGGCTAACTTATACTATAAAACTATAGATTTAACCTCCATTCCACATGCTTAAAGGACTAAAATCTCTCCTAGCGGGACTTTTGGCCGGAACTGCCATCGGCGTTTTGTTTTCTCCAGAAAAAGGCAGCAAAATTCGTAAAGATCTGAAAAGTGAATTCGACAAAGGCGGCACCGGTATAAAAACTTTGAAAAGTACCATGCAGGAAATGGGGAAGGATATTGGCGATACTTGTAAGGACACCTATGATGACGTTAGTCAGAGCGAAGAATTTAAGGCCGGAAAAGCTAAAGTGAAGGAATATTCTCGCAAAGCCAAAAAAGAGGCTGAGAAGTTCGTGAAGAAAAACGTACCGGCAAAGACTCGCAAGAAGGTTACAAAGACGGTTAAGAAGGCCAAAGACACAGTCAAAAAAGCACAAAAGTCTGCCAAAAAGACCGTTAATAAAATATCAAGCAAGCTAAAGAATTCTGATAAGAATGAATAAACCGGTAATCGGTATCATTGGCGGTAAAGGCAGAATGGGAGAACTATTTGCCGACTTTTTTAAGGAGCATGGATTAAAAGTCCTAATCTCCGATTTGGGAACTAAGCTCACCAATGAGGAGCTGGCCAAAGAGGCAGACATTACCATTGTTTCGGTGCCTATCGACCATACCGAAAAAACTATTCGTGAGGTTTTGCCGTGCATCTCTAGAGAGTCCGCTCTCATGGATTTTACATCGGTGAAAAGCCCGGCAGTTAAAGAAATGCTGAAAGGAAAATGCGAAGTACTGGGGATCCACCCCATGTTCGGTAACAGTAACCCTATCCCGGGACAAACTGTAATTCTTTGTCCTACACGCAAATCGGGTAAGTGGTCCAAATGGATGGAAGATTTCTTACGCCATAA
Source organism: uncultured Candidatus Peribacteria bacterium (assembly GCA_964383675.1). Classification (GTDB taxonomy): domain Bacteria; phylum Patescibacteriota; class Gracilibacteria; order UBA1369; family LOWO2-01-FULL-3; genus CAYLHX01. The sequence goes on along the minus strand of CAYLHX010000016.1, from coordinate 15,300 downwards.
TGAAGTGAATATCCTAAAAATGAGCGCCAAAGACCACGACAAACGAATGGGGCTGGCTCAGGCCCTTATTCACTTCGCAGAGATCACCTTTGCTGATGCTTTAAGAAGAAATCGCATGCCCGTTCGGGAACTTTTAAGCTATACCGGTAAAGCTTCGGAGCTTAAAGTGCAATTGGCGGCCCGCATCCTGGACCAGGATGCGGGCCTCTACGGCAACATCCAACTGGAAAACCCTTTGGCAGCCAAGTTGTTTAAAAACTATCAAAAGTCGGTCGATGAACTCATTAAAATCAACAAGAAGAAGGATCTTAAAGCCTTCAAGAATTACTTCGAGAAAAACCGCAAATTTATGGGTAAATATGCTCAGGAAGCCTACCTGGACAGCTCATACCTTATTGAAAAATTGATCGAAAAGAAGCAAAAGAAGGCAACACCAGAGGTAAAAAAAGCCGCACCCGGAAAGAATGACATTGCAGTTTTAGGACCTAAAAACACCCATTACGATGTTGGTGCAAGTAAATATTTAGAAGACAAACAAAAGCATAAAAAGTACTTCACTAAAGATATCGAAGAGATTTTTAGCCTTGTTGAATCGGGTAAAGTGGCTTTGGGGCTCGCCCCGATTGAAAATAAATTGCATGGCACGGTACGCGAAACCCTGGATGCTCTTTTTTCCTTCAAGGTGCGGATAATTGACGAAATCAATATTCCAATTCATCACTGTATGGTAACGCTCTCCGGCACTAAAAAATCGGAAATCAAAAAAATTATTTCCCATTCTCAGGCCTTGGGCCAATGTAAAAAATATCTCAAGCAACATTTTCTGAAGGCCGAACTGCAATCGGTAACCTCAACCGCTCAGGCCATTAGCCATTTGCTTGATAGTCAGGATAAAACTGCTGCCGCCATAGCTCCGGAGATAGCCTGTGACAATCCCAAACTCAAAATACTTGCTAAAAACATTGAGGATTCAGGTGAAAACAGTACTATTTTTATCGTGGTGCAAAAGGGTAAAACAACGTTGCCAACTGGCACAGCCAAAAGTTCGCCGCCAACCAAAAACTCTCCGGCAAAAACCAGTGTAGCCTTTTACTTCAAGGCGGACTCTCCGGGTAGTCTGTTCACCGTCTTCAAAGATTTTGCCGATGCCAAAATCAACATGACCAAAATCGAGTCACGTCCGACAAAAGCTCACTTCGGCGATTACATCTTCTACTTGGATTTTGAGGGACACATAAAAGATCCTCGGATTTCAAAAACACTTAAAACAGTTCAGCAAAAAGTGGCTGAGTTAAAAATATTGGGCAGTTATTATCTTGCGTAAAACTCCAAAAACTCCTAGTATAAACCCCTTTTAAATTAAACATGGCTGCAAAAGCAAGAGAGATCCCCGCGTTCTTTGAAGAGCACCAGCTCTATCGCGAACAAAATCCGGCCTTCGATCCTCACCGTGAAGGCGGGCTAGACCCTCGTGCCAAAAGAGAGATCGATTGGCTCTTTGCCACCTACCCGGGACCTGAAAATGCCGCTGCTGAAAATCCGGATTATGTGCGACAAATGAATGAGGCCGCTCGTCGAGTTGAAATGTTTCGAATTTCCATCGGAGCCAAAGTATCTCAAATGATGGGCAACGAGCTTTGGCGGGAAAAGCAGGGTAGTTCCACCGAAGAGTTTAGAGCTGCGCCTCGCACTATGCTCAAAACCATTCAGGAGGTACTTACTCATCCTACAGAGCGCCTGGTATTTGACCGCAAGTGGTTGGCAAATCCGGAAAACGAAAAGATGGCCATTGAATCGATCATTATTGAGCCCAGGCGCATTTCCAATACCTTGCTTCACAACCTCGGCCTGGATCAGTTCATCCCTGAGAAAGGCTTAAGCCAGGAAGCACAGCTTGAAATGCGCGCCAAAGCCATTCCTTTCATTAAGCAGATGTTAAGAAATCTGGAATCAATTTATGATTCGAATCTAAACGGCTTGGGAGTTAGAGCCAGCATGCAACCAAGAGCTCGTGAGGCTCAGTACTATTTTAGGCTTATGAGAATAGGTGATGGCCCCTATCAAGGAGAGCTCATTGGAACGCAGAGAATTGAAAGTCGAAAACGCATCTTCAAGACCGACCTTCAGGGAGCCTATAGACGTTTACTCCATGTTGAGGCCGGCTATGAGGCGGAAGTCGCAAAGTTAATGCACATTTTAGCCATTCTAAATGAGGTCCGTGATAATTTGGATGATTGGGATTACGTCAAAAAATACCCTGAAGAGCTTACGCGAATTCAGGGAGAGCTGGCCACTTGCGTGGAGTCCCTGAAATTTGTTAGAGATCAGGACAAACAGCGTATGCTGGCTAAAATTACCGAATGTTTGACCGTTAAAGATGCCAGCGGAGCTCATAAAGATAAACGCTTTAACCCCGGAGCCGTCCAGGCCAAAATAGTCGGCATTCGCGGGCCCGGCACGTTGGGAAAGCGTCTTCACCGTATTACCCGCATCGCCGGCTTTTTAGGTGAAGACAAGTTGCGCATGCAGGAGCTTTTGCAAAGTCAACGAGCACCGCTTTTTAGATTCAAGCAGCAAGTTGAGCAATTACACGAACAGCTGAGATTATTAGATCCTTCAAAAGCGATATCGGAAGATGAGAGAGCCAGAATAATTCACAATCTTAATGCCCTGAAAGCATTGACCATGAACCAAACTTATCAACCTCAACTGAGTTTTGCTGAAAAGTTCATAGAAAAAATAGATGAGGTAAAAACAGCCATTGAGCATCAGGATCAGCAAAAAGCCTCTAAAGAATTTTTAAAGATGTATTTGATTACTAAGCTGGAGCAGGCTTACACCGAGCTGCAACAAACCTATCGTGAAGTCTCAACCCAAGCCGACAAAGTTGATCCGGCAAAGTTAAGAGCGGACTTTAGAGTTATGTACAACAAGCTGCGCCAACACATGGTGGCTGGAGAAGTCCAAATAAAAAAGGATACTCCGGAAGACAAAACCTACTACGATGCTTACGTTACGGTTTACCGCCTCTTCGACAGACTGGATGCTCACTTCAAGGTTTCAGAAGGTGAAGAGTTCGACACCAAGAAACTATTTGCAGCTATCAAAAGAGAGATTGATGCGGTTGACTTTGCTCCTTTAGCCAAAAATCTGGACAAGGTTTCAACAGGTTCAACCACGTAAATCCTTCATCATCTGGACACGCTTTTGCAAAAGCTCTTCGTTCCCGATATCTGTTCGATAAAAAACCGGACCTTTTACGCAATTTACACCGGCATTTGCCAGCTCGCGCGCCTTATTCAGGTCATCGGCAAGCCCTACAAAAGCCAGCGCGCGCGACCCTCCCAAATAAAGTCCATCCTCCTTACTATCCACTGAGGCATAATAAAGTTTTAGTCCGTCATTTTCCGGAAAGTCGTTAATTTCAACCTTTACACCTTTCACCGATTCATCCGGATAACCTTCCGGCACTACATATTGGCAAACAGTGGCCTTTGCCTCAAACTCCACCCTCAATTTATCAAGTTCGCCATTAATAATGGCCTCACACAAATCCACAAAATCCGTTTTCAAAAGCGGCAAAACATTCATTGCCTCAGGATCGCCAAAACGCGCATTATATTCAATTAAACGAACTCCCTTAGCGGTTGCGATAAAGCCACCATACATCACTCCTTTAAAAAACTGGCCGGTCTCTTCCACCAAGGCGTGAGCTACGCGCCTGGTAATCTCCGCAGCCTCCTCCAGGTCACTGGCCTTTAAGAAGGGGAGTGAATGATCCGCGCAGGAATATGACCCCATCCCGCCGGTATTGGGACCTTTATCACCATTAAAAGCTCTTTTGTGATCCTGTACCGCCGGCATCTCCACAGTGTGTTTGCCATCACAAAAGCTCATCAGACTAAACTCCTGACCGATCAATTTTTCCTCAACTACCACTCGATCCGCCTCTGCCAGGCACTCGCGCGCGTAGGCCAGACCCTCCTCAATTCCGTGCAAATGATCTCCCGAAACCATTACACCCTTTCCACCTTTAAGTCCGTCCGCCTTTACTACAAAATCATCGCCCAACTCCTGAAAAAACTCCTCCAGACCGCCTTCATCAAAGAAAACCTTAAATTTGGGATTTCCGGGAATATCATACTTCAATACAAGATCGCGGGTAAAAGACTTGGAAGATTCCAATCGTCCAACGGTGCGTAGGGGAGATGCACTATGTATCTCCAATTCCAGCAACATATCGGCTACACCGGCGGCGATTGGCGCCTCCGGTCCCAGAACGGCAAAATCGGGACGAATCTGTATGGCATACTCGCGAATAGCTTTAAGGTCGCAAACGTCAGCCAATAAATAATCTTCAGCAAACATCAATAGGCCGGGATTCAGCGCTTTTCCCACCACAAACAACTGAACATCATGACGACTCCTTTTAAGCGTTTCGGCAATTACGTGCTCCCTGGCACCATTGCCCACCAGTAGAATTTTTTTCATTTACAAAAGGTTAAGTTGGGCGTCGGCCTCCAGCTCCTTCTCCAAAATCCCACAGCCTCGCTCGCTAGACCTCGATTCAGCCTGCTTGCGCAGAACATCCTCATCAATATCACCGGTTTTATATACACCGTCAAAACAAGACATATCCAGATCCTTTACTTTCGGATTTCCCTCAATACAGGCCTTAAACATATCTTTCAGATCGCCGTAAAATAGAGCGTCCGCACCAATAGATTTTCGAATCTCCTCCATTGAATTGTTGGCCGCGATAAGTTCTTCATCAGTAGGAATGTCGATCCCATATAGATTCGGACTAACAACCGGTGGGGAATAGGAAGCAAAATAAACCTTCTTGGCACCGGCATTTTTCACAAGCTCCACAATTTGTCTGGAGGTATTGCCGCGAACGATACTGTCGTCAATGAGCAAAATCTTCTTGCCACTGATTTCCAGAGGCATCGGATTAAGCTTATAACGAATTGATTTCTTTCTGATCTTCTGCCCGGGCATAATAAAGGTACGACCAATATAACGATTTTTAACTAATCCTTCACGATATTTAAGGTTTAATTCATCGGCTATCGCCAGAGCAGCCGTTCTTGCCGAATCGGGAACAGGCATTACCACGTCAATATCCAGATTGGCCTTCTTAATCTTATGTGCCAGCTTACGCCCCATTCTTAGCCGAGATTTATAAACCGAGATACCATTCATAATGGAATCCGGGCGGGCAAAATAAACATATTCAAAAACGCAGGGGGTATGAGTCTGGTTGGCTATCTTTTTGCGATGAACTTTACGGTCACCCTCAGATATAAACACGGCCTCCCCGGCACCAACGTCTCCAATAAGCTCAAAACCCAAAATATCCAAAGTTACCGACTCGGAGGCAAAAATATACTCGGTCGTTAACCCCACGGTTCTTTTACCGAAAACCAAAGGCCTTATACCATGTGGATCTCTAAAGGCAACCATCCCTTGCCTGCCAATATAAGAAACCACACTATACGCGCCCTTAGATCTCTTATAAACGCTTTCCACGGCCTTCCAGATGTGTTGAGGCTTAAGCACGTCCGCATTTTGCTTTGTTAAGGCCTTAGTGAACAAATTCAGAAGCACTTCACCGTCACTGTCCGAATTAACCATGCGGTGATCTTTATCAAACAACTCTTTCTTCAACTCGTGGGAGTTAAACAAATTCCCATTATGCGCCAAAACCACGCCAAAAGGTGCCGGTCCAAGGAAAGGCTGAATCTCTTCAATATCACCCGTACCGATGGTAGCGTATCTGGTGTGACCAACCCCGGCATACCCCTGTAAACGCCTCATATGGCGTGTGTGAAAAACGTCTTTAACCAACCCGTAATCTTTACGTATATGAAACTTACCGTCATAAGTGGCTATTCCTGCAGCATCCTGACCGCGATGTTGCAGTGTAACCAGCCCATCGTACAGATCTTGGGCGATAAAATCATGTCCGTAAATGCCTATAAGTCCACACATATTTTTTAATAGTTATGAATACGTTTAGCAGCCATAACAGTATTTTCCATTAAAGATGCCACAGTCATCGGTCCAATGCCTCCCGGAACAGGTGTAATGTAACTCGCTTTTTTGGAAATCGCCTCAAAATCCGTATCCCCGACAATTCTACCATCACCGGTACGGTTAATGCCAATGTCAATCACTACCACACCTTCTTTTACCATATCTTCAGTTACTAAATTCTCTTTCCCAACGGCTACGCACAAAATATCAGCCCTTTTGGTATGTGACGCCAAATCTTTGGTGTGAACATGACAGACCGTTACAGTGGCATTTCGATTAAGCAACATTGTTGCCAAAGGCTTTCCAACAATTGCGCTATGCCCAACCATCACCACGTCCTTCCCTTCAACCGGGATCTCATAATGTTCCAGCAGGCGAATCACACCTTTCGGCGTACAAGGAGCCAAATGCTCAAACTCGCTACTAATAAACATTTTTCCCAGATTATAAGCCGTAAACCCGTCTACATCCTTCTTTGGGTCAATCGCCTTAATTACCTCCGGCGCATAAACATGTTGAGGCAATGGAAGTTGAACCAAAATACCATGAAACGAAGTGTCTTCATTCAACTCTTTTATCTTTTCAATTAACTCTTCCGTAGTAATCGACTCTTCAAAATCAAACTGTTCCCACTCAATTCCCACATCACTGCAGGCACGCTGCTTTTGCGTAATATAAGATAGTGAAGCCGGATTTGTGCCAACCAGAATTACCGCCAGTTTTGGGTGAATATGGTCAAAATGCATCCTATTAACATCCTCACGGAGTTCCAATAGAATCTTTTTGGCAACCTTGCGGCCGTCTAACAATTGCATGATTTTTGAAAGAAAAAAATAACGCCCGGCGACTACCTGGCAACTCAATAATATATTCGCAGCGCCTTAGCGTCAACTAAATATGCCTTTTAACAATCTCCCAGAGGTCGTTTGCTGTGTTTTCAATTTTTCCACGCACGATCAATCTTTCCCAGCCATATTTTCGTGCCAAATCTCTGTGAACTTGAGCGCAGCGCTCAACTAATTCATCGTCCTGTTCATGCACGTGGTTTTCTTCTTTTGCAGCCAGTTTTCTCTCGCCTTCAAACAAAATCGCCAGCTCTTCTTTTAGCAAAAATTTATTCAGCTGTTCCAACCATTCAACATCCAACCCCTTTGTCGCTCCCCAGGCAATGCCGGTGCCGACATAATCTTCCGCCACTACAATATATCCCTCTTCCAGATACTTCTTTAAAGTCGGCTCAAACTGATATCGATTCATTACAAACCACATCTGCAGTTCATCCTCAGAGACTTTTTGTCCATCCGTACCCCTCAAAACACCGTTCAAGAAAGGACCGGTGGGCATTAGATCATAAACCGGATATTTTACATACTTTGCCTTATAACCTTCCTTTTCCAGACGCTCAATCAAAAGTCTGGCCTGAGTGCTCTTGCCAATATTGTTAATCCCGTAAAGTGTAATCAGCTTTCCTTGCAAAACTTCAAGATTAAAAACTAATTTTCATAACCTCCTGTACTGCCAAAGCCTCCTCGTGAAGGCCTTTCCATATTCTCCACCTCCTGCCACTCGAACTTATCGATTTTCACAAATACCCCCTGTGCGATTTTTTCACCTCGCGTAATTGCAACCGGATCTTCGGTGAAATTATAAACCATAACCTTAATTTCATCCTCCGGACCGCAATAATCGTGATCAATAATCCCAAAACCGTGCGGGGGAGTGAGCCCGCGCTTCTTTGGAGTACTGCTTCTGGAGGCCACAATTAGCATATAGCCTGCGGGCACCTCCACGATCAAATTGGAGGGAATCATGGCAATCTCCTTGGCGGGAACTTCAGTATCTTCTCGTGCCATTATATCGAAGCCCACCGACCCGGCAGTTTCATAAACCGGAAGCGGTAAATCTGTATCGAGTCTCTTAATTTTGACTTTCATGGCATATAAGATAAAGTATATTAGCTTTGCTAACAATAAAAACTGTGAAACTTTTGAAAAAACTGAATCTGGTAGTCCTAAATTGGTGTATTGAGGCCATTAATTTAACCACTCAGCCAGACAAATCTGAAAATAAGATAAATAACGGTGGTCCGATCGACTTTGCCGTCGGTGGACAGGCCGTGATTGAAGGCGTTATGATGCGTTCGCCAAATCATATTAGTATTGCCGTGCGCAAACCAGATGATTCCATCAAGGTCCAAAAAAGGTACTATCGTAGCCTAACTCAGAGGTTCAAAGCCTTGAATCTGATGTTGGTTAGGGGAGTGATCAATCTTTTTGAGATGATGGTTATTGGGACCAAGGCCATAAATTATTCCGCTAACGAAACAATTCAGGACTACCAGATTCAGTTTT
>CAYLHX010000016.1:0-6884 GCA_964383675.1 uncultured Candidatus Peribacteria bacterium | reverse complement strand
GAAGAGCTTAAAGAAGAGCTGAGGAAAGACGACAGCAAGAGTGAGGAAGAAAAAACTAGGATGGAGAAAATTGTAGAAATCGTTCTTTTTAGTCTTTCACTTGTCTTAGCATTGGCCTTCAGCCTCTTCCTTTTTAAGGCTATCCCGCTTTGGATCACCACTTACTTGGAAGGCAAATTCGCTGTGATTGAAGAAAATTATGTAGTTTTCAATCTTATTGATGGCGTTATCAAAGCCACTATCTTTGTAACCTATATTTGGGTGCTTTCAATGATACCAAGTTTCCGTAGAGTTTTTGAATATCACGGCTCCGAGCACAAATCCATCTTTGCCTACGAGAATAAGCTTCCACTTACTGTCGAAAACGCCAAAAAACAGACCCGTTTTCATCCTCGCTGCGGAACCAGTTTTATCTTTATCGTATTTATTATCAGTATCTTTGTCTACACCTTGCTGCCCAAACAGGATGTTTATTGGCAGAATCTTTTACTGAGAATAAGCTTCTTGCCTCTTGTCGCCGGAATCTCCTATGAGGTTTTAAAGCTAAGTGCCAGATATATTACAAATCCTATTATTCGAATGTTGTCAGCGCCGGGACTGGCGCTGCAACGTATCACTACCAAAGAGCCCGACGCAAACCAACTGGAAGTTGGCTTGCGCTCACTCGATGAGGCTCTGATGATGGAACATCAAAAACTTACTTAGACAACTCCAGTAGAGATTTTAAATCTAAGTGAATACCGGGACCCATTGAAGTTGTCAGGGCTGCGGTATTGATATAGCTACCTTTTAAAGTTGCCGGCTTAGCAGCCATCACAGCCTTTAAGACAGCGGCAAGATTTTCGGTAAGTTGATCCGTTGAGAAAGAAACCTTTCCGAAAGCATTGTGCAGATTTCCGGCTTTATCAACGCGGATCTCCACCTTACCTTTCTTAAGTTCCTGAATGGTTTTTCCCGGATCGGGAGTTACGGTTCCGGATTTTGGGTTGGGCATAAGGCCTTTTTGTCCCAAAGTTTTGGCGATCTTTCCAAGTTCTTTCATCATCTCTGGTTGAGCGACCGCAACGTCAAAATCCAACCATCCCTTCTCGATTTTCGCGATCAAATCTGCTGAACCGGCCTCAATCGCTCCGGCATCTTTTGCCTCTTTAACTTTCTCTTCAGAGACAAAAGCCACTACCTTTACCTCTTTACCAGTACCGTGAGGCAGAGCGGCGGTGGTACGGATATTCTGATCGGCCTGTTTTGGATCCACCTTCAAATTGAAGTGAATCTCGCAACTGGCGTCAAATTTGGTAGTTGAGGTCTTTGACAAAAGTGCAATAGCCTCATCTACCGTGTAAAATTCTTTATCTACGAGAGCTCTTGCCCCTAGATATTTTTTTCCATGTCTAGCCATGATAATTCTGTTAAGTGGTTCAAACGCTTGAGTTTTTTACCAAGCTCCCACGAAATAAATAAATTTATCCTTCAACCTTCACACCCATACTACGTGCGGTGCCGGCCATGATTTTTACGGCCGCCTCCAAATCGTTAGCGTTCAGATCATCCATCTTTTCTTTAGCAACCTCTTCAAGCTGTGCTCTGGTTATTGTTGCAACCTTGTTCTTGTTTGGTTCACCGGAACCTTTGGCCAGCTTCAAAATCTGCTTAATCAAAATAGCCGCCGGTGGCTTCTTCATGATAAAAGTAAAGCTTCTATCATCATAGATAGTAATCTCTACCGGAATAATGGTTTCACCCAGTTCTCTGGTTGCATTGTTGAACTGAGTACAGAAATCCTGAATATTCACACCATGCGGACCTAGAGCGGTACCAACCGGAGGTGCTGGATTAGCTTTCCCCGCCGGAACCTGTAGTTTTACAACTGTAGATACTTCTTTTGCCATAATTTATGTTTTTAAATGACTCAATTGATATTGAGTGCGTAACGGGACTATTCTAAGTATTTTAGCCAAAAAGTCAAATCAAAACTTAGCCGTCTTAGTCTAAAATTCGTAATCAATCAGCTTGGTAAGGTTTTTTATTTGAGAATGGTATTCTTTGGGGTAGGAGAAGCCGTAAAGCAAAGGACCAAATCTAACCGCCAGAAAGGCCACCCCCTCTCGGCGCGCATCATTCATGAAAAAAGAGTTATTGCCAAATTCATTAGTCTCATTCACCTCTATATCAAGGCCCTCAGCGGCCCTTACCTTTAGAACTTCATAGACCTCGCTTACCGAAGCCTCAGGACCAATCTGAATAACATAGATCTTTGCCAACAACGTTTCACCGCTTTTAACTTGATATTTAAGCACCTCCGTGTCCGGAAGATCAGCCACATAAATGGTCTTAAAGATAAATCCGTTGTGAGGCTCTTCTTCCAGTGTGGCGGAAGCAAAACCGGCGCTACGCAGCATATCTTCACGAATGTAGACATTCGGCATGACCTCATTGTACCCTTCGTCCTCAAAATCAGGTTCCCCGGAGCTTGAGGATTCATAGCTGGGTATCACACTAGCGGTTTCGCTGGGTTTGAACTCGGACTCCGTAAGTCCCTCAATCGGGGCACCCTCAAAACCGGAGGAAAAACTCCCTTCACTAATTGGCACCTCCTCGTAAACCAGCTGAGATAGATCTATTTGATCACTCCCGGCCACGGCACCACCTTCAATAGGAGTAGCGATTGTGGATTCGGCTCCCAGCACGTTGGTCTCAATTATTTTACTCAAATCAAGGTCTTGCGGTAGATCCAATGTTGCGGTCTTCTCTTCTGCATTGCCATCGGTCAATTTAGGCAAATACTCCTCCATGACCAGTTCCCCGGCCACCACTACAACCACCACGGTCATAATTATCGTAAAAATCGTAAATTTTTGCATAGAAAATGAGGGAATTTCTTAACTATAAGTTTACGAAAAAACCGTGAAAAAAACAAGCTATGAAGTCTAAGTCTCTATTTCTTCTTTACCTGAGTGAAATCAAGCTCAACAGGTGTCTCACGTCCGAAGATTGTAATAAGCACCTTAACTTTACCTTTCTCTTCATCAATTGTGTTGATAAGACCTTCGTAATTGGCAAACGGACCATCCAAAACCACCACGTTATCGCCCTCGGCAAATTCAATTTTAAATTTGGGCTCGGCTTGTCCCATATGTTTTTTGATAATCTTCCACTCCTCTGGTGAAACCGGCACCGGAATCGTTCCGGAACCTACAAACCCGGTTACATTTGGGGTATTTCTCACTACGTACCAACTATCATCGGTTACGGTCATGTCTACAAGTACATAACCTGGGAAAATGCGCTTTTCTTCAGTAACTGGTTCTCCCTTTTTGATCACGATTTGTGTTTCTTTTGGGACTACTACGTCAAAAATCTGATCCTGCATACCCAAGGACTCTATACGCTGCAAAAGTGCTTCACGCACGGCATCTTCATAACCTGAATAGGTGTGAACAACATACCAATGCCTACCTGTGTCTGCTGCTTGTCGAGCCATTTTTAATTATTTAAATCAAGTACGTAAGTATACAATTCGTTGAAAAGATAATCCACAAAGCCTAAGGTTAGCGCTACAACAAAACAAAATATAATCACAACAATTGTTAGTCGCACTGCTTGATTCTTTGTAGGCCAAGTAACTTTCGTTAACTCTTCCGCGCTACTTTTTACATAATTCGTGAAGGCATTGCCTTTAGTTTCTTCAGTCATAAATTTAGAGCACAATTAAAAAGCTATTAATGGCGAAACCGAGAACAACTATAACACTATTGGCCGCTTTTAAGCAAGAAAATTATTTCTTGGGGAAATTGGGCTTTTCTCCAATATAAACGCTTTGCGAATCAGGTCGAAATATGGTAAAATAATAGGAAAAATAAAAACAAAAATGAAACAGTTCCTCAAATTCACTACACAACTGTTGATGGTTATGGGGGTAATACTAGTTTTTACCCACATACAAGCCCTTGCTGCAAATAGTACTCTACCGATTTCCGAAGAAGCTGAGATCATCTACGGTAGTGGTGATATTCCTGTCCCACCGGACAAAGAAGGTAAACAAATCGCCTTTGACCTGATTCTTGGCGGTCTGAATTACGTAAAAATCATCGTGGCCGTAATTGCAATTCTCTATATTTCAATCCTTGGACTGCAGCTGGTAATGGCTCGTGGCAACGAAGAAGACATTAATAGTGCCAAGAGAGGCCTGGTTTTTGCCATTATTGCCTTAGGGATGGTTAGTATGTCACAAGACCTGGCTAAGATTTTTGACATGAGAAAGACTACTTTATTGGAAAGTCCTCAAACGATTTTGGAAAGAGTTCATCTCTTCGATCGAAGGGTTGAGGTACTTATCACCTTCATCAAAAACATAATTGGCGCCTTCGCCACTTTGATGGTGGTAAGATCCGCCGCCTCGCTTATTACCGCCGGGGGTAATGAAGAAAAAACTTCTCAGCACAAAAAAGGAATACTCTACAGCGGAGGTGGTTTGATTTTGATCTATGTCGGTGAAATTTTTATCGAAAAAGTGTTCTACAAAGTTGATAAGCAAGTTTATACCGGTATCAACGGTGTACAGCCGGGCGTGGATGTGAAGCAGGGAGTTGAAGAGATTATTGGCATAACCAATTTCGTAGTGGCCTTCATTGCGCCGATAGCTGTTTTGATGCTTATCATAGCGGCCATCATGTATGCTACCGCCAATGGTGAGGAGGAGCGTATCGAAAAAGCCAAACGAATTATCTTTGTAACTGTTGCCAGTATCGTAATTATTTACGGAGCCTTTGCTCTGGTCAGTACGGTTATTTCCAGCCGTTTGACGGAAATAGGCGCCATTGAAGAATAAAAATGAAAAACCAAATCAAAAAATTTGTTGTCTCCCTCTTTCTGGCTTTTAGCCTAATACATTTGGGCCTCATGGCCAACTTGATTGCCAATGCGGCCGATCCGGTAGTACCCAAAGATAATACTACCGGCCTAATCAGGCCTATAGAGGCTATCCAAAAGATTGGGGAAGAGACCGGCCTTCCCGACTTTTATGAAACAGGTCAGCATCCCGATGCCCCTCCGGACTTTGGTACTCCCGGAGTTGGAACCGCCACAAGTCCTATCTATTTCGCCTTGGATTTATTCCGCTACGTAGTCAGTGGTATTGCTCTTATTGTGTCAATAATCGCCGCCGTTAACCTGGTTTCTACCGCCAGCGAGGAGGAGGCCGGCAAGGCTAAGACCACTCTTTTGGTTGGAATTATCGGACTTTTGGTGATTCAATTGGCGGACACCGCCGTGAAAAAAATGTTCTTCGGCGAACAAGGTCAGGCCTTGGAAGAGGGCTATGCTCCGATTTACGCGGAGGAAACCGTTAATCAAATACGCGGCATTATTGGCTTTGTAGAAGCCTTTGTCGGCGTAATGGCAGTTTTTGTTATAGTGCTAAGAGGCTTTACTCTAATGACCAGTGCCGGCGAGGAGGAGGAGATCACCAAAGCTAAAACTCATATTCTTTGGGCGCTTTTCGGTGTTGCCGCGATCATTCTCTCAGAGGTAATCGTCCGCGGAGTTATTTTCCCCGAGGCCGGCAACGAACTTCCGGATATCAATCGTGGACGTTTTGTTATTATTACAATTATCAATTATCTCTCCGGTTTTATCTCGATTTTCGCCTTTGCCACTCTCTTTTATGGTGGTTATCGCTACGTTGTGTCTGCCGGAAATGAAGAAGAAACTGAGAAGTTTAAGAAGATTATTATGAGTGCGGCTCTGGCACTTTTGCTAACGCTCGGAGCCTTTGCGTTGGTTAACACTCTGGTTAAATTTGAGCCCGAAACTCACGAAGAAGACCCGCTACAACCTGAAATAACCGATGAAATCGGAGAAACGACTTAAAACAAAATGCAAACCGGATTGCCAATTTTCCCCACAAAAACTATAATCAAAAAGAAAATGTCCCTCATGCAAAAAATCAAAAAATTCCTCTCATTTGTAACGTTAACTTCTTTTATTGGACTAGTTATTAGTTCCACTTTCATTTCCCTGGATGCCAGTGCCTTCGACCTGGACGACCTTTTCGAAGCCGGCAACCAAGGGCAAACCTTTGAAGATTTTGCTCCGGTGGAGTCCTTAACTTTGGAATCGGACGGCTTTAACGAATCCTTAACAACCTCCAGCGATCTGCGGGAATTTGTTATTAGAGTAGTTAACTTCGCTTTGGGATTTTTAGGATTGGTTGCGGTTATTATAGTAATTTATGGTGGCGTTCGCTACGTTACGGCCGGTGGACAAGAGGAAGCCACTCAGACCGGCAAGAAGGCCATTCTCTACGCGACTATCGGTTTGATTATTGTAATGGGGTCTTTTGCCTTCGTTAACACCGTTATACAAGGGGCCGGTGGAGAAGATCCGGATAGTGGCTCGGCAATAGGAGCCAATACCGGTGGCAGCTTTAACGCCGCGGCCACTCAGGTTCGCAGTCTGGCCAAGGAAGTTTATGAATCATTCCTTTTCTTTGCCGAGGCCAATGAAGATATGAAAAATATGTTGATAGATCTTGAGAAAGACTCATTAAGTTACAAAGAAACGCTGGTTTCAAAACAGGACATGCTCAATTACATCTACAGCGCTAAAGACAAATTATTGAAGATACGTCAAAAAGTTAACAAATTCTCGGAAGTTTATTTGCGTATAAACAGTGTACTTTCCTACCTTGATATTATCGTTGACAAAATTCATTCCGAAAAAAAGAAGGTTTGGGTAAGAACGGATGGTACAGGCAAGATCAGTGTTTGTGGACAAGACTATGTACCACTGGAGGATGGTAGTAATGACGAAACCATTTTTGAAGATGCCGGTGAAGCTATAGGTGATTTTTTCTCCGTGAATTTTTGGCAAAGCCCTTGGTGCAG
>CAYLHX010000015.1:0-33494 GCA_964383675.1 uncultured Candidatus Peribacteria bacterium | reverse complement strand
TTACCATAATTAATAAGCGGTCCGCGGGCTGCATAAAGCCAAGTGTATCCTTTGGGCAGCTGATGGCGAATAACCAAGGTGCCACCGACTAGTCGATCGTTCTGCTCTAGGACCATAATCCAATAAGCGCCGCGACTTTTAATGTTAGCTTGAAAATGCCCCCAGGTTGGAGTCTGGTGAATCGTGCCCAGGGGGTGATTCTTCACAAACTTTAACCAAAGCTCTTCTTCAGATTTGTTTAGAAGTCTCGTAATCATAGGTCATTATGAAACAGCTCTGGCACTATACCCGATAAATTCGAGCGAAGACAACTAGTTCATCTTTTGACGGATGAAAGCCGGAATATCCAGTTCGTTATCGGTTTGCTTGATCGGCATGTTTTCTCGACTGTGATCGGTAGTCGCCGGACGGAAGCTGGTGCGAGCTCTACCGAGTGTAGCTTCGTTTTGCTTGTAGTCGAAGCCGGTAGCCACAACTGTGATTTTAACTTCACCGGTATAAGAGTCGTTAATAACCGCACCGAAGATAATGTTAGCTTCAGGATCGGCCGCTTCGGTGATAACCTTAGCAGCTTCATCAACCTCGAACATACTTAGATCGTTACCGCCGGTGATGTTGAATAGCACACCCTTGGCACCATCAATGGAAAGTTCAAGCAGAGGACTTTCAATAGCTGTTTTGGCAGCTTCTGCAGCTCTGTTTTCACCGGTACCGTAACCGATACCCATAAGAGCCGAACCGGCATTTTCCATAACAGCTTTAACATCGGCGAAATCCACATTGATCATTCCGTGTACGGTAATCAGATCGGCGATACCTTGCACACCTTGTCTTAGAACGTCGTCAACTACGGCGAAGGCATCGTTCAGTGGAGTTTTCTTGTCGATAATTGAAAGAATTCTGTCGTTCGGAATTGTAATAAGGGTATCCACTTTGCTCTTCAAATTTTCCAGACCTTCATCGGCCTGAGTTTTTCTTCTCTGTCCTTCAAATGAGAAAGGACGAGTGACCACGGCTACGGTCAAAATACCCATTTCTTTGGCTACATTGGCAATTACCGGAGCACCGCCGGTACCGGTCCCCCCACCTAAACCACAAGTGATGAAAATCATGTCGCTACCTTCAATGGAATCTTTAATTTCGTCGATACTCTCTTCAGCGGCCTGACGTCCAAGATCAGGATTACTTCCGGCACCAAGTCCGCGAGTTGTGGCCTTACCAACATTGATTTTTGTAGCGGCCTCTGAGTGATATAGCGCTTGTGCGTCGGTATTAATAGTAATAAAATCAATACCTTTAAGTCCCGCTTTGATCATGCGGTTTACTGCGTTTCCACCACCACCACCTACACCGACTACCTTAATATTAGCCACTGGTGTAATTTCAGGGGTGATCTCCATTGTTTTTGGCTTTGGTTTTACTTTATCCATCTTCTCCTGAAAATTTTGAGAGGAAAACAGATTTTTTAGATTTTCGTCTTGTGTAGCCATAACGATTATATTAAGAGGTTGTCATTATTACTGGCCACTTGACATATTGTCAAGATCAATCTTGGTTTAAGGTATTAGGTTCTTAAACCAAGACTTTATGCTGGTAAACCCTTTTTTCAGGTTAAGTCCTCGCAGACCAAGTCCAGCATGATGTCTTCCTTCAAAGCGAGAGCCCCAGATAAGTAGGCCGATTGCGGTTGCGTAGGCGGGATCGTCAATTTTGTCCACGACACCGTCATAGTTTTGTGGAAATCCGATTTGCGCAGGAAGATTCAAAACTTCACGAGCCAGATCGATCACTCCGGGAAGTTTGGAGCCCGCGCCGGTTAGAATCACACCGGCAGGCAACATTCCATCGCGGTGAATTTTGGCCAATTCATCTTTAACCAGTAGGAAAATTTCATGATAGCGGGCCTGAATAATTTCGCAGACCTGTTTTTTGGAAACCAGATGAGTGTCAATCTTGCTGATAAGAGAAAGGTCTATGGTTTCACGGTCATTTACATCTTCGGGGATGGTACTTCCGTATTCAATTTTAACTTTTTCAGCGGTGTCGATCGAGGTACGCATGCCGATGGCAATATCGTTGGTAACATTCTCGCCACCAACCGGAATTACCGCAGTATGCAGGGTTGAACCGTCTTCAAAAACACTGACGGAGGTTCCACCACAACCGATATCCACAACAACAACTCCCAACTCTTTCTGACGTTTAGACAATACCGCTTCGGCCGGAGCTAAAGAGGTAGGGATAATGTCATCAATATCCACACCGGATTGCAAAACACATTTTTCAAGATTTTTAATGGTCGGTTCAAAACCGGTAACGATGTGTGTTTCCACCTCCAGGCGGATTCCGGTCATACCAACAGGGTATTTGATGCCTTTTTGCTCATCAACGGTGAAAGTTTTTGGAATAATTCTGAGAATACGGCGATTACTTGGGATTGTAACGGCTTGGGCCGCTTCAATTACGCGATCCACATCATCCTCGGAGATCTCGGCATCGGCTTGAGGGACGGCAATAACACCACGGCTGTTAATGGACTCGATATGGTTACCACCAACACCCAAGAAAACATGATTTATCGGTTCACCGGCCATTCTTTCAGCATCTTCCAAAGAGGAAGAAATACTATTAATAGTCTCTTCTACGTCAATTACCGCGCCTTTGCGTAAACCGGTGGAGGGAGCGATGCCCACTCCAATAATATTAGGTACCGCCGACTCGCTTTCCTGGATTCCAACCACAGTTCTGATCTTTGAACTACCAATATCTAGACTAGCTACAATCTTGGATCGTGCCATATGTTTAAAATTATGCCCTGTTAACTTGTGATGCGATATTACAAGAAAACATTTTTTTGTACAACTGTTTTTTTAGTAAAAAAGGACAATACCTCAATTAGTGTTCAAATTTTTTATTCGGCCATACTGGCTATTAGAAGAGCGTCGGCTGAGCTGAGTAGTCGTCCTGTCGTTTTCGGTCCGAGTGATTGTTGAAATTGGTGAACTTAGGAATAAGGCTTCTAAATCCCAATTCGTCAAACAGTTGCACCACTTTTTCCTTGTTGTATTCGTGAGTTTTACAGGCCTCGATATCCAGCTTTACGTCCACATCAGTAATGATAGTGGCCAATCTTTTGCTCTGAAAAGCGCTCTCTCGATCACGCTCGAGATTTTCATGAACTTTACCGCTGATTTGATCCAAGTTTGCGTAAATATTTTCGATGTTCCCGTATTTTTGCAGTAAAGTGCGGGCGGTTTTAGGACCAATACCGGCAACACCTTTGATATTATCCGAGCTATCGCCCTGAAGCCCTTTCATATCAACAATTTGAGTTGGCATAAGTCCGTATTTGCCCAGTACCTTTTGAGAATTATAGATAATGCTTTCCTTGAAGCCTTTACCCGGGGCCAACACCTTGGTTCTATCGGTCACCAGCTGCATGGTGTCCATGTCTCCGGTAACAATATAGGTAGTGATGTCTTCCAGCTTTTCCGCTTGTTTGGCCAGAGTTCCCAAAACATCATCGGCCTCGTAGCCGGCAATTTCATAGATTGGTATCTCAAAAGCTCGTACGAGCTCTTTAATACGGGGAATTTGAGCATAAAGTTCATCGGGAGCTTTGACGCGCGTGGCCTTATAGTCTTCATACTCTTCGTGACGAAAAGTTTTTCCTTTGAGATCGAATGAAACGGCGATATAGTCGGGTTTTTCACTGTTGAGCAAATTGAGCAACATTGAGCTAAAGCCAAAAACAGCATTAACAAGCTCTCCTTTGGGCGATTTCAAAGGCGGCAGAGCATGAAAGGCTCTGTGTATTATCGCGTTTCCGTCTATAAGTATCAGCTTTTTCAAGGTGGAGTAGAAAAATAATTAAGGCACTCGTCAAGATATAGGTGCTCGACTTTGGCTTGATTATAGGGTATAATTTCAAGATTACAAAAAATAAAAACCAAAACCAAATGCTGAATCACTCTTTAGACCAGTTGATCGGTCAGAAAAAAAGATCCAAAAAAATGTTGGCCGAAGAATTGAAATTTTCAGCCAAAAAACCGCTTCTTGGTGTTTTTCTCGACAAAACTTTGTCTAAGGAAGAACTTTTGAGTATGAAAGAGGTACTGAAGGGTTTGAGGTATATTAATGTGAATGTGGTGGTTTTGGGAGACAGTGATCTAAAGTTGAATTTAGACAAAGTCACAATGCTGAACTACAGCCGTTTAAACAGGAAAAAGCTTTTGGAGGCCTCTGATATGGCTCTGGCTTTTTCATTTAGCGATGTTGAAGAGATGCTTATACACGGAATTATTCCGGTTAGCAAAAAACGCAAAGAGATCTTGGACTACGATCCAAATCACGAATCCGGTAATGCCTTTATCTATAAAAGTGACAACCCCTGGGAGATGTTTGCCGCTTTGGTAAGGGCAACAGAAACCTTCCGCTTCCCTTACGACTGGAAGCATATTGTCCGTGAGGGAATGCACTCTATTTCCAAGAACTAATCCAAGCTTTGCGGATTTCCGCTGGAAGAGGTGATGTTGGTGATTGTATCGATGATATCTCCGAAATTGATGTATTTGATGATATCCAAACCAAGCGCTCTACCAATAGTCCCAACGATCACAACCGCCAAAATAGTAATGATCAAACCGATAATCGAGTAACGTATGGTACTTACGGCTGATTTGATTTTGTCTTCCTGACCACCGGAAAGAATGAAAGAAATACCTCCCACAAAAATGAAAACTACGGACAAAAAGCCGGCGATAATGATGGCGTAAGCCAAGCCGCGATTGATAATTTCCAGAATTTCATAATTTTGGGCCGCCTGCACGATGCTTTTACTACCGCTTGCGGAAGTGTCTCCGGTAATTATGCTTTTGCTCGGATCCTGTGAAAGTGAATTAGGGTTGGCCATGAGTCGGATTAAACTTTGTTCAGAGGTTAGTTTACTCTTCTTCCTGTCCCGGTTCAACTATCTTTAAATTGACACGTGCGTTGTTTTTTGAACCGATAACACGAAGCAGAACGCGAAGGGCTTTAGCGGTTTGTCCGCTTTTACCAATAATTTTACCCATATCCTCCTTATCAACTTTAAGAGTTAATAAAACTCCCATTTCGTCTACCGACCGTTCAATTTCAACTGCATCAGGGTTATCAACGATTTGCTTAACAACCAGTTCAATAAAAGCCTGATCGATATGATTTGTTGCGGTTGTGTCATCACTCATGGTGTGGGATTGTTAGGAAAATATGAGGGGAATAAATGAGAGTGTTTTGATTTAAGCCTCTTTTGCCTCTTCCGCCGGAGCTTCTTCAGCTACCGCAGGTTCCTCAGCTGGAGCCGGCTCTTCGGCTTTCGCCTCTTCCGCCGGAGCTACTTCAGCTGCTGGAGCCTCTTCAGCTACCGCCTCTTCCGCGGGGGCGGGAGCTTCAGCTACTGGGGCTGCAGGCGCAGCTTCAGGTTTTTCTTCTACCGCCTTTTTCTTTTTCCTTTGTTTATTTCGTGGATCGATGAATTTTTCCAATCCTTCAAATCCGTCTTTTTTCAGGAGTACAGCCACGCTATCAGAGGGCTGTGCACCAACTGACAACCAGTATTTTACTCTTTCTGAGTTTACTGTAAAACTTTTTGGATTATCCGTCGGACGATATACTCCGACCAATTCTACAAACTTTCCTTTGATTGGCGAGGTGTGCTCTTGCACCACTACGCGGAAACTTGGTTGTTTCTTTTTACCTGTGCGGTTTAGTCTTATCTTTAACAAGGTTTCTTGGGTTTAGCAGCTAATTTGCGGAGTTAATTGTAGTTAGAAAAATACCGAAGTCAAGGAAAAATTTCAAGCTTTTCGCTTTTTATTCAACTTTTTAGCTGTGTGCGCAGTTTTTTTATTACTTCTCGTCCCACTTTTCCGTTGATTTCGGCAATCAATTTTTCCTTTCGCATAACCACTTCCTGTCCCCAGGCCTGGTTATCGACATTGACCACAAGCGTATGATCTTTGTAATAGGCCGGCGTGATGTATTTTTCGGGCAATTCTTTATCCTTAAAGAGTTCGGGGATAACCTTGCGGCAATGATGACAGATTTCCGCCGCCTCCATAGAGGTCGCTATGCCGTAATGATTAGCCGCTCTTTTAACAAAATTTTGAAATGGTTCAAACATATTTTACTTATAGGCCGATTTCTTAAGTAATTCAAAAGTTTCCTCGGCGGTAGCTTGCCAGCGAAACTGTTTCACTCTCTGCAGGCCGTTCTCGATCAGGTCGGCTTGTAGGTCGGGATTTTTATAAAGTTGTTCAATCTTTGCGGCAAGATCTTCGGAGTCTTCGGGATCGAAAAATAGGGCGTTTTCGTAGCCACAAACCTCGGGAATTGAAGAACTATTGGAGGCCACTACCGGCGTTCCACACTTCATGGATTCCAGAGGTGGAAAACCAAAACCCTCGTAGAGAGAGGGGAAAACGTAGATCAACGCCGCATTATATAAATGTACCAACTCCTCTTCGCTAACCAGGCCGGTAAAAATTACATCATTACTCAACCCAAGTTTTGTAACAGTTTCCTTAATTTCCGGCGCGTAGCTGTCCGGCTTGCCGGTGATGACCAAATTTAAATCCAGATTTTTTTCTTTTAAGAGTATTTTGAAGGCTTTGAATAATCTGGGCAGGTTTTTATGTTTTCTTAAAACGCCGGTATAGAGGAGAAACTGTTTTTTAATCTGATATTTTGCCAGAGTTTTTTCCACTTTTTTAAGATCGGTCACCAGGTGGAATTCGTCACTGACACCGTGATAAATGACCTGGATTTTTTGGGGATCAACTTGAAGGTGGCTCACAATATCCTCCTTGGTATGCTCGGAAACGGCGACAATCTTGCGAGCCTTTTTGACAGCGTTTTTAATAACTAAATTATAGGCCAGGCGGTGATACCACTTGGTTTTTTTGCGTCCCGGGAAAAGTGAAAGAGTGAGATCATGAATGGTTACCACATAAGGGCGTCTGTAAAAGTATGGGATATTGAAATGCGGAAAATGCACAATGTCACACTTTTCTTTTTTGATTATCTGAGGAAATTTAATTTGCTCAGATAAAGAGTAGTGGGGAGCGTTTACCAACACTTTCTTAACTTTTTGATTAGACGGCTTAAAGTTTTGGTATTCCGGATCGTTAAAAAAGAGTACAAACTCATGGTCAAGGTTTTGCTCCTCATTCAGTTTCAAAAAGTTTTCCACTAATTCGTGAACATAACGACCGATACCGGTAAAGCTGGAGCTATAAATGCGACAATCGATTCCAATTCTCATCCGTAGATTTGTTTAGCAGCAATTTTGTGTGTGTAAGTTTAAAAGAAAATCTTGTATTTAGGAATAAAATATATTATCTTCCATCTGCCCTGCAAAAATCTCGGGCGTTAAAGGCGAAAATGGAGCGGTAGTTCAGCTGGTTAGAACGCCTGCCTGTCACGCAGGAGGTCGCGGGTTCAAGTCCCGTCCGTTCCGCCATATCTAATTTAGGATGTTATTGCTTAAAGACGCTCGTCGCTCACTCTCGTGATCGCGGCTCGGCACTCACCCGCTATTTTTGCTATGCAAAAATAAAAGCGGGGTCCGTGACGCTTTAAGCAATAAATGCCCTAAATTGTCAGTAACAAAACTGAAAAGTTTTGGTCGCAGTAAGCAGTTGTCCTGTTGGTATCAGGCGTGTTGACACTTTATTGATCCGTGTTACTATTCGAGTATGAAAAACACTGTTTCCCATCTGGTTTGCAATGATTTTTTGCCGGCAAAAAATTTAAGCAATGGAGCATCTGAGGTGGATTTAAGAGCAATGGCTCTTGGTCGTATGCCAGTGGCGGCTAGGAAAAGCCTGGCGAATTTTACTGACGCTTGGGCAGATATAGGCTTGGATTCTTGGTGGACAGAAGGCGCAGACTGGTGGAGCTTGGCAGAAAAATTAGGGGAAAAACACATTCGCCCACTTCTGAATGCTGAGCCGGGAACTTGTATCATGGTCCCCAGTGTGACGCATGTAACTCATCAATTGCTTAGTGCTCCTGAATTAGGAAAGCCAGGCAAGAATGGAATAGTAACTACAGATTTGGAGTATCCAACTATTTACGACGCTTTACATAATGCCAACCATAGGCTATCCGGATTACCGTCAGAACAAAGAGCTCAATTAGAATTTCAACTACACCCGATTGTAATGGGACCAGGGCAACTTGACCCAAAAAAAATAATTGAACATATTGATAAAACTACGGCCATGGTATTTTTGACCCATGTGGCCAGTTTTACAGGCCAGATGTTTAAACAAGAAGATCTGGCAAAGATTGCTGAAGCAGCTAGAACGGCAGGGGCTATATTTGTAGTGGATGGAAGCCAGGCGATTACAAGTGCACGCATTGATGTTGAAGCAATGAATCCTGACATTTATACTGGGACCTTATTAAAACAAGGATGTGGAGGGCCAGGAAACGCTTATGTATATGTTCGCCCAGGTCTGGAACTTACCCCCACACTGGGCGGGTGGGTTGGCACAAAAGAGCCCTTTACCCACGGCTCAACAGAGAGGAGAGAGCCATCAAAGAGCATACCAAGAAGATTTTTTGGTGTAGGCACCCCAGCAATTGCTCCTCTTTACCATGCCACACAAGGGTTAGAAGTTTTTGAGAGAATTGGTCATGACCAAGTAGTTTACGACGTACGGGCAAAGGCAAGATATATGATAGAACGTTTTCGTGAGTCCGGTCTTCCCTTGATATCTCCATCTAATCCTGATGATGCATCAAATTTGATAGCCTTAGACGTAAGCGATGCGGCAATTTTTGTGGCAGAATTATTTGAAGAAAGCGGGGTGAAGGTTGTGGGGCAAGAGAACGTAGCGCGTATGGCTCCACACATTTATCACACTACTGAGGAAATTGAACGCGCAATTGATGCAATAATTAATAAACTAACTTAAAAACTATGACTCCAGAACGTTTTAATTTGGCTAGTTCAATCGAAGGGCGAACAGCTCTTGTGACAGGAGGTTCAAGTGGTATTGGCGAAGCGTGTGTCGAAGCTTTTCGTGAAGCAGGCGCCAATGTTGCGCTGACATACTCAAGAGGAGAAAATAGTGCTAGAGCGATTCAAGAAAGACTGGGAGGAGAAGACCACATTTCAATTCATAAGCTTGACCTTACAAGTGCCGAAAGCGTACGTGGACTGAGTGGTGAAGTGGCACAAAGATGGCCAGACTGGTTATCTAGAGGGATATTTGTGCATAATGCAGCAGTAGGAACTGCTACCGTAAAACATTACGCCGAAGATCCTGCTGAACAAATTGCCGCCTTGTATCAAATTAACACGGTTGCAGCACACCAGTTAATTGCTGACGTGGTTGCAAAAATGGAGGCAGTTGAAGGAGATGAAGTCAGACATATTATTGGGATCTCTTCTGTTGGCTCTCGTTTAGCTATTTTCCCAGATTTTAATGTAGCTGATGGGGCCAGTAAAGCAGCTCTAGATTACATTGTCAGACATATGGCAGCAGCCAGGGTAATGGATCCGCGCTTCAATATGAATGTGGTTTGTCCTGGTGCCACCGATACTCCGATGTTGAGAGAAAGTTTTATTGATGGCCTAGGGAACGCAAGGGCTGAATTTGAAAAAACACATTTGCCTGCGCAAAGGTTTATTACACCAAAACAGATTGCAGATGCGGTTATGTTTTTATGCTCTGAGCAAGCGCGTATGATTCGCGGAGCGACAATACCTGTCACAGGAGGGTTGGAGTTGAGGCCGGGATTATTGACTGAGTAGATAGACTAGAACCAAGTTCTAATTGCGCTCACTCCCTCTTGACATGGTTTTGATACTTGGGGAAGCGCTTGTGTAAGCATTCTTTTCTGGTAAAATGGTGTTGATATGAGTGTCGATTGGAATAAAATTAGAGACCTGTATCCAGCGGCTAAAAAGTATGTTTATTTAAACGCTGCTGGTGGTCCTCCTATGGCGAAGCCTGTTAGTGAAGCTGGGAAAAAATTTTATGAACAGTGTTATCAAGTTGGAGATATACCTTGGGATGATTGGGTTGAAGAAGTTGAAGGTGTACGTAAATTAGCTGCAGATTTCTTAAACTGTGGAAAAGAAAATCTAGCTTTTATTCCCAGCACTTCTGAGGGGGTTAATATTGTTGCTAAAATACTTAAAGGACAGGGTGATATCTTAACTTTTAGTGATGAGTTCCCTGCGGAAACTTTGCCTTGGATTCACCATGGATATAAGACAATATTTGTAGACTCTGATGAGGGTAAGAAAATTCAAATAGAAGATATCGAAAAAGCACTCGCGCCAAATACGAAAATCCTTTGTTTTAGCACAGTTGAATCTCCAACGGGCTTCCGCTTTGATTTTGATGAAATTTACCGACTCTGCAAAGAACGAGGTCTGATTATGGTTGTTGATATGACTCAATGTACCACCGTCTTTCCCGTAGATCTTTCAAAGTATGATATAGATTTTCTTGTTTTCAGCTCCTATAAGTGGACGATGTCCGGATATGGCCTAGCGGTTCTGTACCTTAATGAGCGATACTTAGACCCTCGCAATCTACCGGCAGCTGGGTGGAATAGTATGAAAGAAACGGGCTGGGAAAATAAGAAACTGGATTACCGTGATGGTGCTGCTGTTTTGGAAACCGGATGCCCCAATCTTGCACCGATTTTTGCTCTGGGAGCTTCGTTGAGAATGTTGATGGACATTGGAATAGTGAATATTCGAGAAAGGCTTTTGATGCTTAGTGATTATTTGGCTGAAAAAATTCAACAGATTGATGTTAAAATTATTTCTCCACGGGAAGAGTGGTGCAAATCTCCAATTCTTTTATTAGACACAGGAGAAAAAACGAAAGAGATTGCAACGAAACTTTTTGAAGATCATGGCATATTTGTTGCAGCTAAGCCGATTGGGATGCGTGTTTCGCTGAACATTTATAATAACGAGGAGGATATTGATAAGTTCGTGATTGCCTTGAGAGAAGTCCTGAAAGAAATAAAGTCTTGATTCGATGCTTAATTTGGCATATTATTTGTACATAAATTTGTAATAAATTCAACATGATCAAAGACCAATGTATTTCTGTGACCGACTTGCGAACTAAAACAAAACAATGCGTGGAGGGACTGGAGAACTCTCCGAAGTATATCTTCGTAAATAATAAGCCTGTGGCGGTTTTGATCGATATTGAGGAATATGAAGAGAATTTTCTAAAGCCGAAGTTGGTTGAGCTGAGTCGGGACGAAGTAAGTGATGGCATGCAAAAAAAAGCAGAGAAGGCTAGAAATTCCAAGCAATCTGATTTAATCAATATTTAGTTATGCCGGAGATTGTTGGTATTTATGAGCAGAAGGGAGTTCTTAAGTATTTGGAGAAACGTGGACTAGTGAAACAATACAGGAAAGCGAAACAATATCTATTGGCCGGACATCAAATACAAGCAAAGTTTAAAGAGAGGAGTCCGAAAGGCAGCGGAATTTGGTATTTTCGTATAAATAAACAATTTCGAGCATTGTGTGTTTTTAATAAAGAAGGTGACTTGGTGGTTTTCGAAATTGATAATCACTCCTAAAATAGGTTCTATTTACCGCACCCCTCCGCCATTCCCTAAAAGTAAGTAAAAAATCGCTCGCTGAGTTTTTGGTTTTTGCTTAACTCGGAAATGATTTTGGAGTTTGAGGAAAAATCTTCCCCCTTCACAACAATTAGTCCCAATTGGGCCAGCTCCTGAAACCCTTCCCTAACATTTGTGTCACCTTCTATAACCCCATAGGAGCAACCTGCTTGTGATAGGTGCATTAAAGCCCGTCGCACATTTTCAGCACGAGATTCCGCTACGGACCTCCTAAGGAAGTCACTCAAAATAATTGCCCCTGTTTCTTCCAGATCCGTAGATCCTTCAGCAACAAGGCGCCTGCAAAATGCCAAAAGATAGGCGGGATCGTCATGAATGAGAAAATTATTCAATCTTCTTATCTCAGCCCTGTTCAAGGCAGTGGGCCCTTCCGGCGATTCGGCATTATCGCCAGAGGAAGTGTTTTCAAGTAGCAATCTGGTAATCCTGGCGTGAACTTGCATCTTCATGGCAACCAGAGCTTCCAGGCTGGACCTCTTTAGCCCCTCATCCTTAACCCCCGGCTTCTGGATAAGCAAAAACGTACCATTGGCTATGCGTTCGCGAATAAAAAATAGTAGAGAAGTCAGGGTCCTTGGACTAACATCGTCCGCAAATTTCACCATCCAGACGCTCTGGCCCAGTTCAGATAGAAGAGCTTCATCGATTTGACCATTCTCATTTAGAACTATCTGACGTCCATCAATATCGACCGAGACACTCCTATCCCCCCTTTGGGAAGCCGGGTCGTCGGACACGACAAGCTGCCGCACCGAGGAAAGTCCCGCGTCACTGCCGGCTTTTAAGATTGTGTCGGCAATAGCCAAAACTTCTTCTTCCGAATAATATTCCGGCATCATCATCAAGTGAGGTGATCTGCCTATGGGGCGACTGTGGTCAATACCCTCTTCCAAACTTGCTATATTCAAAGCCAAATGATTTTTTTATCTGTTATAAAAACTTAACGAGTTGCTTATTATAAAATTTTATTAACAAAAGTCAACGTCCTTGCAATTTTTGAAAAATAGTGTAACATAACATCTATTAATTTCGTATTAATATATGGAATCTTCATCCAAATCTATTTTATAACTGTCTAACATGAATAAATGGTTAAGTCGGTTTTTCACTTTCACGAGCATTGCTGCACTTTCGCTGGTAACCGCGGCGACAAGTTTTGCTTATAATGATGTCTCAGATTCTTACAAGTATGCTGAGGCGATTGAGTTCATTACAGATAGGGGAATTGTCAGTGGCTACTCTGACGGAACATATCAACCGGAAGTCACTTTGAATCGCGCCGAGTTACTGAAAATATTGGTGGAAGCTACCGCGGACAGTAACACTATAGAAACCTATGCCAATACCTCCTGTTTCAACGATGTACCGACCGATGAGTGGTACACAAAATATGTCTGCTACGCGAAAGCGGAGGGTTTTGTGGTTGGTTATGACGGAAATTTTTTCCGCCCGGATCAACAGGTTAATTTTGTGGAAGGTTTGAAAATGGCCATGGCGGTCTTCGGATATGAGTATACGGACAGTGATCCTTGGTATAAAGGTGTGGTAGAGTCCGCGTCCGAACGTAATTTTATTCCTTTTGATGTTTCCGGCTTTGTTGACGGATTGTCACGAGGGCAGATGGCGGAAATGATTACCAGAATTATAAAGTATGAGGACTATCTTTTGGATGAATATCTCGGTGATGCCTCTATTTACAGATTAACTTATGACGACCTGGAGAGTGGCGGCATTGAATTCGAGGACGAAGTAATAACCCGTACCCCCAGCGACGACGATGACGATGATAGCAGTGCTCCTTCCTGGGGCTGGAAACTGGCCACCACCGCCGATGATGCCTATGATTTCATTAATGGAACAGGGCCATACACCTCTTCTCATGCCGTTCAAAGTATAGCGGCAACAGATAATGGATTTTACATTTTCTATAGGGGTGATCTTGAAGGAGGAAATTCTTGGGGTTGGAAACTGGCAAATACAGAGGATGATGCTTACAACTTTCTAAATAGACTGGGGGCTTACTCCGGTGACCCAAAAGATGAAGCTCAAATCGCCTATATGGGAGATGATATCTACGTTTTCTACAGCGGTACCGATGATGATGCCAGCTGGGGTTGGAAAAAGTCCACCCATATCGATGACATGTATAATTTCGTAAACGGCCTGGGCGCCTATGGTGATCCGGTAATCGGTTCACTTGGGGCTGATGCTGAAGATGAAATTTATATGTACTATCGCGCTGATGAAGAAGGAGAAAACGACTGGGGTTGGAAAGTGGCCTATACACTTGATGATGCTTATAATTTCCTAAACGGCTTGGGCGCCTATGGCGACCCTCTTGAAGAGGCGGAAATCTTTGCCGTAGACGATTCGACTTTCTATATTTTTTACAGGGACGGTGAGTCCAGCGGGCACGGAGAAACAGAGCCGCCGGTAGTTGTTAACCCCGATAAAACAGTAACCTTTGAGGTTGCCGTGAATGATTATCCGGATCATAACAGCTACGCGTTATCGAAGAACGTGCCTTATGCTTACGTAAATGTTTACAATGTATCTGTGGTTAATGGTAAATACGAGACCACCTATAAACAAACCATAAATACCGGAAAAGATGCCATCGCTGATGTAGTGGTGGAGTTCGGTGAAATTGTTGATTTTGTCGGCTTTATGAGCAAGGACGATGCTGAAGGAGCCAAAAATTGGGTTTTCACAGCCCCTCCTTTTAAGAACTTTGGTGACAGTGACCAGCTTTGTCAGATTAATTTCTACAAAACAAACGAATACCTGAACAACAGCAAGCAATACGCTTGTGCGACATCTCTGTCGATTCCATATCAGACCGTGGATGATGATGATGATGACGAGGACGATGATGATGACGAGGACGAGGACGAGGACGAGGACGATGACGATGACGATGACGAGGTGACGACGGCGGCATGGGGCTGGAAACTGGCCACCACCGCTGAGGATGCCTATAACTTTATCAATGGTTTCGGTGCTTATAGCTCTCCTCATGCAGTAGAGAGTATCGCCGCAACCGAGGATGGTTTTTACCTTTTCTACCGAGGAGATCTTGAAGGAGATAACTCTTGGGGCTGGAAAAAAGCCACCGATGAGGATGATGCTTATAACTTCCTAAACAGATTGGGAGCCTATGACGGAGACCCAAAAGATGAGGTGGAGATCGCCTACATGGATGGCTTGATTTATATCTTCTATAGTGGCACAGATGAAGATGCCAGCTGGGGTTGGAAAAAAGCCACCCATATTGATGACATGTACGATTTCATAAACGGATTTGGCGCTTATGATGACCCCGCTGCTGGTTCACTGGGAGCAGATTCCGCGAACGAAATCTATATGTACTACCGCGCCGATGAGGAGGGGGATGACGATTGGGGGTGGAAGCTGGCCTACTCACTTGATGATGCCTACAACTTCCTAAACGGATACGGTGCTTACGGTGACCCTGTAGAAGATGCGGAGATCTTTGCGGTTGGAGATATTGCTTTCTATATTTTTTACAGAGATTAGAATAATCATTTAGTTAGACAAGAAAACCGTCGGTTCAGCCGACGGTTTTCTTTAATTTAAGCAAATGTTTTTGACATACAACCGTTGTTTCACGATAATAAAGGGGTATTTAACCTCATTTACTATGAAAAAATGCCTTTGCAGTTCTGACAATATGAAAGATTTCGGCCTTTTTATGCTGCGTCTTTCTATTGCCTCTATTTTTATTTATGCCGGTTGGCAAAAGCTGATGAATATTGAGATGACAGCCGGATTCATGACCGAGCTGGGCTTTCCGGCCGGAACTTTTTTTGCCTACTTGGTGGGAATAGTTGAAGTTGGTGGCGGCTTGGCGGTACTACTAGGTATTTTTACCAAAGTGGCCGGCCTGCTATTGGCGACAACTATGGTTGTGGCCATCCTCACTGCTCACCTGGAAGGAACCTTTATGGAAGCGGCTTTACCGGTAGCACTTTTGGGCTCAACTTTCGGACTGGTTGCCGCGGGAAGCGGACGTTGGTCTCTGAGCAAAAAAGAATGTATGTGTGGTAAATAAATGATTTTCGCGGTAGAGTGGGACCATGTTAGACATTAATAACATTCGTGTTAGCTCTTTTGAGCAAATCCCCTCACCGGAAGAGATTCGAAAGAAGGTTCCGGTTGGTAAAAAGGCTCGTGAGACGGTTTTTTATGCGAGACAGGATCTGCAAAAGATTATTGATGGCGAAGATAAAAGACAGATCGTGATTGTGGGCCCTTGCTCGATTCATGATAAAGATGCCGCCTTGGAATATGCCGGAAAACTTGTAAAGTTGCAGAAGAAGGTGGGTGATAAATTTGTGCTGGTGATGAGGGCTTATTTCGAAAAGCCGCGCACCACTGTCGGCTGGAAGGGTTTTATCTATGACCCTTATTTGGACGTATCCTATAGTTTACAGGAAGGCATTATTCAGGCGCGCAAGCTCTTGGCGGAAATCAATAGTATGGGGTTGCCAACGGCTACTGAGGTTTTGGGCCCTATTGTGATCCAGTACTATGCAGATTTGATCTGCTGGAGCGCAATCGGAGCCAGAACAGCTGAATCGCAAACTCATAGGGAGCTGGCAAGCGGCTTATCGATGCCGGTGGGCTTTAAGAATGGTACTAGCGGGGAGGTGGATATTGCCGTAAACGCAATTATTTCCGCCAGAACAAAACATCATTTTCTGGGAATGGACGAGAATGGCAAAGTTTCGGTGGTGAGTACCAAGGGAAATCCTTATTGCCATGTAATTTTGCGTGGAGGTAAAGATAGTCCGAATTATTCGGCGGCCGATGTTAAGAGGGCCGGTTATGTCTGCGAGGAGGCCGGAATAGAGCCGCGTATCATGATCGATTGTAGTCACGCCAACAGCGGGAAGGACTACAAAAATCAGGCTAAAGTTTGGAAAAGTGTTATTCAGCAGGTAAAAAAAGGCTCCACCACAATAATCGGACTGATGTTGGAAAGTCATCTTTTTGAGGGCAGTCAGAAAATTGGCGGTGGTTTCGGCGAGCTAAAATATGGCGTTTCGGTGACCGATAGTTGTATCGGTTGGAAGGAAACGGAAAAGCTTATCTTGGAGTCCTATAAAGAGTTGGAAACGTAACATTTTGTTGATTCAACCGTATTATTTTATGTATCATTAACTATTTCAAATTATGAGAGCAAAAATAACTTCCGCGCTGAGCGCCGTTTTAGTTGCCGTGCTTTTAGCAGTCAATGTAGCTTCGGCAAATAGCTTGGCTTTTAAAGACGTGTTGCCGAGTCATGAGTATTCTGAAGCGATAAATTACCTCTTTGACGAAGGCGTAGTGGATGGTTATGAAGATGGAACTTTTAAACCTTGGGCTGAGATAAATCGCGCCGAGTTTTTGAAAATCTTGGTGGAAGCGAAAGTGGGTGAGCCATCCGTGGAAGAGTACAATAACTGTTTTACTGATGTAAAAAATGAGTGGTTTGCCCCTTATGTTTGCTTCGCCAAAGAGATTCACTGGGTGGACGGCTATCCGGACGGCAGCTTCAAACCGGCCAGTACCGTGAATAAAGTGGAGGCTATTAAAATGTTGGTGAATTCACAGGGCATCGCTTTGCCGGAAGTTAGCGAAAGTCCCTACAAAGACGTGCCGGCCGATGAGTGGTATGCTCCATATATAGTTGCGGCTTATGAACTTGGGCTTTTGGAAGAGACCGGGGAAACTTTCTCTCCCGCCGATAACATGAAACGAGAAAATATCAGTCAGCTTTTGTTTAATACATTAACCATAACCACGCCGGAAGATGAAGAAGACCCAATCAATGTGGAAGAAGACGAGGATGGTCAAGTTACGGATGAAGATGTAAATGTCGATGATGACTATCAATTTTCTACCGAGACAAAATTCAGCACCGAACTTCAAGCCATGATTATGGATTTAAACGGTGAATGGAAGGTAGCCGCAAATGTGCATGAAGAGTTTCAGAATGTTCAAGCGTTAAATTGTAAAGAATCGAATTTTACAAAATTGAAAAAGATCTTTGACCAGCTTAATGAGGAGCTTGAAACAAAAGACTATGATGTGCTTACCGACCCTTTCTGGGATGAGGAGAATGTCGATTTCACCAGCGATGTAGCTGAATTGCATATTTTCGACGAACCGGAAACAATTTTCGCTATTTACAGTAGCTGTAGTGAAATAGTGAAAAATCGAATTGCCGAAGGGTTTGATGTGAGCTTGGTTTTAGAGGAAGAGTCCGGCGTAACGCCGATTTTCTTTGCCATTTTGGCCAATTCACCTGAAATGGTAGAGCTGCTTTTGAATAAAGGTGCGGATGTTTCCGGAGATAATCAAATCGTTGGTATTAATATTTTAAGCTATGCCGTGGAGGTATCTTCAAAAGAGATCGTGGAATTATTGATTGAAGCGGGGGCGAAGTTTTATCAACAAGAAGGAGACGAAGACACCTATACTTATGATTTTTATGTAATGGGGGACCTATTGGACGTAGAAGATTTTGATAAGGCTTATCTGGCCATGCTGGTAGAGGCCGGCTTTGATTTGGACGCGTTAGGATATAGCGGTGAGACAATGCTACTGTCTTATATTGAGTCGATTGATTTGGACGCCGATCCATTGGTGGTGCAGGCCTTGCTCGACCTGGGAGCTGATCCAAACTTAGCGGATGATTATGGCTGGACCCCTTTACATGTAGCCATCTATCAGCCTGAAATCATGGAGGTTTTGATTGAGGCAGGAGCTGACCTGGATGCTCAAAATGATTATGGTGAAACCCCTTTGATGTTGGCGAGTAGCGGCGCACCTGAAGCTTTTGAATTGCTTATAGATGCTGGCGCCGATGTTACTTTGGCAGACTCATTAGGTAGCACGCCGTTACACGTAGTGGCCGGAGCCGGTGACAAGGATTTGGTTAAAATGTTGCTGGATGCGGGTGCTTATGTGAACACCGAAGATAATGAGGGGAAAACTCCACTTCATGAGGCCGCCTATTTTCAAGGCTATTATCATGAAAATTTGGGTACCGTTAAATATCTGATTGAGATGGGGGCCAATGTGGAAGCAAAGAATGCCTATGGGGAAACTCCTCTGCACGCCGCCGTTATTGGCAACTCGCCCGACAGTATAACCTGGTTGCTTTTTAACAATGCCGACGTTAATGCACAAGATGTTAACGGCTGGACCCCATTACATTTTGCCTCATATTTCAATGATCTTAAAATAGCGGAGATGTTGATAGATGCCAAAGCAAAAATCAGTATCGGCGACGGTGATGGTCTAATGCCGATTGACTATGCGATCAGCGAAGAAATGAAGGCACTGCTTAATTAAGCGGTGCCTTTTTGTTTGACAATGGTCGTTTTTAGGATAAAATCAGGTGCGTAAATCGTTTTTAAATGTACAAATTTATTGTAACAATCAAGAAGACAAAGAAGATTCGCTCTGAGCGGATGTAATTCTTTGTATCTTAGTTGCTGCAAGAATCCACCCCGCTCGAAAGGAGCGGTTTTTTATTATCTTAACCAGGGATGCAATGAGTCTAACGGTAGCAAAATTTGGGGGAACATCAATGGGAACGGCCGAGTCTATGACCCAAGTGGCCGAAATCGTGGAAAAGCTTGAGGGAGGGAAAGTCGTGGTGGTTTCGGCAACCAGTGGGACCACAGATCAACTACTGGAATTGGGGCGCCTGGCTTTGGAAAGGGCTAGTTGGCAAGGATTAATGGATAAAGTTATTGAACGCCATGAGTTAATAATGCAGGAGCTTGGAGTGGGTGAAAAAATAAATTTAACTCCCTACTGGACGGAGATGAAAAAAATTCTGGAAGGAGTGGGAAATGTGGGTGAACTTTCTTTGAGCACTCTGGATCGTCTAATGACTTTCGGTGAAAGAATAAGTAGTACCATTTTGGCCGCCCTGCTAAGGAACCGCGGTCATCTTGCCGAGCAGCTTGATGCCCACCAGTTTGTTTTTACCGATAACAACTTCAGTGAAGGAAATGTGGAATTTGCCAAGACTAACGAGGCGATTTTGGATTATGTAAAACCTTTGGTGAATGAAGGCGTTGTTCCGGTAGTCACCGGTTTTGTGGCGCAAGCCGAAAATGGTCAATACATTACTTTGGGACGCGGTGGCAGTGACTACACCGGTGCAATTTTGGCAGGCGCGCTTGAGGCCGATGAACTAGAAATTTGGACCGATGTGGATGGCATTTTCAATACCGATCCGCGACTGGTTGCCGAGGCAAAAGTCTTGGAACAATTATCTTTTAACGAGGCCGGTGAATTGGCTTATTTCGGAGCAAAGGTTCTGCATCCGAAAACCATCAAACCGGCGATTGAAAAAAATATTCCGGTAAAGATTTTAAACACTTTTAACCCTGCTGCGCCGGGGACAGTGATCACCAACGTGGAGGAGGAGACTTTAAAATCGGTGACATATAAAAAAGGCATCAGCATAATTAACGTGTGTTCGGCCGGAATGCTGGAAGCCAAGGGTTTTCTGGCCAGGCTTTTTGAGGTCTTTGCCAAACATGAGGTGGCCGTTGATGTGGTTTCAACCTCTGAAGTAAGCGTTTCTATGACCGTGGACAATGGTATTGCGGAAAAACTAATCGAGGATTTGGAAAAATTTGCTACAGTGGCGGTGCACAAAGAGATGGCGATTATTTGCCTGGTTGGGGCGGCCATTAAGGGCAACTCCGAGATTTTAGGCAAACTCTTTTCCGCTCTGCCGGACCATGACGTTATGATGGTTTCGCAGGGGGCTTCCAAAAGAAATATCACCTTTTTGGTAAAAGAGGCGGAGGCGCCGGAGGTGGTAAAAAAAGTTTTTAACACATTCTTTAATTAAATAATCATGAAAAATATTGTTATAGTCGGAGCTACCGGTGCCGTGGGGCAGGAGATGCTGAGATGTCTTGAGGCCCTGGAATTTCCGGTTGGTAAATTGCGTTTGGTGGCCTCAGAACGTTCGGCCGGCCAGGAGGTGGAAACTCCGTTTGGAAAAGTCATCATTGAAACAATTTCCGAGGAAGTTTTTAAAGAAAGCGATATCGCGCTTTTTTCCGCCGGAAGTGATGTTAGCAAAGAGTGGCGTGAAAGAGTGGTGGCGGCTGATTGTTTAATGATCGATAATTCGTCGGCTTTCCGTTACGAAGAAGAGACTCCCCTGGTGGTGCCGGGAATAAACTCCGAGATGGCAAAAAATCATAAGGGTGTGATTGCTAATCCAAATTGTACCACCGCTATCGCGGCAATGGCTCTTTATCCTTTGCATCAGCATTTTGGGCTGAAAAAGGTGATCGTAAGTACCTACCAGGCCACTTCAGGAGCCGGAGCCAAAGGAATGCAGGAGTTGATTCAACAAACTCACGACCTTCTTCATGGCCATGAAGCGCATCCGGAGGTCTTTGCACATAAAATAGCTTTTAATCTTATTCCACATATCGACTCTTTTCAGGATAACGGTTACACTAAAGAGGAGATGAAAGTTACCTGGGAGACTCAAAAAATATTTGGCGATGACAGTTTAAAGATTTCTTGTACGGCGGTGCGCATCCCAACTTTGCGCGCTCATAGTGAGTCCATTGTTGTGGAAACTGAAAAACCGATTCCGGCCGAGGAAGCGCGAGAGATTTTGAGTGCCGCACCCGGCGTGGAAGTTGTGGATGATTTGGAGAATAAGGCCTATCCAATGCCGATTAACGCCTCCGGTAAATTTGCCGTTGAGGTGGGAAGGATTCGTCAGAATCTGGTTTTTGGTGAGCATGGACTGGAGTTTTTTGTCTGCGGAGACCAGCTGTTACGTGGTGCCGCTTTAAATGCGGTGGAAATCGCAAAATTATTCGCATAAGTTTATCATATATGAATATCTTATTGATTGGTTGTGGCGGTATGGGGAGAGCGGTGCAGCGCGTTGCTTTGGAGCGTGGACATGAAGTTCACGTAGTAGATCCACACTATGAAGGTGCTTTGGCACGAGAGTTTTCCGGCGAGGTGTTTGAAAAGTTATCGCCGGATACGACCTTGGTGATCGATTGCTCTTTAGGTGAATTTGTAATTGATCATCTGAAAGTTTGTGCCGAAGTTGGCGCAAACTTAATAACCGTGGCCACCGGTTGGTATGAGCGGCTTTCTGAGGTGAAAGAAGTTGTGGCGGATAGTGAAATTGGATTTTTGTGGTCCTCCAATTTTTCCATCGGAGTGAATCTCTACTTTAAAATAGTGGAAGCGGCGGCCAAGATGGTCGATAACTTTGAAGAGTATGATGTCTGGGGACATGAGATTCATCACTTTAATAAAGCGGATTCTCCTTCGGGAACGGCAAAAACTTTGGAAAAGATTTTGCTTAAAAATATTGAGCGAAAAACAGCGGTGGTGGAGGAGAAGCTTGATCGCAGGCGTGAAGATAATGAAATACATTTCTCATCCGTGAGAGGAGGCGCAGTGAACTTTGAACATGTGATCGGTTTTGATTCGGCTGCTGATACTATCAAGATTTCGCACGCGGCCAGAAGTAGGAATGGCTATGCTCTCGGTGCGGTTAAGGCCGCGGAATGGCTCGATGGGAAGAAGGGATATTTTGAGATGGAGGATTTTTTGGCTGATAGTTTATCAATTCGTAATAATTCTTAACCCCAGTAATATGGCTAAAAGACAATACGCAGGCACATGGACGGCTTTAATTACGCCATTCAAGGAGGATGGTAGTTTGGATGAAGAGGCTCTGAAGAAATTGGTGAAGCGTCAGATTGAAGCCGGGGTGACAGGGGTGGTGCCGGTGGGTACAACCGGCGAGTCGCCTACCACTACGGCCGATGAGGATAAAAGAATTTTTGAGTTGGTGGTTGAGGCGGCCGGTGAGGATATTGTGGTGATGGCCGGCACCGGCAGCAACTGTACCAAAGAAGCTGTGAGATACACCGAGGCCGCTAAGGCTGCCGGTGCCGGCGCTTGCCTGGTGGTATCACCTTATTACAACAAACCTACAACGGAGGGTTTAAAACAGCATTTTAAGGCGGTGGCAGACGTTGGCCTGCCGGTGATCGTTTATAACATTAAAGGACGCACCGGAATCAATATCGACACCGACACCTTAATGGAAATCGCCGAGCATGAAATGGTGGTTGGAGTAAAAGAGGCCAGCGGCGACTTGAATCAGATGCAGGAGGTGATAGATCGTCGCAGTGATGATTTTACGGTACTTTCCGGCGATGACGGCTTAACTCTCGATCTAATCAAAATGGGCGGCGACGGAGTGATCTCCGTGGCAAGTAATATTGTCCCCGATAAAGTTGCGGAACTGGTGGAATATGCGCTGGCCGGTAATATGCCCGAGGCGGAAAAAATAAATGATTACTTGTGTAAGTTGTTCAAAGATTTGTTTGTTGAAACCAACCCCATTCCGGTGAAATACGCGGTACATAAGATGGGCTTATGCGAACTTGTTTACCGTTTACCAATGTGTCCGCCCGGCGCTGAAGCGCGTGAAAGGCTTAATGAACTACTTAATAACTATAATTTAATTTCTACCTAAATGAATCCAGACGTACTTTATTTTCCTCGCGAAAAAATAATTGAAGCAGCGGAAAAGTTTGAGAGTCCCTTCTTTGTCTATGAAGAAAAGCGCATCCGTGATAATTGTCGTCGTTTTAAGGGTGCTTTTGTAAAATATTTTCCAGACTTTAATCCACTATTTGCCGTGAAGACCAATCCCAATCCGGCGGTTTTGAAGATTATCATGGAGGAGGGGTTTGGTATGGATGCTTCAAGCAAAGCTGAATCCTGGATTAGCAAAAAACTGGGAGCCGAGGGCATGTATACCGGGAATTATACACCGGCCGAAGAGCTTAAAATTGCTAAAGAGTCGGGTTTAATTTTGAATTTGGATGATTTAAGTATGGTGGAATTTTTACCGCAAATCGGCGTGCCGGAGGTGCTCTCTTTTCGTATAAATCCCGGCGTGGGGGCGGGAGCAATGGAAAGTCTGGTGGTAGCCGGTCCCGACGCCAAATATGGCGTGCCTCATGAAAAGGCCGTGGAAGCTTATAGCAAAGCTCGTGAAGCCGGTGTTAAGCGTTTTGGTATTCATATGATGACCGGTAGCAATGTGAACGAGGAGGAGTACTTTGCTGGCGTTGTAGAGAAACTTTTGGTGGTGGTGGCACTACTTAAAAAGGAGGCGGATATTGAGATTGAATTTATGAATATCGGTGGCGGCTTTGGCGTACCTTATCGGCCCGAAGAGAAGACCCTGGATCTGGATAGGGTAGCCGGCGAAATTAGGCGGGTATTCGATGAGCAATGTGCCAAACATGGCCTGAAGGAGCCTCAGTTGATGGCCGAACCCGGTCGCTTGATCGTGGCGGATGCCGGCTGGCTCATTGGACGTGTGCAGGTGATCAAAGAGAGTTATAAGAAGTTTATCGGTATAAACGCCAGTTCCAATGACATGCCAAGGCCTTCGATTTATGGTGCTTATCACCATGTTTCCGTAGTAAATTTTGAAAATGGTAAAGCGGTTGAGACGGCTTCTGAGCTTGAAAAAGTGTCGGTGGTTGGTCAGATCTGTGAAAACAGTGACCAGTTTGCCAAGGACCGTGAACTACCCAAGTGCAAGATAGGCGACTTGGTGGTAATTCACAATAGCGGAGGCCATGCCTATGCCATGGGACACAATTATAATGGCCATCCCCGTCATGCCGAATATTTGCTAGAATTAAACGGTGATTTGAGAAAAATCCGCCGTGCGGAGACTCTTGAAGACCTATATCAAACAGTAATCTTTTAAAGTTTTATCATGCACATTCAATCCTCGGAACGTTTAAAATCTATACCGGCTTACGCTTTTAAGGAAATTAATGACAAAGTTGCGGCTCTAAAGGAGGCCGGTGTCACACCAATAGATTTCGGCGTGGGCGATCCTTCCGACCCCACCCCGGATTTCGTAATTGATGCCCTAAGCTATGCCGCCAAAAATCATGCCACGACCGGCTATCCAAGTTATGTGGGCAGCATGGACTTTCGCCTGGCGGCGGCGCAATACATGGAGCGCCGCTTTGGCGTAAATCTTGATCCTGAAAAGGAGATTTGCTCTAACTTGGGCTCCAAAGAGGCGATCTTTAATTTTCCGGAGGCCTTTATTAATCCTGGCGATGTGGTGATTATGCCCTCTCCGGGATATCCACCGATGAAAACCGGGACAATTTTTGCCGAGGGCGTGCCGTTTTTCGTGCCTCTCTTGGCGGAAAACGATTTTTTGATAAATTACCGCGCTATTCCGGCTGAAATTGCCAAGTTGGCGAAAATTATGTGGCTGAATTATCCGAATTCGCCGACGGGGGCCACCGCGAGTCGCGAATATTATGAGGGGCTTATCGAGTGGGCTCGTGAGAATAATATTATTTTGGCCGCTGACGAAGGATGTTATATCGATATCTATTATGATCAAAAGCCTATTTCCATTTTGGAGGTTGGGCGTGAGGGGATTGTAACTTTCTACTCTCTTAGCAAGCGCAACAATATGACCGGCTATCGCATCGGCTTCGTGGCCGGTGATGAACAGGTTATCGACATATTTAAGAGACTAAAAACCAATATCGATTCCGGTACGCCGGATTTTATTCAGGACGTTGCTGCCATGGCTCTGCGTGATGATAGTCATGCTCAAGAGATGCGTGAAATTTATAAGCAAAAGGCCGAAATTTTATTGCCGGCTCTTGAAAGTTTGGGCTTGGAAGTAAGCAGGCCGAAAGCCACTTTTTATATCTGGCAAAAGGTACCGGCCGGAATGAGTGACGTGGAATTTGCCAAAAGGTTGCTCGATCCGGAAATCGGCATCGTGGTAACACCTGGCAGTTTAATTTCCGATGAGTGTGATCTTTTTGAAGATGATTCCGCCATTGCAACCGGCAGAATAAACCCGGGGGCCGGCTATGTGCGTTTCGCCTTGATGCCCACTATGCAGGAGTTGAAAGAGGCGGCAGAGCGGCTGAAGCACATAATGATTTGAGGAAATTTCTGATAAGGCATATAATGCCTCTGTTAACCTTGGCGGTGCCATCAGCAATAAATTCATAGCAAGTTTTTATTAAATTTTTGTTAAATTTTCTTAAAAAAACCTGCTATATTATCAGCATGATTTTTGTAAATGATTTAGAGCCGATTTTACTGGAGCTTGGGCCACTGCAAATTCACTGGTACGGTCTCTTTTTTGCCAGCGGTATTGCCCTGTGTTATCTAACCGTAAATTGGATTTTCAAGAGGGAAAAATATAAGCAAGAACACCTGGATAGTTTGGCAATGTATCTGTTTATCGGTTTGGTTCTGGGTGCCAGAATTGGTCATGTATTTTTCTATAATGCCGAGTACTTTTTAAGTAATCCGGTTGAGATTTTAAAGATTTGGAACGGTGGTTTGTCCAGCCATGGAGCGACGATCGGTTTGTTTTTGATGTACTGGCTCTGGTGCAAGGTCCACAAAGTACCTTTCGCCAAGTATCCCGATGCTTTTGTGATAGGATTCCCCATTACCGCAGCTTTTGTGCGTCTGGGTAACTTTTTCAACTCGGAGATTGTGGGGACGCCAACCAATGGGGAGTGGGGCGTTGTTTTTAAACGCCTGGGCGAGGATTTTCCACGTCATCCGGAAGT
The DNA here is from genome assembly GCA_964383675.1 of uncultured Candidatus Peribacteria bacterium. Taxonomy (GTDB): domain Bacteria; phylum Patescibacteriota; class Gracilibacteria; order UBA1369; family LOWO2-01-FULL-3; genus CAYLHX01. Next base: position 7,138 of record CAYLHX010000015.1, on the reverse strand, counting down.
TTTGTACGAAGCGACTTTGAATTTTGCAATTTTCATACTTTTTTTCTTTTTATACAAGAATCGCTACAAGAAAACTCCACCAATGTTCTTCATGTTCCTTTATATTCTGCTTTATTTTTCCGGCAGATTTACCTTCGAATTCTTCAAAGAACTCCACGGACTGCCGGAAGAGTTTCCGCTTTCTATCGGTCAGGTTTTGAGCATTCCGGCGATTTTGGCGGCTTTGGTTTATTTCATATTTTTCTATCCGAAACAAAAGGCGCGCAAGGCATAGTAAAAAAGTTGACTAGAGGGCTTTAGGTAGTCATAATCCTAAGGATATATTATCTAACCTCATTTCTATGGGCTATCCCGCTAACGTAACCTTCCAGCACCAGGAAAGAAGTTCCCGTCTATGGGCCCTTTTAACCCTTATAAGTATTAAGGGGATCACTTTAATTCCGCATTTTGTTGTTTTGCTGTTTTTGCAAATCGGTGCGGCAGTTGTTTCCCTGATTGGAATTTTTGCTGTTCTTTTCACAGGAAAATATCCGATGGGTATGGAAAGGTTCCTGGTTAATGTTGGTAATTGGCAATGGAGAGTTGCCTCTTTTTATATGTGTCTTTCAGACAAATATCCTCCATTCGCCATGCAGGCCGACTATCCTGCGCAAATCACTCTTGAACATCAAGAAACAAGCTCACGTCTTTGGGCTCTTCTTACTATAATTCCAATTAAATATATCCTTATTATCCCTCACATTATCGTGGCTTTCATCCTGGAAATCGCTTTCTTTTTTGCGATGATCTTTGGTCTTTTGGGAGCGCTTTTCATGGGAAGATATCCAATGTGGGCCGAGAAAGTCGTAGTGACTTTCATGAGATATATGTGGAGAATTCAGGCATATTTCCTATGTCTGACCGACAAATATCCACCAATCGGTTGGGGAGAAGATGCCGGTGCACCTGCTATGCCAAGTGGCATGGGCATGAACCAGTAATTGTTTGCAAATTGAAAAAGGCGGTGAACGAAGTGTCATCGCCTTTTTTGTTACAGAAGTTCTTTGATTTTATCCAATAGTAACTCGAAGCTGGTGTAACCGGAGTCGCTGTTAAAGTGGCCGCCGCTTGGCACGAGCCGTACTTTTGCACCTAAATAATCGGCCAGTTCATGGGCTTTTTCCAGCTTAACGTAGGGATCGTTGTCGGAGTGAAAGATTAAAAAGTTTTTGCAATTGTTTTTGATTTCTTGCCAATCGAAGCTTCGCTCTGCAAAGGTCTTCATAGAGTCCTCAAACTGATTACCGACTTTCCCAACAAATCCCGATACGAGTATGGCCGCCTTGGCGGGATATTTCTCTAGCAAATTAAGGATGAAGGCAACTCCGAGGCTGTGGCCGATGAAGATTGTTTCTGCTGTAATAAGATCTTTGTACGGCTCAAAGGTTTGAAGCCAGCTTGAAAGAGTTTGGTTTTCAGGCGTGGGGAATTGTGGAATAATTACTTTTTTACCGAGTTGCTCAAGCTCCTGCCTGAGCCAGGGAAACCAGTTCTCTTTGGGATGTCCGCCTACGCCGTGAATTATGAAGATTGTGGACATTTGTATCAGTTAATTTGGTAACCCTTCATGCCTGCTTCTTATTAGAGCTATGGTGGTTCCATATTGCTCTGTAAGGCCTGCGATTGTGGCCAAAACTGTATCTCTTTCAGTAGGTGTTAAAACGGCGTGTCGGTCAATATCGGTAGTCCTGTCTATCAAATCATCCAATTCGGCGGAAGAAAATTTTGCACCGGTCAGTGCCAGAATGGCTTTTCTGGCATTATGGACCGGAAAACCTGCGTCATGAGCCAATAGGTCGTTATATGGTGGTGGAAAAGATTGATCAAATAGCCGCAGGGCGTCTCTGACTGTCACAATATCTGGTGATCCTTCTGTCATATTGAGATAAATAGATGATAAGGGATCATCTTATAAGCTTGGCCTTTAATTTGTCAATTACAGATTGCTATTTCGGCTTCAGCTAAAAAATCCAACGTAGCTAAGGTAGACTCCGCCGATCAGCCAGATCGCTCCAGCGAAATTAACTAATTCGGCAGATAGGATGGATTTTACCAGCTTGTTGAAAGCGCCGGGCATGAGGGCAAAAGCGATTCCTTTAAAAAGGATAGCCAGGCCCAAAAAGCTAATCAAACCTTCGGAAAATGTTCCCCATAAAAAGTGTTTACTCACAATTACAATACCGCTGATGATCATGGCTATCGTGATCGTTAAATAGGCCAGGTTTGCCTCCATTACGTTTTTGTAGAGATCACGGTAGAAGCTTTTGTTAAGAAGCATGCCCAGGCCTAAGATGGCCAATGTGGGGCCGGTAATTTGAGCCAGGAACAAGGTTGTTTCACCCATTTTAGAAGGGTTAAAAAAATAGCTGCTTTAAAACCACCAGCGCTCTTTCCACCTCAGCTTTTTCTCGAGCAGATAATCGATACCCAGCTGTTTGCCGGCGGAGAGTTGTGCCAAAAGGAGAAAGGCCAGGGCGTAGATAATGTGGTCGTCCACCAGAAAGCCGTGCTCTCCGGAATAAGGAAAGTTTAGACTGGGGAAGTAGTAGAGCAACATCATTAAAGCTCCACTGTAGGAGGCCAGGCGGACCAGTGTGCCGGTGACGAGGCCGAGGCCAATGGCCAATTGTCCCCATTTGTTTAAGAAGCTTACCCAGCCGATATTGGCCTCGGCCCCAAACCAACTATAAAGCCCCTGGAAGGTTTCGGCACCGCCCAAAAAGCCGGCGGCCGACCAATCCGGAGTCATAACTTTATTTAGTCCCGAATAGAAAAAGAACCATCCCAAAGCAACTCGTAAAAGTATCATAGAAACGTTTACGTGCACAGCTTTCTTTTTAGGCATAGGATTTTAAGTTAGTTTTTTTGTGTGGCGTGTGAGGATCAGGCCAAAAATAAAAAGTAGAGTCGAGGTAATGGCCGATAAGATACAATATTGGCAAAGCGCCTCAATAACAAAAAACTGGAGATACATAAACCAGACGCTAGCTAAAAATCCGGCTATCGTTATCGGCGTGATCATGGAAAGTATTACCGGTTTTTCGCGGTCGATGTAGAAGAGGGTTAAAAGCAGCACCGACAAATAAAACATCGCCCCGAGCAGGGCCACCGGAAACCCGAAAACTTCGGAATAAGGGCTGGCGGTGACAATGTTACAGCCGTCAAAAATGTTACAATTCAATTCTTCACCGCTATAGTGTTTGACGGTGAGGTAGGTGGCATCGGTGAAACCGATAAGAGCTGTAATGATTATGGCCCAAAGGAGCCACTTAGGCACTTTGTTCATCGAGAGCTTCTCTTATGAATGTTCTGAAAGATTCCAGTCCTGCCGGCTTAATTTGTACGCCGTTCAGGTAAAAGGTCGGGGTGGCATTTACGCCGAGATCCACACCTTCCTCAAATTGGTTTAAGATTTTCTCCTCCAGTTCTTCGCTTTCCAAGTCGGTCGTAAAGGTTTCAATGTCCAGTTCCAATTCGGTAGCGTATTCAACAAAGGTTTCTTTTGCAGCATCAGGCTTCATTGTCGACCAGGTACTTTGATTTTCAAAAAGCAGATCGGCCATTTCAAAAAACTTTCCTTGCTCACCGGCAGCCTCAGCAGCCATGGAGGCCATAAGGGCCTTGTCATGAATGTTCATCAAAGGAAAGTGGCGATAAACCAGCTTTATGTGGCTACCAAATTCATCCAGAACCTCATTAACAATCGGATAGTAGTAGCCGCAGGCGGGACATTGAAGGTCGCTGTATTCAACCAAAACAATATCGGAATCGGGATTTCCCTTTAACCAATCATCCTCATTGATGGTAATTTCTTTTCCGTTACTGGTATTATCATCGTCCTGATCGGCGTTGGAATCCGTTTTGTTCGCTTCTATCATGCCCCAAACTATAAGGACGATCACGACTATAAATGAAAGCCATAAAAGTGCGCTTTTGGTTGATTTTTTCATCTTAAATTTTTGGTTAAAGTTCTTTACTTGCTTGAGCCAGCTTACCCGATTTTCGAGAAATTTTCCAGGCTATTGCTCGGTGGCTGAGTTATCTACATTTTCCGGTAAATCCAGCTGTCCCACAACTTCCTGAACGAACTCGCCGATTACCGGCACCAAGCTGATTTGGGAAACCAGATAGAAAAATACGGCGATCAAAATACCGGCACCGACAATTGAACCGAATCCGACCATAGCTCCCTTCAAGAATGAGTATCCCATCAGCTTCCAGGGATGTTTGAGAATTTGGATAAATTCAAGCTCTTTTAATCTGTGAACCTCTTTGGCCAGCTTTTTTAATTCTTTGGCCAGTTCATTGGTTTCCTGAGCCAATTTATGCTGAAGTTCCAGCTCCGATTTGCCGGCATCTGGTTTTTTCTTAGGTTTTGTAGTTTTTTTACTATTTTTTGCGGGCATAACTTGGGCTATTGCTTTACTTTTTAGTCATTATATAATTTGGGCATGAAAATTACCACAAAAACTGGCGACCGTGGCGAAACCGGTCTCTTTGGAGGCCGACGAGTTTCCAAGGCAAGTTCGTACATGATGCTCTTGGGGGAACTTGATGAGCTGCAATCTTTTGTGGGCTTTGCACGCTGCTCACTTGATGAGCCCTGGAACCTGGAGATCTTAAATCGGGTACAGGATGATATCTATCGCATCATGGGAATTATAGGTTTCGAAATGAAATGCCCGCCAAGCATTCGAGAAATTCAGGAAAACGATGTGGAGTTTTTGGAAAATCTAATCGAAAAAAACCAAAAAGCGGTGGAGAATTTAAGTGAATTCATTCGTCCCGGTACAAACGAGTCGGCGGCGCGCCTACAGGTCACTCGAGCGGTATGCCGCAGAGTGGAAAGAAGAGTTGTCCTTTTTAATGAGAAAAATGAAGTTAAAATTCCGGAGGTGATTTTACGCTATTTAAATCGTCTGTCAGACCTGCTGTTCATCATGGCGTATCAACTGGAAACTCTCTAAACTTAGTGCTAGAATCAGTTCGCGAGCAGATTTGTTCGCGGTTTAAAAATGCTAGTTTATGCCAAAAGTAAAAATAGTTTACGGCAGCGGAGGAGGAAATACCGAGGTGGTTTGTGAAGCGGTTCAGGATTATTTGCAGACGAAAAAATATGAGGTGACTCTTTTAAAAGCAAAAGTTACCGAACCTGCAGATGTGGGTGAATTTGATTTGCTGATTTTAGCCAGCCCCACTTACGGCCACGGACTTTTGGAAAACTATTTCGGAGCCTTTCTGGCTAAGTTGAAGGAAGTTGATTTGAAAGGAAAGGCCTGTACCGGTATCGGTCTGGGAGATCCAAAATACGATGACGACTATCACATTGAATCGGCAAATATAATTATGAAATTTTTGCGCAAGAAGGAGGCCAACATTGTTGTTTTGCCACTTCGCATTTCCAAGTCTCCTTATCCAAAGCTGGGCGATTATGTAAAAAATTGGGTGGAGAATTTACACGCTAAACTTACGGCACTGAAAAATGGATAGACTGAAATTAAAAATAGTTGGCGAGAGCGGAGCCGGTCTACTGAGTACCGGTGAAATCGTGATTGATGCCCTAAAAGAGATGGGCTACTACATTGTAGCGGATCGTGAATATCCCTCTCTGATTAAAGGCGGGCATTCTTGTTTTGTGATTAATGCGAGCGACCATCCGATTGCGGCTTTGTCCGAAGAGGCGGAGATTATGGTCGCAATTGATCGCCAAAGTTTGGAAGCATATTTTGATGATTTGAAAAGAGGTGGTGTACTGATACATGGCTACGAGAGGCCTTACGGTTTGAAAGATGAAATTGAAAAGGCCAAAAAGCGTAAAATCGAGATTGTGCACCTGATGAGTCGTGAAATTGCCGAAAGCGTTGGGGGTAACGTACTTATGACGAATGTGGTTTTGGTGGGAATGTTGTGGAAAGTTTTGGGCTTTGACTACAAATATGTAAGGAAGGCTGTGGAGAAAAAGTTTGCCAGCAAACCTAAACTTTTGGAGATCGACCTGCGCTGTCTTAAAAAAGGTTTCGAGCTAACCTCCTCGAAGGTTAAGATTAAGATGCCGATTCAGCCCAAAAAGAACGTAAAGAAAATTCTGATCGATGGTAATAAAGCGGTGGCTTTGGGAGCAATCCATGCCGGTTGCCGGGCTTATTACGCTTATCCGATGAGCCCTTCCAGTAGCATTTTGACGCATATGGCCGAGTTGAGTCATGAGACAGGCATGTTGGTAAAACAGGTGGAAGATGAAATCTCGGTTGTTAATATGGCGCTTGGCTCGATGTTTATGGGAACACGTGCTTTGGCGGCCACCTCGGGAGGTGGCTATGATTTGATGACCGAAACGGTTTCTTTAGCAGGTATTATTGAAAATCCTTTGGTGGTGGTTTTGTGCCAAAGGCCGGGGCCGGGAACGGGTTTACCGACCTGGACGGCTCAGGGCGACCTAAACCTGGCCATCTATTCCTCACACGGTGAGTTTGCGCGCCTGGTTATCGCTGTAAGTGATCCTGCCAGCGCCTTCGAGCTAATTCAGCACGCCTTTAATTTTGCCGAAAAATATCAGATACCGGTTTTGCTTTTGAGTGAAAAAGTTATCTGTGAAAGCAAGTGGACCGTTCCGCCTTTCAAGCAAAACACTATACCGATTGACCGCGGACTTGTGGAAGGAGCGGCGCTAAAGACCTTGAAAAATGAGGATCGTTACAAGGTAACCGCCGACGGCCTTTCCAAGCGTTGGATTCCCGGTTCCAGTAAAGCCTACTATTTCGCCAACGGTGATGAGCACTGGGAAGATGGCTCCTTAACCGAGGAGGCCAAAGAGTCCGGCTTGATGTATGAAAAACGTAATAAAAAATTGAAATTGATCGAGAAGAACATGCCCGAGCCGCAGATTTTCGGTGCAAAAAATAATGCCGATATTTCTTTTGTGGGCTGGGGCAGTTCGAAAAACACCATGCTGGATGTGATTGAGATTTACAGGCGCCAGGGCGTGAAGGTGAACTATTTGCATTTTGATTTCGTATATCCGTTGAAAACGCGGGGCCTAAAGGCTTTCTTTAAATCAAATAAAAACGTGCATCTGATCGAAGGAAATTACCATGGGCAG
>CAYLHX010000014.1:8408-33635 GCA_964383675.1 uncultured Candidatus Peribacteria bacterium | reverse complement strand
TCAAGCTTTTTAAGTTCTTCCAACTCTTCCCAGGTTAAACTTCCGGTGGAAACACCAATCGTGTAGCTTCCGGCCTTATTTCCGGCTTGAATTCCCAGCTCGGAGTCTTCAATAACTACACAATTCTTATTTTCCACCGCCATTCTCTTCGCCGCCAAAATATAAAAATCCGGAGCCGGTTTTTTGGCCAAAGCTTTCTTACCATCTTGCAAATCGTTTCCCAAAACTTCATCAAAATATTCTGCGATCCCGACATTACTCAGAATTTTTAAAACCTCCGCCGTTCGATTGTTGGAAACCACAGCTTGTTTTAATCCTCGATATCTGGCTACACGCATCAGCTCTTCCACGCCTGGGTTTAGTTCAAAGGTACTGTTGAGCCGTAGCTCTCCATATTCATCAACCAATTTTTGGTACTTCTCCTCGTTGTCCGCTTCTTGCAAATCAATGCCAATCTCCTGTAGAGCTCTCTGCCAAAACTCAGGGATAGAGTAGCCGAAGGAGGCTTTGATAAATTCGCTGGAAACACTCACTCTCTTGCCAAAATATTTTCGAAGCAAAGTATTGCAAATCTTGAAGTCGAGGCCCAGGGAGTCGATAAGCACCCCATCCATATCCCATAAAATGGCTTTAGTATTTTCCGGTATCTTTAACTTATTATTTAACAACATGTGAAATTGGTTAATTGAATCTTATGTTGACCGAGTTGGCATGAGCATCCAGCCCCTCCACCTCGGCAATCGTGGCAACGATTGGTTGTAAGTTTTTCAAACCGCTTTTGGTTAGCTTTTGAAATTCGACAGTTTTGAGAAAAGTCTCCACTCCGACGGGTGAGGCGTATTTTGGGGCCGCGCCGGTCGGCAGACAGTGGTTGGTGCCACTGGCATAGTCTCCCACGGCAACCGGCGCGTACTCACCCAGAAAAACCGAGCCGGCATTGCGAATTTTCTTGAAAAGCTTTTGCGGATTTTTAGTTTGAATCTCCAGATGTTCAGCCGAATATTCATTGGCAAAATTCAGCATCTCTTGCTCATCTCCAGCGATCAGAATTGCCGAATAAGTGGACAAAGCCTTTCTGATAAAATCTTTGCGTCTCAAGGTTTCAAACTGTCGAATAACTTCTTTTTGAGTTTTTTCGGCCACAACTCTAGAAGTGGTGACCAAAACTCCAGCCGAGTCCGGACCATGCTCACAACGCGCCAGAATATCGGCGGCCAAATAATCCGGCTTGGCGCTTTCATCCGCGATAATTAGGGCCTCAGATGGGCCGGAAAGCATATCGATGCCAACCTTGCCAAAGACCTGCAGCTTGGCCGCCTGTACGTAAGGGTTTCCGGGGCCAACAATTTTATTTACCGCCTTAATGCTCTCGGTACCGAAAGCCAAAGCTCCAATAGCAGCAATACCTCCAACACGATAAATTTCATCGGCGCCGGCCTCATTGGCTGCGACAATTATCTCATTGTGCTCGGCGGTTGGCGCGAAGCACACCACCTTGCGGGGTACACCGGCCGCTTTGGCGGCGACAGTCAGAATCTGGGCCACTGTGGGTAGAGGTGCCTTACCGGCCGGAACATAGAGACCAACGGCATCAATCGCAACCCTCTTAAATCCGGTAACCACACCCGGCACGCTTTGAATGGACCACTCTTTTTCAACGAGCTTGGCCTGTTCATTGTGAAAGGTACGGGAGATCTCTATCTGTCTGCGAATTTGTTTTAAAACTTCGGGTCGTACTTTTTTATAGGCGGCCTGGATATTCGCTTCATTAACTCTCAAATCTCCCAAAGAAAAATCCTTATTATCAAATTTACGTATATACTTCAATAGCGCCTTATCGCCATTTTTCTCGACATCGATTAACCAGCCGGAAACCTCATCTTTAATTTGCTCCATATCCAATTGGGCACGTTGCATAATCTTCTTTTTACTAGCGGCCGGAATTTTACTGAGCTCAAAAATTTTAATCATATTTCGAAAACTTTAGAATTTAGGTTGCCGATCAAACAGGCCTGAGAACTTAATACCGTTTCCAAAACTCTCAGCCGATTTTTGCATAAGGTCTTACCACTCTGGGTGATGTCACAGATGGCATCGGCCAAACCGGCTTGAATGGCAATTTCCACCGATCCCTGAATTGGCACTATTGATGCGTTGATATTTCTTTCCTTTAAGAAGCGTTTGAGAGTTCTTGGGTAAGAGGTGGCAATCCGCTCTCCTTCGAGTTCCGTCAAAGTTGTGCATCCGGACGCCTCGGCCACAGCGATCACCAATGAGCACTGACCGAAATTTAAACTCTCCAGCTCTTTTACGCCCGCATTAAGTTCAGTTAGTACATTTCTACCTACAATGCCAAAATCGGCTGCATCTTGTTCAATATAGACGGGAATATCACTGTTTCGGATAAACAGCACCTCCACCTCACGGTTTTCGCATTTAACCACCAATTCATCACCATCCAGATTCGGTAGAGATAATCCCATATTTCTCAGGAATTCCAGGCTGGGCAACGTCAATCTACCCGCTTTCTGAATAGCGATTCTAGTTTTTCTCATTTTCATAAAAGTTTAACAAATAGCTTGCCAGTTGTTTTCTGGGAATTGTCTTTTGTTTGCCGACTTTTAGATATTTCACGGTAACCTCCTCTTTGGCTATTTCATCCGGACCGGCAATAACCACAAAAGGAATATTCTTTTTATCGGCGTATTTAAACTGCTTGGCGACTTTAGTGGCTTCAAAATAGATTTCGCTACTTATTCCGGCAGCCAGCAGTTCATCATAGATCTTTAGGGCTTCTCCGGCCAGCGCATTATCAAACAGTGCTACCAGAACTTGAGAGTTCAAACGCACATTCTCAAAGTCGCCGCGCTCTTCCAAGACCATCATAATCCGCTCAAAACCAAAAGCCACTCCGACACCGGAAAAGCTCTCCTTGCAGAACAGTCCACACAAGTTATCGTAACGACCACCACCACACAGAGCGCCAAATTCATTTTCCAGATCCACCAGCTCATAAATAATCCCGGTGTAGTAATCAAGTCCTCTGGCCAAGAGAGGATTGATTTCAACAAAACCTTCGTCAATTCCCAGCGATTTTGCGAAACTCAAAAACTGTTCAAGTTCACTGGTGTCAAAAGCGGAAAGTTTTTCTAAAGTTAAGGTGTTGGTGCCTTCAGGTTGCAAAAGATCCAAGATTTTTTGAGCCTCCTTTAGGCCGTTTTTCTTTAACTCATCTTCCACACTTTCCAGACCGATTTTATCCACCTTATCCAAAATGCGAATCAATCCGGATACCTCCTTTTCAGCAATGCCGAAAGAGCCAAGAACAGCATTAATTAGACGACGAGAATTGATTTTTAATTTAAAACTTTTAAAACCTAACTCCTGAAAAACCGTAACGATCATTTTGGCAATCTCGGCCTCGGCAATCAGACTTTTGGTACCGATAACATCGATGTCACACTGATAGAATTCTCTTAAACGACCTTTCTGAGGTTTCTCGGCACGCCAAACTCTTTGAATCTGGTAGCGCTTGAATGGCAACGGAAGTTCGCGCCAGTTGGCGGCAAAGAGCCGCGCGAAGGGCACAGTTAAGTCGTAGGGGAGTGCAATAGCTGTATCTCCCTTGGTTCTAAAATTGTAGGTTAACTTTTCTCCCTCTTCACCATACTTGCCCAGAATGGTTTCGGCAGGACAGAGAATGGGAGTTTCGATTTGGTCGTAACCAAAGCGCCTAAAGATATTACGGATCTTGTTCATTACCAGATTCCTTTTTGCCATGTCTAGGGGCAAAAAGTCCCGGGTGCCTTTTAAAATTTTCGGCTCGATAATTTTTTGATTGGTTGTCATGATATTTTTAGTGTTTAGATAAATAAAAACCGCCAGGAAAGGTGGCGGCTATAATCTTATGAAGTGTTCGTGCTCTATTTTAAACGCTCAAGCACAAGATTATAGCCGCCCATTCCATGATGAACCCAATGAGCAACTCTTGTGATGGTAGCCGTACTGGATCCGGTTTTTTTACAAATCTCTCTGTAAGGAACCTCTTTCTTCACCATCTTGGCCACCTGCAAACGTTCAGACATAGCCGAAAGTTCTGAGATCGTGCAAAGATCTCTAAAAAAATTTTTACACTCATCGGCGGTCTTAAGCTTCAGTACCGCTTCATATAATTCTTTGAATTCCTTATTGTTCAGACTTTCTTGTTTCACTTTACTGTTTTAATACGTTAAAACAAAACTAATTATATAGAATCTACTAAACTTGTCAAATAAAAACTCTAATTCAGGAACTGGAAGCGCTTATCAATCCACTTTGTCTTTGAATAAACCTTCTTGTCATCAAAGAAAAGTTCAGCTCCGGCCCAAGCGAATTTAAAAATCATATCCCAGTGCACACTGGAATCATTACCATTAGGGCACTCGTCATAACACTTCCCCAGCGCCATGTGCAAACTTTTTCCCATCTTTTCATCAAATAGAATCTGTCTCGTTCCCTGTTTGATATTGTTATTTAGGCCAAAGGCGAATTCGCCATAAAAACGCGCCCCTTCATCGGTATTAAGAATTTCGGTTAAGGCCTTTTTATTGTTGGAGTCCTCTTTCACTACCTTGCCATTTTCCAGCCACAGCTTTACCCATTCAAAATCTTGTGACTGATAGTGAGTTGGAACATTATACTTAATCACGCCGTTTACCGAGGTGCGCACCGGCGAGGTAAAAATTTCACCATCAGGCAGATTATATTTTCCGCAACAAGTACGCCATTTCTGGCCGGCAATAGAAAGTTCAAGGTCGGTCTCCTCACCGGTTATGCGAACTTTTTTTACCTTTTTCATCAGGTTCACGAATTTAAGCTGCATTTTCTCCTCCTTTTTCCAGTCCAGAAGACAGCTGTCAAAAACAAAGTCTTCCCACTCCTCCAAGCTTTTTTTAGCAAAAGCCGCGGAGGCCAGATTCGGATAGTAGAAAAGACACCAGCGCTTTTTATGCAAAATATCCGACAATGGCTTGCGCGCCTTCTGAGCCATATAAATCTTTTTTATGTCCACATCGGTCATCTCATAAGGGTTTTCATCAGCCACAATCTGCACCATGGCGTCATAGCTTTGAGCAACTTTTTTGTCCAACTCGCTGAGGTGAGTTAACTGCTTTTCATTGGCATTGTCAAAAAAAATGCGGGCCATTTCGTCGTGTGAAAAACGCACTTCAACTTGTAAAGCACCTGCCTTGATACATTCTCGATAAATCTCTTTAATTAGAGGGTAACTGTCAAAACCATAACCGCGCAGCAGAATCTTTTCACCTTTTTTAACCGCTATTGAATAATTGGTAATAACTTTAGCCAGTTTTTGAAGCTTGCTTTTATCGACCATGAGGAATGAGTTAAGTATATCTGCCTTCGATTATACCCGCCTCATCTTACCTGTCCATCTCCAATAATCTCCCACTTGTAACTGGTCAATTCCTTAATTCCCATCGGCCCTCTGGCGTGTAGCTTTTGCGTACTGATTCCAACCTCGGACCCCAAGCCAAAAACTCCACCATCAGTGAATCGAGTGGAAGCATTAACATAGACCGCCGCCGCATCCACCGCCTTTAAAAACTTTTCAGCACTCTCCTGATTTTCCGTTAAAATAGCCTCGCTATGACCGGAACCAAAAGTATTAATATGGTCGATCGCACCTTCCAAAGTTTCTACAGTCTTAACTGACATTTTTAAACTTAAATACTCCGTTCCGAAATTTTCCACAGTAGCGGCTCGTAGTAATTCATCGGGATATGCACCTTTCAAAACCGCATAAGAACTCTCATCGGCAAAAATGTCTACCTCTTCACCGGCTAAAGCTTCACAAATTTCCGGCAATTCGTTAAGGCGTTCTTTATGAATGATTAAGGTGTCCAAAGAGTTACAAACACTCGGACGATCAACTTTTGCATTAAACACAATTTTTTTGCCCTTCTCTAAATTTCCCTCTTTATCAAAATAAGTGTGGCAAACACCTCGGCCGGTTTCAATTACCGGGACCAAAGAATTTTTGCGCACAAAATCAATCAAACCCTGGCCCCCGCGGGGCACAATGACATCGACATATTCATCGGCCTGCAAAAGTTCGGACAAAAGCTCACGATCATTTTTCAGTAAGAGAACGGTATTCAGAAACTCCGGCGCCTTTTCGGCGATAGCCTTCAAAATAAGTTCCATCAAAACACCATTTGACTCCTCGGATTGTGACCCACCTTTCATTACACAGGCATTTCTAGATTTAAAACATAGGGAGAAAATGTCTACCACCACATTGGGGCGCGCCTCAAAAATAGCTCCCACCACGCCGATCGGTGTACTTACTTTCCTAAGTTGCAAACCATTCTCCAAAGTTTTTTTCTCAAGCACAAGATTAATAGGGGAGTCGTAAGCGGCAATCTCTCTAACACTTTCAGCGATATCCTTAATGCGCCCCTCATTTAGCAAAACCCTGTCATATAGAGGATCGGCTTGATTCATTTTCAGAAGATCCTTGGCGTTTGCTGCAAGAATTAGTGCCACTTCTTTTTCCAATAATTCAGCCAGCATCAAAAGTGTGCTATTTACCAGCTCATCTGAGGCCAGCGCAAATTTTCGACTGGTGATTTTAATCTTTGACAATGCTTCTTTGAGTTCCATTTTCAGATTATTCATTTAATTCTTCCGCTCTTTTGCGTGCCATATCTACAGCTTCAAAAAAGGATTCATCACACTTTTTGGCAAACAAATGTCTTAAAGCGGCTTCGGTTGTGCCACCTTTGGACATTACATTTCTCAGTAGTTCTTTTGCGTCTCCATCGACACTCTCCAAGAGTTTGGCACTGCCCAAAAAAGTTTTATTGCTAATTCTGGTGGCTTCTTCAGCTGAAAACCCATATTTTAGGGCAACTTTCTCAAGCATCTCGGTCATTAGGAAAAAATAGGCCGGGCCGCTACCGCTTATGGCGGTAATAGCGTTTATCTTTTCTTCATTGTCCAGTTCCACCTCTTCACCAAAACTGTTTAACAAAATCTGAACGGTTTTCTTTTCCTCCGTACGAACCTCCTCGCTGGCAATCCAACCACTTAGAGCCGTCCCCACCTTGAGCGGTAGATTTGGCATCACTCTAACGATCCTCAGCATTGCCAATCCCATTTTTAGTTTGCTCAAAGAGATACCTGCCATGATTGAAATACATAATTTGTCACTCAGATCGATAGTTATCGATTTTGCAAACTCCCCAAAATCCTGAGGTTTCATACAAAGAACAAAAACATCGCAATCCTTCAATAACTTGTTTGCGTCGTCTTCATGGTTACATTCAACCACATCGAACAAATTTTTTGAACAAATGGCGTCACGGATGCTCGTACCCATGTTCCCCATGCCTACAATGCAAATTTTTTGGTTCATTGGTCTTTTTGAGGTATAAAGGCCGTTCCAATGTGCTCGCCGTCTATGATTCGTGATACAACATTATCTGTCTTGCTGCTGGTAATATACACCTTCGTTCCATGTTTTGCCACCTCCTGAGCCATTTTGAACTTGGTCTGCATGCCCCCTTTGCCAAAAGAGGATTTATCGGCTGAAAGAATATGCGGAGGTAACTCTTGGTTTACATCCACTTCGCTCATAACTTTTCCTTCTTCATCAAAAACGCCTTCAACATTGCTCAAAATGATTAAAGTGTCCGCAAAAAGCATCTTGGAGATTAAACTTGCCAGCTCGTCATTATCGGTAAACATAAGCTCTTCAATACACACAAAATCATTCTCATTCATAATAGGGACAATCTTCTCTCGAAAAAGTGATTCTATGCAGTTTTTAGTGTTCAAAAAGTGAGTGCGGTTTTCAAAATCTTCGCGTGTTGCCAGCATTTGAGCCACAATCAGTCCATGTTCGGCAAAAAAATTTGAATACATCTCCATCAGTCGCACCTGTCCCACCACGGCGTAAAGTTGACGGTTGGTCACTTCGTCATAGGGCATCTGCTTCTTTAAAATATTTCTGCCCGCGCCCATCGCTCCGGATGTTACAAGTAAAACATCATGCTCTTGGCGTAACTTTGCAAGCTGCGAAACCAGGCCACGAATTAGAGTTTCGTTTAAAGTACCATCTTCATTGGTCATTGAATTGGTACCGATTTTAACTATAATTTTTTTGCTCATATGGAAATAAAATTAAGCCACATAAATCTATCCAAGTCAGTATCAAAAAGCAAATTTCACTTATAAAATAAGAAGAAAAAGTTGCCATTTTGGCGGATTCAGATTAGAATCGCGCACGTAAACTTTCACTTTAGTCACTTAGTTACGCAAAATCGCCGGGGTAGCTCAGTGGTAGAGCAATGGACTGAAAATCCATGTGTCGAGAGTTCAATTCTCTCCCCCGGCACCATCATTGCTTAAGTAGCACGTGCTATTTAAGGCTGTTTATGGTATAATGAGAGAAATAAAATAAAAACAAAATGGGAGAAGTACCAGGCAAAATACCTCACAATCCGGACAATGGACCGGAACTTATAGCCAGAGTTGATAATCGTGTTTATAAGCCGGCGATAGATCTCCCCGACCTTCGAAAAAAACAACAAGAAGGTAGGAAGGAAGACGATAAAGCCAGAATTGAGCTTCAGAAGGAATTAGGGGTTATTGATCCGAGCGATCTGGAAGTTGTGGATTCTTTGCGCCACATCCCCGGCAGACAAATCGTACGTTTAAATGACGGCAGACTAGCGCTGCACCACGTTAATCGTGGCAGTATTTATCTTGCGGAACAGGGAGCGCTTGGTACCAAACTGGTGGAGTATGATGATCAAACCGGTGCAATGCAGCAAAGTATTACTCCCGGTCATCTCGGAGATCTCTCAAAGCAAGCCTTTGAAGCCATGCAAAAAATGCAAACCACAAACACTGAAGCCTTACCACACACCGAACCCTTAGAGGAAAAGGAAAGCACGGAAAAAAACAGCACAGGCTTCTCTATCAATGAAGAACCTCCAGAAACCATTGACGTAAGTGGCCTACAGGTAGTTGATAAATTGCCTCAAATTAAAGGTAGAGAGATCGTCAAATTGAAAGACGGTAAATTAGCGCTCCACCACATCTACCGTGGCCTAATTTTCATTGAGAAAAAGGGCAAATTTGCCACTTCCTTAATAGGTTATGACGTTGAAACCGGGAAAATGGATGGTATGGTCTCTCCCGGACACATGGGAGAATCTTCTCAGCAAGCCTATGCGGCCATGAAACAGATCAAGGCTTAGTCCAAATCCAAAACCTCAATCAAGTTCACTTTTTTTAAAGCTTCTAGTAGTATTAGCAACAACTGATAGCTATCTCTCATACGCTACTAAAATGAAAAATTACGATCTTATTATCATTGGTGCCGGTGGAGGGACAAAGCTGCGCCCGGTTACCGAGCTTGGCAAGAAGATTGCGGTCCTTGAGCGAGAGGCTCCGGGAGGTACTTGCCTAAACAGAGGCTGTATACCCTCAAAAATGTTGATCCACACTGCCGATATAGCAGAGGAGCTACGTGAAGCTCATAAGTTTGACTTAAAGGTCGATACGAATTTTGCAGTGGACTTTTCCACTTTGACCAAAAGAATCACAAATCATGTGGCGGCCAGTTCCAACAAAATAACCGAATTTTATCAAAGCCATCCTCAAATAGATTACTACCCTCATGAAGGCAAGTTCCTCGATGACAAAACGATCTTGGTTAATGGTGAAAAAATTACCGCCGAAAAAATCTTCATAGCCGTCGGGGCCCGGCCACATATTCCGAGCATCCCCGGCTTGCAAGGTACCCCTTATATGACCAGTACCGAAGCTCTGAGGGCGGACAAACAGCCCCGTAAAATGATCGTCATAGGAGGAGGCTATATTGCTACCGAGCTTGGTTATTTTTATGCCGCTTTGGGAACGGAAGTACATTTTGTCGTGCGCAGCTCAATGCTTAAAGGTGAAGATTTTGAGGTTACCGAAGAGTTTTTTAAGGTTTTTAGCGAGAAGCATCCTATTCACCTTGGTTATTCACCAACATCAGTAAGCTATAATAGCAACAACTTTCAAGTGGAAATCAGTGACAATAAAAACAATAAAAAGACTCTCGAGGCCGATGCCTTACTGATAACCACCGGAATCACTCCCAACACGGATACCTTGAATTTGGAAAGCACCAAAATCAAAGCCGATGACAGGGGATACATAATAGTGGATGATTATTTGCAAACTTCTGTTAAGGATGTTTACGCTTTAGGCGATTGTGTCGGCAACTATTTTTTCCGTCACAGCGTCAACTTTGAAGGGGAATATCTTTTGCGTACTCTTTATACTCATCCTTCAGATGAACCAATCGAATACAGCCCCATGCCCCATGCCGTTTTTTCCAATCCGCAGATTGCAGGAGTGGGGCTGACGGAAGATGAGCTTATGGCGCAGGGGCTTAAAAGAGATAAAGACTACATCGTGGGAAAGACCCCGTATTCACAAAGCGCTATGGGAGGTGACGCTCTTCAAGCCGAGCACGGTTTTGTGAAGCTGCTGTTTGACCGTAATACAAAAAAACTCCTTGGAGGACACATTATCGGTAAAGAGGCTTCTGACATGGTGCACATGCTAATCGCTTACATCAATATGAATGCCACTCTCGATGACCTTTTAAGAACAATCTACATTCACCCCGCTCTACCGGAAATCATCAGAAACGCCGCCAGAAACGCCGAAGAGAATTTTAAAAAATCATGAAGGACATTCGGCTTTTTCCGCCATCTTTTTAACAAAACTCTTTTTCAATTCGCTGGGCGTATATGTCCCTTCATTAGTAATAATTTGGGTGAACAGTTTAGCCGGCACTCTATCATGAGAGTATTTGATACGGTCGTACTCAATAGATTTTTCGTGATGCATTCTTTTATGCTCATGAATAAAAATCTCACCTCGGCGTTTTGATTTCCACAAACTGAACTTATTTGCGTCAATGAACATATAAATCGGAATCCTATCTATATGCAGTTCGGAGATGACTCCGTGAGTTCCCGGATCCATCACAAAAGTCATTGTGTCTTTTAAGGTTACGGCACCAAAAAAAGCCATACTTATGCGGTCCGTAACATGAGAGAGCATATAAGCGGGTACAACTTTAAATGGTATGCCCAATCCGTACATTCTTTCGATATTGTCATGAGTCTTATCAAAATTTTGTTCGGCGATCACCACATTAAAATTTCTTCCCAAGTATTTGTTGTGAGCCAAGACATCGTGCACCGTATGGCTATGGTCGTGGATCAAGATAGTTTTTCCTTCCAGATTTATCTTTTCCGAATTTTCCAAAATCAATTTTTTACTGTCCCTTCGAGCGTCAACAATCTTCTTCACCTCAGCAATTGCCAAGTTCTTCCACCTCTTTTCGCTATAGTTTTTATCGCAAATGGTTTGTTCAAATTTTTTATTCAAGGCGGCAAAATTTGAGTTCAAAATACCGAATTTTGGCTCGGTGTTACCGACACTGTCACACAATTCATGAAACTGACTACAAAAATCATGAGCGGTCTTGGCCTTAAAAACCTGAATGCTATCCACCAGAGCGTCAAATACCAAGAGTGCCATGTCTTTGGTGCCTATTTCGGCCTCCAACTTCCTAAACAGTTTTGAGAAAGTATTAGTCGCGCTCATAAAGATTATGTAAGTCTAAAAAATAGATAAAAGCTACAAATCGTTAAAATTCCAATCGTGATTGGAAGACTGAATTTTAAATAATTCAAAAAGGTAATGTTTACGCCATGTTTTCTGGCAATGCCGGTAGAAACAACATTTGCTGAGGCTCCGATCAAAGTGGCACCTCCACCGAGACAAGCTCCCAGGGAAAGCGCCCACCACAAAATGCTTGTATCAGTACCGCCTAAGTTAGCCTGTACACCGGCAATAACCGGCACCATCACCGTCACAAAAGGCACATTATCAATAATCATCGAGGCGATACCCGTGGTCCACAAAACAATCAGTGAAAGGTAAAGCATATTGGAAGTTGAGTTGGCTATATAGTCACTAAGCTGCTCCAAAACTCCCGTTTTTTCCACTCCGCCAACCAAAATAAAGAGACCCGCAAAAAAGAACAAGGTCGTCCATTCAACCGATTCAAGAGTTTCATGAATTTCAATTCTTTTATACGTTAGTAGTCCCAAAAAGATAGCGGCCGTAAAGGCAATTACGTAGTTTGGCAGATGAATAACGCTTTCAATCAGAAAGAAGGTGATTGTAAGTATCAACATTGCCACTACCTTGATTACAAAATCCTTGTGAATGGTCTTTTTTACAAAATTCTTCTTAATGCTTTTAATAATAATATTGGCTATACAAAGCTGTACCAGATTGTTTGAGATCGGTTTAACCTGCTTCCAGTTGATTATAACGAACATTGTAAGAGTAAAGATCGCCGACAAGGTTATTGGGATCCAGAGGTTTTGGATAAATTCCAAAAAGGTCAGGCCGGCATAACCTCCGATAATAATATTGGAGGCGTCACCGATCAGAGTTAGAGATCCGCCTATATTTGCAAAAAACATTTCGGCAAAAATGTAAGGCCTGGGATCTTTGCCCATGCCTCTCACCAACTCAATCGTTAAAGGAATAATCAGCAGTACCGTGGTTACATTATCCAGAAAAGCCGACATTACTCCGGTTATCAAAGAAAAGAAGAAAAATATCGCCAGCGGGTTTCCCTTGGTTAAGGCGGCTATCTTAACATTCAGCCATTCAAAAACACCGCTCTTTGAAGCGATGTTTACCAGTATCATCATACCCATTAATAGAAATAGTGTTTCGAAGTGAATGGCCTCGATAGCCTCTTCGGGTGTTAGTACCCTGGTGATTACCATCATCAAGGCCCCAAAGAGCGCGATCAATGCTTTGTCATAAGCATCAAATACTATTAGCAGAAAAGCTAGCGCAAAAATTCCTAGAGCGATGTATGTCATTAGCATAAAGCGTAGACAAATTTTAGATTGGCAAAATTCTACTCTTTAAAATCTACTTGTCAAACCACTTGGTATATTTTTTTTTGTAACTGTATATGTTATAGGCGATATGGAGAAATATCACCGACGCCACAATCAGCAGGGCGGAAACCAGAACATCCAGCACCTGAGGATAGAAGGGAATGATGATTCCCAGCGCCAAAGCAATGAGGGCCAGTAAAACAAAATTCACCGCCATCATGTTAAGGGTCCTATTGATCCTCCCGATTAAAGGAACATTGTCTATATCCATATGAAGGGGGTTAAATGGTGTCTTCAGACTAACACAAAAAAAAGCAGACCGCCAAGGACTAATAGTCGAGGACGGTCCGCTTTGTTCGGTACTCTTTTAGGTGGCAGAAGCCATCAAAAGGATACCAGAGGGCTTGGGATTTACTTTGTCAGCCGAGGCGTCAAAAGTAAAGGCCAAGGATGCAACCAGTTCGTAAGATCCGAAGACCTTAATTCCTAATTGCAATAATATAATAACATATTTAACTTGAAAAAGCAATAGCGAAATTAATAAAAAAAGCCTATTATGAATTTACCAAACTTTATTCCATAACCTTCAGCACATGGACACAACCTTCTTTCACAAGAATCTTTCAAAGTTGGAAGAAAACTACTTTTTGGAATACGTGCAGCAAAAAATTCCGGCGATCGAGTCGTTGCTGACCAAGTTCGCTGAAGATGCAACGCTGCTCAATATCTCCATTGAAAAGTTTGAGAAGCACGATGCTTTTGAGGTGGAATATTGTTTGAACTTACCCGCCAAACGCTTAGTGGCAAAAGAGGCAAGTCACACTATCAATAAGGCCGTCGATTTAAGCAAGGATCGTTTACTTGCGCAAATTAAGAAGTACCTTTCACAGTTGCGTAAGGACAGGGCTCATAAATCAATCCGTGACCACGAAGTGGGCGCCAAGCTTAAGCAAGAATCAAGCCACACTGTTTAGTCCTCCGCATGCATGTTAACGGCAATCTTTAAATAGGTAGGTTTCCATACCTTCTAGATCGATTTTATAATTCTGTTGGCAAGCGGCGTCACTCCAGATATAGAGTAGTCCATGAGGATTTTCATGAGTGTGGGTGACCACCAGGTAAAACTCATCCAGTTCGCGCAGTAAGTCTCTGTATTTATTGCGCGAACTTTCCTCAATATTGTAGGTTGTCAGATCGTCACTGTAGGGGAAAGGTTTTACCTCAAAGCTACCTTTGTTATAGAAATTTATTACATGAGCCACCGAAGGGGTATGTACCACAACCGGTGCCGGATTTTCTTTCACAATTTCCACAAGACCACGAAAATCTTCACCAAACTCTATAGGATAATCGGACGACTGCCATGGCATCAGTAAAAAAGTGAAAATTGCCAAGATAGCTACCGGGATTGAATAGTGTAAACGACGCAGAGCATATAAACCCACGGCAATAAGCCCCATCAACACCGGGACCAGATATACTACATAGCGAATCTTTAAAATAGGTTCAAAAGCAAGAGAATAGCCCAGAGGTGCCATCATGCCGACAAACAAAAACATTCCCAGCGTAACAACCGCAAAAATATTTTGCCGATGTGCCACAGATTTTTTGTGAGCGAAGGCCCAAATTACCCCCAAAGCGGACAGCGCAAACGCCGTAATAAGCAAATATTTATTGTCACTCATAAAAGCTAAAAGATAATCCTTGACGTCGGAAAACTTGTTCTCGGCCATCCAATATCTTTCCACAGCAAGCTGCTTAAGGAAATGGGGGATCCAAGGGATATAGGAGATAGTCATAATTATGCCGCTCAAAACCGCCATCAGCAGCTTTCCCCAAATCTTTTCCGCATCAAAAAGTAGAAGTAGGAAAACAATCCCCAGGGCTAAGAGCACAAAAAAGAAAAAATTATGGGTATATACTCCGGCTATTATAGTAGCTGTAAAAAGTCCCCACCACTGGTATCCACGATTATCATTGCGCATAGCCATGTAAAGAAAATAGAGCGCCATAATAGCCTCCAACGCTAACAGCACATACATCCTGGCCTCCATCGAAAAGCCTATGTGAAAGGGGTTTATGGCCAAAAGAAAGGCGGCAAAGAGAGCTGTTTCCTCATTAAACATCGCGCTGAGCAAGAGGTAGAGAAAAACTATTGAGAGTAAACCGAACATTACAGGAATAAGTCGAAAGACGAACTCGTTTTCACCAAAAAGTTTTAACACTCCGTGCATCAGAAAATAAAAACCGGGAGGGGACTGATCCAGATTAGAGGTTTTTGTCCAAACTTCACCCAAATTCTCGCCGCTGCTGTTGTAGTATGTTACCCCCTCGTCAAGCCAGAGGCTCTGTTCGTTTAAATTATATATACGAAAAAAGGCACCAACCAGCACCACAATTATCAAAATTGTTAGAGCCAGGCCTTTGTTCATAATTCGTTGTATTACCCAAATAAATTGAAGCGTATGATGTGCCAGAAAGCTGCGATTCCATCTCTCCAGCCGATTTTTTTCCCCTCTTCATAAGTGCGACCATAATATGAGATACCAACCTCGTAAATTCTTTTGCGAATCTTGGCCACTCGAGCCGTAAATTCCGGCTCAAACCCGAAACGATTGGATTTTAATTGCGGCAGAACTGCGGCCAAAACTTCTTTTGTAAACACCTTATAACAAGTCTCCATATCCGTTAAATTGAGATTGGTAAACATGTTGGAGAAGCCGGTTAAAACACGATTGCCAAAGTAGTGCCAAAATAAGAGCACACGATGTGGACCGGCGCCTAAAAATCTTGAACCGTAAACCACATCGGCCCTGTCATCCAAAATAGGTCCAAGTAGTTTCTCATATTCTTTAGGGTCATACTCCAGATCGGCGTCTTGCACTATGATTATATCTCCGCTGACATTCTGAAATCCCGTCCTCAAAGCTGCGCCTTTCCCCAAATTGAGAGTGTGATAGACGACTTTATGCTTCTTCTCCAGCTTCTTCAATATTTCACGACTTTTATCTATTGAACAGTCATCAACCAATACAATCTCTTTTTTAAGCCCTTCCGGCAACTTCGCCTCCTCTACCGCCTTCACAATATCCAACAGGGTTTTCTCTTCATTGTAAACCGGTATGACAATTGAAACTTTTTTAAATACCTTCATGCGCTTTTAAAAACAAGAAATATTCCGGCGGAAATTAACAAAACCCCCGCCAATCTGATAGGGGTGATCTGCTCACCCAGAATCGACCAAGAAATAAAAAGAATAACCAGATACCCTACACTCAGCATCGGATATGCATAACTCAAATCTTTGTTTGAAAGTGCCAAAATCCAAAAAATACTGCTGATAACATATAGAGAAAGGCCGCCCCAGACCAACAAAGAAGAGAACGCTTTAACCAAACCTTCCGTACTGAGACTTAGCTTGCCCAGCTGGTTTACTCCGGCTTTCAGCACCGACTGGCCGGCGACATTAAAGGCGACACTGATTAAAATATAGATATTTCCCATAGAAAAAAATTCCTATCAAAAATACTACAAAAAGCCTACTTAAATCTAGCCTTAAAATATTCCAGAGTTTTTTTAAGTCCTTGATCCAAATCGATTTTTGGCTCCCATCCAAGCTTTTCCTTGGCCAACTTGATGTCCGGACAACGAATTGTGGGGTCGTCTTGGGGAAGAGCACGATATTCAACCTCAACTTCCGCCCTTGTAAGCTCCAGCACCTTTTGGGCCAATTGATTAATCGTGAATTCATGGGGATTACCCAAATTAATGGGGCCGGGAAAATCTTGATCCAAAGCCATGAAAGCTTCAAGGCCATCGATGAGATCATCGATATACTGAAAGCTACGGGTTTGTTTGCCGTCGCCATAGACGGTTAAATTCTTACCCTCCAGAGCCTGCACCAGAAAGTTTGAAACCACTCGTCCGTCGTCTTTAGCCATACGAGGTCCGTAAGTATTGAAGACGCGCACGATTTTGACCGGCAGACCACCCTGGCGGTAAAAATTCATACAGAGACTTTCTGCAACTCTTTTCCCCTCATCATAACAGCTTCTTATACCAATGGGGTTTACGTTTCCCCAGTAACCTTCGCTTTGTGGATGCTCTTTGGGGTCACCGTAAGCCTCGGAGGTCGATGTAAACAGTATCTTTGGTGCTTTCCCAAAACGTTGCAGCTGCCTCTCGGCAAAATTGAGCACATTCAAAGTGCCACCGAAATTTACATTTAAAGTATAGATGTGGTCTTTCTGATATTGAACGGGGGAGGCCGGTGAGGCCAGATGGTAAATCTGATCAAGTTTTTCTTCATCCAGAGCGGATAAGTCATCAAGAACATCTCTCTTTAGCAGGTGAAAGCGAGTATGCTCTAAAAATTCTGCGATATTATCTTCCTCCGAGCTGTAAAAATTATCCAGACAGAAAACTTCATGGCCGTATTTAAGCAGTCTCTCACATAGATTCGCCCCTATAAAACCCGCCCCACCGGTTATCAAAATTTTCATGTAAACAATTTATAATTTAGTAAAAACTACCTGAAATCGCCGCTCTCAACAACAAGAAAAACCCATCTGATAGATGGGTTTTTCCATTTTGAAACAGTTGCTGAATAAATTACTCAGTAACCTCTACTGTAGCTTCAACAGAAGCTTCTTCAGCCTCTTCAGAAGTCTCTTCTTCAGTTGCAGCTTCTTCAGCCTCTTCAGAAGTTTCTTCCTCGGTTGCAGCTTCTTCTTCAGCCATTTCTGGCTCAACGTCAGCTGCAGGAGCTGTTTCTTCACCATCAGTAGTAGTTTCTTCAGTTGTGTCCATACAACCAGCAAGTGACAATGCTGTCATAGCTAGGATTGCTAGACTTACAAAGAACTTTTTCATGGTAATTGTAAGTTAAGATATAATTTTTTGGAATTATAATGATAACAATATAAAAGTCAACAAACTATTTGTTGTTATAAATCTAAAGTTTTGTACAATGTCATCATGAATAATAAAGCTATCCTGGAGGGGGAGAAGGTTGCGAAGCAGGCTATTTTCGGCCTGATTTTTTTGGGAATCATGAAGGCCGCCGCCGGAATAGTGACCGGCATGACGGTGATTATTGCTGATGCTCTAGCTACATTCACCGATGTGCTTGGCGTTTTTGCCTCATACATAGGTTTAAAATTATCTCGCAAAACCGCTGATAAAAACTTTGAATACGGCTACTACAAAATTGAAACTTTTGCCGCCTTCGCGATTTCTGTGGGCATCTTGATTTTAGGAATTGTTATTTTTCAGAAGGGACTTGAGGCATTCCAAAACCCGGAACCCGGACACTACCGCTACTTTGCCATAACCAGTACTTTTTTTGCCATCTGGCATTCCCTTAGACTCTCCAAAAGATTGGAGGATGCCGGTAAAAGGGTTAATTCTCTCTCCCTTTTAGCCAGCGCTCGCGACAAGAAAATGGACGTGTTGGCCGGTATAGGAGTTTTACTCTCCATTATTGCCAACTATAAAAATATTCCATATGTAGAAGGAATTGTTACCATCATAATCTCACTTATAATTTTCAAAGAAGGGGTTTTCAGTACCAAAGAATCCCTCTTTTTTCTTTTGGACTACTGGGACGACCCAAAATTGGTCAAGCAAATAAAAGCCATCTTTCGCAAAGAAAAAGATCTTATTTTGAATGTGAAAAAGCTTCGTCTACGCAGGGCCGGAACCTTCATTTTCGGTGAAGCCTTTGTCGAGATTAATCCCTTCGCAGGAATACAGGATTTAAGGGAGGAACTTCGCCTCCTAAAGACTCAAATTGAAGAATTAAACCCTTATATAAAGGATTTCTCCATTTACACAAATATTAATGACAATGACGACCCCAAAATTGCCGTACCGATACAAAGCGGAACCACTCTTAATGCCAAAGTTGCCAGCACACTGAAGCAAACTACCGCCTATCTCTTCGCCAATGTCAAAAACGGTAAAATTAAAGATTTTTACATCAAAAAACTGGGTCACGATAAAAAATCGCCGGTCGCATTGGCGGAATTTCTGAAGAAAGAAGATGTTAACATCCTTGTCGACAATAATTTGAACTCGCTGGTCTACTACAATCTCCGCCGCACCCATCACATTTTGATCTATCCGAACTTTTCCGACATAAAAACCGCTAAAGACACTATCCAGTTATTATTGATAGACACTTAAGATGATTTGCGTACCGCTCAACAAAAAGACTATCCCAAAGCTGCTTGCGGACTTCGATAGGGCCCAAAAAATAGCTGATCTTACCGAAATCTGGTTTGATAATTTTGAATCATCAGCTCTTGAAAACAACCTTGATAAGATTTTTAAGCGCAAAAAGAAGCCGATTCTATATAAATCCTTTGGCGACTTGAAAAAACTAAAGTTGGTTCTTTCCGGCCCCATTGACTATATTGATCTGGATTTGGGAACGGCTTCAAAAATTATCGAGCAGGTTAAGATCTTGAACCCAAAAACCAAAATCATTCTTTCCCATCATGATTTTAAAAAGACGCCCAAAGAATCTGAGCTGAAAGGCCTCATCAAGAAAATGCAAAAGAAAGGGGCTGATATCGTGAAATTAGCGACTCAGGCCAATAACTTTGCCGACAGCCTTTTAATGCTAAAAACTCTCGATCAGACCAGGCAAATGAAGCAGCACGCCATCTGCGTCTGCATGGGAAAAGAAGGCATAATTACGCGTGCTGCTGGACATTTATTCGGAAATTATCTAATGTATGCTCCGCTGGATTTGAAGGATAGTACGGCCAAGGGGCAACTCACCTTCCGGCAGTTATCGGAAATTCAAAATTTAATTTAAAGTATGGGACTTAAAATCGGCATTGTTGGCCTACCTAATGTGGGAAAATCAACCCTCTTCAACGCCCTGACCAAAAGTAAAAGCGCTGAAGCTCAAAACTATCCTTTTTGTACAATCGACCCCAATGTCGGCATTGTTGAAGTACCAGACTCCAGGCTTACCCAACTTGGTCAGATCAATAAGTCTGAAAAAGTAATCCCCACGGCTATTGAGTTCGTGGATATCGCCGGGCTTGTAAAAGGAGCCAGCCAGGGCGAAGGATTGGGAAATCAGTTTTTGTCGCATATCCGTGAATGCAACGCCATTGCTCATATTGTGCGCATTTTTGACGATCCCAATATCACCCATGTTCATGGCGGAGTGGATCCCAAATTAGACCGTGAAGTCATCGAGTCCGAACTTTTGTTGGCCGACATCCAAACCCTTGAAAAAAGATTGGAAAGAGCCAGGTCTGAGGCCAAATCCGGCAATAAGGAGAAAAAGATCTACTCCGATCTTTTGGAAAGAGTTCTGTGTGAACTGCAAAGTGGTGTTCTGGCTACCAATGTTGGACTATCCGATGATGAGAAATTGCTGACCCGAGACCTCCACCTTTTGACCATGAAGCCGCATATCTACATCATCAACGTACACGAAAATCAAATTTCTGAAGTGGATAAAACTAAGATTTCATCGGCCCTAGGAGTTGATGACCACGGCAAGATTATCCCCATTTCAGCACGCGTCGAAGAAGATCTTATCGGATTTTCCGAAGAAGAGGCTCGGGAATATCTTCAAGAGTTGGGACTTCAGGAATCCGGTTTGAATTCTTTAATACGAGCGGCCTATGAAACCCTGGGCTTGATAACCTTCTTTACCTCCGGTCCCAAAGAGACAAGAGCCTGGACTATCAAGCAAAGCACTTTAGCGCCCAAAGCCGCCGGTACGATTCATACCGACTTTGAAACCGGCTTCATTAAAGCTGAAGTGGTCGGTTGGAACGATCTACTTGAAGCCGGCGGACATGTCGGTGCCAAGGATAAAGGCCTATTAAGAATGGAGGGCAAAGATTATTTGGTCAAAGATGGCGATGTAATGCACTTCAAATTTGCCAACTAAGAGACTTTTCTCAGATTATAAAAGCTCAAGGCCAGATAGCCATAGATGATAATCATCTCAATCATAATGGCCAGCCAGCTCAGGGTTAGGTCGAAGTAAACTACCTCCACCAAAAGCGTCAAAACGGAAACAGCCGGCAGACTGAAGGCGAAAATCCAAAGAGCGGTTTTATTGCGTACAATTGGAAAATATCTTTTAATAACCTGGTTTAAATAAAGTACCGTTCCCAGCAAAAAGAATAACCCCAGATAAACATTCCAACTGTCCTGTACTCTCGCCAACAAAAGCGGATGTACAATCCAAAATGTTGCTATCGAAATTGACAAAACATAAGTTAAGAAAATGCCCTTTGAAGATATTCTGTAAACGTGCATAACCTCATCCAGTTGTTCCAACTCCTCAAAAATTTTACTCACCGCCGAAATATCATTGACCAGAATTTGCACCGTAAAATAAGCGTCTTGACGGTCTTTTGAGGACCAACCTTTCAGATAAGTCATGTCAGATGAATACTTGTAACATATATCGGAAATATCTCTCAAAAGACCAAAACGATTTCTGGCCACAATCTTGGCATTAACTCTTACTCCGCCCGGACGGCTGCGGAAGAATAGACCGCGCCTGGATGGCCTGGTAATAAGTTTTACGATATCTACGGCTTTTATTTCGCCCTCGCCGATGGCAATCAGCATGTCACTTATTTGTGCGAAAGACTTACCGATTTTCTCAAAAATCTCGCGTTTCAACTTTTTAAAACTGATGTTATCTACCAACCCCAAGCTGGCAATATCCAGCTCCTTCTGTAAAATTTTTCTTCCCTGATGAATCTTTTTCTCCCGGCTTTCCTTCTTTAGATAGGCTCGAATTCTTTGTTTTGCCAAGTTGGTTTTTGCAAACGAAAGCCAATAAAGCTGAGGTGTGGCATTCTCTGACGGGATTACGTTTACAGTGTTCCCGGTTTGCAGGGGTTGAGTGGGGGAACAAAGGTCACCATCCACCTCAACTTTGTCGATGTGGTCACCCAAATCGGTATGAATAGCATAAGCAAAATCAATAGCGGTAGCTCCAACCGGCAAGTCCACATTTTCTCCTTTGGGAGTGAAAACCACAATTCTGTCTTGGAAAACATCAACTTTCAAATTTTCCAAGAAGTCATCGTGAGCTTTCCCCTCTTTCTCTAGCTCAATAATTTTGTTGAGCCAGCTTGAGCGTTTATCTTCACTTAATTGAGTAAGACTTCGATTAAAGAAGTGTGAAACTATGCCGTACTCAGCATCACTATGCATCTGTTGAGTTCTTATTTGAATATCGGTCTCTTTGCCGTTAGGGCCAAAAACTCTAGTGTGCAGGCTCTGGTAACCATTAGACTTTGGATTAGCTATATAGTCGCGAAAACGATTGTTTTGAGGCGTGTATTTGCAATGCAAAACCCCCAAAACCTGATAACATTCCGAAATCTTATCCACAATAATCCTAATGGCAATGCGATCCTTTACGCTGTCCAAGGTCTTACCCTCTTCACACAGCTTCTTGTAAATTGAGTAGAGATTCTTATTTCTTTCATAAATCTCCGCTTTAATATTATTGGTCTCCAAGATCTTTCTCACCTCCTCAATGAATTTATTTGCCACCAAACGATGCTTTCTCTTCAACTCATCAATTTTTTGCTTCAATTGCTCGTACTCCGAAGGGAAAAGATGTTTAAAACATAGGTCTTCCAATTCAAACTTTAACTCCTGAATCCCCAACAAATTGGCTATCGGCACGTAAATTTCCAGAGTTTCTCGTGCTATTCGAATGCGCTTTTCGTCATTTTCAATATTCTCCAAAGTTCGCATGTTGTGCAGCCTGTCTGCCAGTTTTATCAAAATAACACGAGGATCTTTAGTGGTATGTAAAAAAAGTTTCTTCAAAGATTCCACCTCTCGTTCCGGCATATTATTTTTATAATGCACCTTGGAAAGCTTGGTGATACCATCAACCAGAAAAGCCACCGTATCGCCAAACTTCTCACGCACGTCCTGAATGTCATATTTTGTGTCTTCCGGAACATCATGCAGTAATGCGCTAATAAGGACATCTTCATCGGCATGAATTGTTACCAGAATCTCCACTACCTTTACCGGATGTACAAAATAAGGTGTACTGCCATCTTTGCGCATCTGGCCCTTATGAGCTCTCTCGGAAAATTCAAAAGCCATTAGAAACTTGTCCTCATCAAAATCGGGAAGGTAAGTCTTTATTTTTTTAACCAACTTACCTACATCAAAGTAATTTTTATACTCAGACAAGCCTTTTGAAATTTGTACTGTTTTCATCAATGATAAATTATGACACTACATCATAATATTTGTCAATTTTTAGCCGGCTTTTTAAGCATGAGAATTGAAAAAAAAGTGAAAATCAGCTATAATATAAGGATATATTTGAATCCAATGACATCAAATTCACACCATGAGGGGAAAAACAGTGGATATTTCAAAATCCACGTCCATCCTCACGCCCAGTCACAACACAAAACCGAGCACAAGAGGGAGGCTCCGACCGCTCATCATGCTAAAAATGAGGAGAAGAGAAGTATAAAGGGCATCTTTTCAGACGCTCTAAGGCAAATCGTGGCCAGCGCCATATTTTTGGTGATCGGAGTGGTGCTTTTAAACTGGTCGGCCTACTCCCAAATTGCCAAACATAAAATTGAAGAACTTTTGGGCACCAGAGATGAAAGCCCTTTGAATGTTCTTGTGGAAACAGATACCGAAACGACAACTCAGACTCAAAGTGTATTGGAAGCCAGTAACGACCTCTCCATCCAAAAAAAGCAGATTCCGGAAATTAATCTGGAAGTAGCACCGTCCGATAATAGAATCATTATTCCGCGCATCGACAAAAACATTCCGATTGTGCGTATCAGTAGCGAAAACTTAATCAGACGAGACTGGAACGCCCTTGAGACGGAGATGCAAGATGCCTTGCAAGACGGGGTTGTGCATTATCCGGGCACTAGTTTACCAGGACAGTCCGGAAACGTGGCCATTACCGGACATAGCTCCTATTTCCCTTGGGATGATGGAAGATTTAAAGACGTTTTCGCACTGCTCCATGATTTAGTGGAAGGAGATAAAATTCTGGTCTATTGGGATCAAAAGAAGTATGTCTATCAGGTTACAGAGATAAAGGTCGTATTACCTGAGGATATTGAGATTTTAAAGCAAACTCCCGATGATCGCCTGACCTTGATTACCTGTACACCGGTGGGTACAAATTTAAAAAGGCTCATCATCATAGCTGAACCGGTCGAAACGGAAACTGAAAAGATAGAAAGGTAAATTAAATATCTTCCAACTTTTTCAGCAACTCTTCTTCTTTGCGTTGTTCTTCACTCTCACTGGACATCTCCGCCTTCTCAATCTTCTCAATCTTTGCCTTCATCTCTTTCTCATCAATCTGTTGAGCATGCTTTTGATTGATTTTGGACATTTCCTGTTCATATTCATTGTCCAGTTTTGCCAACTGTTCCTTTTCATTCACTAAAATGTCTCTGAACTTCTTGATCTGCTCTTCTGTCATAATGGGCATAATCTGCAACCAATACTCCCGCTCCTCCTTGTTCATCGATTCAGTTTCATAAATCAATTTAATCAGATCCGGAAACTTCTCGCGCACCAAAACAGGGATAATATATTTCGCTTCCGCCTCTTTCATATATTGTTCGGCGGATTTGTTTTTGTCTACTACCACGTCATCGCTGGCAGCAATCATGGTGGCGCCGGCAGTGCCGCCTCCGGTAGGGTCGCTGGTTGTTACGGTGTTATCACTCATCTCTTTATATTCTAGTTAATTTATTGATTGTTACAAGTGGGTTATTTATTTCGCCATCTTTTCCGGCGAAAATTTATCGGCAATTTCCCTGACAACCGCCAAGGATTTAATGAAATCTCCAATCTTTTTGAGAGAGCCATCAGTCACAGCCAGCTCTCTTTCGGCATTTTCCATAGCCGCTTTCGCCTGATCTATTTTTGTTTTGTCTCCGGCCTTGATTTCCTTCTCCAATTCAGCCTTGGCAGCTTCCACTTTCTTTTCATGTTCAGCTTTTTGCAATTCCACAGCCTTCAAACCTTTTTCACTCTCATAGAATTGTAAAATCTTCTCTACGCGACCTTTCAAAGGCTGAATAAATGCCAGGAAATCTCCGGCCATCACCGATCTTCTCTCTTCAGTAACACCGGTCCATAGCGCATCAATTGATTTGATCTGTTCTGATATTTGCCGCTGCTTATCGAGTAAATATTTTTTTACTTTATCTTC
>CAYLHX010000014.1:0-8375 GCA_964383675.1 uncultured Candidatus Peribacteria bacterium | reverse complement strand
TGATCTGTTCTTCAAGCTCCTTTCTATAAGATTCAATTCTGGTAAGCTTGCCGGCATCAAGCTTCTCATATTTGGAGAAATTACTCTCAATAATTGCGATACTGCTCTCCGCCTTCGCCAGCTTCGTCTTCATTCTGTTTTCCGGGGTCTGCTCGGCCAAACGCTCATCCAACTCGTCGGCATATTTTGAGAAGTAGGCCGGATCACTATTAAAGGCCGGCTTGAACATGGCGGTTAAAGACCAAGGTTTACTCAAAGAGACCGGAGATACCTTCTCATCCGTTAAGTCGAATGTTTCAACCCTTCCGGACTTCGGATTAAAGCCTTTGACCATGGCTTTATCACCGATTGCCACATAGGCCATCTGATAAGACTTATCAACATTGCCCAACTGCATACCGGCACCGCCCGACAACTTTCCAAGAGCCGACTTGTCCACATCAACCTTTGAAACAATAACTATAGTTCCTTTGGGCAATCCCTTATCAAGCTGTTGTTTGGTGTTTTCCACCGGATTATAAAAAGGAATAACATTCTCATCTTCATCGGTCACTACCATGTGTTGAATTTTGGCCGCCAATTCCTGTGGTGTGGCTACACGTCCCACTCCCAGAATCCCACAGGCGATAGCTGCCGTTTTTGCCTCAATCTTCTCGGCATCGGCGGGCACTGTCAGATTTTCATCATTGGTCTCCAAAACCCCAGATAACAGCTTGTCTTTTTCCGCTTCATTGAAAGCTAGTTCCCGCAATTCTTCATCTTCATCCAGATTCTTTAGGTATTTCCCCGGAGTATAGGTGGTAACGAAATGCCACCCCATAGCTCCAACCTTCAAAGCCAATAGAATGGCATCACCTAGCGGTCCGCGCATTGAAGCATTTTCCGGTTTTGCCAAAAAGTCTTTGGTAAATTTATAGGCCTCACCATACTTGTTATCGGGAATTTCCGATAATTCTTTGGCGGCATCTGCCGTCAGCTCAGCGCGATCTTTTTTCGGATCGGGTGGCAGAGCCTCACCTGCGGCCTCGGCTGAAACGGCCTTGGCATCGGCCGGCTTATCCGGTTGAACCGGAGCCGCCTCCAAACCTGCTCGTGGCTCATCACTTTCACCTTCCGGACCTCTTTTTAAATCTTTGGGATCAGCCATTTCTCAGTTTAAATTATAAAAAGATCACCTTTTTCTCCTTCAATTCTCTCCTTGGTGAGTCTCACTCTCTGCACCAGGTTCTGAATCTGAAAACTCTCTTCAAAGCCATTGTCGTACAAACCCTTGATATCGCGAATTGCCGACAGCAGATTAACGGCCTCCATATCGGCCTGCCCCTGTAACCGACTATCCATGGCCTCATAAACCGCCTTATTAAACAAGGTTTCCGGCTTATATAAATCAATGGTTTTATCCTCAATCAAAGCGATCAAAGCACTCAAAAATTCTTTATCTTTCGGGTCAACTCCTGTAGGATCTGAGGCGGGAGTGTTAAGCATTTGTTGAGTCTTTTCATCTCCATAAACCGCCTTTTGAAGATCTTCTTCATTCATGGTCATTTTCTTAATTTTATCTCTACATTATACCAAATTTGACCGCAATAAGCAATCCGTATGGATCAAAAGGAAGCCAAAAAACGTATCGAAAAGTTAAAAGAAAAGATTAAGGAATTGAATTATCAGTATTTTGTTTTGGATAACTCTCAAGTGGAAGAATCGGTAAGAGATAGTCTGAAGCGGGAATTGATCGAGCTGGAAACGAAGTTTCCAGAGTACATAACCGAAGATTCACCAACCCAACGCGTTGGTAGCACTCTATCCGGAAGATTTGCCAAAAAAAAACACACCACAGCTAAAAAAAGCCTGGCCGATGTTTTTTCCGAAGAAGAAATCATGGAATGGTACGAAAGAATACAAAAATTAGTAAGTAAGCCGCTCGATTTTGTATGCGAACTGAAAATAGATGGCCTAAACATTACGGTTTTATATGAAAAGGGCCTACTGAAACGCGCTTTAACACGCGGTAACGGCATTGAAGGAGAGGATGTCACTCATACCGTCAGAACGATTAAAAGTATTCCTCTCTCGTTGAATGAGAAGATAGAGTTGGAAGCCTCCGGTGAGGTATTTATTTCCAAGAAAGAATTCGAAAGAATTAATGAGGAGCAGGCCAAAAACAACAAACCTCTTTTTGCCAATACCCGCAACACCGCAGCCGGTAGCGTGCGCCAGCTTGATCCTTCCGTAGCTTCGAATCGTAACCTCGATATGTTCTTTTATAGTATCGACAAAAATACCTCCAACAACATTAACTCACAGCAAGAAAGTTTGAAATTTTTAAAAAAAATGGGCCTGAAGATTTGTGGCCACTATGAACATCTTGATAGCATCGAAAAAGTTGTGAAGTTTTGCCATAAATGGCAGGAGAAAAGACACGAGCTACCCTACGAAATTGATGGGATTGTGATCAAAGTGAATGATTTTGACCAGCAACAAGCCATGGGGTATACCGCCAAAGCTCCACGTTACGCCGTTGCCTATAAGTTTCCGGCTGAGCAGGTGAGTAGTCGGATTTTGGATATTATCCTGCAGGTGGGGCGGACCGGAGCTATTACGCCTGTGGCTGTCATGCAACCTACTCTGGTTGCCGGCTCGGTGGTTTCCAGGGCGACTTTACATAACGAAGACGAGATTCGAAGGAAAGACATTCGTATTGGAGACACGGTAATAATCCAAAAAGCCGGTGATGTTATTCCGGAAGTGGTTGAGGTATTGAAAGACCTCCGAACCGGTAGTGAAAAAACTTTTAAATTTCCTAAAGAATGCCCGGTTTGCGGCTCAGAAATTATGCGAAAAGAGGGAGAAGCAGCTTATCGCTGCATTAATCCTCGCTGTTATGCCATTGAACGCGAAGCAATTATTCATTTTGTCTCCAAAAAAGGTTTTAATATTGATGGGTTGGGAGAGAAAGTGGTAATCCAGCTTATTGATAACAACATTATCTCCAAGCCAGACGACATTTTCAGAATCGAGAAAGGCGACCTTCTTACTCTGGATTTATTCCAAGAAAAACGAGCAGACAACCTGGTAGCCAGTATTGAAAAAGCCAAAAACATTAATTTGGAGGCTTTTTTGTTTTCTTTGGGTATTCGCCATTTAGGTGAACAGAGCAGTTATGATTTCGCCAAATATCTTATCGGACATGCCAAGAAATCCATCAAAAAACTTGAGAGAAAGAAAAAAAGCACGCCCGAGCCAACCTTGTTTGAAGTTGAAGAGCAAACAATTTCTGAGGAATTTAGCATTTTGGATCTACTGGAAACAGTGAGCTCGTTTTCCCCGGAAGAAATAACCAATATAGACGGTATTGGAGAGAAAATGGGGAGCTCCATCAGCCATTGGTTTGAGGATCATAAACACCAAGAACTGCTCGAAAATCTCTATCAACTCGGAATTAGTTTAAAAACGGAGCAGCTAAAAACCACCGGCAAACTTGAGGGCAAAAACTTTGTGCTTACCGGTAGTTTGGAAAACCTGACTCGAGACCAGGCCAAGCAGCTAATCAAAAACAGTGGCGGCAAAGTGCATTCCAGCCTCACCAAAGATACCGACTTCGTAGTCGCCGGCGAATCTCCTGGCTCAAAGTATAACAAGGCAAAAGAGTTGGGGCTCAAAATCATTACTGAAGAGGAGTTTCGAAATATGGTTTAATCAACCATCTCGCCGCCAAAGATCTCCAATGCCTGGTCTACAGCGCTGTCGTCAGGAGCGTTGTTCTGCGCCTCTACAAAAGTCTCCTCCTCCTTTACAGGTTTTATCTCAATATCCCGCACCACTGCTTCAATTTTTACAGATTGCTGGAAAATATCTTTAATAACCGCCTCCAGTTCAACACGGTGCTCGTTTTCCATCACCTTATCTTTGTGAAAGGTCGTAGAGAATTGTAGGGTTACGGCCTGATCAACTATTTTGATCGGAGTGCCACTTCTTAAAGACATTCTCAGCGCCGGAGTTTTAATCCTTTCAGTGATTCTTGGCCAATTTTTTTTCAATTCCTCCAGGCTGAGGTCTATTTCTACAGAATTATCTTCCGTATTCTCATTTTTTTCCACTTTTGGCTGTTCCACAATTTTTTTATGGTCCCTCTCAATAACTACTTTTTCCATAGTTTTTTCCACAGTCTTTGGAGCTGGGCTTTCCACTTTATCACTTACTTCGACCTCTTTTACATTACCGGCAATTTTAATAATGGCAATTTCCAGTGGCAATTGTGGAATCGCCGCATTGTTGATTTTGATATAGGCCTCCTGAAAAACATCGATTATTTTAATCAGCAACGGAATTTTAGCGTTCTCACCTTTATTCACGGCCTCAAGCAGAACCTGTCTTAAACGGTCAATAAATTCATGCATGAATTGTTTAAGGTCACTGCCCTGGTCGTGGAGAACATGCACGATTTTCAGGCCCGCTTTGGCATCTTTGTTTTTCAAAGACTCAAATAGGGCATCCAACAGGCTGTGGTCACTAATCCTCAAGAGTTCCTGTACATTCTTGAAGCTAAGCTTTCCCTCACTGGTTAACTGCTCCATCAAACCAATAGCATCGCGCATCCCGCCATCCACATAACGGCTTATGGCCTCCAAAGCCTTATCGTCAGCCTCGACCTTCTCAATCTGAGCGATGTAACTTAGTCGCGTCATGATAGATTTCTCGCTCAGTCTTTTAAAATCGAAGCGCTGGCACCTCGAAATAATGGTCTCCGGAATTTTGTGAATTTCGGTGGTCGCCAAAATGAAAAAAGCATGGCTAGGTGGCTCTTCCAGGGTTTTCAACAGAGCATTAAAGGCCTCTTTGGTCATCATGTGGACCTCATCGATAATATAAACTTTATACTTGGAACGGGAAGGAGCAAACTTGATTTTTTCATTCAGATCACGAACTTCGTCGATACCTCTGTTGGAGGCGGCATCAATCTCAATCAGGTCGATTAGGCGGCCGGTGGTGATCTCTTTGCAAAAATCGCAACTGTCGCAAGGCTCAAAGCCATCCTTGAGTTCCGTACAATTTAACGCCTTGGCCATCAGGCGGGCCGTCGAGGTCTTACCGGTACCGCGAGGACCGGTAAAAATGTAGGCATGAGCCACTTGATTACCCTTGATGGCATTTATCAAGGTCTGCTTAATGTGATCCTGGCCAATCAGGTTATCAAAATTATTTGGCCTGTATTTGCGGTAAAGAGCTATTTTTTCCATAGAACAAATCAGTCAACTTGGGCACCAATTCTAACACAGTGCCAGCACCACTTAAACCTGGTTTGAAAATTTTTTCTTGCACTCTCGCACAACTTGTTTGATTTTTTTCTCAAAAATCTCTTGGGAGAACTGGGTGGCATGTCTTCTAATGGTATGTGGACGGTAAAATTTTTCATTATAGAGCAAGCGCGCCAGACCATCTTCCATATCCTCAACAGTCGCTTGGAAAAAGAATTCCCCGGTTTTTCCTGAAACCACAGTTTCGGTGCAGCCACCTTTGCCATAAGCCAGAACCGGCTTACCACAAGCCATCGCTTCTACCGGTGTGATGCCAAAGTCCTCCTCGCCGGGAAAAATGAATGCTCTACAGTTTTGCATATACTCTTTCACCGTTTCGTCATCTTTGAAGCCCAGAAAATCAATATTGTCCGCGGCAATGCTCTCAAGATACTTCCGCTGCGGCCCATCGCCGATAATGACCAACCTTCGTCCAATCTTATTGAAAAGCTGAACAGCCAAGTCTATTTTTTTATAAGGTGTAAGCGTGGAGACAATCAGGAAATAATTTTCGTGTTCGGACTTGGCCCGAAAACGCTCGGTAAAAACCGGAGGATAAACAATCTTGCTATCGGTTTTATAGTACTTCTTAAGACGTTTCTGGACATTTCTTGAATTGGAGATATAGGCCGCCGGCCGATCGGCGGCAATCATATCCCACTGGCGCAGATACTTGATCAGTGGTGCATATAGCAAAGCCTTTAGGCCATTGATCTTATTGTCTTCTCTATATTCATTTGCCCAGTCCCAGGCATAGCGCATGGGAGAATGACAATAACAAATATGCACCGTATCTATTGGAGTGATAATGCCATGACTCAGAGCCGTACTTGAGCTGATGACCAGATCAAATTCTTCCAGATCAAAGCTCTCAATTGCTCGGGGAAAAAGGTGTGTTAAAAAGCGGTACCTCTTTTTGATGAATCCCGGATAATCTTGCAGAAATGAAGTGCGTACCTTTTCCTTAGGAAAAATTTCGCCCACACGATTTTCATCATAGAAAAGCGTAAAGATCGGAGCTTCCGGATAGAGATCACTCAAAACTTTTAGAACTCTTTCGGCACCGCCGAGGCGGACCAGAAAATCATGAACGAGGGCGACTTTCATAAGTAGAAATCAAAAAGGGTGGTAAATAAATCTACCACCCTTAATCTAATTAATGTTTGAGCTAAACTCAAGCAATAACTATTGTGTAACCTCTTCGGTTGTCTCTTCAGTAGCAGCTTCTTCCTCGGTCACTTCAGCTTCCTCCTCGGTAGTAGCCTCTTCTTCAGTTACTTCAGCTTCTTCCTCGGTAGTAGCCTCTTCTTCAGTTACTTCACCTTCCATCTCAAATCCTCCAAAAAGATCTTCAGGAGAGATGTCACCCGCACATTCCTCTACACCAGCGTTGATAGCCTCTGTAACCTCTGGATCATTCTCGTATTTTGCAGCGATTGCTTCCATTTCTGTATCGTTATCTGCATCAAACCCGTGGTCTTTGTAGATAGCTTTTGCTTGATCTTCCAAACCTGGATCAAGTAAATTTTCAGCTTTAAGGATCATACATGTCGCCTCAACGGTAGCATCGATGAAAGCTTGTTTTTCATCTCTTTGCTGACCAAGACAACCTGCTAATACTAAAGATAAGCT
The DNA here is from genome assembly GCA_964383675.1 of uncultured Candidatus Peribacteria bacterium. Classification (GTDB taxonomy): domain Bacteria; phylum Patescibacteriota; class Gracilibacteria; order UBA1369; family LOWO2-01-FULL-3; genus CAYLHX01. The sequence goes on along the minus strand of CAYLHX010000014.1, from coordinate 1,449 downwards.
TACAAAGCCAACTAGTAATTTTTTCATAGGAAAAATTTTATATATTAAAAAATTAGCTTGCGGGCATTATACCTTACTGAAAATAGCTGTCAAACTGTGAAATGCTTTTTGTATTCAGCACATCTCCCTTTGTCAGCCAGCCACTTTTGGCCACTCCCACACCAAATTCTATGAATGCCGGATGATCGATACTGTGGGCATCTGTATCTATGACAAACTTGGCTCCTTGATCTTTGGCAATTCTTACATACCTGTCCATGAGGTCAAGGCGCATGGGATTAGAGTTGATTTCCAAAGCCACTTTGTTGACGATACAGGCGTCAATAATTTTTTTCATATCAAACTCCATCGGTGCACGCCTGTTAACCAACCTTCCAGTTGGGTGGCCTAGAATTTTTACATAAGGATTCTCAATAGCTCTAATGAGACGCTTGGTCTGTTCCTCCGCCGGCAAACGGTTGTGAAGGTGAGCGCTAATGATCACAATGTCCAGCTGCTTCAAAATTTTATCTTCAAAATCCAGTGTGCCGTCCTTCAAAATATCCACCTCCGAACCTTTTAAAATTTTAATCTTATCACCCAGCTTTTTTTGCAACTTATCAATCTCTTTCCATTGTTTTTCAATATTCTTATCGTTCATCCCTCTGGTAATTCCAACAGCGGTGGAGTGATCTGTGACCGCAAAATATTCGTAACCGCGCGCGATAAAAGCCGCCGCCATCTCCTCGATAGAATTTTTACCGTCGCTGTAGGTACTATGAGAATGCAAATCCCCGCGAATGTCCTCAATTTCAACCAACTTGGGAAACTTTTTGTGCTTCAAACCATACTCGATTTCACCATCGTCCTTTCTGACCTCCGGCGGAAAATAGGGGAGTCCCAAATATTCAAATAGCTCTTCTTCGGTAGCACCGGATACCATCTCCTCGTCTTTAAAAACACCGTATTCATTAACCTTTAAACCTTTCTTCTTGGCCAAATCTCGTATCTTCACATTGTGCTCTTTACTGCCGGTGAAATAGTGTAAAGCCGCGCCGAAAGATTTATCGGCCACCACTCTTAGGTCCACCTGAATTCCACTCTGAAGAATCACGCTGGACTTGGTATCTCCCTCGGCAATTATATTGATCACCTCTCCGTAAGCTACAAAATGCTTCATTACTCTTTGATGACTCTCCTCTGCATTTTTGACAGTAGCCAGAATATCAATGTCTCCAATAGTCTCCTTTTGCCTTCTCAAGCTTCCCGCATATTGCACCTTGGTTATTTCAGTACACTCCTTCAGGTATTCAATATATCTTTCCGCCTCCTGCTTCGCCTCATTAATGTAGTGGCGTTGTGTGGAAAACTGCCGATGTTCACCTATTGCTTTCAGAATCTCGGTCTCAGTTTTTTCACCCATTCCGGGTAGATCACGAATCAAATGATTGTTTGCTGCTCTTTCCAACT
>CAYLHX010000013.1:0-37800 GCA_964383675.1 uncultured Candidatus Peribacteria bacterium | reverse complement strand
TGATTTTGAGCCAAGTCGTTTAAATCGTCATTCATGGTTATGGCATTCAGCCCGTGTTCTTCTCGGCTCTCATTTATGTAGTCCAAAAGTTCATTGCGCAGGGCGTCGAGGTTGAAGTTGCCGCTAAAAAATTCTCTTTCGTTTAGGTCGAAAAAATCGGGGATTAGGGGAATACTGTTGCCAATGTAAACGGGATGGTTGACGATTGGCAGTCCGGTCTTATCGTTGATTTCCACAATGTAGCGACCGTTTTGGCTTACGTCATAATCGAATTCAAATACTCCGCCATCGAGAATTGTTTGGGTGCCATAGTAGCTGCCAAGTGTACTGGAGGTTGAGAGATTTACTTTATCCACAAAGCCGTCCGGTTTGATGACATAGGCGGTTTTTTGTACATCGATGTCTACGATACCGCTGAAATTGATCTCAGTAGGACTTGAGAGCATGTCCGGTGGAGAGGTGGTGACAAGGTTATAATCGATATCATCAAAAGTGTGTTCGATGGCCGTGAAAGACTTGATGTCGCTGGTGGTATAGTCGGAGGTAAGATTCAATGGTTTATCGGAATTGAATTTGGCGGTTTGAATGTAGTATTCCACTTTACTCTCGCTGAAGTTGGCAAAGTCTTTGTAGTAGATATCTAAACTCTCAATGTCTTGTCTGCTTAGATAAGTTACTTTTTTATTTCCCTGGAAGAAGGTAACTTTTTTGAGAGTGGAGTCCGGAGCTGTGAAGTTTACTTTGGTGGTGTCGTTGCTGTAGTCGATTTGTAGGTTGGAAGCTTTTTCATTGAAGTTTAAGCTTTCGTCTGAGGCTGGTAGATTGCTTAGAACGGCTATTTCTTTCACTTTGGTTTGGCCGCTCAATCCGGGAATTACACCAAAATAATAATTTCCGCTGGTTTCAAAATATACCGGAATTGAAAAGTGGTTATTATTCAACTCGCCGCTGAAGGTGCGATAATCTTTTATGTCTCCATCTAAAGGAGAGAGGTAGATTGTGGCGTGATCATAATTACCACTGGTGACTTCTCCTTCAATTATATAGATTTCGTTATTATAAAAGTGGTTGGGTAGAGTTTCATCCAGCTCGATGGTGTCGTAAAAATCTTCGTCTATTGCTTTAAAACCAACCGGAGTGAAGTTTTCCTTGATTAAGGTGTCTTCGCTGGTGATATCGGGACTTTCATTTTGACTGGTTGAATTTTCCATCTCCTCCTCGACAACTATCTCGATGTTTGTTTCACTGTCGACGGGGTCAATGATCTCTTCCACCGTTACCTCTTCTTCATTGTTGAGAGTTAGAGTGCGGTAGATTATCTCGCTGATTTTTGCTCTGGTCATCAGAGTGGCCGGTAGGAAGAATTTGCCGCTCTCCTCGAGATATCCTTGTTCTTTGGCATAACTTACATATTTGATATACCACTCACCAAGGGGAGTGTCGTTGAAAGGCGTTGCGGTAACTTTGTTTTCCATCTGCCAATTCTGAACTTCGCCCAGAATTTTTAAGGCCTCCACTTTGTTGATGGTTTGCTCCGGTTTAAAGGTTCCGTCGGGATATCCCACGATCCAGCCCTCGGCAAAGGCTTTTTTTACGTAAGGTCCATACCAGGCGCTGTGATTTACGTCCGGGAAGGGAGTTTCTGTGCTGACATTTAAAGAGATGCCGGAGCCTTCCAGAATTATTTTCAGAAACTCGGCACGATTAACAGGATTGTTGGGTTTGAAAGTGCCGTCGGGGTAGCCGTGGAGGACATCGTTTTCCTGGAGGTAGAGAATGGCATCGTAGTTGGGGTGAAAATCGCTAAGATCGCTGAAATCCGCAAAAGTTGTTTTACTTGTTAGTAGCGGAGAGACGATCAGTAGGCCCGCTAAGAATCCACCGATAAATTTTTTAAAAAACTTTTGAAGCATCTTAAGTTTAAAGCGGGTTAAATATTACTTTTATTTTTTGTCGCTGGCAACTTAACGGATTTTAAAAATATTTTAAAAGTATTTTAAAAGTATTTGCTATATCTGCTCTTATGAATACGTTTAAGAGTTTTTTTTGTTTCATTGTTGGGTTTTTTCTGGGAATTTCGGGGACTTATTTTTACCTCGAAGGACTTTGGTTCAGAGCTTTGATGGTTTTTGTTTTACTATTTTTTAATTTTGATTTGCGCGTTATTTCCAAGTGGTTATTTTTGATTTTTATTATCGGGTTTTTATTTGGGGCTTGGCGGTTTTTGGCTGTTTCCGCTTTGTCGCCGGATAATGTGCGCAATTATTTGGGTGAAGTTGAGGTTTTTGGAAAGATAATGGAGTATCCGGATGTGAGAAGCGATGGGGTGAGGTATGTGGTGGGGCCGGACGCACTGATGGTTGGTGAGATGAGGCGGGAAGTGTCCGGCAACATCTTGGTGGTGGGGGATAAGTACCCGCTGTTTGAGTTTGGGGATTGTCTTAAGATTAATGGAAAGCTTCAGCTTCCTATTTCATCTGGTGAGTTTGACTATGAAAATTATCTGGCCAAGGATTTTATTTATGCTTTGGTTTATCGGCCGTTGATTTATAAAGTCGATTGTCAGTCCGTAACTTACTCTGATCACCTTTTGTTTTTTTTGTATGATCTTAAAAGAGATTTTGAGAAAAGACTTAATTTGATTTTTAGCGATCCCTACGGTGCCTTCATGGCCGGGTTGATTTTGGGTAGTCGCAAGGGGATAGATCAAGAATTGATGAGTAACTTTAATTTAACGGGCTTAACCCATATTGTTGCCGTTTCCGGATTTAACATTACTTTGGTAATTGTTTTTGTAAGTAATTTGCTTTTCTTTTTAAGTCAGAAATGGAGGATTGTGTTTTCGGCTTTTTTTGTTATTTTATTCATTTTGTTGGTTGGTGCGACCGCGGCGGTATTAAGGGCGGCCATCATGGGAGTGATAGGTTTACTTGCCTTGTTTTATGGCCGCCCCTACTTCGTAACCAACGCTTTAATAATCTCCGCTTTTTTCTTGGTTCTTTTCAGCCCTTTGGTTTTAATTTACGATATCGGTTTTCAGTTATCTTTTTTGGCCACCGCCGGTTTGATTTATTTCTCCCCCATACTTGAACCATATCTTGCCTGGCTACCGAAACGTTTACTTATTCGTGAATCGCTGGTAATGACTCTTTCCGCTCAGGTCTTTGCTCTACCTGTTATTTTATTTAACTTTGGTACTTTTAGTCTGGTTTCACCGCTGGCCAACCTGCTGGTTTTGCCATTGATTCCCTTCGCAATGCTTTTTGGGTTTGCGGCGGTTTTGACTAGCTTACTTAATTTTCAGTTGGCTGTTTTCTGCGGATTCTTGGGTTTTATGATTTTAAAACTGGTTATTTTTTGGGTTAACCTTTTTGCTTCCTTTAAGTGGGCCGTCATTGATTTGGAAAACTTTGGTTTTTGGTTCGCCCTCTTTTATTATCTACTTTTATGGCGCTTTTTAAGCCGCCAGTAGACGTTCGATTTCCGCGCGTGCGCTACTTTCATTAACCGCCAACTCCAAGGCCGGATTCTGAGTGCGAGGTCTCTTTGAGCTACCTCTATAAAGAACAAAGTCTCCTCTGTTTGATTCGGCAAAGCTGTTGACCACCTTGGCCTTAATTCTCGCCCCCGGAGAGGTAGAGAGCTCTTGGTTTACGGTATCGTCTCCATTTACGACCCTTAAAATCAGGCGATTTTGCTCGTCTCGAATTATAGCAACATCAACCTCTGTTCCGGTTTCCAGGCCGGTGGATTCAAAATCCAAGTTTACTTTTAAATTGCCATAGGCGTCAGTGTGAATTACTTGACCATCTCGGATATCGAGGTGATGCAATTCTTCTAAGGCCAAAGGTTTGGCAACCGTAGCCTCCAAAACGTATTTTTGCACCTCAGGCGACTTGCTGTTTCTGCTGATGTGGCTGGTTACCGCAGCGACAGGAGCAAAGACGTCGCGGCCGTGGAAGGTACTGTGTCCCGCCTTGGTGTTGCCGTCGTAGACTCCAAGGTCTTTTAATTTATCAAAGTCTATTTCCCAAGCTTCCGCTATTTCAACAAGATCAAAGCAGCCATTGTTTGGTCCTATAAGCCAGATTCCATCTTTGCTTTTGGCAACAATGCGGCGGTCGTTTTGTCCTCCTTCTTCAACATCATTACCCACTCCGGGATCGACCACCAGCTCAATTACGTCTCCGGGGGTCAAAGTTTTGCAAACTTGATGAACATGGAAGGCGGCGTTGGTAATGTTGAAGGCTTCCACCGTATTGATTTGGTCGCTGATGGCACTTCCCGGCACACCGTATCTTCTAAGCTGATTGCTGCATTCGGTTTGGGCGATACCATCACCGAAGTCTGTAATTAGAACAACCTTGGGATGTCTTTCCGGATGGTCCAGGCTGATGCGGTCATTGGCAACGGCCGCTTCAATGAGCGTTAAAGTTTCGCGAGTAAGAGCCGCTTTTTGGTAACTTGCCAGTGCTTCCTGAGATTTGCCGGCCGCAAATTGCCGTATGCGGCTCAGTGTTCTACCAATCCCGCCACTTGGTGTTTCGTTCTTCTCATCGCCTTGCGTGGTGCCTCTCAGGGAATCGATTCCTCTGTGGAAAAGCCCTTCAAGTTGTGGCGGTAGTGCAGGTCCTTGTAGACTTGTTGGGAAACTACGTTCTGCTAGTGATAATGACATGATTTTTTTGGTTAAGTGAATGAAATTAAATATAAAAAAAGCTCTCCTTTTGGAGAGCCACATGGTTGAAACATGCAAAGAAGACTCTCCTTAGAAGAGCATCATCATCATATTTCTAGTTGTGGCGCTGAAATGTGTCATTTGAAATTTGAGTGTGCTTTGATTTTAGCCGGATTTGTTTTCTTGTCAAATTTTTTTATCTTTCATAGATCCAAATCTGGCTTATTTTACCTTCTTTCGGAATATTTTTGGTGGGTTTCCAGGAACCGATATGGAAAGCATAGAAGACAACTTTTGCGCCTTTTTTTAGTTCTTTTTCGAATTTGGGCTGAAAGCGTTCCAAGGTTTTTGGGAGCATATAGCATACAATTATATCGGCATCGGCAATGCTGTGGTTTAAAAAGTTTCCTTGAACTATTTTTCCTTTCCATTTCCAGAACCACTGACGCATTTTGGCAATGAAATAAACAAAAGGGTCCAGTTCGAAGCCGATGGCGCGGGCGCCGTAGTCTTTTTCGGCAAAGTGCACGAAGCGTCCGTCGCCCGCGCCGATATCATACACTTTGGCTCCCTTTTTAATTTCGGCCGCCTTCAATACTTTATGAACAGCGACCATGGGAGTCGGAATAAATGGTCCACCGCCAAATATAGTAATGTAGAAGGAGATGCAGAGGAAAATTATTACCGCTACAACCAGAATCAAGACGATTGTGCTAAATATTAACATGTCTGTTTAAGCTGAAATTGTTAGGCGGCAAGCTTATCTATGCGATTGGTTTCGTCATCGATAATATCGCGCGCTTTTCGCTTTGCTGCTATTCTAGCACTTAAGTCGTATACTTTTCCACCCAGACCGCCTTCAGTTTTTGCCTGCGCTTTATCCAGGGCCTTTTCGGCGATTTGTTCTTCCAGAGCTTCAAGATTTTTGGCTTGATGGACTTCGGCCTCATCCGAGGTGATTTCGTGACCGGTTTTATCCACAAGTTTTGCGTGAGTGAAGCCCTCTTTTTTGTGTAATCTGCTGGTTTTTTCACGTGTGGCCTCCTTTAGCTCTTGCCTTTCGTTGTCGGTATAGGCGGTATCGCTGAAGTCAACGCGGGTAAGCTCTTCACCGGTATCCTCTTCCATGTCTATAACGTGTTCACTATCGGTTTGCTCGTAGAATTCCTCTTTCAGTTCATCTTCCAGATTACCGGAGGTGGATTTGGCGGCCATGTCCTTTTTGGCTCTTTCTTGTGCGGTTTTACTCTTCAGGCGGTCCTCGCTCTGACGCACTCCTTGCAGGTTCAAATTTAAGATGTTTTCTTCTTCAATACTGTCCTTGATGCCTTCATCGGTGGAAACAACATTTTTAACCTCCTCTTCAATGATCTTTTCTTGAGTTTTTTCCAGCTTCTTGCCGCTACCGAATTCTTTGATGCGCTTCATGGCAACTTCCATCCAGAATACAATATCCGGATCATCAGGATGTTCATCGTTGTAGGCTAGAAGCACCTTTAAAGCTTCGGCGGCTTGGTCTTCATTGATGAGTTCGATTGCCGAACGGATTGCCTCCGCCCTCTCGGGAACTTCCATGGTTTTGATCTTCTCTTTGTCATCTTCGCTGATGTCGGCGGCTTTTTCGGCCTCTTTTTTCTTTTCTTGGGCTTTCTCCTCTTTCTCTTTTTCTTTGATCATTTCTTTGTAGACTTTTTTCCTGTCGGTCCATCCGGCCTTGTCGTATTTATCTTGCCATTTTTGTAGCTCTTCCTCCTTCATGTCCGGATTGATGACTTTAAAATCTTTCAATTCTTTAACAAAACGATCTCGCTTAATTTGATAAGCGATAATGTTTTTGGCTTTTGCGTCAGGGGTTGAACTGGTTAAAATCTCGTAAGCTTTTTTCATTTCGCCCAAATCTCCGGTTTGTTTGGTCTTTGGATTTTTAAAATTCTCTTCTTTGCCAAACCATTCTTTATATTTTTTTTGGGTGCTGGCGGAAATAATGTGTTTGCGTGCCGCTTCATCAATGCTGGTTTGAGCGGCTTTTAGGGTTAACTCTTTTTGCAGCTCCTCTTTGCTTCCGGCTTTTTCAACCAGTTTTTTGTGCTCTTTCAGAGCTTGCACTTTTTGCATGAAGTCCAGATTCCCGAAACTTTGTAGAGCGACTTTTAAATTCTCTTGGTCATTGGCATAGATTTTTTCCAGTGGTTCCACGCCGTATAGGCTGTAAACAGTGTTATTAGGTACATGTTTTGCCAAAGCTTCTTCATTCTCAACCAGTTTTTCCCAGTTGGGTAGATTTTCTCGTCTTTCCTGAAGAGTTAGATTTTTATAGTAGCTTTGATAGCTGTCCTTAGACTTGGAGCTCATTTTACGCATGGAGACTCCGGCCACGCTCATACGACTATCAAGATAGGTGAACCCTTGAGATTCGCTTCTGGCAATATTCTTGGCGTTGTTTAAGAAGCTTTTTTGCGCTGACGGAGAGTCTTGTTTAAGCATCTCCTGCATGGTTTTTCCGATAGCCTCTTTTGAGTAGAATCCGGTGTCTCGAACCTTCTCAAGGTGATCTTCAAGCTGTTCGGCGTTGCGGCGGAATTCTTGTCGTTCACTTAAACCTTCCTGCTTGATGTAGTTTGATTCGAGAGGACTGTTGATTCCGTATTTTTGGAACAGTCGTTCGAGGGTTTTAAACTCTTCGCGTCTTGGAGCCAGCCCGCCACGATCTTGAACCTGTTTTCCTTCCAGCCTTTTTACCAATTCTTTGGCGTAGCCGATGGTGGGCTTCTTTTTCAGTTCCTCCTTGATCCACTTCTTAAATCCGGGCACTTGCTTTAAACCGATAACATTCTTGTTGTCTTCACAGATCTTTTCAAACTTTTGAACTTGTTCTTCCAGTTTTGGATGGTCGAGGGGAACTTCCTGAGCTTCGTCGGCCTCCTGTTGCTTTTGCTTCTCTTTTTTATCGGGAAGGTCGCGAATGTAGTCCAAAATGTCATCCATTTTGTCGGCACTTTGGGTATCTTCAATCTGCTTCTTCAACTCTTTGTATTCGCGAAGATCGATGATGTTGTTCTGTTCTGCGGTGGCGGTTGCAAGTTTGCCTAATTCAGCTTCGGCTGCCTGAGCTTTCTGATTACGCTCACGAGCAATCTGTCGGAAGGTGATCTTACCTTCTTCCAGGTCGTTGACTTCTTTGCTTGATAATTTACTTAGATCTACCTTGTCTTGATTTTTCTCGTGGGAGTCTTCGTTTTTTAAATCCTCGTGCAAATTTTCAACAACATCTGGTTGTTCTGCCGCGACATTTATTGCCACTGGAATGGGGTTAGAACAATTAGAGGGTGAATTCTAATACATTTTGCCCATTTTGGCAATAGGTTCTTTGCAATTCCTTTAGATAGAGCATACAGAGAAACCGCAGCTTAAACAGAGCATGCAACCTTCGGCAACCTGGATGGTTGAAGAGCACTCCGGACATTTTTTGCTATGGATAATCTCCTTCTTGTTCATGGAGACATGTTCGCGCTCTTCATGTTCTACAACCGGTGGGGGAGCAACCTCTTCAAAATTACTGGCAGCGGCTTCGACTTCGATTGCGCTTTGCATCGGTGTTTCAGCTTTTTCCTCTTTTTTTTCTTCTTTGTTAAGGTTTAGTACCTGTTCCTGACGACTGCCGTCACGATATACGGTACATCCCTTTAATCCAAGTTCCCAGGCCCTCAAGTAGCCTTGTTTCACATCTTCGCGAGTTGCGGAGTAGGGGAAGTTGATGGTTTTTGAGATGGAGTTGTCTACGTGTTTTTGGAAGGCCGCTTGCATTTTGGTGTGATCTTCGGCGCTGATGTCCATTGCGGTTACAAATACTCTGCGGGTTTCTTCCGGAATTTCTTTGATATGTTGAATGGTTCCGGTTTTTTCGATTTCCTCAACGATATCATCTCTGTAGATATTTTGACGTTTTAGCTCCTCTTCAAGGTAAGGATTTACATACATCAGCTTTTGTCCGCTCATAACCTCTTTGTAGTATGCCAGAGCGAAGAAAGGTTCGATACCGGAGCTGCAATCCAGTAGCATGGATATTGATCCGGTAGGAGCTACTGTGGTTAGGGCTGAATTTCTGTGTTTTACGTTTTGTCCTTCCGGGCCGTAGATACTAATCTCCCAGTTTGGGAAGTTGCCTTTTTCTTCGGCGATTTTTTGAGAACATTCGTGAGCGGCATCATTGACCAGTTTCATTACCTTTTCCGCTGTTTTAAAGCCTTCTTCGGAGTTGTAAGGAATACGGAGTTGATAAAGCATATCGGCAAAGCCCATGATCCCAAGTCCTATTCGGCGATTGTTGCTGAAGGTGGTGTTTACCTTCTCTACCGGGAAGTCGGAAAGATCAATTACATTATCAAGCATTCTAACGGCAACTTCGGTGGTGTGACGCAGGTGCTTTTCATCTACTTCTCCGTTTTTCACGAATTTTGCCAGGTTAATGGAGCCCAAGTTACAAACATCACCATCATGCAGCCATTGTTCGCCACAAGGGTTAGTGGCTTCCAGTCTACCAAGTTTTGGAACCGGATTGGTGCGGTTGGCAGCGTCGGGGAATAGCACCCCGGGTTCACCGTTTCTCCAGGCGGCATTGATTATTTTGTCCATTAGTTCGGAGGCGGTCATAGTTTCGTCGATGGCTTTAACGAAAGCTCCACGTTTATTTCTGATGACGGTTCTCGGTTTTATCTTTTGTCCTTCCCATTCACATAGCCAAGGTTCTTTTGAATTTTCTTTTACCTGTTTCATGAATTCATCGGTAAGGGCGACGGAGATATTGAAGTTTACCAGGGAGCCTTCTTCCCATTTTGCCTCGATGAATTCCAGAATATCCGGATGATCGACTCTCATCACACCCATGTTGGCCCCGTGACGTCCTTGTTGTTTAATGACACCAAAGGCTTCGTTGTAGGCGCGTAGGAAAGATACCGGTCCTGAAGCTAATCCTTGAGTTTTGTGAGTTCTAAGTCCTGCCGGTCTTAGAAGGTGCCAGGCAAAGCCCAGCCCTGATCCTGCCTGTTGTAAGAGAGCTGCGTTATGTAAGGTGGAAAAAATACCGTCCATGCTGTCTTTGAAGTGCAGAACGATGCAGTTGGCTACTAAGCGGGTTTTTCCTCCGGCATTGGCCAAAGTTCTGCCGGCCGGGATGAATTCAAAATTATATAGAGCTTCCTTGAACTGCTCGGTGTATTCTTTGATTGCGGTTTCGGATTTACCATAGTCTTTTTCCACGCTGGCCAGAGCGGCCGCTACACGGTCGAACATTCCTTCCGGAGTCTCAGCAACCTCGCCGTCATCACCTCTTTGCAGATAGCGTCCGGCCAATACTTTTAAAGCATTTATACTGAAAGGTAGTTTTGTCGTTTTTCCATTTAAAATTGTCTCCTGAGTTTGTCTGATGTTTTTATGTTCCTGACGGTAAAGGATAAAGGCTTTAGCTGTTTTGGCATGTCCTCCTTCAATTAGAATCTTTTCAACCAGATCTTGAATCTGCTCCACGCTTGGAACGTTGCTCTCATCTTTAAAAAATACCTCCAAAACCGCCGTTACTTGATTAGAGATCTGTTCGGCCATTTCTTTGTTGTGACCACCCACGGATTTTGCCGCTTTCCAGATGGCTTCGGTGATTTTGGGTTGTTCGAAATCGGATATTTCGCCGTTTCTTTTTTTGATTTTTTTGATGGGAGACATAATGGAATGAGAGTTAATAAATAAGGATTTTCATCTTTAAATTTTATGTGGTGATCGAATTAACGATCTGAAAGACCCGGGTAGGGCCCTTAAAGTTTGAGATTTCCCATAAGAATGAGGATTCCTATATCTAGTGCTGCACTCTTATGGAGACATACAACATCTAGTGGGTGCTTTAAATAATATCAGATGATATTTTGGATGGAAAGATCATTTGTGACAATGACGTTGACAGTGTTTGGGCCAGTGTTTCGTGGTTTAAAATCAGTTAATTTTTTGGTTCTAAAAATCGGTTAATTGGAAGCAGGGTTTTTTAGGCTAAGGACTTAGCTATTTGGGCGAGTAAAAAAATTGTGCAACGGTGTTTAATGCTTATGGTTTAGGCATTGGCATATTTGGACTTGGATGATAGATTATTATTTGTACTGAGAATTGCTTATACAGCTTTTAAAATTGCTCTCTAAATGAAGCTTTTTAACCTCATCTCCAAGTTTTGTGTCACTTTTGCGCTATTGTTGCTAAATATAGCTGGTGCATCAGCTTTGTCACCTGTTGTGCCCAACTATAATGAGGAGATTGAGCAGTTTTTTGTGGATATTCAGGTGCTGGAAAACGGCTCTATTAAGGTGCTTGAGAAGGTTTTGTATGACTTTCATGACAATCAGAGGCATGGAGTAATTAGAGAATTGCCTTTGATTTATGGTGAAGATATTGACGAAGTGTCCATTATTATTGATGTGGAAAAAATAACCGATGAAAACGGAAGACCTTACATTTATGAAGACACTGATTATTATTACTCCAAAGAGTTGAGAATAGGTGATCCGGCTGCGACTATCTCCGGCGAACACTGGTACTATATCTACTATACGGCCGAGGGCGTCGTAAATTCTTTCGACACCTACGATGAGTTGTACTGGAATATTGCCGGTAACTTTTGGAATGTAACAATCGGCCAGATGGAGGCTAAAGTAACTGTTCCCGAAGGGGGAACTCAGGATGCCAAGTTTGCCACCTGCTATACGGGGGCTTTTGGCGAGGCATTTCAGGATTGTGAGGCCACGGTGGTCTCGGATAGAGAGTTCCATTTTAAATCCACTCGACCACTAGCTGCCGGTGAGGATATGACCATTGTAGCCGGCTTTGAAGATAAATTGGTCGCCGGTCCGGCAGTTTTGAAGATTGATTCCAATATTTTTTACTCCGATATTTATCTCAACGGTGAGCTGACTTATGAGGGTACTCCTCAGAGTTTTAGGGTTACGCCGGGTTTGTATGAGATAAAGGTTGATTCCGGTTTGCAGTACCAGGCTGATGAGATGGATATTTATTTGGGAGCAGGGAAGAGCCATACGGTGACTTTTTATTTGTTTGAGCATCCATGGTATTTGTTTTTACGCTTATATCTGCCCTGGTTGATCTTTTTTGTCGGTGCGTTTTTGGCTTTTTGGCATTGGTGGACAAGTGGCAGAGACCCCGAAGGGCGAGGAACAATAATGCCTTTTTATAAGGCTCCTTTAATTGAAGGAAGTTTAAAGCCTTTGCGACCGGGAGAGGTGGGAGTTTTGGTTGATGAAAATGCCGATTTGCATGACATAACCGCAACAATCATTGACCTGGCGGTGAGAGGTTATTTGAAGATTAAAAAGAAGAAGGCCAAGGATTTTATTTTTATTAAGGAAAAGGAGTTTAAGGATGATCCGGAGCTTTTGCCTTACGAGCTGGAAATTTTAAAAGCGATCTTTAAGAGGAAAAAGGAAGTCGAACTGAATGATTTGAAGGCCAAATTTTTTAAGAGTTTGTTAGGTATTAAGCGTGCTCTGTATGATCAGGTGATTGATCGTGGTTTTTTTGCCGAGGATCCCGATCGGGTGAGGGACAAATATGTGATACGTTCCATTATTTATTTTGTGATGTTCCTGGGGATTGGTGGGCTTGTCACTCTGGTTTTCGAGGGGTTTCATAATTACTTGATCGCTTTGCCGGCTTTGGCGGTGGTGATGTTTGGTTTTGGTATTGAGATGCCAAAGAAGACTGTTGCCGGTGTGGAGATGTGGGAGAAGGTGCAGGGGCATAAAATGTTTTTGGCGACTGCTGAGGCGGATCGCCTTAAAGCGCTTTTTTCACCTCAGGAATATCGAGGTGTGTTTGAGCAAAATTTACCTTACGCGGTGGCTTTGGAGGTGGAGAAGCATTGGGGTGATGAGTTTGAGAAGCTTTATAAAGGTGTGCCGGATTGGTACGTTGGGGAAGCGGATATGAATATGACGCGTTTTATGCGTGACATGTATGTGTTTAGGTCGGTGGCGGAGAGTACTTATGTTTCCACGCCTGCGCCAAAGGTCTCCTCCGGTGGTTCGGGAGGCTCCAGTTGGGGTGGTGGCAGTTGGGGAGGAGGTAGTGGTGGCAGTAGTTCCTGGTCCGGAGGTTCCGGTTTTTCCGGCGGATTTAGCGGCGGAGGGTTTGGTGGTGGTGGCGGTTCGAGCTGGTAGTTAATTTTGAGCGCGTAGCTTCTCTATCAAGGGCGGCAAAATTTCCAGTAAGTAGTCGATATCGGCTTGGCTATTTTTTTTGCCCAAACTTATGCGAATGGTGGAATTTAAGTTCGACTCACTTAGTCCGATTGCTTGAAGAACGTGTGAAGGCTGATCTTTTTTGCCGCCGCAGGCTGAACCGCTACTGACATAGACTCCCAAAGTGTCCAGGTGAAGAATTAACTGTTTGGCATCAATTCCTTGAAAGGTAACATTGATATTGTTGGCCAGACGGTTTTGCGGATGGCCGTTTAAATAAGTATTGGGGATTTTTTGAAGCAGGCCATCAATTAGCTGATTTTTAAGCTTTTTTAGTCGCTCTTTTTCCCGTTCACAATTTTCTTGGGCCAGTTCTAAAGCTTTAGTGAAGCCTACGATGCTGGGTGTGTCTTGAGTGCCCGAGCGTAGGCCTTTTTGCTGTTGGCCGCCATAGATTAGCGGTTCGAGTTTTAGGGTTTGACGATGATAGAGTAGTCCGATGCCTTTGGGGCCGTATATTTTGCTGCCGTTAAGAGTCATTAGGTCTACATTGAGTATTTGTGTGTCGAGGGGGAGAGCGCAGGCGGCCTGGCAGGAGTCGCTGTGGAAGGGGATTTGATGTTTTTTGCAGATTGCTCCAAGTTCCGAGATAGGTTGAATGGTGCCGATTTCGTTGTTGGCGTAGATGATTGAGACCAAAATTGTGTTGGTGCGAATTGCCTTTTCAAGGTCGGCCGGGTTGATGAGGCCTTGATCATCAACCGGGAGATATGTTATTTGGAAGCCTTGTTTTTGCAATTCTTCGAGTGGTGCCAGGATCGAAGAGTGTTCGATTGCGGAGGTGATGATGTGCAGTGGTTGGTGAGAGGTTTTTTGGGCAGCTTTGGCCAGGCCGAAGATTGCCAGATTGTTAGCCTCGGTTGCGGAGCCGGTAAAGGTGAGTTCGCTGCTTTTGCAATTTAAATATTTAGCGACTGTTTCTTTCGCATCGTCGATGGCTATTAAGGCCTCTTTTCCCTTGATGTGTGGAGACTCGGCGTTGCCGTACTTCTCGCTGAAATAGGGGAGCATGGCTTTTAAAACTTCCTCATTCAGGTAAGTGGTGGAGGCGTGGTCCAGATATATTTCTCTTTTACTCATTGTTTTGTTGTTCCAAATATTTTTCCGCCAAGATGATACCCAAAACCGAGGCCATGTCACGAATTTTTTCCGCTTGGATCAGCTTTGACACTTCTTGCCAGGGAGTAATAACCACCTCAATCTCTTCATTGGCGTCCAGGGTTGGTTCCTGGATCTTTTGCGCATTTAGCCCCAGAAAGAAGTGAA
This sequence comes from uncultured Candidatus Peribacteria bacterium, assembly GCA_964383675.1. Taxonomy (GTDB): domain Bacteria; phylum Patescibacteriota; class Gracilibacteria; order UBA1369; family LOWO2-01-FULL-3; genus CAYLHX01. The sequence continues at coordinate 23,568 of CAYLHX010000013.1, read as the reverse complement.
GATTGTTGGCCATCAGTCCCGCTGAGGCGTGACATTTTTGCAGTTTAATCATCTTTTCGGCCTGAAAGCCGGTTTCCTCCAAGAATTCTCTCTTGGCAGCTTCGAGCATGTTTGATTCTGTAGGTTCGATATAGCCGGCCGGAAGTTCAATGTCGATTGCCTTTACCGGATGGCGATATTGTCGAATTAAAATCAGCTCCTTCTTTTCCGTGAAGGCGGCAATAATGGCGGCATCGGGCCTTTTGATGGTGTAGTATTTGTCTACAATCTCGTCGTTACTTTTTTGGCACTTGTCCTCTTCTATTGTAAAAAACTTGTTGTCGAAGGCGATCTTGCTGGCCAGAATTTTCCATTTTTTCATGAACACATGATAAAACTAAAAATCCGATTCAGCTAGCGGAATATAGCTATCTGTTGACAAAATTTGTAAAACCATTATAATCATAGACTTTCTTGAATGATCTTTGAAAAATTGTTGAAGTTGAAGTTTTATTTCTTTCTGTTTTCTCCCGAGGCTATGAAACAAGTTGTTCATATCGTCTGTGACTACAGAAATTAAAAACACTTCTATCTTTGACCAGTACTCAGGGGATTCCCTGCCGTATCGATAAGAGACGACAGGCGACTCGGGCGATAATTCTATCGCCAACGGGTGACGCCGGTAAAAACGTCGAACTCTTTGATCGGCTAGGGCGTCTGCTCTCTGCTGGTCAAAGGCCGCGAGGTCACGAATGCTCGTTTAAGAGCACCTCGCTACTAGGCCCCGTTCGGAGGGGCATCGAGATGAAATGGAACGTTATGGTTGAGGGTAACTCGGTCCTGTGGGCCGCCGATGTCGTTGGAGTGGCGCCGGAGGCTGCGGCTTATGCCGTGGCGCATCTGAACGCTTCTTCAAAGGTGTTGGTGGAAGCTCGTCGCGTTTGCAGGTTGTGGGTCGACGACGTTGTCGTAACTCACGCTGATCTCATGCGGCGGCTCGATCACGTGAATCAGTACAACGCCGAAGGCGTGCTGCGTGAGATCGAGCAGAACTGCGAGCGTGCGGTGCGTCTGGCAGAAATGGTGGAGGTCTTGAGGGGCTGGGGCGTCTTCGACGCCAAGAACCAGCCGCGGACTTCTCAGTTCGACTACGTCGTGCGTTTCTGGTATGGCCTGAAGTAGTAGAGAGCACCCACTAGAACCCCGAGTAGCTTAGGCGAAAGGGGTTCTTCGACTTTTTCCTTGATAAAATATCTAATTTCAGTAAAATCTGCGGGAATGGATTTAGTGCTTGACAAAAATTGATAAAGTTATTAGAATCCGTTTTCTGTTCTTTTGACAACCAGGCTTTGCTTTGACCAGTATTAAGGGGATTCCCTGCTGTGTCGTTAGGAGGCGACAAATGCAGAACCCTGCCCGTGTGATGGGCGCCGGATATGCCGTTGGTATGTTCATTGAGGCGAATTTCACTCTAAACGGCGCCGGGTAAGTGCGTCGTACTTCGCGACCGGCTTAGGGCATCCGCTCTCTGCTGGTCAAGGCACAAATGGGGCGTAGTAAACGCAAAACGCAAATCACGCGCTCCAAACCACCAGGCCTAGGAGGGCCTAGCAACCATGACCAACAAGTCGCAACGGACCGGCAGCGCCGGCGTCAACAACATCGACACGAGCAAGTTCCAGATCATCTTCACGCAGCACGCGCCCCAGGGCGAGTCGGACGTGCGGGTGATCACGGAGCCGCGCATGCCGGTGATCGAGGACCGCATCGAGGGGATGGGCATCTTCGCGAGCCCCCACGTCGGCACCCAGATCGTCGGTGACAAGGTCTACGTCGTGCGCGGTGAGATGGACGAGAGCGGTCGGGTGCGCATCAGCTTCCCGACCAACATCGACATCGGCCGCCGCCACGAGGCTGGGCTCCGCGAGATCGTGACCCAGCAGCTCGAGTACGGCAAGTACGTCCAGACCAGCGTCGAGCAGCTCGTCCTCCTGGCTCAGCAGATCGGCAGCGGCCAGGAGATCGTCGACTTCCTCATCGCGAACCCGTTCGCGTTGGAGACGCTGGCGGTCACCCTCTACGGCAGCCACCGGGAGTTCGAGGTGGCCTACAGCGAGATCGCGCTGCGCAGCCTGGAGAGCCTCTTCAGCTTCCTGGGCGGCAGCTCGAGCGAGAACGCCGATGGCCTCATCGCCTTCATCGCCCCCGAGGTGGCCGAGACCCCGTGGAAGGTGCAGGTCGAGGAGATCCTGACCGAGGCGTTCCGGGCGTCGGCGCGGCAGGCGGTCGAGCAGGAGTTCGAGGCCGAGATCGCGAGCGTCCCGGACTACCTGACCGGGCTCGTCACGCGGCGCCAGGCGCTGGCCACCGCCGGTTTCCAGGTCCCCACCGTGGAGATCCCGGAGCTGGCGGCCCAGGCGCAGGCGTTCCTGCCGGCGCCGACCGAGACCAAGGGCAACGGGACCGGCAACGGCACCCCCGCGCACTTCTCCGAGCCCGACGTGGCGGAGGATCTGGCGGCCGGTGACGGTGGCCGGGCCCCGAGCCGTGACACCGCCCAGGCGTAGGACCGTTCAGACGGCACGCCACGGGGCCCGGCGTTGACTGCAAGCTTCGGCAAGCAGCAGCGACCGGGCCCCGCCCGACCCAGCAGAGAGCGAGAGTAGAGATCCCCGACTGACCCCCCTAGCACATGCGAAAGGGGGTCTTCGGCTTGCCTAGAAACAGTGTATTGACAATTTTTTGCTTTGTGTTAGTATGGTTTGCATTTTAATTTTCTCATTCCATGTCTCAACTAAGAGTTTTGCAAGCTGGTGAAGGTGTCGTTGAAGCTGATGATTTAAGCGATAATGGTTCAGCGCCAAGGTATTCTGTCGATTGGATGAAAAGCCGTGTTGTCCCTGTTGCTGTTGAAGCCCGGGTGGCCAATGCTGATGGCATAGTGGATGGTCTAACGCGGGGAGAATTAGTTTTGGCAGCCCATTTGGGAAAATATTTCAATAGACGGGTAGCGTTGACCTTAAGAGATCGTGTTAGAATCATGAAACGAGAGTACGATGAGTCCGGTGACGATTACAAAACTCCCTTTGCACTGGATGTTGTAAAGGATCCAACGGAACGTGCCTGGCTTTTGGCGAATTTTGTAGGCTTTGGGACTACACATGGTTGTACTGGAGGTTGTTCGTGGTGCTGTTATGATGCTTTGCCCCTTGGAAGCAAGGATTTGGAAGTGGTACCTCTTGAACAAAAGAAACATTTTTTTGATGAGCTGTATAGAAATGGGGAGCAAATTGGGAGTGGTTATGGTGAATATTTGCTTAAAAAACTGTTTTTACATTTGGATACAGACACTTTTGACGATCCGGATATTGTTGAGGTGGTTACACACTTGTATGGTAATTATGGTGCTGTTCCTCAGTTATCGACTGTGATTCCCAAGTCGGGCGAACAAAATTTCAAAATGCTTACGGAGTTGTCGATGAGGTATCTCAGGGTTGATGGGCTGGCACGCTTATTTCTGGAATTAACGAAAGTCAAAAAGTGGGCCAAGAAGGATGGGTTAAAAGATTTTTCCGAAGTACTTCAAACTGCTGCTAAGCAAAAGTCGATAGAAGGGTTGATGTCATTGGTTGGCACTTTGAGAGGAATTGCTCCTTTGCAGCTTGAGACAAAAGTGTTGGTTTTGAAAGCTAATGAGGAGAAATACAACGAGGCCTTGGCTGTTTTTGGACTTGGAACCATTGATGATTGTGTGGAGGCCGGTGAGGCAAAAATTTTGGAGATTGAACGAGTTATAAACGATAATGCCGAGTTGAAAACTCTTGCAACTCAATGGCCTCATGTAGTTGATTTAATTAAAAAATTGTTCTCGGAAGACCTTAGTTACTTTGGAATTGATGGTCTTGAAGAGCTTGATTTTAATGAAGCCGGATTAAAGATTTTAATGGATAAGATTTTGAAGGAAAAAGAAGCTTTGGAAGCATTGCCTAATGCTGGCCGAATCAGAGTGAGTGCTGTGAAACATAGGATGAATATAGTTCGGGAGTTATGGGACGATCCGCGTTATTATTTCTCGGTCGAAGGCAGGGACAATACTCCCAAAGATGCTCAGGGCATGCGTTTGTCGGGATTGGATTTTTATCGAACCGGTGAAGAAGTTGGGGAGTACGGTATTTCTTGCGCCAATGGAATGGAGCTTAGTCCTTACGGTGTTTTAGCCACTGTTGCTGGCAAAATTACTCATGCATATCCTCAAGGGAGGGCATTGGTTCCCTATAAAGGATTTTTGCCTGAAGCCAAACTTGCAACTGTCGGTTCCGACGTGGCGGAACTTTTAGAGAATGTTATTGTCCTGCAAACTGGACATTACGGAGCGGATAAAGCTCCTGAATTTTTCCATGTTTTTGACGGATCAAGAGTACGAAAAATAACTTTTGACCAAGAAAGCTATAAAGTGATCAGTGATGAGGTGGTAATGGAAGATGTTGAGTCTGTTGAAGCGATGCGCAATTTTAGAAAGTTGGAGCGTCATTAAACCTTCCCAAACCCCTCTCTCAAATACTCAATAGCTTTTTTGGGGATGCCGGCGAAGTTAATGCGGGCGTTATTGGGGAGATAGATTGAATATTCGCTTTTAAGTTTTTGGACCTGTTCAGGAGTGAAGGGGAGGAGGCCGAACATGCCGCGGGAGGTGAGGGCCGAGGCGAAGGATTCGCCGAGGCCGTCTAAGAGGCTTAGCTTGCGCTCTTCGATGTCTTGTCTGACCTCTTCTAGTTCCGCTTCCCACTGGGAAAGGTGGTTTTTAAAAATATTCAACATGATCTCTTGGCCGATTCCGGGAGCCATGGAAATAGATTCACGGGCCAACTGGCCGAGCTGGGAGGCTACGGCTTCTTTATCGCCATCTTTGATCATTAAAACGCCGGTGCGGTGTTCATAGAGCGAGGCATTTTTGGAGAAAGAAAGACTGAGAGCCACTTGCTCCAGATTCTCAAAGCAGATTTTGGCAAACTTCTTGTCTTCTTCAAGCCCTAGTCCGAAGCCGAGATAGGCGTGGTCGATAAAGATAAATATTTGGCGCTCTTTCCAGATTGGAATAAGCTCTTTGATTTGTTCCAGAGAGAGATTTTTGCCGCTGGGGTTGTGGGTGAGTCCGCCATGAAGCATTAAGATTGCGCCTTTTTCAGCATTTTCGGAAACTCTTTTATATTCGGTAAAATTTACTTCGCCGCCCTCTGACAGGTGATTGAATTTACGTATGTCCAAAGCTTTAAAAACATCGAAATGATTGCTCCAGGTGGGGGTGCCTATGTAGATGGGAATTTTGCCTTTGGCTTCGAAGGCCAGGTCGCCGAAGAGGCGGCAGGCTTGGGTGCCGCCGCAGGTGGCTTGTAGAGCAACTTTTTCGTGCCAGGCGGCACCGAGTAAAAAATCACAGCTGGAATTTAAAAACTCCCGATTGCCATTAATCGGCTGGTAGTTGAAATTTTCCTCATCAACCTCTCTAAAGGCCTTCTGAATGCTGGGAAAAACATAAGGTTTACCCTCCGGCGTGGAGTAAATACCAATACCCAAATTTACCTTTTGCGGATTTGGATCGGCTTCATATTCCGCCAGCAGGGCAAAAATCGGATCGGTGGGAATTTTCTTGAGTTCTTCAAACATATTAGCCTAAAGATTTACGTATTTCTGCCGCTAGCAAGGCATCTTCAGCAAAATCTTCATTCAACATAAGTTTGTGATAGATGTTGGATGAGAAGTTACGGTGAATTATGTGATGCGGTTTTTCCGGACCTATTTTAACACCAACCAGATCCTCAATGTACTCTATTTCATCTCGAATGTGTTTCCAGGCATCTTCTTTTTTGGCTAACAAATCCAGGTTTTCACGATTAAGATAGTGTCCGGCATGACTGAAATCTTCTTTCAAGTAGGGACAGAGGCGCTTTACCAAATCCAATACTCCCATGTCTTTGGCAAGTTTTAAGGCGCGTCCCGAACCGATCAGCTCCGGTGGAACACCCAATGAATAGAGAGCGCCGGTGAATTTAATAGCTCTTGGCAGCCTTACTTTTCCCACACCGCGTGAGTAGCCGAACAGTCCGATATGCTGCATTCTCTCACGATGTGAGGGGAGTTTTTCGGACACCAGATTGATCATCTCGGCAATCGGTTCGATGGTAGCGGTGTAGAATTTGGCTACGCGACTATTGAACTCGGTTACAAAACTGTTCTCTTCGGCACTCAACTTTTCATATTTTTTGCGATTTTTGGGAATTTCCTTATTCATTTGAGCAATGGCCTTTTTAACTTCCGGTAGATCGTAGTCGTAGCGGAAGGCACTCTGAACGGTTAAACTGCCAACTCCGCGATATTCGTCAATGATGGCCTCGATATTTTCCGGATTGATACCTCCGCGGAAGGGTAAACTGCCGCCTCCAACCCAGGGGAAAACTTCAATTCCTCGTTCTTGGCCAAATTCGTGGTAAAGATTAATAGCCTGTTTACTGGCCAATTTTGCCGGTAAAAAACCGGCGTTCATAGCGGGATCGCTGCGGGCGGTGAAGACGCGCAAATATTCCGGTTGATGATCAAATTCATCTTTTAGAAAGTCCAAATAGGTGCCGAGTATCTCTTTGCAGTTGGCAATGCTCTCAAAGTTTTCCAATAGGGGAATGACATCGATAATTTTCAGGTCGGATTTCATTTCAAAAATTTCCTCGGTGGAGTGGGCTATCTTGGAGAAGGTTTTTTGGATGTAGATAAGTTGATCGCTGCTGGTGGTCATTGGCAGAATAACCTCGAAAAGTGGAGGAGAGTGGAATTTGTAGGTTTTGGCGGCCTTTTCAGCGGTAATGAGGTTCATGAAGGAGCGAGGCAGTTTATGTTCACCCTCAATCCAAATGTTGGGAATGCGAAAAGTAAGGAAAATATCCTTGCCCAGCTGATTTTTTTGGAAAAAATCGTAATAGTTATGAAAAAGCCGATCAATAACGGATTCATCAACAAATTTGCCCTCCCAGTCCCACATATACTCCTCAACCTGCAGATCCGAAAAACAGAGATAACACTCTTCAATTTCGTCCTGCGCCGTAAGGAATCTTTTATCACAAAAATAGGCCTTGCGAGCATTGTCGGGGTGCTGGGTGGCCATTGTTGTTGGGATTTTGCGCATTGGATGAGGCAAAATTGGTAGGGCCAAGGGGAATTGAACCCCTGTTTTCAGGATGAAAACCTGATGTCCTAACCACTAGACGATGGCCCCGTATTGTTAAGAAGCAATTTGAAATTTGCGGGGTTAAGTATAAGGCTAAAAGGTATAAAGTCAATAAAGTTTTTGCCGATTTCAGTTTACTTTATTGTCTTCCGGAGTGATGTATTGTTTGGTTTCCAATTCTTCGATTTTTTGCTTTTCTTCCGCGATGGTTTTTTCGGCAAACTGAGAAACCGAGGTGGAGTTGGTGATTTTTGCGGTCAGACTTTCATTAAGGCTTTTGAGGTGCTCGTTTTTAAGCTTTTCCTGCTCCAGAGTATACCCTTTTTGGGCGCTGGCATTGGTGGTGACAAAAAAGACTATTGTTAACGCAAAGATCATTAAACTGAGCGTAATTATCAAAGATTTTACGGTTTTTTTTGTCTCATTGTAGAGAGTTTCCTTTTTCTTGATCGGTGCTCTTTTTTGATAGTCTATCGGATTCACGGAATGAAGTTTTAAATTATGGTGAGGAGATCACTTTATATTGTACATAAATGATGCCGCTTGACAATGAGCCGATTTCTTTAAAGGCTGCGGAAGACAAGTCCAGTACGCGTCCCGGACCATAAGGACCGCGATCATTGATTTTGACCTCTACTTTTTGGCCGTTAGCCAGATTGGTCACCTCGACTATGGTGCCGAAGGGAAGGGTTTTGTGGGCGGCCGTGAAGGCGTTTAAGTCAAAGGTCTCGCCTGATGCTGTCCCGGATCCCTGCACGGCCGCCCCATAAAAGGTAGCCGCACCAAATTTGTACTGGTTTTTGTACATTAGTTTGCGATAGATGATTTCGGCCAGGTAGCCGCGAGTCATCTCTTGTTCGGGATGGGCCATGTTGTCCAAAGATATGTTCAGTAGTCCTTGCCAGTTGGCATAGGCGGTGTAGTTGATAAACCAGGCTTCCAGTGGGGTGTCATTGTAGAGATAGTTTTCAGGGTCACCCAAGAAGGCTATGTCGGGTGAAGATTCCAAGAGAATTTTTAAAGCCTCCGCCAGGTTGATGTTGTTGGTTGGTTTGAAAGAGCCATCTTCGTAGCCGTCAATGAATCCTTGCTCTTTAGCTGCAATAAGGTATTTGGTGTACCACTCCTCCAGAGGAGTATCGGTAAAAGGGCGCAGTGTGTTTTCAGGATCCGGTTCTTCAAGATTTTCGTCTGTAAATACTCCGTTGGCGAGGGTGATCATCTTGAGGGCCTCAGCACGATTGATTTTTTGATAGGGCTTAAATGTGCCGTCGGCATAACCGCTGATAATACCGTTTTCCTGAAGATAGGTGATGGCGACATAATGCGCTTCACCCGGCTCCACATCTACGAAAGCGGCGTTGGCCGTGGGGGTTTGCATTAGCGGCAAAGTAGCGAGTGGTGGCAGTTGAAGCAGGGCAAAACTGAAAAAGAGCACAGGGATCAGTACCGAATTGAGCAGTTTTTTGGCAAACATGAAAATTATGACTTTAACTTAAGCACTATATAACGGTCGTCGCCCGCTCCCTCACTGAAGGTTTCGATGTCTTCGAAGCCCGGGCTCATGCAGAGCATGTGAACCTTTCTTCTGAAATAGGAGGACATTGGCGGTAATTTTTCCGGTCGGCGGCTTTTGCGCACGCGGTCAATTTTCCTTTTTGCAAGATTGATAACATTTTCTTCTTGTCTGGTGCGATAGTCGTCAATATCAACCATCACATTAAATTGCTCGTTTGGGGCTTTCTTCCAGGCGATTACTTTTAGTATTTGCTGCAAAGCCAGCATATTTTCACCATGATAACCGATTAAAAGACTTGGCTCATCGCTGGTGACATTTATTATAAAGTTGCCTTTTTCTTCCTCGGAAATGGTTATATTGCTGAATTCTACGCCAAGTTTGATTAGTAGCTCCTCTAAGGTGCTGCGAATTATTTCTTCTAAATCCATATTAATTGCGGTTAAGTATAGTTAGTCCCTTTTTTTCTCGTTAGCCTCGATCACTCTTACTTTCGGCTCCTGCGAATCCACAGATTTTCCTTTATTTACAAATACTTGCTGAATGATTCCGTAAATGGTTGATGTTCCCCAGTAGATACCCACACCGGCCGGTAGGGAGGCGGTGAAGACGGCAATCATTACTGGCATTATATACATCATCGTGTTGGTTGCCATAGCCATTTCGTTTTTAGGTGCCTCTTTGCCCTCCTTTTTCCTATTTTTTTGAGCCTTATGCATCGATAACTTCATTTGTATGAATTGAAGGGCACCAATAATTAACGGCAAAACATAGGTGTTGGTTTTGGTAAGGTCCATCCAGAGGAAGAAGTGATTGATGTCGGTAATGCTGAAATTTTGATATTGAGTGTAAAGAAGGTGAACGTAGTCCGGATTTAAACCGTCCCTTACCACATAAAAAATCGCAATCAAGAAAGGGAATTGCAGTAGAATAGGTAGACAGCTGCCCATGGGATTCACTTTTGCATCTTTCCAGATGGCCATAGTTTCCATGGCGATTTTTTGCTGATCTCCTTTGTATTTTTCTTTAATTTTTTCCAGTCTTGGCTGAATTTCCTGCAGTTTTCTTTGTTGCTGCATGGCTTTCTGAGTCGGCACCAGTAATAATGTCCTGATAATTAGAGTGAGAATGATAATTGCCAGCCCCAGACTGTTGCCGGGCAATACGGAAGTTAGGTAGATTAGACCATTATATATTGGTCTATAGAAGACGCCGGACCATAATTGGCTAAAAATTCCTTCTTTTACTACCAGGAATTCATTGGTCTCCATGGTGGTTTCCTCACCGTCGAGTTCGGTTGTGAAGGCTATTTTAAAGAGTCCGAGTTGGCCGAAAAGTTCATAATTCCAGTTGTCGTAAGGAATTTGGATCTTTTCTCCAGGCGGAAGTTTGATATCTTTGGCGTTTTCACAGTCCAGTTCGGGTGCTGCCGTCTTTTGAGTCCATTCGTTGTTTTCCTTCATAAGTACGGTAAACGGCTCTTCGGGACATTCGCTTGGAATGGTTAAAGTTTCATTGGTACCGTTTACTATTTTTACCGTTACCTTTTTATTGCGGCCATATTCGGTGTCGGTAGTGGTGAAAAGCACGTTTCCTCCATTGGTTACCAAATCTTCCTTGTCGTCTTGGAAGAAGGAGAAAATGTAGTTGATGATTAGAAAGATAACTAGGAATAGAAGAACTTGCTTGGCTATTTTACTGAACTTCTCCATCTGAAGGGGTTAATTGACTTTTAATATCCGCTTCGATCTCTTGATAACTGGCCTCTAAAATCTTTTTTTTGGGAATGAGTACTGAGTCTGTAGTGATGCGGCTTTCAGGTATATTAAGTCTGATTGCCTCGTATATCTGACGTCTTAATGAGTTTCTTTTTACCGCTTTAGGCTCTATTTTCCGTGAAACTATTATACTAAAACGATTTATATTGTCTTCGTTGGTCGCGAACTTCTTTATAAATAGCTTCGATTCTCTGGTTTCACCTTTTTTTAGTATGTAATCAATACGACTACTTGGGACACGATGGTTTTTGCCGATCATTATTTTGAATGAACAGTGACAGCAAGTCTCTTTCTGCCTTTAGTACGGCGACTTTTCAGCACACTGTCGCTGGTAGCGCGAAAGCCATGCTTCTTAAGACGTTTCCTCTTTTTTAATTTGCCTAACATATTTTAATTGTTTTTAGCTTTTTGCCTGGAGATTCTATATAAGTTTATGCTTGCAAGTCAATATCTACTTTAGTATATTTTTGTCATGTCACTAAAAGCAAGTTACGAATTCCTTTTTGTAGGCAAGGACGACAATAGTTTCCTGGAGAACTATTATTATGATTTGTTTCAGGATTATGGCGATAAAAGTGGCCAGATTTTTGTGAACCTAGAGGTGCAGAACAATCCTGTTGATGCCGAAGAGATCGGTAGCGTGATTTTTGAAACCTTGCAAAAGGTCTTCTTTGAGGAGGTGGGGCGTGATCCTTATGAGCGTTTTGAGTCGGCTTTGAAGTCGGTGAATGCCATTTTGGGAGAATTTAAATCGCAAAAGGTTTCTGGTTATATCGGGAATTTGAATATTATTATCGCGGCGATTGTCGGAGAGGATTTGTATTTGAGTCAAACCGGGGACGCGGAGGCCTATCTGATAAGAAAACGTTATGTCAGCATCATAAGCGAAGGGTTGAGCGAAGATGAGGATAACGATGATGTCTTTAGCAGTATTGCCAGTGGAAAGATTGAGGCGGGAGATTTTGTTTTGTTTTCTTCCAGCCGACTACTCAGATATATAAGCAAGACCGATCTGGCCAGAACAGTTAATAAAAAGAGTATTGAGGAAACTTTAAATGAGGTAAGGGATATTATTTCAACAGAGATGCTGGGCAGAGTGGGGCTTACCGGTATTTTGTTCGCGCGCGCACTTAAGAGTGATGTGGAGGATATTGAGAATGAAATCGATACAGCTACCAGAAGCGTTTTAGAATCTTCCGGTTCCCATTCTTCCGCCCAAAAAGAGACTCTGACCGGAAAATTTTTTACAGCTTTGAAAGACTATAAAAGGAGACGCTCCAATGTTTACCAGGGAGGTGGTAGCGGAGTCTTTTCTTCTGTGAGGGAAGGTTTTGGGAGGATGTTTAAAGGACTTTTTGCCAAGGGCTTCGGTAAGGACAAGATTTTGGCGCTATTATTCCTGGTCATTATCGGTCTTTCTGTCGGTATTTGGTTTGCCGAGCATAGAAGGGATGTAAACGATCAACTTGCGGAACTGGATACTATTTTGACCGGTGTTCAAACTAAATTGGCCGAGGCTGAAACAAAGGCTGAATATGATAAAGAGACTGCAAAAATTATTTTGGATCAGGCCTATCAGGATGCCATGACGGTTTTAAATTCCGATTATCGTGATAAGGCCACTATTTATTTGGTTCAGATTGATGAATTACGTGACGGTTTGGACAATGTTCAGAGAGTGGAAAGTCCAAAGGTGTTGGTGAACCTGGCTGAGAAAAACTCTAACATTAACGCTTTGGGTTTTGCGACTGTTGGAGATCGGGTTTTTGTTTACGACAGTAATGGTCTTTATGAGATTGTTTTGGATCAGGTTCAGGATCCTTTGACGATTGATGATGAGGAGACTGTGATTGCCGCGACCGGGTTTGATGATCGCGGTTCGGTGGTTTTCCTTACCAAGTCCGGTAAATTGCTTGAGTATCGCGGTGGAACCGTTTCTTTCATGGATACCGATGATGGTTCTTTTCATAAGGCGGTGGATCTGGATGACTGGAGTAATAAAATTTATTTATTGGATGCCACAGGTAGCCAGATTTGGAAATACACCTTTAAGGGCACTTCGGAGAAGTTTGGTCCGGCTGAGCCATATATCGCCGAAGAGGTTGATTTGAGTAATGCCCTCAGTTTCGCTATCGACGCTAATATTTATATGTTGAACTCCACCGGAGATATCTGGAAGTTTTATGCCGGAGGTAAACAGGAGTTTTATATCAACAATCCTCCTTTTAACAGCTTTAGCGATCCAAAGACCATTTACACTAATGAAAAGTTGGATCAGGTGTTCGTTTTGGACTCTAAGGAAGCCAGGGTGCTAACATATCAAAAAGACAGCAAAACCGGCAATTTGAACTATGTATCCCAGTATTTATTGGACGGTGTTGGTGAGTTGCGTGATATTTATGTAGATGCGGATTCCAAAAAACTCTTTATTCTTACTCAGAGCCAGATTCTGGAGGTTGATCTGTAAAAATCAGTTTGAAGCGCCGGTCTTTTTTTATTTCTTCAAAGCCTGGATTTAGCAGACTAACGCCCTTTGGAGGTTTTTTCCAGAGTTGTTCAGGCTTTTGGCTGCGTTTTATCTTGGCGTTAATTTTTTTTACGCTGGTGAGGCAGTAGGCCGGTATTTTGTTTTGTTGAGCGATATTTAGTAAGTTGTTGCTGCCTATTTTGTTCATTACATTACCTTCTTTGGTTATTGATTCTGCTCCAAAAAGCAGGAGATCGCACTCTTTTATTTTTTCAGGTGCGGCAAGGTCCGGCATTATGGTGATTTTTATTTTGGCCTCGGCCAAGGCTTTTGCTGTTCGGCGGCCTAATAGCTTCGGACGCACTTCGCTTAAGAAGACTTCAAATTTTTTGCCGGATTTTTTGGCGTTTTTGAGAAATTCTATTACTGTTTTAGAGTAACAATGCGTGAAAATTTTGGCTCCGTTTTTAATTATATTTTCGGGCATTTTAATGCTTTAAAATAGCGGCGGTTTCTTTGGCTATTTGTAATTCTTCATTGGTTTCAATTACAAAAACTTTGACTTTGCTTTTTGGGTCGGAGATTTGAATTTGGTGAGCTTGGTTCTTTTTGTCGTCTAACTTTAATCCCAAAAATTCCAGATATTTACAGACATTTTTTCGTATGTAATCGGCCTTGATGCCCATGCCGCCGGTAAAAATCAGTGCTTCCAAGCCATTAAGTGCGGCGATGTAGGCCCCGCAATATTTGGCTATCTGGTAGGAAAGTAATTCTATGGTTAGCTTTGCCAGGCGATTTTTCTTTTTTGATTCTTCATATATTTTACGCATGTCCGAGCTGATTTCGCTTACGCCTTTCAGTCCCGATTTTTTGTTGAGAATTTCGTCTATTTCATCGGTGGAGATTTTTAGCTTTTCTTGCAGGTAAAAGACTATTGCCGGATCAATAGTGCCGGAGCGTGTGCCCATCATTATGCCTTCCAGAGGAGTGAAGCCCATGCTGGTATCGATTGATTTCTGGTCGAAGGCGGTTATGGAAGAGCCATTGCCTAAATGACAGGAGATGATTTTTGCATTTTTCTTTTTGAGCAGCCTTAGAGCTTCCTGAATCACGTATTTGTGACTGGTTCCGTGAAAACCGTAACGACGGATGTTTAACCTTTCGTAGTAGTCGTAGGGTAGGCCATAGAGATAGGCTTTTTCCGGCATTGATTGATGAAAGGCTGTATCGAAAACCGCTATCTGAGGTGTCTTGGGGGTAAGTTTTTTACAGGCTAAGATGCCTTTGAGATTTGGTGGGTTGTGCAAGGGCGCCAGTTCGGAGAGTTTATCGATTTCTTTAATGACTTTGGCATCTATTTTAACCGAAGAGGTGTATTTTTCTCCACCATGAACGACGCGATGCCCAATAGCGTCAATTTCGCTGTATTTTTTAATGATGCCGGCTTTGGTGAGAGTTTGGAAAGTTAGATTCAAAGCTTCGCGATGATCTTTTACCTCAAATTTTTGTCCGATATTTTTGTCCGCTCCGCTGAAAGTGAACTTACAGCTTTTTAAGCCGATGCCATCGATGTGTCCCTTGGCCAAGGTGTTAAATTCTTTACCGGTCTTAATCAGTTGAAACTTAAGCGAGGAGGAGCCTGAATTGATAACCAAAATGAGCATGGAGAATTATTCCATTAATTTGTATACGGGAGTGCCGACTTTTGCTTTTAAGGCAATTTTAAGGCCTATGTCGCTGCCGGAACGGGCGAGGGTTACATCCTTGCGGTCGATCTGCATAGAGTTTATTTTCATCTCAAAGAGTCCCTCGGAGTCTTTTTCCATCAGTAGGATGTCGCCGGTGCGAATAGGGCTTACAACCTTGATAATGGCTACTTCGATTTTATCGAAGTAGCCTTCGATGTGGCCGCAGAGCTTCCATTCATGAAGCTCTGCGGCCATCTTCTTTTCAACTCTTTCCTGATATAGATCCTCTGTAGGCGGTGTCTCACGAACCGGAATATTGCTGAGATTGTCGCTGAAGAGTAGCTCTGTAGAGGCTTTGGTCTTTTTGGAGGTGCGTTTTTTGCTACTTTTTGCACTGCCGGCCTTGGTGGCATTTTTTGCGGATTTTCTGGACTTTGCAGCCAGGCTTTTTTTCCTTTGGTAAGCCGGTATGTTGTAGATATTTAATTCGTTCATTTAATTTGAGAGTTTAGCTGGTTTAATCACCACATTCGCAAACGGTAAAGGCGGTAACGTTTACAATGTCTTTGTAGTGGCAACCGCGGGACAAATCATTTACGGGTTTTTTAAGTCCCTGCAGGATTGGTCCGATAGCTTTCGCCTTGGCCAATCTTTCCACCAGTTTATAAGCTATGTTGGCCGATTCCAGGTCGGGAAAAACTAAGATGTTGGCATCACCCTGAATAGGGGAGTTGGGGCATTTTCTTTTGGCGACGTCCGGTACCAGGGCGGCATCGACTTGCAGGTCGCCATCTACAATCAGGTCTGGTCTTTCGTACTTCAACATGGCGACCGCCTCCTGAATTTTATCCACTAAAGGATGATCCGCGGAACCTTTGGTAGAGAAGGATAAAAGAGCAATTTTCGGTTCGATTCCAAATTTTTTAGCTGTTTCGGCCGTATCAATGGCAATATCTACCAGATCGTGAGAATTTGGCGAGATAGTGATTGCTGCATCGGCAAAAAGCAGTAGTCGATTATCCAAAACCATGAAAAAAACTCCGGAAACTTTGTGGAACTTCTCCTGGGTTTTAATTATTTGCAGGGCCGGCCTGATGGAGTCGTCGGTGGGGTAGGTGGTTCCGGTTACCATGCCATCGGCGTCGTCCATGTAGACCATCATGGTACCGAAATAATTCATGTCTTGAACTATTTCTTTTGCTTGTTTTTCGCTTATACCTTTATCTTTTCGTAGTTCATGAAATTTTTTGGCATAAGCGGATGTTAATTTGGAAGTTTTGGGGTCGACGATCTGAATTTTTTCAAAATCTATTTCCAGTCCTAACTTTTTTGCTTTACTCTTGATGGTTTTTGGCGGTCCAACCAGGATAATCTTGGCGATTTGTTGTTTTACGATATCCTCCGTTGCTCTGAGAATGCGTTCTTCGGTTCCCTCAGGCAAAACAATGGTCTTATTTTTTTTCTTAGCCAGATTTTTGACTTTGCGGATAAAGGTATTCATTTTTCAAAGTATGAGGTGCTTGTATTATACATTTACTTTGACTATTAACCAAATTTGCCGATTTTGGGTTTGAAGATGTTGCGCAGTATTTGTTGCAGGATCATTTTTGCGATCAAAAAAACGCTGATGGGATGTTGTTGATTATTTACTTTATCGTTTGTGTAGCCACTATTTTTGATTGTTTTAATTATGGTCTTGATATCTTTTTTGCAGTTGATTTTTGTATAGCCAAGATCCAGATATCGCAGTATGTGACAGTCGGAAGTGGAGATTACGGCCTTGTTGTATTTCTGAGCAACAGCGAGAGCTTCATTGTTGTAATTTTTCCAGGTAGTGTAGCAGAAGGAGTGCTCGATGGCATCGAAGAGTTCGATGTTTTTCTCCAGGTCGTCTTTAAGAGTTATCTTTCCCGGAAAGAAGGGGTGTGGTGCGATAATTAAACAGTCCGGGTGTTTTTGACGATATTCTTTCAGCTTTTCAAAACTATTTACACTTTCTATTTCTTTATCGACATTAATTCCAAGAATGTGTTTTTCATTTATTTCGAATTCTATTGCCGGTATCAAAAGAATGTTGTGTTTCTCGGCGTATTTTTTGAGCTCCTTGTTGAAAAGGAGTTTGCGGTGGCAGGTTATGGCTAAAACTTCATAGCCCAATTTGGCCGCTTGGCTTATTAATTGCTTGGCGGTATGAGTTATGTAGTCTACCGGATCTCCGGCAGCGTGTACGTGAAATTGGCACTTCAGCATTTCTATTCGGCAATTAGCTGTTATTCAGTTACCTCTTTTATGGCGTCTGAAGCTTCGTCCACTTTTTCTTTGGCGGTTTTAACATCTTCAATGGTCTCTTCAACTTTGGCCTTAGCCTCATTTACCTCTTCAATTACTTCCTTTGTTTCATTTACGACATTATCATAAGAGGCACTGACATCTTCCACCAGTTTATCGGTATCCTCTTTTAATTTGCAGCCGGAAAAAGCCGCAGCAATAGTCAATGATAGCAAACTTAAAGATATTATTTTTTTCATTTCTTTTTGATGAAAAGTTTTTTAAAGTCTCCGTCAAAGTTATTGAGAAAATTTTTAATATCCAGCACGTCATCGTGAGAAATTGAATGATGCGTTCTTTGAGTGTGAGCCTTTTTTACCTCCATCTCCGGTGCCAAGAGCACAGTAACTATGGTGGAACATTGACATTTCGGGCATCTTAAATCAAAAAGACCTTCCATTTGCGTGGTCGCAACAATGTGGACGTCATTTTTACGATATTTGCTCTCACATTGCAGACATTTGCAAGTTTCTTGTAGGTGTTTTACCGCGTTTTTTATATCGGGATAGTTCATGATTTATGCTACTTAAGTTTTTTCAAGGCTATTTCGATTCTGCGTAAAGTTTCTTCTTTGCCCAGTACCCAGGCGATTTCAAATACTCCAGGGGAGAATTGAAGGCCACTTAAAGCTGATCTTAAAGGCCAGAAAACTTGTCCGTTTTTTACTCCCAATTCTTCCACCACTTTTAGCAATGCTTCTTCTACTGAGAAAAGCTCCCAATCGTCAAGCGTGCTAAGTGCTTTCAGACTTGCTGTCAAAGAATCGTAAGCCACCTCAAAGTTTACTCTCATTTTTTCGTGAGTCAACAATTCTTTGGAATATTCGGGTAGTCTCTGATAGAAATCGATATGTTCCAAAACTTCTTTTGGGTTGCGCAGAATCTTTTCTTCGATGGTAATAAGTATTTTGTGTAGTTTCTCTCGATCAGTGGTCAAAGGTTCGATGTTTTCCTCTGAAAGATGTGCCTTGATGATTGCCAGGAGCATTTCACCGCGCTTTTCAATGAATTGTTTTTCTGCTTCTGTATTGGTAAAAACGTATTGAAATTGATCTTTGCGTGGCTCTTCAATACGACTTTCAGGATCGATTTTTTTTGCCAAACTTTCAAGTTCCTTCTGATAATTTTCCTTTTGCCAGCGCCAGTTGAACCAGTCAAGTTTCTCTATGTTGAAGACCGCTCCGGATTTGTGAACTTTTTCCAGACTGAAAACCTCTTCCAGCTCTTTTAAAGTAAAAATTTCTTTTTCTTCACCGCTACCAGGATTCCAGCCCAGAAAAACCACAAAATTCAGAATGGACTCTTTCAGATATCCTTCCTGAATATAATCTTCCACGGCGACGTGGCCTTGTCTTTTGGAAAGCTTGGTGCGGTCCGGATTCAAAAGTAGTGGTAAATGAGCGAATTGCGGCGGTTCCCAGCCGAAGGCTTTATATAGTGCTATATGTTTCGGAGTCGAAGGGAGCCACTCTTCACCACGAATAACGTGGGTGATTTCCATTAAATGATCATCCACAACATTGGCCAGGTGATAAGTTGGAAAGCCATCGGATTTCATTAAAACTTGATCATCAATGGTTTTTCCGTCGAACTGAACATTTCCGCGAATGATGTCTTTAAATTTAATGATCTCGTAGGGCATTTTTTGCCTTAATACAAAGGAGGTTCCTTTTTCCAGATGTTCATTGATTTCAGATTCCGGCAGATCCAGGCATTTTCGGTCGTACATTGGAGCCTCCTTGTTGGCTTTTTGTCTTTCGCGCATTTCGTCCAGGCGTTCCTTGCTACAGAAGCAACGGTATGCTTGACCGCATTCAATTAACTTATTGGCATATTCACGATAAATTTCGGTTCTTTCGGATTGAATGTAGGGACCGCAATCTCCGCGCTCTCCTCCTTCAATAAGTGGCCCTTCCTCATACTCTAGTCCCATCCAGTCCAAAGTCTTGATCAGGTTTTCCTTTGCTCCCTCAACGTATCTTTCCTGATCGGTATCTTCAATTCTCAGCACAAAGGTGCCTTTGTTTTTTTTGGCAAAGAGGTAGCAATAGAGAGCTGTTCTCAGTCCTCCAACGTGCAAATATCCTGTAGGTGATGGTGCAAATCTTGTCTTTACCATGGCCCCTAGTATAGTTTGCCGAGTTGGGATTTTCAAGCGGGAGTTTTGACTTGATTCGGTTGGTAAATATTTTTAATTTAACTAGGCAAAAAGCCAGTTTTTCTGTATATTGTTCTAGTTAAATCATGATAATTATTTCTTAGATGGCTGCAAGAAGAAAAGCAAGCAGGTCTCGTAAGCGAAAAACCATTAAAATTAAGGTGAAGGCCTCTGTTGCCAGAGAGATCTGGGGGATTATTTATCTCGCAGTGGGGATTTTGACGGTTTTGAGTATCAAAGGCGCCTTTGGTTTTATCGGTGATGCTTGGGTGAATATGCTTCAGCCTATCTTGGGTTGGGGGATTTATGTGATTCCGGGAGTTTTTGTTTTAATTTCCTTGATGTTGTTTTTTTCGAAAAAGGTTAATTTTGGAGCCAGCAGGACCTTGGGATTTATGCTTTTTATTACTTCAATTTTAAGTATTATTCATTTATCCGTTCCGATTGAGCAGATTTATGATTATGCAGCCGAGGGACGTTATGGCGGGTATGTCGGGTTTGTGACCAATTTTTTGTTTTTGTAGGTTTTGGGAGTGGGGCGTATCGGCTCCACAATTGTCTTTGTGGCTACTTTTTTGGTCTCTTTACTGCTGATTTTCGAGGTTTCTATTAAGGAGATTTTTAAATTTATCGTGCCTCAGATCAAAATAGAGATGACCAAAGATAATGATCGTCAAAGACGCGGTGTGAAGAGAGATGAAGAAGATGAAGAGGAAGAAGAAGAGTTGGAGATTCCGGAGATATTGATACATAAATCACAGATTCGTAAAACCGAGGATGTAGTTGATGAAAGCGATGAGGAGGCTGAGGTGAGCGAGGAAGAGGCCCTGAAGGTGAATAAAGGTGAAGAGCAGAAGATGCGGGAAGATCTTGATGAAGAGGCTTATAAGGATGAGGAAGATGATTATGATTGGGAGTTTCCTTCACTTGATTTATTGAAGAGTGGGGATAGCAGTGTGAAAGTTGATGAAAAACTTTTGCGTGATTGCGCGGATAAGATTAAGAAAAAACTTAATCAGTTCGGAATTGACGTGGTGATGCACGAGGTGAATGTGGGACCAACGGTGATTCAGTATACCTTGAAGCCGCACGAAGGTGTTAAACTTTCGAAGATAACCTCTCTTAAGAATGATCTTGCCTTGGCACTGGCAGCCGAAAGAATTCGTATTGAGGCGCCTATTCCGGGTAAATCTTTGGTGGGAATTGAGGTGCCGAACGGATATCGCGCGGTGGTTTATTTGAGAGAGATTTTGGAAAGTGCCGAGTTCACGGATTCCAAATCCAAGCTTACTTTACCTTTGGGAAGAGATGTGGCGGGCAGGCCGGTGATTGCTAATCTGGAAACGATGCCGCATTTGTTGATTGCGGGAGCGACAGGTAGTGGTAAATCTGTGGCGATGAACACCTTCCTGATGTCTTTCTTGTATCAGAATTCACCGCAAGATTTGAAGATGATCATGATTGATCCAAAGAGAGTGGAGCTTAGTTCCTATAATAATCTGCCTCATTTGTTGACACCGGTGATTACCGATCCGGAAAAAGCTTCAATTTCACTGCGCTGGGCCGTAGCTGAGATGACCAGAAGATATAGCGAGCTCTCTGAAAAGAGAGTGAGAAATATCTATGAATATAATGAGCTGGAGGGAGTTAAACCTTTGCCTAAGATTATAATTGTCATTGATGAGTTGGCCGACCTGATGATGGTGGCCGGTAAGGAGGTTGAGGCTTCAATTTGTCGTATCGCTCAGATGGCCAGGGCGGTTGGAATTCATTTGATCATCGCGACTCAGAGACCATCGGTGGATGTTATTACCGGTTTGATTAAGGCCAATATCCCTTCAAGAATAGCTTTTGCGGTTAGCAGTTCCATTGATTCCAGAACGATTTTGGATGGTGTGGGCGCCGAAGATTTGGTGGGCAGGGGAGACATGTTGTATCTACCAACCGGAAAAAATCGGCCGGTTCGTATTCAGGGAATTTACGTTTCCACTGAAGAGATTGAGAGGCTGACCAATAGAGTGAAGTTGACGATTGAGCCGGATTACGACACTACGATTACCTCCAATGAGACGGCGCAACAACAGTTGGTTGGCGTGCCCGATTCGCAGGCGGGAAGTGATGATGATAACTTGTATGAAGAGGCCTTTAAATTGGTTAAAGAGACTAGGAAGGCTTCGGCCTCTTTGTTGCAGAGGCGATTGAAAGTGGGCTATGCCAGGGCGGCCCGTTTGATTGATTTGCTTGAAGAAAACGGAGTTGTCGGTCCGGCTGACGGCGCAAAACCACGTAAAATTTTAGTCGATTAATATGCAGGAGTTTTTTATTAAATTGGGGGTTTCACTTTTGGTCGGTTTTATCACCGGCGTGGAAAGACAGATCAGTTCCAACTTCACCAAGAAAGATATCGGTGTTCGTGATTTTATGATTATTTCTATGTTGGGCTTTTTGTCGACAAATATTTTGCCCTATAAGCAGATAAGCTTCTTTTTCTTTCTTTCTTTTATTGTTATCTTGGGGTTTTTGGCCTTTTATTTTTACAATGAAAAATTTTCCAAAGATAAGGTTGGAGGGTTTACCACTTTTTTTGCCATGCCAGCGGTTTTTGTCCTTAGCAGTTTGACTGGTTTAAGTGTGCCGAATTGGCAGATCTTTGTGTTTATAGTTTTGTTGATTTTGATCTTGAAACTGAAAGAAGAGTGGGAGGCTTTTGTGGAGACCATTCAAGGGAGAGATGTAATTGATTTTATGTTGTTTATCGTGGTTTTGTTTATTGTTACGCCACTGATACCGGCTAATTTGCAGTGGGAGTTGGGTTTTTATACTTTGAATGCTTTGTTTGTCTGGAAAATTGTAGCGCTTTTAAGTGTTTTAAGCTTCTTCTCGCACTTCTTTGCCAAATATTCCAAGGGCAAACGCGCGATTATTTTTACCAGCTTTTTGGGCGGATTGGTTTCTTCCATTGGAACGATTTATCTTATCTCCCGTAATGCCAGTAAAAGTAACTTGAAGTTTCAAGATGTCTATACCGTTTATTTAACTGCTGTTTTGGGAGCCTTGGTTCGAGATGTGGTTATTATTCGTTATCTGGTTTCCGTTGAAGCTTTTGAACTAATGTTGTTGCCTTATTTGCTTACGATTTTCGGCACTTTGCTGATTTTGATTTTTAATATCAAACGGGTGGAGGTAAAAGCCTTTAGCTTTACCGAAAGAGCCATGCCACTTAAAACGATCAGAGATTTCGTGGTTGCCTTTTTGATTATTATTTTAATGTCCTCATTGGTGAATTTTTATCTGCCAGACAGTTACTTCTACTTAAGTAGCTTACTGGCCTCTATGGTTAGCTCCTCCGCCGCTATTGTGGCTACTGGCGATTTGTTTTCTCAGGGATTTGTGGCTTTGGATATTCTGGGATGGTCTTTTGTGATCATCGTATTGGGGTCGATGTGTACGAGAGTATTTATTATGATTAGGTATTTTCCACGTCAAACTTTACAAATATTCCTACCACTCGCCTTAATGGCTTTGACCATGGTAGGAGGTTTGTTTTTAAGAATTTTTGGAATCTGATTAGATGTCGCTCCAGAGATTGTTTAAAACTTGCAGTCCTACGAAGAAGGCGACGGTTCCGATTACCAGAATGGATAACATACCCCAGGTGACTTTTCTTAAGAAACTGCTTTTCTCCACATAATAAAAGCCGCAAAAAATTAGGCCTATATTCAGAAGTAAGCCGACCCATAATCCGGTCGGTCCCAATAATTGGATAATGATGGCAAAGATTGTGGTTGTTATAAAAATGCCGAATAGGAAAAAGACAATATTATTTAGGAGGTGTCCCGGTTTTTTTAAGTTTTCTTGAATCTTATGTGTCTCCATTAGCTGAAGTATTTAATGGCATTTTTGAATATTTTAAGCCCTTCTCCCTCTTTCGGTAAAGGCTTTCCTTCACGGATCAGTTTTTCTTTTTTAAGCTCCCAGCCTTCTTCATTGACGAAGGAGTTAAATCTTTCGGGATGGGGCATCATGGCGAAGATTCTGCCGGTAGGATCACAGACTCCGGCAATATCTTCCAGCGCACCGTTTGGATTATGGGGAAATTCCTGATTGGCCGGTGAGCCATCTTCTTTTACGTACTTAAGGACAATCTGATCGTTTGCTTTCATTTTTTCCAGTATTTCCGGAGCGGCATAAAAATTTCCTTCACCGTGAGCCATGGGTAGGTGAGTGATGCTTAAATCTCTGGTCCAGATACATTTATCGGAGGTGTTTTTTAAATACACCCAGCGACATTCGAAACGCGTGGTGGCGTTATGCATAAGTGCCGATTGTCGTTCACCGTATTTCAGATCCACCGCCGGTACGAGCCCGAGATTGGCCATTATTTGGAAACCGTTACATAGCCCCAGAATCAACTTGTCCGCTGCCGCAAATTTAAGAAT
>CAYLHX010000012.1:0-45092 GCA_964383675.1 uncultured Candidatus Peribacteria bacterium | reverse complement strand
ATCGCAAAGCAGAATTTAGGATTGGTTAATCCCGGAGAAGAAGTGATCATTTTGTCACCGGAAGTTTTGACCGATGAAACGGCCGAGGAAGTTGAAGATGCTGGTGATTTTGCCAAGCATGGTGGCAAATCTAATTTGCAGGAGTGGAAGGAATTCTTTTTTGAAGATTGACTTTGTGCGTAATATTTATTAAGTTTGTGTGGCTAATGACGCGGGGTGGAGCAGTGGCAGCTCGTCGGGCTCATAACCCGAAGGTCGGTGGTTCGAATCCGCCCCCCGCAACCAAAATAAGAAACCTTTTAGAAAGAGGTTGTTTTTTTTGTACAAATTTCTTGAATTTTTGGGCTTTTTTCTGTAATTTTGGTTGGTCTGGATTTGTGGCAGGGTAGCTCAGGTGGTTAGAGCGTCGGATTCATAACCCGGAGGTCGAGAGTTCAAGTCTCTCTCCTGCCACCAAGGTCTGATTTGTTGTGCGAAAGACTGTCTTGACAAATTTTGGCTTTTTTGTTATAGTTTCGGGCTGTTTTGTTTGGGTTGTATTGTGCCCAGGCATCTGGCCGCCCTTTTACAATTTGACTGTAGCAAGCCAACTTCTTTTCCTTCTTGACTTGGGTTTTGTTCTCTTCCGGCACTGCTGGAAGACGGACTGCTCTTAGGAGGAAGAGAATATTGGTTTGCTATCATTGTGTTTAAATGCCAAAATTTGCTGTTTTACGGTTTGCGCAATTTTCTTGTCGTCGACTTCCTGCGATGATATTTGCTAAGGATCCTTCCTTGGTTGATATCGTCGTAGGGGGGAGTATCCGGGCTTTGGCTTCGGTGCTTGCGGCGGCTTGAATCCCCCACTCGTTTTTCGGGCCACGTCGGCCCAAACCACCGGGTTTCGAGGGGTACTGCGCAGACCTTCGAGATCCCCATGAAGTCCCGAGGAGGACACCATGAAGAGCAGCGTGTTCGAGAACCTGAAGCCGGGTCTGGGCCTCACGGCCTTGGCCATCATCGTCGCCATCTCCGGGTGCGCGACCACCAACCCCCACGCGCGTCTGGAGACCGCGCAGTCCGAGAAGGAGCTCGTCGTCGAGAAGGAGCGCCAGATCGCCGCCGAGAAGGACCGCGTGACGGCCGAGCTCACCGAGGCCCGCCGCAGCGTCCGCGACTTCGAGCGGGAGCGGGCGGCGCAGACCAAGGCGGAGCGCGAGGCCCTGAAGAAGGCCGAGGCGGAGGGGCGCATCAAGGCCCTGAAGCTCTCGCGCGAGCTGTGCGAGGCGGTGCCCGAGGCGGAGCGCAAGACCGCGCCCGACTGCACCGACTTCACGCAGGCCCGTCAGGAGCTCGCCGACGCCGACCTCGTCAACCCGCAGGACTTCCGCGTGGCGGGGATCCCCGACTACGTCGTGAAGACCCACCGGGCCCCCCACATCGACATCGTGTTGGTGCGCGAGGGGGACGAGGCGAAGGTCCAGATTCAGGGGCTCATGCCGGAGGGCTGGCGCGTCTTCACCGAGGGGTTGATCGTCGAGATCGCCCCCAAGGGGAAGGCGTCGGTGCTCCTCAAGGCCACCTACTCGAAGCGCTGCGTGAGCATCTTCGAGGACGGTCGCCAGGAGGCCTGCAGCGTCGCGCTGACGGCCCCCGGCAAGCCCTGATCGAGTCTCGGCAACGGCAAAGGGCGCCCGCCTGACCATCGGCGGGCTCCCTACTCGGCATCGACACAGTGATGGCAACCAATCGGCCCGGCGAATTCGTTCGTCGGGCCTTGGTTTATTTATGTCCTTTAAAAAAGGGCTTATTTGTGGTATAATTGTTTAATAAATAAAAACAAAAATGGCTGATGAAGCTCTTAGTCCGGATCATGGCGGCTTAGGACCGCAAAGTGCTGCTGAAATGCGTGAGGTCGCAACCGAGGGGCTTGTGAGTCAAGCACGTTTTCATGTGGCTGAAAGGCTTCAGTTAAGCGCGAATCTGGCACCGGTGGCTCGTGCGAATCTGAGAGAAGAGGTTGAGTCGGAGACTGAGGTTTTTTCCGAAGTTTTCAAGTCCGGCGAAACTCGTAAAAACTCTGAGATTGTCAAAAAAATGAGGGAAAAAGATCCGGCTACGATTGTGGCCTCCGTGGATTCCGACGCTTACGCCATGAAGTGGCACAAGCCAGATTGGTATGAGAAGTTCATGAACGCGGCTTTGGTGATGACCAAATGTTACCAAAAATTTGATGCTGAGACTTTGAAGTGGTATGAAAAGTTAAAGCCCGCGGTCGAGTTGTTTGCAAAGTACGGGCAGCTCGAAAAAACTGACTTTAAGCGTCAATTCCGTGGTTTTAAAAATGACGTTTTTAAGCTTGTGAAGTCAAGTGGTGGCTCCTTTATTTATGGCAGTGAGGGTTTTTTGAATTTTGCCACCGGTTTTGATCGTATATTAACGGTATATCCCGCTTTGGATGGAACAGCTGATTCCTTGTCTGTTGAAACTTTAAAAATTGTTAAAGGTAGTGGAAAAGGCAAGAAAGACGGTGTGAAAGATCGTTTTGTCTATATGACTACGCGTAAAAAGGCTGCTAGTGAGCCTGATGTTCCGGTTGTTGAGCCTGCAGTGGCCGAGGCGCCTGTGGTGCAGCCTGAAACCGCTGAGACCGAGCCGAGGCCGGCCTTTAATACTCCCGAATTTTTTGAATTTTATGAGATAAAAGAGTCGGAGATTACCGAATTTAAGGATTTTGTTGCTTTTCTTGAGCCCTGGCTTTCAGCCATGCCACCAACTGCACTTGAAGATCCGGCTTTTTGGGCTAATGTTAACGATACTGCCTCCCGAAGGCTTTTTGAGTCCAAACGAGCCAATGGAATCGATACTTTGGTTGCCGCTATGCGTCAATTTAGCGGAAAATTTGTGGATTTTTATGAAGATCCGGAAAGCAAGGATAACGGGCGCTATAAAAACCTGAACTTTTGGGCCGTAAAAAGGCAATTGGAGTTCTTGGACAAATATGGTCGAGTTGGGATGATTACGCCCGATTTGGACGATTTGTACTATCATCGCTCAATTATTGCCGCAGCGGACAACGCCTATGAGCTTTCTTCCAATAAAAGTGATGTTATTGACCAGACTGTTAAGTCTTTGGAGTTTTTGATAGGTTCCGGACGCTATAGTTCGGATTCCCCTGTCGTGGCGGAAATGAATGAAAAATTAGCTAAGTATAAGACTTTGAAGCAAGAAGTGGCCGGTAGGTAGTTGAGGGCTTAGTGGATTTGTTGAAATTATAAAAGTTGTCCCCGGGGAGAACTTTTTGTTTATTTTTGGCTTGTATAACAGAAAGGCCCGCGCGTCGTAGACGGCGGGCCTTTCCTCCCTTCAGCTTCAGTACATTCGCTTCTGTTGCACTAGACTTTAGCTTTGGGAGCGCGACCGTTTAACTGGCCACGTGTTGCCTTGCGGCTACTTCACCTCCTTCCGGACCGGGGCGACGACGGGGGCCGGGGCCTTCTCGGGGCACTTGCACGGGCAGTCCGTGCCGCTGAGGCAGGCCTTCACCTTGCTGCAGTCCACCTCCTGAACGACGGTGGTGACCTGCGGCTTGGTGGAGTTGCCCTTCCAGGGGTTCCGGAGCACCGAGCTGCCCTTCTCGCGGGGGGCCGAGCGGATGTAGGCCCGCAACGCGTGCCAGTTGTCCGCGCTGGCGCCGAGGAAGGTGAGGACGTCCTTATCGGACTTCTTCGACCACTCTTCGGTGGTGCCCTCGTCCGGCGCGTACTGGCTGAGGGCGTAGCGGAGATCCGCGCCGAACGTGGTGACGACGACGAGCTTGTCGGCCATGGACATCGCGCCCCACTTGGTCTTCGCCGCCTCCTTGGAGAGCGGGAAGGACTCGTGGAACATGATCAGGGCCTTGAAGCAGTCGGCGTGCGCCAGGGTGGCGCAGAAGGGCGGGAGGATGGCGGAACCGGTGGACGGGGTGCGGAGGAACTGGTCGATCACCTTGAGCTCACCCGACGCGGACTTGTCCCCCAGGAACTTCTTCAGGGCGTGGTACTGCGACCAGCGCCCCTCGGGGTAGGGGGTGTCCGAGTCGAACTGCTCGACGAACTCCTCCAGGAGCGTCTCCTGCGTGGCGGTCAGCGTCGGCGTGTCGGCGTAGGCGGTGTTGGGGTGGGCGGCCATGAGCACGAAGCTCGCGGCCATGATGCCCAACGCCATGACGGCGCGGGCGGCGGTGTAGAAACGGGTCTGCGTCTTCATCTCGGTCTCTCCTGTCGACAGGTGTCGCACGTCTTTCCGGAGTTAGGCCTAAGCCCCGGGAGCCTGTTAAAGGCGTGCATCTGTGAATGCGATTGGGGCGTAGGTTTGGTGCCGCTAGGACACCTGTTCCTTTGCTCCATCACAGGCTCTTTTAGGTCTTAAATTATTTTAAAACTTTAAAGAGCCTGTGTGGGCTGGAAAGATGAGAAAGTAGATGAACTTGATTTAACTAAAGTCTAATTTGCATTAAAGCAAATGCGTTTGAAGTAGAGAGAGGATCTATCGCTCGAGACAGTCGCTCAGGCTTGAAATAAGCCAGGCGCCATGCCATGTTTGAGAGACAGATGGCTCTCCACTTACTAGTTTTAAAGGACGTTTGTATAAATAGAGAATCTTCTATCTTACAAAGCCTCTAATTCTATCAATAAAACGCATTTTTGTCAATAGGCAGGTGTTTTGTTTTTTGTAGTCTTAAATTTATTCTTCCTTTTTCGCCTCGCCCTCTTCCTCCTCTGGTGCAGTGGCCGGAGGTATTGCCGGCGGTGCTCCCCCGCCGCCCGCCAATAATTGAGCCATGGCGTTGCCTTCCGCAGGGTTTTGAGCGCCGGGTTGTCCGGGTATTTTGCTTAGATCTACCGGCGCGGCATTCATGTCGATGCCGATGCGAGTGGTAATCTCTTGTTCCACGAAGTCTCTTTTTCGACCGTGTTTTAGTCGTGAGTATTCCTTAATGATCTTGGCCACCTTCTTGTTTTGGCCGGTTGTGTCCCAGATGGTGTTGCAGGAAAATGGTCGCGAAGTGGTGTTGTTGATATTTAACTTCATGTACATTTTGTAGTTTGAAATGCCGATGATGTCCTGTTCAGTGAGAAGCGGTGCGTACTCTTTAGACAAGTATTCGGCGTCGTCGGCACCAACCTTAAAGGAACAAAGCGTACCGACGTTACCAAAGACAGCGTCTCTGATTTGAGTTGAGGTTTGCCCGAACTTGCTCACCACCAGCTGATTTATGTACTGATGAGCCATGATTAGATTTAGTCGGTATTTTCGAGCCTCGGAGAGGATGGTGCTGAAACTGTCGGTGGCGAAATTCTGGAACTCATCCACGTAGAGAAAGAAATCTTTACGATCCTCTTCGGGCATATCGGCACGGCTCATGGCAGCCATCTGGATTCTGGCTACAATAATCAAACCGAGTAGCTGAGTGTTTAGACCACCGATCTTACCTTTTGAAAGTTTTACGAAGAGAATCTTGCCCTCGTCCATCACCTTTCTGAAGTCAAAGGCCGATTGTTTTTGGCCAATGGTGTTTCTCATGATCGAGTTGGTGATGAAAGGACCAAACTTGGAGCTGAAATAGGGAATCATCTCCTGTCTTTCGCGATCACCGGTGTTAGCGTATTCGTGTTGCCAGAAGGATTTAACGACCGGATTTTTAACCTTTTTAACCTTATATTTCAAGAAAGCGTCGTCGGTGAATATACGCGGTACGTCGATCAAGGTTGCACCTTCTTCTTTGTCTTCCATCAATGTAAGACAGGCGTTTCTGAAGTAGTGTTGGATACGTGGGCCGAAGATCTCATCGCCAAACAGTTTGATGAAGATCTCGGTAGCTTCGGAGGAGGCCATGTCCATTTGGGCCGAGTCGTTGGCCTCGAGCATGTTTAGACCCATTGGGCGCTCCAAATCACTGGGGTCGAAAACGATTACGTCTTTGGCTCTTTCTTTCGGTACATATTCCAGGATGTCTTCAATCAGGTCGCCGTGCGGATCTACTACACAGACTCCCTCGCCGTTCGCGATGTCCTGTCTGGCCATGTATGATAAAAGGCTGGATTTACCGGAACCGGATTTACCGATGATGTAGTGATGTCTGGAGCGATCTTTTTTCAGGAAGCGAACTTCGCGTTTGTTTCCTCGATAGACATTGTGACCCAACAAGATGCCTTCGGCCGGGAGTTCCAATGGTGCCGGTAACACTTTGTAATCCAACCAACGGATTACCGGGCTCTTGTTGTATTTGCTGGTAGGCAGATGGTAGATGCTGGCCAATTCCTCTTCGCTAAGAATGGAATTGCGTTCTCCCAAAAACAGGAATCTGGTATCCAGTAGGCGCTTCTTAAAGTTAAAGTATAACCATTTGTCGTTAATTGAATCTATGAGGAACAGTCTTTTTGTTTGAAACCAGTTGGACGAGGTGTCTTTGTAGAGATTGAATGCCACTATCATGTTGTTGTTAATTTCTTCTGCGCGATCTTCGGTTTTGGCGATGGCAATAAGTCTTATCACCGTATCAAAGCCGGATTGAGAGGACTTTTCACCGATTCTTTTAGCTACATCCTCTTTGGATTGCAACATACGCACATAGCCGTCGCCCCCTTGAGCCTGTTCCTGATCCATCTTCTCGTAGCCAAGAAATATGCCCTTGAAAACGTTAACTATTGGACCAAGGATAGGTATTTTTAGGCCACCGGCCTTCTTGCCTTTGAAGTAAGCTTCGCCGAATTTTTCAGCTTTTTTGGTCCACTTATCACTTCTAGGTCTCATGACAAGCTGAATAACGGCGCTCTCGGTTTCCTCCATTTTGGAGAAAATGTTGGTTAGATCTTCCAGAGGGTCATGTTCAACAACTTTATAAGTTTTTATTGGGAACCAGTAGTTGTTTTCGGTGTAGGCGTAGTGGCATTTTACTTTGTCGCCGGGAAGTAAGAGTTGGTATTCCTCCATGATTTGAATGTCGGCGTCGGGATAGTAGGAGGTAAGTTGCTTCTCGATTATATCTTGGTAATACTTGGGGGATGTTATGTAGAAGTCTACGACTTTTTGATGTGAAACCAATTCGAAGGTGAAAATGTTATTTTGAAAAAGTCTGGTTCTAATGATGTTCCAAAGATTAAGCTCTCTGGTTTCATGCAGGTTCCTGAAGAACTGAGCCATGATGGAAATTTTTTCACGGAAATCTTTGTCGGTTTCGCTCTCTTTGTCTTTTTGCGACTCTTTTCTTGGCAAGGTTACTCTCATGTAGATCAGTTTTTTGGACTGTCTAACTTGGTATAGGTTGCGCATGACTCGTAATCCCAAAATGAAGCCCAGATAGACTGCGACTATCAAAATCAAGGTTTGTATCGGATTTGCCACGATGTATTGCCAGAGTTTAAGGAAAAAATCCTTCATTTGTGTTTTTGTTTCTACTTCAAATTATCCTATTATTTTAGCAGAAAAAGCGCTTTTTTACAAGCGTTACGGCTGTTTTTAATGTTTTAGGTGCCGAATCTCTTTATTTAAGTTTTTCGCGCAGAATTTCAGCGATTTTGCTTATCTCAATGCGGTTTTGCTCCAAGGTGTCGCGATCTCTGATAGTGACACTTTGATCCTCCAGGCTGTCGAAGTCTACGGTGATGCAGAAAGGCGTTCCGATTTCGTCCTGACGGCGATATCTTTTACCTATTGCCCCGGAATCATCGTATTCCAGCTGAAATTCGGATTTTAGATCGTTGAATATCTTCTCGGCCACCTTGCTTAACTCCGGCTTTTTCATAAGTGGAAAGATGGCAGCCTTAACCGGAGCGATTTTAGGGTCGAACTTCATTACTGTGCGCTTTTCACCGTTAATTTCATCTTCCACGTAGGCATCCAATAAGGTTATCAGGGTGGTGCGATCGGCACCGAATGATGGTTCGATTACGTGGGGAAGGTATTTTTCATTAGTGGCCTGATCGACGTACTCCATGTTTTGACCGGAAAATTTTTGATGTTGAGAAAGATCGAAGCAGCCTCTATATGCTAGCCCCATGAGTTCTCCCCAACCGAAAGGGAATTTGTATTCGATATCGAAGGTCATGGTGGAGTAGTGAGAAAGCTCATCCTGTTCGTGTTCGCGGTAGCGGAGGTTGTCGGTTTTGATGCCCAGGTCCAAATACCACTGCCAGCACTCCTGTTTCCATTTATCGAACATTCTTTTAATCTCAGCTTCCGGTTTTGGCGCAATGAAATATTCGATCTCCATCTGTTCGAATTCCCGAGTTCTGTAGGTGAAGTTGCCGGGGGTGATTTCATTTCTGAAAGCTTTACCGATTTGAGCCATGCCAAAAGGAATTTTGGCACGAGTGGTTTGGGTAATGTTTTTGAAGTTTACGAAAATCCCCTGTGCGGTTTCCGGCCTCAAGTATACCGTGGAGGCGGTCTCTTCGATTACACCCTGATGGGTTCTGAACATTAGGTTGAAGGATCTGGCATCGGTGAAATCGCATTTTCCACATTTTGGACATGGAATTTGATTTTCTTTAATTATTTCGCTGATTTCTTTAAGAGACTTTCCGGCCGCGGCCTCAATCCCCAGTTTTCCCTCTATCAGTTTATCGCCGCGGACCCTTTCCTGACAGTTTTTACAATCCATAAGAGGGTCGGAAAAAGAACCGACGTGTCCGGAGGCCTCCCAAACTTTTGGGTTCATTAGAATTGCCGAATCCAAGCCGATAATGTCATCGCGTTCCTGGACAAAAGTCTTCCACCAAAAGTCTTTGATGTTCTTTTTTAGCTGCGCGCCGTATGGTCCGTAATCCCAGGTATTGGCGA
The DNA here is from genome assembly GCA_964383675.1 of uncultured Candidatus Peribacteria bacterium. Classification (GTDB taxonomy): domain Bacteria; phylum Patescibacteriota; class Gracilibacteria; order UBA1369; family LOWO2-01-FULL-3; genus CAYLHX01. The sequence continues at coordinate 36,287 of CAYLHX010000012.1, read as the reverse complement.
ATCCTCCGTAAATGTCCGATCCGGGATAGATGAAACCTCTGCGTTTACATAGTGCGACTACTTGATCCATATTATTTTTCTTTACTGTCTATAATTATTGTGACCGGTCCTTGGTTGACCAGGCTTACATGCATCATAGCGCCAAATTCGCCAGTTGCAACTTTTATTCCTTTATTTTCCAAGCTTTTAATGAATTTTTCATAAAGCGGTTTTGCAATTTCCGGCTTGGCGGCATTGATGAAATCCGGTCTGCGACCTTTTTTACAGCTGGCGTAGAGTGTGAACTGCGATATTAACAGTATCTCTTTTTGAGCTTCCAGTGCCGATTTTTCAAAATACTTTTCGCTTTCCTCAAAAAGTCTTAGGTTGATTATTTTTTCCGTAAGATATTCGATGTCTTGGTCATCGTCATCGTGAGTAATTCCAAGTAGGATTACTAATCCGTCATTGATTTGTCCCACGATTTGTTTGTCCACCTCGACTTTGGCGGCGCCTGATTTCTGGATTACAACTTTCATTATTTGTCTTCTTTTTTCTTTTCAGTGTGTTCGGCCTGTTTGTTACGCCAGTCCAATAAACCGTTTGAAAGTACTTTCAGAAATGATTCCGCTGTCCTATGACTCATGTTAATTCTGCTCACAACTTTAAGAGCCGGCTCGGGTGTGTTTGGTAAAACGTAGGCAAAATCGATAATGCATTCGTTTTGATTAAAATGTACCGATACGGCGTTGCTGTATGTTCCCTGTTCCAGTTCTTCCGGTAACTTTACTTTGTATTTTTTCGGTGATTTTTCAGCCATATTTTTGGATTAAAATGTGTAAATAGTTTAGCGTTGTGTTGTTTTATTTTCAACAACATAATTTGCATCCTGTTTTGCAAGTTTGGCTTTGATTTTCTTTTTTTGGTTGTTGTTGTTTTTTTGACTTGTCCGAAATTTGTTTTAATCTTTTTATGTAAGTAAGAGAAAGCGTATGGAGTGTTTGGTATTTGATTGTTTAAAATTGGATTTACGTAAAAGGCAGTTTTTTGTGGGAACCAATTCGATTGAACTTAGAAATAAAGAATTCAGTTTACTCTCTTACTTCATGGAAAATGCCGGCATGGTTCTTAGTAGGACTCAAATACTGGAGGATGTTTGGGATCGCAATTTATTTTGTCCAACCAATACTGTTGATGTACATGTGAGTACTTTGAGGAACAAAATGAAGAAATTTTCGAAACGCAATTATATACGAACAATCCATTGTATTGGCTATATTTTTGAAATTTAGTTATTAAACAACAACCTATTTTGACAACCCCCTCAAGGTGTTTTTTTTGCCGAACCGCTAAAAAATTTTTATAATCAGTTTCAGTATTAAGACCTAACCCTCATTGTCTATGTATACTGGCAAGGCTACCAATGTTGCCCAGACGTTGCTTGAATTACCTGATCTGGTTAATAATCTCCTTCTGCTTCTTTCAGATAAAGAAAAATCCGTTGTGAGCAAACGGTTTAGTTTGAACGGCATGCCCAAATGCACTTTGGAGCAAGTTGGTAAAGAATTTTCAGTTACTCGCGAGCGTGTTAGGCAAATCGAGAAAAATGCTTTGTCAAAAATGCGGAGAAATGTTTTTAATACTTCACTTAGGCATTTGCATGATTTTGCTCTTAGTGTGGTTACTGAGAACGGTGGTATTTTAAAAGAAGATCACCTTTTTAGCGAAGTGCAAGGTTTGTTGCCGGAGAAGTTTACTGTTGATGAAGGTAGTTTGCATTTGTCATTGGTTTTGCATGAAGGCCTTGAATGCGTAGGAAACACTATTAATTTTTATCCCTATGTGCGTGACAACAATGTTTCCGACTACTACCTGAAGCATGCCTCTAATCACCTTATCAACCAGTTGCATAAGTATGGTGATGTTAAGCCGATTGATAAATTACATAATGACTTGAAGCCTGTTTTTACCGAGATCAATTTTGATCCGGTGAGGGTGCGTTCTTTGGTACGTATCGATAAGCGTCTAACTATTTTGGATGACGACTTGGTCGGTCTGGTTGAATGGAGACACATTCATCCACGTACTCTGCGTGATAAGATTTTGTATATCCTTAGAAAAGAAAGGAATTCAATGCATTTTCGCGATATTGCCGACAAAATTTCCAATGAAAAATTTGATCGTCGCTCAATAAATATTCAGGCTGTTCACAACGAGTTGATACGTCACGAGCAATTTGTTTTAATCGGGCGCGGTATCTATGCTCTTTCTGAATGGGGTTATGAGGGCGGTACCGTTGCAACTGTTATTTCACGAATTTTGAAGAAGCATAAGGAATTGTCGCAAGATGAAATCGTGGATATAGTTTTAAAACAACGACAAGTTAAAAAAATCACTATTCTACTGGCTCTTAAGAATAACAATGTTTTTGAGAGAATCGGTAGAAAACGCTATCGCTTAAAAGTGAAGGCGGCTAAAGCTTAATGAACTTTGACTTCTCGTTGTGGTATTCTTCCTTAAGCTTAGGTTGATTTTCAACGATAAGATCCGTTACGATATTTTTGTTCAGTTTGAAGACTTTGGCTTGAGCTTTTTGATAAAGTTTTTGTATTACTTTGTTGTTTTTCTGAACTGCCAGGAGTTCTTCGGCTGCTTTCAATGCGTCGTCGTATTTTTTTAGGTTGAGTAGCGTGCGTAGGTGTTTTTCGCCTTTGTAGATGTATTCATTTTTCTCTTCCAACTGACTTCCGTGTTGTCTACTGCGAATTTGCATCTCCAGTTTTTTTATTTCGAGATTGTTTTTGTCTATTTTGTAGAGTTGTTGGATGAAGTGATAAATGGCATCGTATTTGTCTGAATAAATAAGATCCTCTTTTTGATCTATCTTTTTTTTAATAACCATTGTGCGATATTTGTCGGTGAGTGCTTGAACGCTTTTGTTTCCAGGGTTGTTTTTTTCCAGCTCGAAAAGTTCTTCCAAAAGTTGTTCCGGATTGTTTTTGAAGAGTTCCTTTAATTTTTCCTCCTGTTTTTTTTCAAATTCCTCCTGTAGGGCTTGTATCTTGTCTTTGTATTTTTCCTGGGCTTTAGCTATCAGATTCGCAATTTTTTTATTGTTTGGTGATAGTTTCAGGACTTCTTTCAGCTCCTTGATTATTTCAGGATATTTTTCTTCTTTCCAAAGCGGGGTGATTTCTTCCAATCGTTTTTTTATAACCCTTTGGTTCTCGTCGGCCACCTCTTCTTCAATCCTTTTTTTGAGTTTTAAAAGATGGGAGTCTTCCGGAAATTGATTTAGGAGTTTTGTACAGTCAAAATAAGCCTGCTGATACTTTTTCTCGGCCATCAGGCTATTTATTTTTTGAACCAACTGTAGGATATATTCCTGCCCCATTTTTGTTTTTATTTTTGTTTATTATAGCACATTTTGAAAACTTTTTCAGTAGTTTTTCAGTTCCGCCAATTGTTTCTCGAGTTTTTTGATATTGATCTTTTCATTTTGAAGTTTTTCTTCTTCCCTTGCCACAAGTTCCGCGGGAGCATTTTTTACAAACCCTTTATTTGCCAATTTCTTACTCAGCATTTCCACTAGTTCTTTTTTGGAGCTGATTTCCTTTTCAAGCCTTTTACCTTCTTTCGCCGGATCTATTAGGTCCTTCATTGGCAGGTATACTTCAATGTCCTTGATTAATATGAACTGGGCTTGAGGGATTTTGGGGCCGGTTTTTTCTACCGTTAACGATTCCAGCCTAGCCAGACGCATCAAGCTTTCTCTTTTGCTTTCTATGGCCTCACTGTGAGTGCCGCCATAGATTACGGCATGGATTTTCTTGCCCGCTTCAACATTTAACTCTGCCCGCACCGATCTTATGCCGCTGATGACTTCATGAATCGCCTCCATGGCCTCGGATTCCTCTTTAAAAATAAGTTTTTTATCGGCTTTCGGCCAACTTTGGGCGATCAATTGGGTCTTGGGGGATAGTAGTTCCCAGATTTTTTCGCTGACAAAGGGCACGAACGGGTGTAGCAGTTTGAGCGAGGTTTTTAAAACGTGTAGTAGTACGGCCGGATTTTTGTGTTCTCCCTTACATATCTCCAAATACCAATCACAGTATTGACTCCAAATGAAGTTGTATATTTTTGTTCCGGCGTCGGATAGCCGGTAGTTTTTCATTTCTTTGTCGACATCTTTGATGAGTTCTTGCAGTCTTGTAAGAACCCATTTGTCGGCAAAAGATTTTATCATGCCGGGCTCAAATTCTTGCTCTAAATCTGTTTTTTGGACATTCATTAAGGCGAATCTGGAGGCGTTCCAGATTTTATTGATGAAGTTTCTGTAGCCGGCTATTTTTTCTTCATAAAGTCTCATGTCGTTCCCGGGAGTTGAGCCGATAACCAGGCTTAGCCTTAAGGCATCGGCACCGTACTTATCGATCATGTCTAAGGGGTCTATACAGGTTTCAGGGTTTGACTTGCTCATTTTTTGTCCATTCCTGTCGCGAATGAGGCCGTGCAGATATACTGTTTTGAAGGGAATTGACTCCTCTTCCGAAAATTTGTCTCGGCGAAGGACGTAGGTGGAGGCCAGGATCATTCTGGCCACCCAGAAGAAGAGTATGTCGTAACCGGTTTCCAATACGTCCGTGGGATGAAAATATTTCAGTTCTTCGGTTTTTTCCGGCCATCCTAGGGTAGCGAAAGTCCATAGAGCGGAGCTGAACCAAGTGTCCAAAGTGTCGGGATCCTGGATCCAGGGGCCCTTGCTTTGTGGCTCCTCAGTCGAGTATTTAATTTCACCATCTATGTCCAATACATTTAGGATCATACTGGAGGCATCTTTGTGTTTTTTGAATTTGTTGAGTTGCTCTTCGCTTACTTTGTACCAAATGGGGATTTGATGGCCCCACCAAATTTGTCTGGAGATGCACCAGTCCTTTAGGTTGTCGATCCAATGAAAATAGGTTTTTTCAAATCTGGAGGGCACGATTTTGATCATCTTACTCTTGACGGTGTCCTGCAGTACTTCTTTGATACTGAGCTTTTGGCCTTTCCAGTCGATTACGCGCTTATTGACATCTATGAACCACTGTTTCATTATTTGCGGTTCTATTTTTCCTTTTCCACGGTAATTAACGGCCACATTGTGTTTGTAGTTTTTCTCAACCTTAACGAGTAGGCCCTTTGCTTCCAGCTTTGCTACAATTTTTTTTCTGGCCTCGGCAATTGGCATGCCGCCAAATTCTTTTGATACGTCTTTTCTGATATTACCCTCAAAGTCTATGATTTGGTGACTTTCCAGCTTATATTTTTCCGCGAGTTCAAAGTCTACCAGGCTGTGGGCCGGGGTAATGGTCATGGCGCCGGTCCCCATTTTCATATCTATACATTCATCGGCAATAACTTTGGATTTTATTTTTCCTTCTATCCATTCCGTTTCAAACTCTTTGCCGATCAGCTCTTTATAGCGTTTGTCTTTTGGGTGAACCACTACAATCTTGTCCAGAAACTTAGTTTCAGGGCGTGCGGTTCCGATAACCACCGGTCCATATTGAAAGTAATAAAATTCGGCGTTTTCCTCTAGATATTCCAGTTCATCGTCGGCAACTGTGGTTTGCATTTTTGGATCCCAGTTGACTATTCGGCCTCCTCTGTAGATCAGGCCGTCTTCATACATGTACTTAAAGAAGGTGTTAACTGCATGATTCATGTCTTCGTCCAGGGTGTATTTTTCCCTGCTCCAGTCACAACTGGCGCCCATTTTACGCATTTGTCCGCGAATATTGTCTTTACTGTTTTCAACAAACTTTTTAATTTCTTCCAAAAGTTTTTTGCGCCCCAATTCCTGACGGGGATTTTTTATTCCCTGATCCTGTAACTGTTTTTCTACAACGCTTTGTGTAGCAATGGCTGCATGGTCGGTTCCGGGTATCCAAAGAGCCTCCTTGCCTTCCATGCGCTTATGTCGGATCATAATATCCTCGATCGCCAGCATTGTTGCGTGTCCCAAATGCAGCTTTCCGGTGGCATTTGGTGGTGGTAATGCTATTGAAAACTTTTCCTTGTCCTTGTTTACTTTTGGAGTAAAAATACCGCTTCTATGCCATTGCTGATATATTTTGTCCTCGTACTTCTTGGCCTCATAGGCTTTTTCTATTTCAAAATCCATCTAGTGTGATAAAATTAAATTGCGTATGTGATTTTACAGAGTTGAAGTGATGCTGACAAATCGATTTTATTGACTAGTGTGTTGACATATCCTGCCGTGTGTTATAGAATTTAGTATACTGATTAATTTTTAAGGGATGCCCTCAAATAGCTTTAAAAATAGCCCAAAAGAGAATCTTTCTTCACTTCGCTCCCCTTACGAGAGTGTGGATAAAGGTGATCGCCGTGATGCAAAGGAGATTTCTGCCGCCAAGGAACTTGGGAAGGCTGCTTATGTTGAGGCTATTGGCTTAGATGAATCTGTTGAGACCACCGGTAAAATATCGGAGGTTTTAGGTGAAAGTGATGAGGTTAAGGGGGATGGTGCTTCTACCGGCGGTGTTGCGCAAACAGCTGTTTCTGTCGCTGAGATAAAGGCTAATTTACTAAAGAATATTCCCAATGAACGTGTAATGCGCAGGCAAATTGAATCTGAAATTAAGAAAGAGGTAAAGTATTTGCAACGTAAAGCTATGAAGATGATTAGTGCTCCGGGTAGTATGAGTTTTTTTGAAATGTCTAATCTGGTTAAGAAGATCCGTGAACTCAGATCTATTTTGGCAAGTTTAGTGAAGGCCTCTCTGGATAGTCTTAAGACTCTCTGGTTGCGTTTTGTACATGGTGTTCTCTAAATAGGTGGATCTGTTTGTTGCCTTTTAATTTTGGCAATGCTACTTTTGCTGTGCTAAAGCTATATATGGAACTGACCACTGATCAAAAAAAGCTTATTGATGAGATTAAGGCACTTAAAAAGAGTAAGAATGCCGTTATTTTGGTGCACAACTATCAGAGACCTGAATTTTATGAGCTGGCCGATTTTATTGGTGACTCCTTGGGGCTTTGCAAGCAGGCTGCTCAGACAGATGCTGATATAATCCTCTTTTGCGGAGTTTACTTTATGGCTGAGAGTGCGGCTATTCTGAATCCGGACAAGAAGGTTTTGGTGCCTTTCGTTGATGCAGGTTGTGCCATGGCGGACATGGTTGATGTTGAAGGCTTGCGTAAGTTTAAAAAACAACATCCGGATGCCGCCGTAATGTGTTATGTAAATTCAACGGCCGAGGTTAAAGCGGAGTGTGATATTTGCTGTACCTCTTCCAATGCTGTTGATGTGGCGAAATCGCTTAAGGCACAAAGAATCATCTTCGTACCCGATAAGAATTTGGCTGCGTATGTGGCCCGTAAAGTGCCGGAAAAAGAAATTATTCCTTGGGATGGTTATTGTCCCGTGCACCACTATGTTAATAAAGAGTATTTGGAAGAGGTGAAACGTGAGTCGCCCGAGGCAAAAATTATCGCTCACCCGGAGTCGAAGCCTGAGGTTCTTGAGATGGCTGATTATATTTCCAGTACTTCGGGCATGATAGACTGTGCTAAAAAGGACAAAGCAAAAGAGTTTTTTGTCTTAACGGAGTGCGGGATGACCGAGCGCTTGAACCGTGAAGTACCGGGAAAGAAGTTTAAAGGACTCTGCAACATGTGTTTTGACATGAAGAAGAACAGTCTTGAAGCCAGCTTAAAGGCGTTACGCGATGAGCGTCCGGTGGTTAAAGTTGATCGAAAAATTGCTAATCGTGCCCGCAAGGCTTTTGATAATATGTTTGCTATAACTTAAGTACTATGAATAGAAAACTGTTGCGTGATTTTACACATAATGTCTCTAATTTTTTGTCGTTGGATAGCGATAACTATAAACAGTGGGTTTTTCGCTATACTTTTCTGGAGTTGGAAAAGGATCTGGGAAGCCGTGGAGATCTGACAACAGCGGCTATTTTTCATGGTAAACACCGATGCAAAGCTAAGGTAGTCGCTAAGGAGGCCGGTTTTTTGGCCGGTCGCGAGGAAATTGAGTATTTTTTGGTAAAGGCTGATGCGCGTTTTAGGCCCAGGGTGAAGGGGGATTTTGTTTTAGAATTTAAAATTACTGATGGAGAAGCCTTTGAGCCCGGTGACGTTTTGCTTGAAATTGCGGGCGACGTGCGTGATATTTTGATGGTGGAAAGAGTGGTTTTGAATTTGTTAATGAGAATGTCTGCCGTTTGTACTTTTGCCAAGTCTATAGTAGATATGGTTCCTGAAGTTTTAGTCGCACCTACCCGTAAGACCTTGTGGGGGCTTTTGGACAAAAAGGCGGTGGTTTTGGCGGGTGGCGGAACGCATAGATTAGGCCTTTATGATGCCATTCTGGTAAAAGATAATCATTTGGCTCTGCTGGAGCATGATTTTGAAAAGCTTTTTGCGCAAATCGCAGCAAGTCGTATTGACGTGCGCTTTGTGGAGGTGGAAGTTGAGAGTAGCGAGGATGCTCTTAAGGCCGCAATTGGGCTTAGGAAATATCTTTCCGAGGGCGCGAAATCGGTGGGGGTTCTGTTGTTTGATAATATGCTTCCTGCTGAAATAGTTGGAATCGTAGATGGTTTGAAGCAGGCCGGCTATTATGACGACCTTCTATTGGAGGCTTCGGGCGGAATTAATGCCGATAACGTTATTGAATACGCTAAAACCGGTGTGGATATAGTTTCCATGGGGTGCTTGACCGGTGGGGTAAGAAGCTTGGATATGAGCTTGGAGGTGGAGTAAAGGTACTCAATGGGGTCCGCTCAACTTTCAGCGAAATTTGCTTCAAGGTTTTTCGCAAATTTCTTGAAAGTTGGCCTACGATTCCGGTTTAGTCTCGCCTAGCTCGCTAAACCTGCATCTCGGCACGCTACCTCTCCACTACCTGGTGGGCGAGGAGGGACTTGAACCCTCACGACTTGCGCCACTAGTTCCTAAGACTAGCGTGTCTACCAATTCCACCACTCGCCCATTTGGTCAATGCTCAATGGGTCCGCCCAACTTTCGGCGAAATTTGCTTCAATTCGTATTTTGCAAATTTTTTGAAAGTTGGCCTTTGATTCCGGTTTAGTCTCGCATAGCTCCCTAAACCTTCATCTTCGGCACGCCACCTCTCCACTTTAGCCTAATTATTGTACTTATTGCTTTTTAAATTGCAATATAAAAAATATCGTTAAAAAATATTTTGACACTGTGGCCAGATTAGAGTATTTTACCCTCTTGATTTTAGAAGGTGCTTATGAAACATAGTTGCATAATTATCAAATTTCTTGCTTGACAAGTGATTGAGAAATAAATATGTTTAAGCACGCTCCAATTTACGATTTAATTTAACTTCTCATGTCAGGTAAAACTGCTTCCAAGAAGATCAATCTTTCAGAAATTATCGAGGAAATGTTTATGGTTTTGACCCCAAAGGAGAAGGATGTGGTTGTTCAGCGTTTTAGCTTGGACAGCAAACCTCGTAGGACCCTGGAGACTATTGGTCAGCAATTTTCCGTTACCCGTGAGAGAATTCGTCAAATTGAAAAGATCGCATTAGGTAAATTGCGCCGTACTGTGCAAACAACCCGTCTTAGTCTTATTAACGAACTTGCAGGTAAAATTATTCGTGATAATGGTGGAGTGCTTATTGAAAAAAAGCTTGTAAGTGAAATTTTGAATGCCATTAAGTCTGATGAGGGTGTTGATGCTAATATTATTCGTTTGGCTTTAAGCATTAACCCTGAAATTATTAAGACTGAGAAAACTAACGTACATCATCCATTTTGGAGGCTACGGGAAATAGATTTGCCAACAATTTCTTCTATTATCAGTGCCGGAATAAAGGCCTTGAAGAAAAGAGATGATGTAACGTCTCACTCAAAACTTGTTGTACAGATAAGACAAACACTGGGTGAGAAGATTGAAAATCATAGTGACCCGATGATTGTCTCTTCCTTGGAGGTTGATAAGCGTTTGAAAAATCTTGGTGATAGCTTTGGACTAATGAGCTGGAGGCATATCAATCCTAGAAGTATAAGAGATAAAGCCTATATTATTTTGAAACGTGAGAAAAAGCCGCTGCACTTCGTAGAAATTGCCAATAAAATTGCCGGTTCTGGTTTTGATAAGAAAGTAGTTACTACTCAGGCAGTTCACAATGAATTGATTAGATATGATCAGTTTGTTTTGGTTGGCCGTGGACTTTATGCCCTCAAGGAGTTTGGTTATTCCAAGGGGACGGTTGCCGATGTAATTGAGGATTTACTTCGAAAAAAGAGCCCATTGACCAAACAGGAAATTATTGAAGGGGTGTTGCGCCAACGACACGTGAAGAAAGGTACCATCTCTTTGAATCTTCAGAAGAATTCTCAGTTTATGAGAGTTGGTCGTGCGGTGTACAAGCTGGATGAAAGCGCTAAGAAAAAGGCTAAAAAATAAGTTTTGATTTTGTGGCTTCAGTAGGATAGATTACGATTAGATAATCTAAATCTTTTTGTTATGTCCGACTGTCTTTTTTGTAAAATTTCCAGAGGTGAACTTGGAACTAACTTTGTCTATGAGGATGATGATTGTGTGGCCTTTCACGATATTAATCCGAAGGAAAGAACACATCTTTTGGTTGTGCCGAAGTCTCATATTGAGTCAGTCAGTATGAGCGCTGATGAAGACCGGGACCTCTTGGGGAAGATGATGTTGGTGTGCAGGGACGTTGGTAAAAAGCTTAATTTACCAGGATACAAGCTACAAATAAATGTTGATAAAGATGGTGGGCAAGAGATTTTTCACATTCATGTACATTTGCTTTCTAAATTTGGCTGAAAATGAGTTTTGTTAATCTGCACGCGCACTCGCATTACAGTTTGCTCGACGGTTACGGTAGTCCACGTGAGATGATTTTGAGATCCAAGGAGCTGGGTTATCCGGCTTGTGGGCTGACGGATCATGGTGTTGCCTATGGCTTGCTGGAGTTCTATAAAGAGGGAAAAAAAGAGGGGATTAAGCCGATCTTGGGGTGCGAACTTTACATTGCACCGCGAACACGTTTTGATAAGGAGGCCGGCATCGATGTGAAGCCTTATCATTTAACGATTTTGGCCAAGAACAATACCGGCTATCAAAATTTGTTAAAACTGGTTTCCAAGGCTCATTTGGAGGGCTTCTATTATAAGCCGCGGGTTGATTACGGCTTATTAAAAACTTATTCGGAAGGATTGATAGCCTTGAGTGGCTGTCTGGCCGCTCATTTGCCGAGAACTATTTTATCGGGCAATGAAGATGAAATTCATAAGGTGATGCGTCAATATCTGGAAATTTTCGGTAAGGAGAATTTCTTTTTGGAGGTACAGGATCATCCTTTGATGGAACATCAGGTTATTGTCAACGAAAGGTTACGTGATTTAGCTAAAGAGTACGATTTGGATTTGGTGGCCACAAACGACTCTCATTACCCACGTCCAGAAGATAGTGAGGCGCATGATGTTCTGCTTTGTATCCAAACCGGATCTAATGTTAACGATGACGATCGTATGCGCTACGTGGGTGATTACTCCATTCGTGAGGTAAATGACTTAAAGAGTGCTTTTATGAAGTTTCCAGGCGCAATCGATAATACTTTGAAGATTGCGGAAATGTGTAATGTGGATTTCAGCTTTGGTGAAAGTCTTATCCCCTCTTTCCCCACTCCTCAAAACGAGAAGCCTGACGACTACTTGAAACAACTTTGCTTTGAGGGACTGAAGAGACGATTTGGGGATAAGGAGGTGCCTCAAGAATATATTGATAGATTGAATTACGAGTTGGAGTTGGTGAATAAGATGGGGTTTGATACCTATTTCTTGATTGTTTCGGATTTTGTGCGTTATGCAAAAGGGCAAAATATCGCGGTTGGTCCCGGGCGTGGTTCGGCTGCCGGTGCGATTATCGCCTGGTCATTAGATATTACGGATGTTGATCCGATCGCCTATGGGCTATTCTTTGAACGCTTCTTGAATCCGGAACGTGTGAGTATGCCCGATATCGATATCGATTTTGCCGATCACCGTCGCGATGAAGTCTTGAATTACGTAGTTGATAAGTATGGTCGCGATAACGTGGCACAGATTATCACCTTTGGAACCATGGCAGCTAGAGCGGCTGTTCGCGATGTGGGAAGAGCCCTGGGCTATCCTTATCAGGAGGTTGACCAATTGGCCAAGATTATTCCCCCGCCAGTTTTGGGCAAACATACTCCACTGGCTGAGTCGATTGAGAATGATCCGGAGCTAAGTAAGGCCTACCGTGCAGAAAATCGTACGAAGGTTTTATTGGATTACGCAAAACAGTTGGAGGGGACGGTTCGTCACGTGGGGACGCATGCCTGTGCCGTTGTTATTTCGGAAAAGCCGCTAACAGACTATACTGCCTTGCAATTTGGTGCTTCTGGTAGAGAAGAAATTGTGACTCAGTTTTCCGCCGGACCTCTGGAGGATCTCGGCCTTCTAAAGATGGACTTTTTGGGACTTAGAAATTTGACTATCATTGAAAAAACCTGCGAGCTAGTTAAGGATCGTCATAATATTGAGGTTGATGTGGGGAAGCTTCCCTTGGATGATACTAAAACCTTCGAACTACTGCAGAAGGGTGATACCACGGGAGTGTTTCAATTGGAGTCTGCCGGGATGCGACGCTATCTGAAGGAACTAAAGCCAACGGAATTTGAGGATATAGTGGCCATGGGGGCACTATACCGTCCCGGGCCCATGGAGTGGATTCCGACTTACATTAAGGGAAAGCATAATCCGGAGAAGGTGAAATATTTGCATAAATCATTTAAGCCTATTTTGCAAAAAACTTATGGTGTTGCTGTTTATCAGGAACAGATTTTGCAGATTGCCAGAGATTTTGCCGGCTTTAGTTTGGGTGAAGCGGATATTCTAAGAAAGGCGGTGGGTAAGAAGATTGCATCGCTTTTGGTTGAACAGCGTGAAATGTTTGTTAAAGGTGCGATTAAAAACGGTTATGATGAAAAGTTTGCCTATGAAGTTTTTGAAAAAGTTATCGAACCGTTTGCCGGTTACGGCTTTAATCGTGCTCATGCTGTTTGTTACGCGATGATCGCCTATCAAACAGCATATCTTAAGGCTCATTACCCTATCGAGTTTATGACGGCTCTGCTATATAGCGATGCCGGAAACACTGACCGGGTGGTTCTGGAGATAAAAGAGTGTTCGGAGATGGGAATTGCCGTTTTACCGCCTTCGGTTAACGAGTCATTTACTCACTTTGCAATTACCGGGGCCAATCAAATTCGCTTTGGTCTGCTTTCAATTAAAGGGGTTGGTGAAGGGCCTGTGCAGGAGATTATTGATGTTCGTGAAAAATCCGGCCCTTTTAAGTCGTTGGAGGATTTTGCCAGGCGTATTCCTTCTAAAATTTTGAATAAAAAGCTTTTGCAGTCTTTGGCCTATGGTGGAGCCTTGGATGAGTTTGGTGATCGAAATCAGATTGCCGATAATCATGCGGAGATTTCGAAATACGCAAAAAATGTTCAGGAAACCGTTAGTAATGGTCAAACTGATATTTTTGGCATGTTGGATGATAGTGAGTGTGCGAATATTGCTTTTCAGATGCGGAATGTTCCCAAGGCTACTCGCATGCAGGCTTTGCGTTGGGAAAAGGATTATTTGGGAATGTATGTTTCCGGCCATCCACTTAAGGGGCTGACTCCATATATTGCCAGGAAAGCTCATTTGGTCATGAATTTGCAAAAAAAGCATGTGGACAAAGTGGTGAAGTTGATCGGTTTGGTTTCAGAATTCAGGAAATTCATGACGAAGTCTGGTACTTACATGGCTTCCTTTATGTTGGAGGACTCGACGGCTCGCGTTAATGTCGTGGTTTTTCCTCGCGGTCTTAGCCAGATTGGTGATGTTCTCTCCGAGGATTCGGTGGTGGCATTATCAGGCAAATTGTCTAACCGTAGAGGTCAGTATCAAATTGTCTGCGATACGGCCAAGGTTCTCTCCATCGAAACCATGGTTGAAAATGCTCGAGAGCAGGATCTTTTTGATCCAGAGGATAGGGCCGGTCTCTCTGTTCGCCTATTGGATGATATTTTGGATGAGGTTGAAGATTCGGTTGAGGTGACCGAGGACGTTGGTGATGTTCCGGATGTTGACGCAGCTGTTAATGCTGAGGTCTATTGTATTGAAATTCCTGCAGGTCTTGATAAGGAAAAAATGGAGACCATTAAAAAACTTTTGATGAGCAATAAGGGGCTGACTCCTGTTGAAATTTTGCTTTCATCGGCCAATCGTCGAATTAAATTGCCTTTCGGTGTTGAGGTTACAGCAGATCTTAAAACCAGTATCGATTCTCTGTTGGCTTAATTGTTTTTTCCTTTGATTTGTGCTATAATTCTGGGATTAAATATTTCTTATGGGTGGTTTGGGTGAATCATCGTTGGGGCCTAGTGCTTCCTCGCCTGATGTCAATAAGCCTGCGGTAGGGGTAGCGGCTGAGAAGCTTAAGGGCCTTTCGGAAAAACTCAAGGAGTCTCCCCTTGGAGAACTGCTTGGCTCTGTTGATGATTTGAAGTCAAATGAAGATAAGCTTAAAGTGGTTGAAGCTTTGCGTGCCAAAAAGAAGGATAAAAAAGCCGAAGCTACTAAAAGACAATATGAGCTGGAGGAGGCCTCTTACGCTTTGGCAAAGGCTGGTCAGAAAGTTGACATCAAGAGTGATGGCAGCGTGTCTCTTCTGCTTGACCTGGATAAAATGCCGGACCACTACTCTGGTGACATGATGAGTTTTCAGGACTTTATTCCTCCCGGCGTTAAGAGTTTTAGGATTAAGTATGATTTACCGGCCAATGATCTTGAAGACAAGGTGGTTTACGAAGAGTTGGCTTTTCGCAATCCCACCGGCAGTGATGATATGGGATTTTACTATAGAAATGAAGAGGGTGAGGTGGTTCCCCTGGATATGGAACTTGAGGGACGTGCCACGATCGATATTGCGGAATCGGATCTGGAGGATTTATCTGCAAAGCAAATTGAAAAAATGATGGTGGAAAGAGCTAAGCGTCTGGGGTCGAAAAAACTAAAGAAGGAGGTTGTAAAGGGCATAAATAAAGTTTCCACCGACCCGGGAGTAGACTTGCTTGAGCCTTCCGATGAGGCTGATGTGCCTGATCGTAGCTTCTATTCTCCTGCTCCGGAACGCAAAGCAAAGGGCGGTGGTTATGTTCCAGCTCCCGCTCCAGGTCCTGCTGCGGTTCCGGCACCTGCACCTGATTACGATGATGCTCTTCCAGCCTTGGATCCACCTGTCCCAAAGCGCTCTCCCAGTCTTGCGCCTGTACTTGAAGGTGATCTTGCTGTTGCGGAGAAACGTCTGGAATCGAGTGAGTCGCCGACTGGTCAGCCGCTTTATGTAAACTTTTCCAATAATCCTGATTTGTTGAAAAAGGATCCTGTTTATGTAACTTATTTTCATGGCGATGGAACTTGGACAATTGATCGAGTTCTAGGTGATACCGAGATCTTAAAACATATTGAAGCTTTGAGAAAAGCCGGTATCAATGCTGTTTTGGTGATCCCGGAATGTGATAAGTCAAAGAAGATGGATGATCGTTGGGACTTTTTCAAGGATACTCCGTCTAAGTTTGAGAAGATGGCTAAGTTTCTTGATGAGTCTCTGGGGAAAACCGGAGTGTTTAACTTCATTTCTTTTAGTGGTGGTTATCGTGGAGTTGCTGCCGCTTTGAAGCATTCAAGTCCCGATGTAAGAAAGAGAGTGCAGGCCGTTTCGATGTTGGACTCAACTTATGCCGATTACGATGACAATGTTGGTGACGCCTTGATTGATCAGGCAAAGCTGTATGGTGCTGATGTGGTTATGTATACTATGCGCTCCGGAAAAACAATTGGCTATGCCGAGAGTATTTTTACCAAATATAAAAGTAGCCCGGGAACTGGTTCAATGGATCATGTAAGGAGTAATAAAAGTCATCGCGGCGTTAATAATGATTTTCTTTTGGCTGCCGTCAGTAGACTTGGTGGCGTTGAGGTTCCGTACTCCCCTGCTATTGCTAAAAAGGCTGATGTTGAGAGACCTGAGGCTCGCCCCGTCGAAAAATCTAGAAAGATCGATATAGTTTCAGAGCGGGGTGAATCTAAAGATGGTATGCAAATAGAGACCATTCGCGTCGGTGAATATAAGGTTAAACTCTATAGGAATCCTGAGGGGAGGCTTTTGAGGGCTGTATGCGGAACACGCATCTTGTCCGCTGATGTTCTGCCGGAGGCCGTAAATCTCTTTTCTCGTGTTAGACCGAATGAAGATTTTGTCCGAACTGCTGATCCTTATCGTCCTGAAAGGACTATTGTTTTAAGAAAAACCGCTTACGAATTGCTACAGATTGCTCGTGGGTATGCTCGGCAAGCAGGTTATGATATCAGCTGTGGCTCTACTTGGAGAGGTGTTGGTAGTCAAAAGGCTGCTTTCTCTCGTTCTGACGGTAGTGGTAAGATGGTGGCTCGTCCCGGCAAGTCGCACCACCATCGCGGTGGTACCGCTGATATGGCTGCGGTCTATTACCGCCCGGGGAGTCCGGAGCATGGGAAGAAGGTACGGTCTACCAGAGAAAATTATGCGATTTTGAGAAAGTGCTTATCAAAAGCCGGTTTTGTAAATTACTCCGTTGAGGGTTGGCATCATGAAGTTTTTAATCCGCCTTGGGTGGCTGTGATGGTTGCCGTAGGTTATTTGCCCAAGGATATTAATCCAGATGACTATATCTATCCTCGCATTTTGCATGACCATGATCTCCATTTTGAGGAAAGAGTCGCTTAGTGCCTATTATAGGTTGAAAAAAAGCTGTATCTCTTCTAAGATTAGATGGCTTTTTAAACTAAAAATGATATGTACAGAACGCATACTTGTAATGACTTGACCGATAAAAATGTTGGTGAAGAGGTGGTGTTGTCCGGATGGGTTCATCGCAGACGTGACCACGGAGGCCTTATCTTCATCGATTTACGTGACCGCTACGGTTTAACGCAACTTGTGACCGATCCAGATAACTCCGCTGAAACTCACGGCTTGATGAATACTGTACGTAGCGAGTTTGTGGTAAAAATTAAGGTAAAAGTGCGCTTGCGTCCCGATGGAAATGCGAATAACGATTTGAATACCGGTAAAATTGAGGTTTTGGTCGATGAGGCGGAAATTTTGAATCCTTCTCTTACTCCCCCGTTCGAAATCGATCAAGAGCGCGAAGTTGGTGAAGATTTGCGTTTGTCTTTCAGATATTTGGATTTGCGTCGTGAAAGAATGAAGGGCAATATTATGCTTCGGCATAGGGTTATTAAGCATATTCGTGATTATTTTGAAAATGAGAATTTTGTTGAGGTTGAGACTCCTATTTTGATTAAAGGAACGCCGGAGGGAAGTCGTGAGTATTTGGTCCCCTCTCGTCTTTATGCCGGGACTTTCTATGTTTTGCCGCAGTCTCCACAGCAGTTGAAACAGCTTTTGATGGTTGCCGGTTTCGACCGTTACTTCCAAATTGCCCGTTGTTTCCGCGATGAGGACCAAAGAGGCGATCGTCAGCCGGAGTTTACTCAATTGGATTTGGAGATGTCTTTCGTTGAAGAGGCCGATGTGCGTGATGTTAATGAACGATTGTTACTTCAGCTTTTGAAGAAGTTTGCGCCGGACCGCAGAATTAAGGAGGAGCCTTTTCCGGTTCTAACATATGCCGAGGCGATGAATAATTATGGTAGCGATAAACCGGATATTCGTTTTGATCTGAAGTTAACCGATGTTTCGGAACTGGTGAAAAATGCTGAATTTTCAGTTTTTCGAGATGCTGTGACAAACGGTGGAGTTGTGAAAGCTCTGCGAGTACCCGGTGGAGCGCAATTTACCCGTAAGGATATCGATGAGTTGACCGAGGTGGCAAAGATCTATAAGGCGAAAGGGTTGGCTTATATTGTGGTGGAGGAGAATGAACTTAAGTCCCCTATTACGAAATTCTTTAAACAGGAGGAGCTTGATGAATTATTGAGGGTGACCGGCGCCGAGGTTGGTGATACTATTTTCTTTACTGCCGATGTTTTTGCCGTTGCCTGTGAGGCTTTAGGATATGTTCGAATTGCTGTCGCTAAAAAGCTGGGACTGATTGATGAGGGTTTATTTGCCGGATGTTGGGTAAATGATTTCCCGATGTTTGAAAAAGATGAGGAGACCGGTGCTTTGGCGGCAATGCACCATCCATTTACCTCTCCAAAAAATACCGAAGAGTTTATGACAAGTCCGGACAAGGCTTTGGCCAAAGCTTATGATCTTGTTCTGAATGGAAATGAGATTGGTGGCGGGTCGATCAGGATTCATGATCGTGATGTGCAGAAAAAAGTTTTTGATGCGTTAAATGTTTCGGACGAGGATGCCGAACGTAGATTTGGACATATGCTTAGGGCGTTTCAGTACGGTGCGCCTCCGCATGGAGGTATTGCTTGGGGTATCGACCGCTTGATAATGCTGTTCGCCAATGAGCCCAATATTCGTGAAGTTATTGCCTTCCCCAAGGACCAAAAAGCCAAAGATCTTATGCTCGGAGCTCCCTCGGCCATGCCCGATGAGCAGATATCCGAGTTGCATATTAAGCTGGACGTGAAGGAATAAATGGTGGAAAAAAAGGCGTTTTTTTGTTAAAATAAGAAGAAACTAAAACGAAAAATGATCAATTGGTTGATAATTACTTTGATTTCACTGGCGGCCCTGGGCTTGGTTTTTATGGTGATTATGTTTGTTCGTTATCGAATTAATGTCGAGCGTTCGATGAATATGGTTTTTCTCGATCTGCGTGTGCCCAAAAAGGAGTCGAAGGAGGATCGTGAGGTTGAGGGGGAGCAATATTCCACTCAAAAAGATTTTAAGGAGATCGCTTGTGGCGTGATGACTCAATTCTATGAGTCCTTGCATAGTTTGTATACAAAAGAGTGGTATAAGGTTTTTACTTCCCAGGATTTTATATCTTTCGAGTATGCCGTTTTGGATGGTGAGGTTCACTTTTTCATTGTTTGTCCAAGTAACTTGGTGCCGATTGTTGAAAAGCAGATTACCGGTTTTTATCCTGATGTGTATGTTGAGCGTGTTGAAGATTATAATATTTTTAAGCCAAATAGCGAGGTTGTGTCAGCTTATATTCTTAATACCAAGCCCTTTTGGGTGCCGGTCAGGACTTATGAGCAAATGAAGGCTGACCCGATTAACGGTATTATTAACTCGCTCTCTAAAATTGATAGAGATGCGGGGGCGGCTATTCAGATAATGATTCGCCCAAGGCAGAACGGCTGGCAAGAAGAGGGGCGCAAGAAGGCTGAGAAGATTTTTCAGAACAAAGTTACCGATATTGCTTGGTGGAATCCCCTAACTTGGATTCGCGCGATTATCGAGCTTATCTTTACCGGTTCGGATACGGCTTTAAATATGGATAAAGATGGCGTTAGCACACGTACTACACCTATTACCGACGAAGAGGTAAAGGCGATTGAGGAAAAGAATTCTCGTCTGGGTTTTGATACGATTATCCGCATGGTTTCTGCCGCTCCAACTAAAACCGAGGCTCATACTAATCTGGTTTCTATGCGCGGGGCGTTTACGCAATATTCGTTTTCGCGCGGCAACGAGATGGACTATACGCGCTGGCATAGCAATCGTTACCTTGTTACCAATTATATTTTTCGTAATTTCAGAAGGAACTTTTATCAATGGCTTACCGGAAAGCGCATGATTCTGTCTTCTATGGAATTGGCCAGCTTGTATCATGTTCCTAATATACGCTTTAACAAGTATCCCTGTATTGCCTGGCAAAACTATAAGATTGCTCCTCCGCCACCCAATATTCCTACGGAAGGTCTTTTGTTGGGCCACAATATTTATCGTGGTGTAAAGAAGGAGATTCGAATGAAGCGCGATGACCGTTTTAGGCATTTTTATGTAATTGGACAAACCGGTACCGGTAAATCGTCGGTTTTACAGGTGATGATACGTCAAGACTTGAAAAATGGTGATGGTCTTTGTGTGGTGGACCCGCACGGCTCGCTGATTGAAGATATTCTGCCGTTTATACCTCGTGAAAGAGCGGATGATGTAATTTATTTCGATCCTTCGGATATGGAGCGCCCTCTAGGTCTTAATCTTCTTGAAGGTGATACTTGGGAGGAGAAGGAGCTGGTGGCTTTGGATGCCATGAACATTATGATCAAGTTGTTTGACGAAGAGGTCTTTGGTCCGCGTATTCAGGACTATTTCCGAAATGGTTGTCTTACTTTGATGTCTGATCCCGCCGGCGGTGCTTTGACCGATATTGTACGCCTCTTTACCGATGATGATTTCGCTAAGATCAAGCGTCAACATGTTACCAATCCGGTTGTGGCATCTTTCTGGGATCACCAGATGGCCAAGACGGGCGCACGAGAGAAGCAGGAGATGATCCCCTACTTTGCGGCTAAATTCGGTCAATTTGTGACCAATACAATGATGAGGAATATTATTGGTCAAGCTAAGTCGGCCTTTGATTTTGCGGAAGTGATGCAAGATCGAAAAATTCTACTTATGAATCTTTCCAAAGGTTCGGTGGGTGAAGTGAACTCAAAGCTACTGGGTTTGATTATTGTACAAAAAATCCAAATGGCTGCTTTGAAACGTGAAAAGATACCAAAAAATGAGCGTCAGGATTTCTTCCTCTATATCGATGAGTTCCAGAATTACGTAACTGAGAGCATTGAGTCTATTCTTTCCGAGGCCAGAAAATACCGCTTGGGACTTAATATTGCCCATCAGTATTTGGCGCAGATTGATGATCAAGGTGGCGGCAAGGGCAAGAAAGTTAATCTGAAAGATGCGGTATTCGGTAACGTGGGGTCGATGATGTGTTACAAGATCGGTGCTCAGGATGCTGAGGAGATGGCTAAGGAGATGGCGCCCGTTTTTAGTGATCAGGATCTGATTAGTATTGATAAGTATAAGGCGGTGATGAAGCTTTCTATTGATACTCAGCCAAGTCGCCCCTTTTCAATTATTCCGGTAAACCCATACACTGAAGAAGGTGACAAGGAGGCTGCCGAGGCCTATAAACAATTGTCCCGTCTGAAGTATGGTCGTGACCGTGACTTTGTTGAGCGTGAGATTTTGCGCCGAATTGGTGCGGTTTAGGATTTTTAATTAGAAAACATTATTAAGCTTTCCGCAACCCTATATTGGCCGCAGGATCTTTTTTTTGTGGTATAATGGTGAGATTTAAAAAAATCAAAAACAAAACTAAAAATAAAAATGAAAATAAAAAAACTACTATTTTGGTTAATTGTTGATTCGGCTTTCGTCGCTTCGTCTGTGTTGGCGATTAGCCCTTATGTGGCCTCGCATAGTGATCTTTACGAGGCGGATTCTTTTGTGGCCTCGGCGGAGGAAAGTAATGAGCTTTATCCGATGACTCAGACCTTTTCTATTTCCGCTTATTACTCGCCGTTGCCATGTCAGAGTTATTACGTGACCGGTAGTTATGAGGGGGATATTCGTTTAAATGGTAGTGGTGTGAACAGTGCCGACGGTACTCCGGTGTATCCGGGTATGGTGGCGGCACCTAAGAGTTATGCTTTTGGTACTAAAATGTATATTCCGGGGATTGGTATAGTTGCCGTTCATGATCGTGGCGGCGCTATTGTGGACACTCCCGGCAGTGAGATTGATGGCTATTTGGATATCTGGATGGGTTATGGTGATGCCGGACTTACACGTGCTTTAAATTGGGGACGTCGTGTTATTGATGTTACTGTTTACGGAGTTAATGATGACTTAGCGGAGGCTATTACCTTAGATGGCTATGATCCTAATGAAAAGGCTGCTAGTGACTGTTCCGCTCCAACCACCGTCCAGTTGGCAGAGGCTACGCCTGAAGTTCCGGAGCCTACCGTGGTCGAAGAGCCTGTTATTCAAGAAGAGGCTCATGATACTCCCAATGTTGAAAATTCTGTTCCCGAGGTGACTACATCTAATACTCTGGGAGCTGATTTGAAGTCTGGTGATAGTGGTGAAGAGGTTTTGGCTCTGCAGAAAGAACTTAGTCTTCTTAATTACTATAAGGGTGAATTCACCGGGGTTTATGATGAATTGACTGAGCATGCTGTTTTTAAGTTCCAGCAGTCACAGTCTTTGGTTGGAGATAAAGAGTCGGTGGGAGCTGGTATTTTTGGGCCTAAAACCAGAGATCGGATGAATGAGATTATCGTGTCTCGTAATTTTACCACTTTGGCTTTGGTGGAGGCAAATATGTGGCGTGTAATGCCCGAGGATGAGATTGTTAACCCTCAGATTCAGCTGGCTAGCGCCGATGTGCCTTTCAGTTCCGGATTCTCTTCATCGGCTCCAAAGAATGAGGATGGTTCTCCGAAGGTGTTAACCAAAGAACTTGATCTTGGTGTCGTTTCGCCGGACGTGGAGATTTTACAGTCCCTTTTGAGTGATGCCGGCTATTTCAAAGGTGCTTTGATTACCGATTACTTCGGCCCGGTTACCGAACAGGCTGTTTTAGACTTTCAGATTGCCAACGGTATTATTAAAAGCGCCGAGGATACCGGAGCCGGTCGAGTTGGGCCCGCTACTTTAGAGGCTTTGAACAAGCTTTTTAGCTGAGATCTTTGACGGATCCCACGAGTACTTCGATTTCTTTTTCAAGAAGGTAGACTTTTGCTACTATCTCGTCTCTTTCGCTACTTTTCTCCGTGCTTTTACGATTTCGCTTGGCACCTTCCGTAAATCTGGTGTCGAGGTCGACGATTCGGTCATGATCTACTCTTTTGTCGCTGTAGTAGATAAGTTTTTCTTCCCAGGTGTGAAGATTATCAATTTGTTTGAAGTCATGTTTTAGGACCAAGTTGGCTAGTTCCGACTCGTTGATTTCATATAGGTAGTCCGACATGGCGCGTGCATGTCCGATTTCTCCGTATTTAATTCTCAACTTTTGCCAAACTTCAACGTCCTCTTTATTTACTTCTTGAGGCATTTTGCGTGGGTCAAAGTCCCTGAAGTCACAGATCCTTAGGGTGTCATGCAGTAATGCGGCGGTAATAAGTTTCTCTTTGTCTAGTCTTATGTTTTTGTTTTCAAACTTTTGAGACAATTGTTCGGCAACTTTGGCTACCGTCTCCATGTGCTTCACAACATGTTTCGGAACACGAAATTTCTTATGGATTTGCTCAATCTCTTTCTTATTCATGCTCTACTAGAGTTATTTCTCGACTGTGCTCGTCTAAATACCGGAAGCTGATGTCCAGCCTCTTTTTGGGTAGATGTTCAGAGATTTTGTCTGCCCACTCAATAATTATTATGCTTTGGGGATTTTGGAATAACTCGTTTATTTCTTCCAGCATTAAATGGTCCACCGTATCTATGCGATAAAGGTCGATGTGGTAAATTGAACGATTCTCGGAGTTTATATATTTGCGAATATAGGTATAGGTAGGGCTTTTGACTTGGAATTCGTTAATGCCTAAAGCACTTGTCAGTCCTTTGGTGAAGGTGGTTTTGCCGCTTCCCAGGTCACCATATAGGCAAATGATTCTACCGTCTCCGACTTTTTCCGCTGTTTTTCGGGCCAGTTGTAGGGTTTCGGATGTGCTTTTAGTAATGCTCATTGATTGATTTTCAGGCTTGAATTTGGTATAATTGTATAATCTTTAAAAACAAAAACAAACATAAATATGGCAAATGATTTTAAAAAGCATCAGTTTAAGGCTATTTTAGTGGCTGTTTTGGTGATGGGACTTACATTTGCCATGCAGATGGATAATAGAATTTCTTTTTTGATTAGAACGAGTGTACTTGGTTTTCCCGAGCATGAAGCTTTTGACGGAACTACTGCGCCAATACAGAAAGTACCGAATTGGGTGAAGCTAAGTTCCGATAAATGGGATGCCGATTACAACTCTCTTTCCTCGAGTGATCTGGTGAATTTGCCTTTTTATGACCCCGCGGAACTTAAAACCAGCACTGACTCCTTGACTTGGGGTGATGCGGAAGATGATGCCGTTCGTGTGGCCAAGATTACCTATTCCGTGCCTTATATGGGTACTTATCTTTTGGATGGTCTAGAAAACTCCGGCTCTCATCCGGCGGTGGATATTAAAATCCCTGAAGATACACCTATTTATGCTATGGCTAATGGTACGGTTATTAAAACCTCTACGCAAAGTTCGGGGTTCGGTCATCATATTGTTATTCAGCATAACAATTTTCCTTCTTTGAATGACAAAGATGATAAAGAGACCATCTATTCTTCCTATAGTCACTTGAATGATGTTTTGGTCGAAGATGGCGATGTGGTCACAAAAGGTCAGCAGATAGCAACTTCCGGCGAAACCGGGACGGCTACCACTCCGCATTTGCATTTTCAGATTGATAACGATTATGCTCCTTGGCATCCTTTTTGGCCTTTTAGCTGGTCTGAGATTTCCGAAGCCGGTTTGGATTTCTTTTCGGCTATAAACGAGGGTTTTGGTCAAGATAAGGCTAAGGAGACAACTATCAACCCCATGAAATACGTTCAGAAGTATGATGATGACGATACGGTTTATAGTGATTATGAAGATGATGCCGAAAACGATGACAACAGTACTAGTTCGGACACAGCCGATTCGGATGTCAGTGCCTCTTCCTATGTGAATAAGGATTCAGAGAAGGACTCAGCTGAAAGTAGTGATGTTGAGAAGGACGGTGAAGTTGATGAAGATGAAGATGCCAATGAGGAAGATCCTGTTGAAGTGGTACCCAAGGATCCTCCGGAGTTGAGCTTTGTTATTGAGGTGAAAGATCAATATTATACCGATCAACCCGCGACTTTTATCGTAAAGCGCTATGATCAATACGGTGAGGTGTTTGAGGGCAGCTTCGAGCACGATATTTCTGTGAAGTCGGATAAGAATCTTTCAACTTCAAGTTTGGGAATTATTCGCTATGTGGATTTCGATAAGGATGGATTAATCGTCGGTGAGCTGGAAAATGCCAAACCCGGCAAGGATCGTCTGAAGATTAAGTATGATGACGAGTATTATTACTCCGAGTGGTTTGAGATCGTTGAGGGTGGTGGAACCGCTTTCAACGACTTGCCTTCTGATCACAAATACTATGAGGCTGTGAGTTACCTGGTTAACGAGAAAGTTGTGGCGGGTTATCCTGATGGAACCTTTAAGCCGGATCAGACTGTTAGCCGTGTAGAAGCTTTGAAATTTATTTTTGAGGGAATTAAATCGGCACTTGCTGAAGGTTCTCTACCCTTCCCGGATACTTCGGAGAAAGAGTGGTACGGTAAGTATCTTTATACCGCTTATAAAAACGGGGTGGTTGACGGATATCCAGATGGAACCTTTAAGCCTACGAATACTGTAAACCACGCCGAATTCTTTAAAATTCTTTTCAATGGCATGGGGGTTGATGTGAATCCGGTGGTTGAGATGCGTCCCTTTATTGATGTCGAAAAGGATCAATGGTTTGCTCCATATGCCGCTTATGCCAAGGAACTTGGCATTGTTGAAGGCAGCTACTTCAAACCCGCCGACGGCATGAGTCGCGGTGAGGTTGCCGATGCAATTTATCGCTTGATGCTGAAGATGAAGTAAATGGTACCCGAGACAGGATTTGAACCTGTGACCTTCGCCTTAGAAGGGCGCTGCTCTATCCAGCTGAGCTACTCGGGCTTAAAGAATCTGGAAAATAATTGCCTGTTTTTTATACTACAATAAACCTTTCTTATACAAGGTTTTCTATTGAAATCACCTCTTTCAAGATTAGCACTTCGATGGTAAAAGCGATGGAATTATTAAACATGTGAAAGGCGATTGCCGGAACAATAGACTGACTGCGAATTACTATTGAATTTATTATTAAGCCAAGTATGAAGATTGGGATAATGTTTGTAGGTTGCAGGTGAAAGATGGCGAAGATCAAGGCCGCTATAGCACTTCCATAGAAAAGACCTATTTTGTTTGCCAAGGATCTCAGGAGGAAGCCTCGAAAGAAGATCTCTTCAATTATCGGCGCCAATACGATAATTATTCCTCCGGCAAGTAGTAGCTCCCAGGTGGAGTCGCCGAATAGCGGCAGAAGCTTTTCCTGTATTTGATAACCGGGAATTTTAATTTCCGTGTAAAGTATGAGAATAGTGATAATAATGCTTACGGCTATGTAGATTAAATAGCCCTGTAAAACGTAACCGAGTGTTTTTAAAAATCCTACTTTCTTAAAGCCGAAATGCTCCGCCTTGGCGCGGTATTTTATCGCGGTCAGCGCTAGCAGCGGAATGAGAATGAGCAGCCATTGAGTAATAAAGATGCCCAAGAGAAAAAGGCTTTTTTTGTTGCTATCGGCAATTAATTCTTCTAGACTTAGATACTCTAGGGCAAAAGTTGCTATTAATAAGAGGATTATGGCAGTTACGAAAATTATTAGAGTATCCTTTAAGGTCCATGGGGCTTGAAAATACTTTTTCATGCTTTAAAATAAGGTCACAGTGTTAATTTCTTGGCAATTTTACTAGTTTTATGCACTTACGTGAAGGGGAACATATCCTACAAGTTTATCGGCATCACCCTACTCCATTCATTTACAGGATTGTTAAGGTAATTATCGGTTCCTTTCCGTTTTTTATGATGCTTTTCCTGTTGCAGTCGGCATTTTCTCAGAAAACATATATAATTTTGCATTTGATTGTTTTTGGCCTTTTCATTTTGGTAACAATTTATGTGTCTTTGATCTATTGGTTGGATAAGTTTGTCGTAACCAATCAGCGTATTGTTCACGAAGACTGGAAGTATTTGACCGTTCGCAATGAAACCGAGGTTATGTTTGGTGAGATTTCCGATATTCAAACGGCTGAAAAGGGAATTTGGGCAGCTTTAAAGGTATTTGATTATGGTACTATAACCGTGAACACTCCTTCTTCTTATGTGACACTGGTATTTTTTGACGCTCCAGATCCAGAGGGAATGAGAAAGTTTATATATCATGTTAAAAATGTACAATGATTGAGAGCTCCGGAGAAAATATTGAAGTTGATAGTGGTATTAAGCAAGATCTTACCGCCTTTGAAAATGCTCTTCGGCCTAAGACTTTTGCCGAATATATCGGTCAGAAGAACATTAAAGCCAATCTCGGTATCGCTATTGAGGCCAGCAAGAAACGCGGGGATGTTTTGGACCACGTTTTAATTCACGGAGCGCCCGGTTTGGGAAAGACTACGCTTTCCAATATTATTGCCAACGAGTTGCAGGTTGGCATGAAAATTACTTCCGGTCCCGCTCTGGAGAAACCGGGGGACCTGGCGTCCATTATAAGCAATCTGGATGAAAATGACGTGCTCTTTATTGACGAGATTCACCGTCTGAAACCGGTTGTAGAGGAGGTTCTTTATACTGCTATGGAGGATTATGCTATCGACATTATTATCGGTAAAGGACCATCGGCTCGCAGTATGAGAATTAATTTGCCAAAATTTACTTTAATCGGAGCGACCACTAAGATGAGTATGCTCTCCTCCCCTCTTAGGAGCCGTTTTGGCAGCGTCTTCAAGTTGCAGTTTTATGAAGATGCCGAGATTCAACAGATCATTCTACGCTCAGCCTCTCTGCTCGGCTTTGATCTTTCACAGGAAATTGCTTTAAGGCTCGCGGCTACATCGCGTCAAACTCCTCGCGTCGCTAACAGATTGTTGAAGCGCGTACGTGATTATGCCGAAGTTAAAAACAAAAGTGTTGTTGATGAAGCTATTTTGCATGAAGCTCTTTCGGCGATGGGGATTGATCATATTGGCCTGGATCACGTGGATCGTGAGATTTTAGCCATCATTATTGAAAAATTCGGCGGTGGACCGGTTGGGCTCAATACTTTGTCGGCCGCCATATCCGAGGAGCAAGGTACCGTTGAAGATATTTATGAGCCTTTCTTGATTAAATCCGGTTTTTTGGAGCGTACCCCGCGGGGTAGGATCGTGACCGACAAGGCCTATGACCATCTTGGCTTCGAGTTTAGGAGTCGCCTGCTCTAAAATTGCTTTATTTCCTTAAAATCTGTATACTTTGCGCAGTTTAAATTATTTTCATATGCTGAAATATCTTAAAAAAATATCGTTGGTGAGTTTTGTACTGTTAGCCTTTAGTGCCTGTGGTCTGGAAGATGCCTTCAAGGATGACGCGGAAACTACTGATATTACCGGGGTAATTATGGAGCAAGAGATCTCCGATACTCGTCCCGGAACTCATATTGTTGTTCTGGATTCCGGTGATGAAATTGCCATCCGTAGTCTGGCCTTTAATCTTTACGACTCCGAATATACCGGTAATAAAGTAAAAATCATGGGTGTAATGAGTGATGACGAGGAGGTTTTTGAGGTTACGGGCATTTCCGTGGTTGATGTCTTGAGTGAAGATGTTG
Organism: uncultured Candidatus Peribacteria bacterium; assembly: GCA_964383675.1. GTDB lineage: Bacteria > Patescibacteriota > Gracilibacteria > UBA1369 > LOWO2-01-FULL-3 > CAYLHX01. The sequence goes on along the minus strand of CAYLHX010000012.1, from coordinate 7,814 downwards.
ATGAGGGTGAGTGGGAAAATTATAAAAATACCGATCACGGTTTTGAGATAAAGCACCTGAGTAATTGGGAAGTTGTCGAAGCGGCCGATGGCTCTGTTGTTTTCGAAAATGAGCTTGGTTCTTTGTCCGTGAGTCAACAACCTTTCCATTTTGATGCAATGATGGATGAAGAAGGTAATGAAATAAAACCTTTGGAGGCCTACTTTCAGGATAATTTTTCCGACGGCTCCGGGGCTGAGATGAAGAAAATCGGTCCGGATCAGCTTGAGGCAATTGCTGATGGCAGTGACTATTATCTTTATCGTAACGGTTTAATTTATTTGATCGACATTTCAGCAGCCGATGATGAGTCTGCGCTGATTTTCAAGGATATGGTGAGTAGCTTTAAGTTTTTGGGATTCACTGTTGGGGACGGTAATGGTGAAGGGATGGAACTAGAAGATGACGAGTCTCCGGTTGAAGAGGCCGGCGATGACTCCGCGTTGCCGGAGATCGATTATGAGTTAACTTATTTTGAAAGTCTTCCATACGAGTTTTCGGCCCCCTATCCTGCGAGTTGGTACTATGCCGGCGAGCGCTCGGATGACCCCAGCGTACTGCATCATTATGGTTTGAGCGATGAGTATCTGGAGGATGGTAATGAGGTTTTGTCTCTGGATGTTTATAGCGGAAGTATTCCCAGTGGAAAAACTATGATTGTTGACGGGAAAAGCATAGTTGTAATTGATTCCGGTTCTGCCTACACCGCTTATGTAACCGTTGAGGACCAAAGTTATAGAATTTCAGGCCCAAGCTCCCACAGTGACCTTATCTTGAATATGGCTGCTGGTATTGAACATATTGAGGTTCCTGAAGAAGAGTAGTGTTTTTCTTGACTCCCCTTTCTTAGCACTCTATAATAATGAGTGCTAAGAAGTATCTTTAATAATAAAACAATTATTCTACCGTAAGTAAAGTTGAAGTTTGTACCAGATGTTCTTAGTATTACGTTTTTATGGTAGAATGGTGAGAATTATTTAAAAACTATATAAAACAAAAAGCATGACATCAGATTTTAATCACTTCAATAAGTTTACCAAGGAGGCAAAGAGAGCGCTTATTATTGCTCAGGAAAAAGCTAAAGATTCAAATCTTAGTTATGTGGGAACAGAGCATATTTTGATGGGGGTCTTGTCTCAGGAAAGTTCTCTTGGAGCCTCTATTCTGCTGAATTTCGGGGTTTCTTTGGAGAATGTTAATTTGGTACTTAAGACTGTTGGTAGAACTACTGTTCCGCAACAACAATCCGGTTCTAAATCCGGTGGTTTGAGCGGTTTTGCTAAAGAGGTTATTGAATCGGCCGTTAAAACGGCTCATGAGTTTGGTCATGCTTTTGTGGGGACAGAACATCTTCTTTTCTCTTTGGTTTCTCAGGACAATACCGCAGCAACAGTGATATTGGAGAACATGAAGGTGTCTCCGACGGATGTAAAAGAGCAGATTCTAGAAATTTTTGAACGTGCTAAATCTTTACCGAAGGATGCCGGAGCTCAAGGTGCTGATCCGACCGCTACTCAAGACGCTTTGCCAAAAAATCAGCAGATGATGAATCCAATTGAGTTCTTTTTGACCGGTTTACAGGGAGTACTTTCAAATCAGCAAAAAGATCAGAAAGATACTTACAAGAAGAAGAAAAAAGCCGATAAGACCGGTGGTGCCACCCCGGCTCTTGACTATTTCACAAGTGATCTTGTTGAGGAGGCTAAAAGTGGTTCTATTGGGCCGGTGATCGGTCGCGAAAAGGAGATTGAGCGTATGATTAGTATTCTCTCAAGAAAGACTAAAAATAATCCTGTTTTGATCGGTGAATCCGGTGTCGGTAAAACTGCGGTTTGTGAGGGATTGGCTCAGGCAATTGCTACTGAGAATGTCCCTGATAACATGTTGGATAAGAGAATTTTGTCTCTTTCAATGGCCTCCGTGGTTGCCGGCACTAAGTATCGTGGAGAGTTTGAGGAAAGGATTAAGCAGATTCTGGAGGAGGCTTCGAGCCAGGACAACATTATTCTGTTCATTGATGAGCTACATACCGTAATGGGTGCAGGTAGCGCTGAGGGTAGCCTAGATGCGGCGAATATTTTGAAGCCGGCGCTTTCACGCGGCAAGGTTCAGGTTATCGGTGCCACCACTACTACCGAATATCGTAAAAACATTGAGAAGGATGCGGCTTTGGAAAGACGGTTTCAGCCGGTAACGGTTGTTGAGACCAATGAGGATCAGAGCTTGGAGATTTTGCACGGTATCAGAGAGTCTTTTGAGGACCATCATAATCTTTTGATTACCGATGACGCTTTGGAAGCTTCTATTACTCTTTCAAAGAGATATGTTAATGACCGTTTTCTTCCCGATAAAGCCATCGACCTTATTGATGAGGCTGCCGCAAAGAAGAGAATTAAGTCCAAGACCAGCAATGATAAGATAAAAAAATTGCAGAAAAAGCTTACGGCGATCATGAAGAAAAAGGAGGAGTGTGTTTCTCGTCAGGATTACGAAAAGGCTGCTGAATTTAGAAATAAAGAGCTTGAGCTTGTGAGGCAGATTGATGAGCAAAAGTTTGTTAAAGTACCCCGTGAGGAGCGTGAAAAGGTTGATGCGGACGACATTGCTGAAATCGTGGCTTCAATGACTGGCGTGCCGGTTACCAGGTTGCTTAAGGATGATATTTCACGACTAAAGAACTTGGAGAACTCATTGAAGAAACGAATTGTTGGTCAAGATGAGGCGGTTGTGGCGGTTGCTAAAGCGATTCGTCGTTCTCGCGCCGGTTTCGCCGATGAGAAACGTCCGATTGGGTCTTTCATTTTTATGGGGCCGACCGGTGTTGGTAAAACCGAGCTGGTTAAGGCGATTGCGGAAGAAGTTTTTAATGACAAAAACGCCCTTATAAAGATTGATATGAGTGAGTTTATGGAAAGACATAATACCTCACGTTTAGTCGGTGCTACGGCCGGTTACGTGGGCTATGAGGATGGTGGTCAGTTGACCGAGGCGGTTAGGAGAAAGCCGTATAGTGTGATTTTGTTTGATGAGATCGAGAAGGCTCATCCGGATGTATTTAATTTATTGCTCCAGATTTTGGAAGATGGTGAGTTGACCGATGCTAAAGGTCGCAAGGTGGATTTTAAAAACACTATCGTTGTTTTGACTTCAAATATCGGCGCCAAAAGATTGACGGATAAAGCCGCTCCTATCGGCTTTGCAGCTACCAAAGATGACGTTGAAAAGGCTGAGGGGGACTTTGATGCCTTGAAGGATGATATTTTGCAGGATCTCAAAGATCACTTTAGACCTGAGTTCTTAAACAGAATTGATAAAACCATTGTATTTAGAGCGCTTACTCACAATGACATTAAGAATATTGTCACATTGCACATCGATCAGTTGCAAAGACGTTTGGATAAGAAGAGTTTGAAGCTAAGTTTGAGTACCGGAGCTCTGGAGGTTTTAGCGAAAGCCGGTTTTGACCCTAAGTTTGGTGCCAGGCCGGTAAGGAGAGCCATTCAAGAATTGGTTGAGGATCCTTTGACCGCCAAGTTTCTTGATGGAGTGTTTAAAGAGGGTGACACAATTAAAATTGTTAAAAAGAAGGGAGAAGTTATCGACTTCATGAAAGGCAAATAGCTTGACGCACAATTCATAAATGCCTATAATCGCCCTGCTTTGGATTTTATTAGGCATTTTTGATAGTAGGCTGGTCTGTAAATCTCCAAGGCTAATAATTTTGAAAAAGCTTACTATAAACGTTTATGTCAAATACTTATGTTGCTAGTTCTGTAATGGACGAGCTCCTTACGCAGGATACCGAGGTTGCTTTACCTAAACCCGGTAGTTTGGTGGAGGGGAACGTCGTTTCGATTGTTGGAAGTAAGGTTCTGGTTGATCTTGGACACTTTGCTACCGGTATTATTGCCGGTCAGGAGGCCTATGATAGTGTTGGTACTCTTAAGGATCTGCAGGTTGGAGATTCAATCTCCGCTTACGTTCTTGAAGAGGAGAATGAGGATGGTCTGGTTGTCTTGTCATTGAGAAAGGCCAGTCAGGAGAAAACCTGGAATAAATTTGTCGATGCCTACGAAAATGACAGTACTGTTGAAGTAATGGCCAGTGAAGCCAATAAGGGTGGTCTGTTGCTAAATATTGATGGGATTAAAGGTTTTATCCCTGTTTCTCAGTTGGCTCCCCTACATTATCCACGTGTTGATGGTGCGGATAGTAATCAGATTTTAGCTCGTCTACAAAAATTGGTAGGTATTCCTCTGGATGTACGTGTACTTAACCTGGATCGTGAGGGTGGAAAACTGATCCTTTCCGAAAAGGCCGCTGAAGAAGATGTGAGACTTAAAGCTTTGAAGAAACTGGATATCGGTCAGAATGTTAGCGGTAAGATTAGTGGTATCGTTAAGTTCGGTATTTTCGTTACTTTTGATGGCCTTGAAGGTCTGGTTCATATTTCTGAAATTGCCTGGGGGCATGTTAAGGATCCACACGATTATGGAAAACTTGGTGACCCGGTTGAGGTTCAGGTTATCGGTCTTGAGAAGGACAAAATCAGCCTTTCAATGAAGAGGTTGGTTCCTGATCCATGGGTTGAAGCTGCTAAGAAGTATCAGGTTGGTACTGTAATTAAGGGTGAGGTTAGCCGAATTACACCTTTCGGAGCTTTTATGAAGTTGGACGACGATATTAACGGCCTGATACATGTTAGCGAAATTGCAGATCAGGATGTGGAGGATGCATCTCAACTATTGAAGGTGGGAGATAAGGTTGAAGCTAAGGTTATTACTATTGATCCGGACGAACACCGTGTTGGGCTTTCGATCAAAGCTTTGCAGGATTCAGGTGCCGGCGAGGAGAAGGCTCCTAAGGACAAGGGGGAGGCTTCCGAAGAAGAAAGCGATTAGTGTTATTTTTAAAAAAGCCCCTAACATTTGGGGCTTTTTTTTATTATAGTGTTTGTGATGAACGAGCTAAATTCCCAACAAAAATCGGCGGTTGAGCATGATCAGGGGCCTTTGCTTATTGTGGCCGGTGCCGGTACCGGCAAAACCAAGGTTATTACCTCTAGAATTGTTGAGCTGATCAACTCCGGAAAGGCCGGACCGGAAGAGATTTTGGCGCTTACTTTTACTGAGAAGGCGGCCAATGAAATGGTGGAGCGCGTGGACCAATCTTTGCCGCTCGGCTACGAGGAATTGATGATAAAAACTTTTCATGCTTTTTCCGAAAGGATCTTGCGAGAATCGGGCTTGGAGATAGGGCTGGACCCCGGCTTCAAGCTTTTGCCACAGGTTGAGCAGTGGTTTTTCTTTAAAAAGAACCTTTATAAGTTTGAGCTCAACTATTATCGGCCTTTGGGTAATCCCAATAAATTTATATATGATCTTTTGAGCCATTTTGGCAAGTTGAAGGATGAGTTGATTTCACCGGAGCGCTATCTGGAGTTTGCCAACGGTATTGAGGATGAAGAGGGGGAAAAGATGAGGGAGATCGCTAATGTTTATAAGCAGTATCAGGAGTTATTGATTGCAAATAACTATCTGGACTTTGCCGATTTAACCTACTTGGCGCTAGAGCTTTTTGAAAAACGAAAGTCGGTTTTGGCTCGTTATCAGGAAAAGTTTAAGTATATTTTGGTGGATGAGTTTCAGGACACTAATTTTGCCCAATTTGATCTTGTTTTAAAATTGTCGGAAAAACATAGAAATGTGGTGGTGGTTGGTGACGATGATCAGAGTATTTATAAGTGGCGCGGAGCCAGTTTGAGTAATATTTTGCAGTTTGAAGAAAAGTTTCCGGACTGCAAGAAAATTGTGCTGGTTGAAAACTATCGCAGTACCGAAAAAATTTTAAAATCTTCTTATGGGCTTATTCAAAATAACAATCCCGACCGCCTGGAGATTCGTTCGGGGCTTAAGAAAGAACTTAAGTGTAACGTAAAATTCGATGAGGAGGTGGAGGTTCATGATTTCCCTAATTTTGTTCAGGAGTCGGAGTTCGTGGCGGGTAAAATTAAAGAGCTGCACGAATCTAAAGGGATTGCCTACGGGGAGTTTGCCATTTTGGTGCGTTCCAACAATTTGGCTCACAATTTTATTGAGGAGCTGAAGTATCTGCAAATCCCCTACCAAGTCCGCAGTCCCAAGGGGCTGATCGCTTTGCCGGAGATTAAGGACTTAATTGCAGTGGTGAAGTTTTTGGCCAATCCCAAAGATAACATTGCGCTTTTGAGAATTTTAAAGATGGAGATTTTTGCTATAAGTATGGAAGATATTTTATTGATTTTAAATAAAGGGAGAAAGGATTACCTGTGGAACAATCTTAAAGTCGAGGGGGCTGAAGATAACTTGACAATCCCGGGTAGCGAAGATCCGTTAACCCAGGTTGCGGACTTACTTAAGTATTTGATGGAATTTTCGAAAAACGCTTCAGTGGGATTGGTTTTTAATGAGTTTTTACAAAAGTCGCGCTATCTTCACCACTTAATTGAGAACGAGGGGTTTGAAGCGGTTGAGAATATCAATCAGTTTGCCAGACAAGTGAATCGCTTTGAAAAGGAAACTACGGATAATTCTGTTTTGGACTTTGTAAATTATTTGAACTTGTTGGAGGAGGCTAATTCCACTTTGAACTATGAGAGCTCTCCGGATAAGGACGCTGTACAGGTTTTGACCGTGCATGGAGCCAAGGGGCTGGAGTTTCGTTGTGTTTTTGTGGTTAACGCCGTTAATCAACGTTTTCCTTCCACTAAGAGGCGTGAGGTTTTTGAGTTGCCGGAAGAGTTGACCAAGGAGATTTATCCCGAGGGAGATTTCCATGTGCAGGAGGAGAGGCGTCTGTTTTATGTGGCGATGACGCGGGCCAGGGAGCATTTGTATATCACCTACAGTCATCAATATGAGGGGAACAAGAAGTGGAGGGCCTCGCTTTTCGTGGATGAGGTGTTAAACAGTGGTGTGGCGAGGCCCGTAGCGCATGAGGAGGACTCCGATGCCATTCAAAAGTTGAAAGAGTTTAAGGCGCCTAAAGTGTCTTTATTCAAGCCAAAGGAGGTTGTATCTAAAAGGTTCAGTTATACTCAGCTGGATACTTTTGGGGTTTGTCCTCTGAAATATAGCTACAACTATCTGTACAAGGTGCCTGTACCCCCTACTCATACCTTTAGCTTCGGCTCAAGTGTGCATGGTACTTTAAATGATTTCTATCAGAATCTAAAATCTGGTAAAGAGGTTTCCTTAAAGTTAATGAAGGAGCTTTATGAAAAAAACTGGATTCCGAACGGTTATGAAAGTGTGGAGCATGAACAAATTCGCAAGGAAAAGGGCTGGGAGGTGTTGGAAAATTTCTATAAGTCTAATTCTGATCCTTGGGCTTCACCGGCTTTCTTAGAGCGCCCCTTTAATCTTAAGATAAATGACTATTATTTAACTGGCCGCATCGACCGTATAGATAAATTGCCGGACGGAACTTACGAGGTGATAGACTATAAGACCGGTCGTCTTAAGGATTCCATAGATATCGATAAAGATCTTCAGTTATCTATTTACGCTCTGGCCTGTAAAAACGTCTTTAAGTTAAATGTTTCTAAGCTTAGCCTCTATTACCTTGAAGACAATGAAAAATTAAGTACAACGCGTAATGAGAAGCAGCTTGCTGAGCTGGAAGACCGCATTTTAGAGGTGATTGAACAGATTAGAAAGTCGGATTTTGCACCTACACCGGCTTTTCATTGCAACTTCTGTGATTTCAGGCTTATTTGCCCTGCGGCTTAACGTTTT
>CAYLHX010000011.1:31577-48556 GCA_964383675.1 uncultured Candidatus Peribacteria bacterium | reverse complement strand
TTTAATCCGATTCAAAATAAATTTTTTGTCTACCCGGAAGGGCCATATGTTAACACCGAGAAGGTTAACCACCCGGGTTCTTATTATATCCCTGCCAACCACGGCTTCATTTTGATCGCCAAAGAGGCTACGACCGTTTGGGGCATTAAAGGGGAAGATCAACCGGTGACCAGCTCCTTCAAAGACAATCCCTTCACCGATGGTACATACAGTTGGTTAAATAACTCTCAGATGGAGGGCTGGGTGCTTATCCCCACCGCCAATAACTTTGCCTCTTTCCTAAACAATGCCGCGTTGTCAAAAGTTGTGGCTGCGGTTTACACCGTAGGTAATGACGGAAACATGCCAACATTTACGGAACGCGAACCACTCCAAAGCTATCCCGGCGGGTATTATTTCTCTCCGGAACAAGGCAGCTATATGGCCTGGATTTACATTAATCCCGAATACAAAAGCACCGGCAGCGCCAGCTGTACCGGTTGTCCCTTATGTTCGCAAACCGCAACAGGTGTAAACTGCTCCGGTATCGGCTTTTACAGTGGATACAATTGCCAGACGGTTAGCGGTTCCCCCGTATGTCCCAATATCGGTAGCCAGATCAAAACAGCAGGATTTAGCGGCTGCACCGGCTGTACCGGTTGTACCGGGTGCGGCGGATGCTACATCTACAACAACCAATTAATCTGTAATGGTCCGGGTCTCGGATTTACCGGCAACACAACCTGCGGCACCGTTTCAAATTATCGCAATGGCTATCGCGCAACCCTTTGTCCAAACGGTTCTTTCGTGAATTACACAAGCCTGTAGATAAAAAAGTCCGGGCTATTGACAAAAAGTTAAAAAATTGTTATAAAGAGAGTCTTTCGTTTGATTTCATAGAAATACGAACGAAAGGCTCTTTGACAGCTTGTGTGAAACTAATGACGTCTTATGTCGCCATGAATGGATACAAATACGATTTTGTAACTACTCGAGGTTCTATAAGGCTTACTTATGGTGCTTACTGTTGTCCGGAGTTTTGACAATTTCGATATTGTCACCTGCCCGGACAACAGTAGGTGCTTACCCGATGTAATTTCGCAGTTGGGGTTTGCGACTGTTGTTGGCCAAGGATGGCCAAAATCCACAGGAGGTGCAAGTGCGATACTACCTGATCTTCATTTTGCTGCTGCTTGCGAGCGGTAGCATTCACGCCAAGGAGCGCCCCCAGTCCAAGGGCCGCAACTGGGAGAATATCTGGGCGGCCAAGATGGCTGCCCAAGACACCGCCTTCCAGCGCTTCTGGCGCTACGAGACCGTGTGGTCGAGCAGCTTCGAGCTGCCGGCCGGACTCTCTCATGCCAAGGCCCGTGAAGTTACGCGTGGAGAGGGACGCCTGCGCATCGCAGATGGCTACTCCGCTCGCGCGGGGATCATCTACGAGGCCAAGTGCTACTCGATGATCCCTTGGCGCAGCGACGCCAGCTGGCAGTTCTACGCTGCCGTGGGCTTCGGGATGCAGCTGAAGGATTACCTCAACAAGGCCTACGCCGAGACTCGCCGTGGACGGCGCACCCTGGTGCGCTACAGCTTCTGCCAGCAGCCGCCTCGGTGGGTTGTGCTGGTGATGCTTTCCACGGCCGGTGGTGCCTTTGCCGATGGCACCTTCAACTTCAAAATCGAAGAGTGGGCCCAGGGGAAGGTCTGGGACACCGAGCCCTGCCTCGAAGCCGGATCCTTCTTCGCCGCCGCAGGCTGCCTGCATGCCTTCACAACCGGTGGAGGTTCAACCAAGGTCCTTATCGAGTGCGCGATCACCGCCTACGACGGCGTCAGCTGCTCCGAGTAGCAGCAGAAAGGAAAATGCAAATGCAAATGAACTTCTGGTATGACGGCCCCTTCGCGGATCAGCAGATCGCGGACCGCCGAGAGTTTCAGCGAGGGCATGACGGCGGTACCATGCGCCTCGTGCCCAGCCCCGCCTCAGAAAAGCTCCTCGGCAACCTCAAGCGGGCCCCGCTCGTGATCATGTTCAATGGTGGAGCCGGTGTCCGCCTGGAGGCTTACAAGGGCTTCCTGGGCGCCAGCACCTTCAACCGGTTCTTTGGTCCTGGTGAGGACGACTTGCCCGGACTGAAGATGAACCCGGGCCATGCCACTCTCATCGCCCTGGCGGTGATCAAGTGGTACGAGGTGGAGGTACTGCCCCCGTTGACCACTCTCGAGCTCGACGAACTCGATCTTGAGGGTGAAGAGCGGGCTGCCATGTCCTCCTGGTTCAACCGCGCCGCCCTTGCCATGCGTGACCTCCCGCACTACAACCGCGCCGCTGTAAAGGCGGCCCTGATGTTCAATCTCAAGCATCAGGACCCTTTCAACTAACCCACCCCACATCCCTCCTTAGCCGCCGGTAGAGAAACGATTGCCAACTTTCAAGGAAAGCAATACGAGATCTCTCAATGGCGGCAAAATCCACACAAGCTGTCTCACTTTTCTTATGATTTGATTTTATGAGCACTACAAAGTCTTCTTTGATATGCGTAATTGCACAAATATCAGAACTATCATGGTTGCGCCATAGACAGAAATATGTTATAATAATAGGAAGTAAAAACAAAAAATGGCAGAAACAAATACAAAACAAATATGGTCATCAATAGGAGTGGGGCTAATGATCGGCCTCGCGATTCTCTTTATGAAAAGCGGTCTCGCGCCACAGCTTTTTCAAGGTAATGTAGGTGCCCCTCCATCATTGGAACTACCCAGCTTCGGTCCAACAATTGTATCTAGGACTCCAGCAAGCGGAGCAACCAATGTTTCCACTTCTGCCGGGAATATTACAGTAGTATTTGAAGAGGCCGGACTTAGCGTAGATGCGGCACAGGATATTACACTGAAAAAACAGGGGAGTAACAGTGATTTATCAACAGCTTTCTCCTACAACGAGGGGACAAAAACATTGACCATCCCTTATAATGCCCTGGAACAGTCGGCTACCTATACGGTTTTTATTCCAAAGGAAACTGTAAAAAATGAGGGAGATCCTCTCGAAAATGATGAAACCTGGAGCTTTTCCGCCGGAAACGCCGTGGTCGTCAATGGTCCGACAATTGCCTCCAAAACCCCGGCAAGCGGAGCAACCAATGTTTCAACTTCAGCCGGCAATGCCACCCTGGTCTTCAATGAAGCCAATTTAACCGTAGATGCGGCACAAGATATTACCGTTAAAAAACAAGGTTCAAATACCGATCTTTCAACCGCGGCCTTCTCTTACAATTCCGGCTCCAAGACTCTAACCATTCCCTATGGACAGCTGGAGAACAACAAAACCTATACCATCACCGTTCCCAAGGATACGGTTAAAAACAATGGTGTTGCTTTGGCAAATAACGAAAGTTGGTCATTCACCACTAAGAGTTCGGTAGCTCCCCCCTCCAACGACGATGACGACGATGATGACGATGATGACGATGATGACGACGAAAATCCAAAACCACCGGAAGGAGGTAATTCCAACATAAAGATTACCGATCACGATGTTTATCCTGTCGGATTCAATCCTTTGGTGGCCGAAACCAAGATTACCTATGAAATCTCCGCCAAAGCCAAAATTGAACTGAAAATCATCGACCATGCCGGTGTTAATGTAGTTACCTTGATTGATAATCAGGAAATTGAAAAAGGTGACTACTTTATCTTCTGGGACGGAACAAATAAGAAAGAAGGCAATGGTCAAGTAGTTGAGCCGGGAACCTATTACTACAAAGTTATAGCCAAAGATCCGGAAAATGATCAACTTGCGGACTCTAAAACAGGTAGCATCAACGTGATCTATCAAAAAGTTGGTGGAACCACCGACTTTGAGGACGGTCAGCAACAATCTGGAGTACCAACCAACAACGCTCCTGTAAATAACAATACCACTCCGGTCACTACAACCAGCGAATCGACCGCCACCAACGCTCAAAATGCACAAGCAACCGTTGCCCTGCAAAACTCCGCAACCGGTGTTAATCCAGGAACCGGACCGGGCGTACTCATCTATGCTCTTTTACCGGCGGCAGCCTACATCCTAAGACGCAAAAATGCTGGAAAACATGAATAAAAAGCTACCGTTGGCTTTCATGGTATTGCTAATTCTTGCAATAGCGGGCTGGGCTCTATTCAGCTATTTTGTTCCACCTGAAAATCCTTTGGACGGAAGACTGTTCCAAGGGCTTTTAAATAGTGAAGACGAACAAGCGCAGTGTAATACTCCTGTAGAATTAAAGGCTGGAGCTCATGTCTACTACGCCACCAGCGACTTGACGTGGGAAAACTGGAAACAAAAAATCCAACCAGTAGAAAAAAATCAGTATTTTATGGCCTATTATTCTGCCGGAGAAGATGGACAAAAGGCCGGATTCTACACCTACCCGGAAGAGGGGAATTCCGAGTTTTCACTAAATGATGAGGAAATTAAGAATTTTAAAATAAAAGCCTACCGTGGGGTAATCGTACTCTCCAAAAAGGCCAGTCAGTTTTGTGATGGGCAAAAACTTATCAAGCAGGAAAACGACTATATCGACAGTGTGACACAATTAAACATTGGCAATCTCAAAGATACTTGGCTGATTGTCCCCACAACTTCCGACCTGAAAGCTTTCTTGGACAACCAGGTCTTTGGCAAACAAATCGCCGCCATTTGGAGTTTCCGTAGTAACGGAAGCAAAAAATTTGCTTACGATTACCAGGTGGACCTTGCTAATCCGACAAAACACGCCAATCAGCTGGCAATCTCTTGGATTTACCTTCAAGGAGATGGACCAGCACCCGATCAACCTCCCGCTCAGAATTCAACCCAGATCGGCTTGGAAAGTGTTAATGGGTCAACAATATCCCAAACCATTTACCCGGGAGAACTGAACAATACGTATATGCGCTTTAAAATAACCAATAGCGAAGAAATAACTTTAAAGAAGATCAAGGTCAAAATTTCAGGTTCCGGAAAAAACAGTGACTTCAAGAAGATGGCCTTGGTAGATATAAAATCAAATATGCAAGTGGCTGAGGCTGACCTAAAAGAGCAAGATGGCTACGCAATTTTTACTTTCGGTAAAGGCGCAACCTTGCCAAAAAATACCGAGCAGGCCACCTTTGAAATTAAAGCTGACATAGCCGACTCCGTGGGGCTTGGGCATAGTAACTATTTAACTCTCCAAGCTTCAGATTTTGAGTTCGATAAGGCTTTCAGCGCAAAAATAGGCAAAGAAAGTCTGGTTAGCCCCACCAAGACCGTTATCGCCAAACCGGATGGTCCATCCGAAGTACAAAATCTAAAGGTGGTCTTCACCAAAGATAAATCAACCATGCTTGGTTGGGATCCAAAACCCAATGAACATATTACCGATTTTGAAATTACCTACAAAAAAGCTGGTGGACTCCCACAAGAATATCAAGTCATGCCAAGGCAGGGACAAGTAGGTGAAAACGAACTCTACTCAAAACCACCGGCTATAGGAGGAGTTGAAATAGTGAATCTAACTGGAACCTATAGCATCGGCGTAAGCGCCATAGATAAAGATGGGAAGAAGAGCAAACCGTCTTACATCACTATTACCAATGGTGATGCCATCGACATCACTGATATTGTTAATCCTAAAATTGAGCAAAACTACACTGATGAGGCGAAAAAAGCCCAAGAATACATGACTCAAGAAATTCCAAAAGAAGTTGTTGAAGATCTGCAAAACTTAATTGAAGAAAAGGAAGTGCAGAAAATTGTAAAGCCGGGTGATGGTGTTACGGATCCGCCAAAAGAGCAACCTATCGATCAATATCTAATGGAGGAAAATTATAAGGATGCCATTGAAAACGCAAACATTCAGGAGGAGATGGATACAAATTATACGCAGGATAAAATTGAAAATTTAATTATTCCCAATATAATAGATAGTGAAACCATGCAGGACGTGCAAAAAGTTCAGGAAATGCAGGAAATCATGGACGCTGCCAGCCAAATCTAACCAAACACTATGGAATTCAACAACCCCGCGCCACAGGCGCCTCAAAAGCCCGAAGCAAAAGCGGAGTCCAACAAAAGTTTAATTATTGCCGTAGTTGTAACCTTGGGCATGATTATCGCCGGAGCCAGTATCTTTATCGGGTTTGATTCGGCAAACCAATATCAGGGATTTTTGAATAAAATCGAAAAGCAAACCGAACAATTGCAAAGCAACGATGATAATTCCATAGTACCAAAACCCAAGACCAGTGCACCACTACCAGCTTCCACCGAATAGCATATGCGAACGGCATCTGAAGATAGATACCGCTTTAAATACCCGCAGACAATCCATAAAGATTATTCAACACATCTTTCCTCTCAACTTTGAGCAGGAAAGAGACAACTTCCTCTCCAACTTCAGAGAAAATCCGAATTTCAAGTATCCTGCTCCGGCTTACGATATTAAAGAGTTGGAAAAAGAAATTTTATCGCTGAAAATCCTGGATGAGCCCCTGGATCGTCTATTTCACGGAGTTCAAGAAGAGATCCTGGATATGAACACTTTTGTTCGAAACGTGGGCGATAAGGAAGTCTGCCTCAAAATCAGTGAAAAAATGTTCGGACGACCTGATCACGGTTTACTACAAAGAGCAGAGGAAATCTTAAAAGAGCGTGTAGCCGGATCTCCCAACATGGAGGAAAACTCCCAAACTCTGGCCGCAGCTTTTAGTGATTGCCTGAAGGATTTAGGGTTAGCCGATTGGCAAGTTGAAGTGAGCAAGGATCTCATGGCTATTATTGTTTACAGCGAAAAAATTATCAAAATTCCGGCGCATAGAAAGTATAGCAAGTTAGATATTGAACGCCTTAAAATTCACGAAATTGGTGTCCACGCTTTACGATTTGCCAATGGTCACCATCAGCCGCTAAAAATTTTAGCCAGCGGTTTAAAAAACTATTTGGAAACCGAAGAGGGACTTGCCGTATGGGCGGAAAGTATCTCCGGCACGCTGGATCCCAAAAACATGAAAACCTATGCGGGGAGAGTAATTGCCGTGGACAGCGTTTACAACAACTTAGATTTCAAGACAACTTTCGAACGCCTAATGGATCATAGCTGCTTCAGTAGTGAGGAGGCCTTTACTTTAACGGCCCGGGTCTTCCGTGGGGGAGGATACCTGAAAGATCTTATTTACCTCAGGGGGTTTTTGAAAGTCCAGGATTATTTTCAAAGTGGAGGATCACTTAAAACCTTATACGCCGGCAAAATCTCCCTTGAACAGTTGGGAATTGTCAGCGGATTGATTGAGCAGAATATTTTACATCCACCCGTACATACTCCCTGGTTCGCAAATGGCTTTGACGAGGCTATTTGACATAAATACTCGAAAAGCGTAGGATTTAGGTGGCTTTAAAAAATCATAACTTTAGGTGTCCGGGAGTGGAAACTTCAGCACCTTCTTGTCGATTTCGGTAATATCAGTCAATAAAAAGGTGCAAAAGCAAAATAACCAACAACTATGCCGCTTTTTACTACATTAATAATTTTAACGCTTCTGGCCAGTGTTGTCATTTGTTACACAACGGTGATGATGGTTTTTAAATACAATAAAAAATACCGATTTATGGAATCCAAATACACAAGATTGTTTGGGATCATTACAAAAGAACACGTCACTATTTTATATGTTCTATTTGTTTTGGCTCAAATAGTTGTGACTTTGCTGTTTATTATTACACTTTAATCCACCCCATGGCGGAAATTGAATACCAAGTAATGGAGAGCAATAAGGATAAATACTTCAAGGGGCAACAAAGCAACGAAACCTTGATCTGCTTTTTTCGTCACCATTGGGTAGTAATGCTGCGCGAATTCATCTTCTTCACCATTTTTCTTTTTGTTGTATCTTATTCACTCAGACACATTAACGCCATTCAGGAAGTTTTGAGAGGGGAGTACGAACTCAAACTGCTTTTCGGCACCGCCTACATTGCCAACACTATTTATTTGCACCGCTTCTTTATTAAGCTGCTGAACTTTTTCGTTAATGTTTGTATTATCACCGATACGAGAATCATCGATCACAAAAAAACTCTCTTTTTCACCGATAGTATGGACGCGATAGATCTGGCTCAAGTACAAAACATTGAAAAAGTGCAGGAGGGCTTAATGCCAAGCCTACTTAAATATGGCAATATCAAAATCTTCCTGACAGCTTCCGATGCCGTCATGACCTTCCATGCAGTCCCCAATCCTCGCTTTCATTTTCGCTGTATCAGTAGGCAAAAAGAATCCCGCCAAAACGCCGTCATGAGAGAACACGGCGGAAATGTTAGTTCTACGCCAATAACGGAAGTTGGCGCTAAAGTTTCTGCGGAAAGTAACATGGAAACCTCAACCTCTACTAAAGAAACAAAAAATAGCTAGTCTCAATTATTCTCTTTTAGGTAGTCAATAATATCTTCCGATTCGTACATCGTCTTTCCGTTGTCAAAATCAATAAGAAAAGGCACCTGATCCTGTCCACCCAGCTCGCGCAAAATTTTGCGGGAAGGAGAACCGCTCTCACTTACCAAAGAGATATAACTGATACTGTTTTCCGACATAAACTGCCTTACCTTATGACAATACGGACACCCTTCTTTGTGAATTAGAATGTACATGGTGGTTGGGGTAAAAAATTAAGTGGTGGAATCAGTTGTGAGCAAGACTCCGTGGCAAAATATTATCCCTTCAAAAATCGTACCATCTTGTCATGATAAGTGGAGTCGGCCTCAAATCTTGTCACGTCGGCATCAACTTGAATATTTCCGATTTCAATACCTCTCAGACTCTGATTTCTATTAATCATGCCAAACAGTGCTTTCGGCCCAAAACCATCCTCTTTACCAGCATTAATTTGATAGCTGTTAAAAGAGATATTGCGGCGGCCTCTTTTGGGACTTCTGTCATTTTTGTCCTGTCTTCCACCACGGTCGGAAAAATCGGATTGTTGCACGGAAATATCCTGAGCTTTTGAATAGTGTTGCAAAAAGCGGTTAAACTCAACTGAAACGAAATGTTGAATCAACTCCTGCTTGTCCAGTGACTCCAGCTCCTCGTAAATAGCCGGCAAGTAGGGGGACAATTTATCGAGATCAACAGCGGTTTCCTTAACGCGGTGTACCAGGCTCATTAGCTGAGCTTCGCAAATTTCCTTTCCGGTCGGAACCTTTATAGCCTGGAAAGACTTGCGCATAATGCTTTCAATTCTTTTAAGCTTACCACGTTCCTTCATGTTGATAATGGTAAGTGCGATTCCGGTTTTTCCGGCGCGTCCTGTTCGGCCACTGCGGTGGACGTAAGTCTCGGGGCTGTCCGGTAACTCGTAGTTGATAACGTGAGTCAGGTCATTTACGTCAATCCCACGTGCGGCTACATCGGTAGCCACTAGAATCTGAATTTGCTTTTGGCGAAATCGGGCCATTGTGTCGCTACGCTCGTTTTGAGAAATATCGCCGTGAATGGCCTGAGCGGAATAGTTGTCAGCAATCAACTTGTCGGCCACCTCTTTGGTGTCACGACGAGTTCGGCAAAATACCATTCCGTAGACATCCGGATTCACATCCAACAAACGGCGTAAAGCCGCATAACGGTCTTTGGCGTGCACCACTACAAACTGATGCTCAACAGCTTCGGCACCCTGATTCTGAGGAGCCACACGGATTTCTTTCGGATTTTTCATGCGGCTTTGAGCCACCTTCTGAATCCAGGACGACATAGTTGCAGAAAAAAGCAAAGTCTGCTTCTCTTGCGGTGTCTCGTCCAAAATCGCATCCAAGTCCTCTTTGAAACCTTTATCCAACATATCATCCGCCTCGTCCAAAACCAGCCATTTCAACTGATTTAAAACCAATTTTCCTCGATTAATAAGATCCTTAACTCTACCGGGAGTTCCCACTACAATCTGGGCACCATCACTCAAATTTCTAATCTGTTGAGACATGCTGCTGCCACCATAAATGGCCGCAGCCCTTATCTTTGGCAGATACTTGGAAAATCCGGAAATATCTTTGGTAATTTGCATACAAAGTTCCCTTGTGGGACAAAGTACGATTGCCTGTACATGACGCTTTGAATCGTCGATCTGCTGGATAATAGGCAAACTGAAAGCAGCGGTTTTACCGGTGCCGGTTTGTGCAAATCCCAATAAATCATTCGAGCCACTAAGTATAGTGGGGATCGCTTCCATTTGGATTGGCGTTGGGACCTCGAATTTTAAGTCATTCAAGGCATGGAGAACTTCCGGAGAAAGCCCCATTTCAATAAAAGATGTAATTTTTTCTTTAGACATACGTCAAATTGTTAGAGAGTCGCGCCTGAGCACCGCCCCCCTAATATCCCGTTTAGAAGTTTGTGTTCTGGTACGTTTTTTAAACTGTATAATAAAATAAATCATTAGTCAAGGCCAGTCTTATAATTTGACATAGTTAGCAAACAAGAAGAGTATACTAAAACCACATAACCCCAAAAATATGGAAAACACATTCCTTTCAGGGCTGGAGTGGCGTAATGCAGAGAAGAATTTCGATCCATCAAAGAAAGTTTCGCCGGAAGATCTGGAAAAAATCTTGCACGCCATAAAGCTGGCTCCCAGTTCGTTTGGTATCCAACCTTATCACGTTTTTGCCGTTTCAGACCGGACCGTAAAGTTGAAGCTCAAGGAAAAAGGCTTTAATCAACAACAATTTGAAGATGCCTCACATATTCTCGTTTTCTGCGGGCGCAATGATATTTTTGACCGCATAGATGAATATTTCAAAATTGCCACCGACGGAGACGAAGAAAAACGCAAAGAGATGGCCGGCTACGAGAGTATGATGAAGGGCTTTGCCGAGGGACAGACCGAACAAGTCGCTATGCAATGGGCCTTTAGACAAGCCTATATCGCCTTAGGGTTTGCCTTAGCGGCCTGTGCCGAACTACGAATAGATTCTTGTCCGATGGAGGGTTTTGATAGCCACGGATTCGACCAGGTTCTTAATCTTTCAGACAACATGAGATCCGTGGCCGTAATGTCTATAGGCTATCGCAAAGAAGAACCGCATCGTCCCAAAGTTCGTTTTCCGGAAGAGGATCTCTTCACCATGATCTAGAAAGGAGCAAAAACTACTCCTTTTTCAGCAACTTGAAAAACTTCATCATCTCCGCACCTGTGTCTTTGGGCCAGGTGTGGGGATAGTAATTGCCGTAATAATCCGTGTCTATATTGTGCGGGCAAAAAATCACCGGCGCAAAATCGGTACAGCTCTGATACTTAACGCAATTTCCCCATAAGGGTTCGACCGTTTCGAAAATAGTGGAACACTTATTCTGTTCCAGATACCAGTCACGCGTGCTAACCGCTCCGGAATAGTCCGCCAAAGTATCATCGGGATTATGCCACTGCATTACAGCTACCGGACCGGTACAGTCGCTGTTGGTTCTGCTTCCACCCAAGGTGGCCACCCCACGCAAGACATCTCCTCGCGCGCAGGCCAGACTGTTGGTAAACCAAGCCCCCAAAGAGTGACCAACCGCGTAAATTTGATCCATATTTACACAATAGTTACTGGTAATCTCGTCCACCATCACATCAAAAAACTCATAATCTCTCAATTCGCTCGGCGCGTCTCCTCCATCGGACCAGCTATAGCCCGATCCACTCTGAATCCCTGCGGGATAAACAAATATGGCCTTTCCAAAATCTGTCTTTTCAATCCCGTAATAACTGCGCACTCTCTCATTGGAATTGGTGCGTCCATGAAAGGCAAAAACCAATGAAACCTGTTCATTCGGGTCATACCCCTCCGGAATAACCACAATTGCCGAACGCTGTGCTCCATCCACAGTGAATTGAGTGGGGATAGTGCCGGGAGCAGCTTGTCCACAACCGAACGAGGCGGTGTGGCGCTTGGCATCAACATAAGTCTCTTCGCGTTGAATTTCGATCATCTCATCAACCAGATAGGCGATTTCACCACGCCTGGCATCGCGTCCCGGAAGATAACTGTATTTAGAAAGCAGATTGTTGCGGTGCACAAACTCCATATAGGGGAGATACCAACTCTCACCATCTTGAAGCTGATCAACCGGCAAATCGAAAGCGTTGATAATAATTTTCATCGCCTCCACCATGTTGGCCTGCTTTTCCGGTCGAAAATAGCCGTCGTCATAACCGTTCACAATTCCCAAATCCTTGGCTCTACAAACATAAGGCGCAAACCACTGCTCTTTCACATCTTTAAAACAATTCCCCGGATAGTTTTCAATATCCTGATCCAAAAATTCAAAAACCATCTTCAGCAGCTCTGCACGATTAATTGAGTTTAAGGGGCGAAAAGTGCCATCCTCATAACCGTTCACAATCCCAATCTCCGCCAGGCGCAAGATGTTGGTTTGATAAGGATTATCGGCAACATCAGAAAACTTCGGCTTCTTGGTTAGCGGGTGATTGGAGTTTGTTGTATCCGGAATTGCCGAACTCGCTTCAATCTCTTCACTGCTCACCACCGCAATTTGTCCGACAAGCAAAGCGATGCTCGCTAAGATTGCCAATATGTAATTCGTTAACTTCATAAACCTAATATAATCGTTTTCTGACTGCATCTCAATGGTGAGGGCAGAGGGGGCGCCTAAATTTATAATTGCCGAATCGCCTGGAATAACTTAAAGTGACCAAACATTCCTATCTTTTTATTGCAACTTTATGGCAAGCGCAGCTAAACATGCCGATCTTACCAAAGGTCCCATCGGCAAACAACTTTGGTCACTTTCCTGGCCGATGATGCTTTCAGTATTTTTTTACACCCTATATAACCTTGTGGATGCCTACTGGGTTAGTAAACTTTCCCCCGATGCCATTGCTGCGGTGAGCATTTCGCAAATCGCTTTATTCTTAATGATGTCTTTGGGATTTGGTATCACTGTCGGTTCCGGAGTCGTGATGGCTATGGATATTGGCGCTAAGAATAAAGGCGAAGCGGAAAGAGTTTTGGGACAGTCCTTTGTATTAACGGCAATTGCCGGGCTATTTTTTACTGTAATTGCCTTGGTATTCCGTAATCAGCTACTAACCGTATCCGGCGCCACCGGCACAATCTTTGAGCCTGCCATGGATTATTTCACCATCACCGCCGGCGGATCAGTGCTCTTCTTTATTCTGATCAGTATCATGTTCGCCTTCAATGCCCAGGGTGACACTTTTACTCTCACCAAACTTTTCGCTTTCTCGACCTTAATTAATCTAATCCTGGACCCGATGCTCATATTCGGGTGGGGCGGATTGCCGGAGTTAGGGATCTCCGGAGCGGCGGTAGCCACTCTCATTTCACAGGCCGCATTTATTTGCGTGGCTCTCTACAGTCTCTCCCGACCTCAGCGTAATATCCAATTTCATTTTAAGAATTTAAGTTTTAACTGGAAGTCGGTTAAGCAGGTGCTTAACATTGGTATCCCGGCCGCCTGTACACAAGTTCTAAACCCGATAGGTGTTGCCGCGATGACCTCGCTTATAGCCGCAAAATTCATGGAGCCCGGAGCAACCGCCTTTAGCTTGGGCTTTAGAATTGAATTCTTTGCCTATTTGCCAGCCGTGGGCTATGGCTTTGGAGCGATGGCTATGATGGGGCAAAGCATCGGTGCCAAAAATATGGACAGAGCCAAGCAAACTTTTAACAAAGCCCTTTTATACGCCGTATCAATTGCTTTGGTGTTAGGGATTTTAGTGGCTATTTTTGCCAGTCAGATAGTCGCTGTTTTCACCGACGATCCCACCGTTACCGACTATTCTCTGAGCTATTTCCGTACTGTCGCCTTAAGCTATGCCTTCCTGGCGGCCATCATGGTTGAGGCCAGTGCCCTGCAGGCTATGGGACATTCTTGGCCGGGCTTTTGGATAACTTTTATTCGCTTCGTGGTTTTCTCAATTCCATTAAGTTATCTCTTGGCTTTTGTATTTGAATTTTCAATTGTTTCCATTTGGATCTCCTTAATTGTAGGCAACGTCATAGCCTCATTAATCGGGTATATCTGGATCAGCAACACCATGAAAAAATTCAGCTTCAAAGAGATAGAAGAGACTGTCGCAACGCACAAGTAGAAGACCATATTGGAGTCAATGCTTGTTGCTAAAAATGCAGAAATATTGTATAATACATTTAGTATGTCTGATCAAAACAAAACACAAATAATCAAAAAAATCATCGAAAAACTCGATGATATTACTCTGCGTTTTAAGAAACTGGTTCGTCATAACCAGGAGGAACAGTCACACATACAGGATGAGGCTGAGATCAAAAAGCTACTTGATCAACTAAAATAAAACAAAAATGTATTCAGAACACAGGCTAGTATATAAGGAGGGGCCAGATCAGGGACCAAAACCTTCTATGGAAAACAAAGGCAGTTTGCCGGAAACATCTGCGGAAACACCGAAAGAATTCCAAAAGCAACTGGAGAGAAGATTGCTGGTGCTTATAGCAGAGGCGGATTTAGCGAAAAGCAATACTCTCAATACTCCGGAAGTTCGAGATGCAGCCGATACCATCTATACTCTTCTAAGCTCTTATCGAGTTGATATTCAAGATAGCAGTGAAACAGAGCTGCAAAATATTTTACTGGAACTTGTGAAGCTGGAGGAGCGGTTAAACGGCTTGGATAGAAAAAATCATGCAGATGTATACAAGGAACTTCCACAAAGTCTACAAAACTATGCCAACAAAGTGAAAGCGCTTGAAGCAGCTTTAAGAGCTAAAGGTGTTCCCGTTGAAGCAGGTGGTGTTACAACATTGGGCGGCAGATTCCAGCAAACCCATAAAAGACTTTTGGATTCTTATCAAAACATTAAAGCCAGAGTTGATAAAGGTCGACCGGTTAGCGAGCAGGCCAGAGAGATTGAGCACCTTAATTTCCGACTTTCAGAGGCGTCAGCTCAATTAGATCAGATGCTTGAAGGCCATAAAAAATAGATCCTCACCCCTGCGGATTACCCCGCACCAAGCCTCTTTCCAAATCTCGAATCATTCTTTCAACCTCCTCAATAAAATCAAAGCCAAAGCGGTGATAGTGAGATGGGGGAACCAAGGTATTGGTATCGACAACTTTAATATAGCCAGCTGAATCTACCAATATATTAGGGTATTGCAAGGTTGGTACGTCCGGAACCAGCTCAAGTTCTTCTCCCATCCGCACGAATGCACCCAACAGTTTTTCCAGCTGGCGGCGGAATTCAACGGTCTCAGCAACAGGCCCTAAAAAACCTTCCTGAACAGGGATACCATCCTTTACCCCCTCCTGCAGAAGAAACGGTCTAGTACTCATGGCTTGAGCAAAAGGATTGTCATTGTTCGGTTCAATTGGTGAAGGGTAGAATAAAGTGTCGGGCACTTGATCATCAAAATAATGACAAATTGCCGCGTGCTCCAATCTGTGGCGAATCATCAATCTTTCCAAGTCTGGACGATCGGGCGGGAAAACGGAAAACCGGCCATCTGAAACCAGAATCTTTATATAGCAAGCCGGCGCCACCAGCACGAGATATCTTTTCCCCCGCTTCGTAGGTTCAATCAAAACGCACTGTCCCGAGCTCTCCAAAACACTTTGAAGCAACAGGTTTTTGGCCTCGATTAAAGCCGGCAAGTCATTAGCTGTTCTAGCTGAAGCAAGCTCGGGCACAAGTACTTCCAGTGCCGAGAGTTCTCCCCGGGGAATATTTTCCGGGTCAAAAGCTTCAAAGTTTTCGAGAGTTCTGGAGCTCATAGTGCAATTTTACGGCAAGGTGTAAGCATAACATACTGATTTTAAATGACCAGCAGAAGTATATTCTCTTGCATTTAATACAGCATCAAAGCTAAACTTAAAGCCGTTAATTAACCTTTATCATGGGGACGTGTTCCCACACTAATCTAAAATGGAGATACTAATAATCATTGTGCTGACATTGCTCAACGGAGTTTTTGCTTTATCGGAAATTGCGCTTGTGTCCGTTAAAAGACATGTGATCCAGCAGAAGGCCGAGGAGGGACATAAAAGAGCGGCTATAGTCTTGAAATTACTGAACAATCCGGAGAGCTTCCTCTCTTCCGTGCAGGTTGGGATCACCTTGATTGGTATCGTAGCCGGTGCCTACGGAGCCGTGGAGTTGGTGGATAATGTTGAACCGTTTTTCCAAAATATCAGTTTTATCAGTCAATTTAGCCACGAATTGGCCTTTGTGGTAATTATAAGTTTTATTACCTATTTTTCTATTGTTTTGGGCGAACTGATACCCAAATCAATCGCCTTGAACAATCCTGAAAAAATTGCCTTAAACTTCGGTCCCTTCGTCCACTTTTTTTCCTATTTAACTTATCCTCTAATCAAACTGCTTTCATTTTCAACTCTAATAGTCTTAAAGATTTTAAGAATAGAGGATAACAAAGCGGATAAAATCAGTGGAGAAGAACTTGTGCAGATGCTAAAGATGGCCGACAACCAAGGAGTAATTGAAAAAGAAGAAAGTATGATGCATCAAAATATCTTCACATTTTCCGAACAAAGGGCGAAAAGTCTTAAAACTCATCGCTCAGAGGTGGAGTGGATTGACATTGATGGCGACATGGAGAGCATTACCGAACAGGTAAAAAATAGCTCTTATTCAAAATTTCCGGTCTGCAAAAACAACGTAGACAATGTAGTCGGAGTGGTTACGGCCAAGGATTTTTTTGAACACTTAACTTCAGGCAAAGCATTCAAAGACATTCTGAAAGAGCCGATCTTCATTTCCGAAATGATGACCGCCATAGACATCTTGCGTCTTTTCAAAGAGAAAAAGGAGTATCTTGGAATCGTAGTGGATGAATATGGCTCCTTTGAAGGGATTTTAACCTTACATGATTTAATCGAATCAATCGTGGGTGATCTTCCGGAAGTTAATGTTGATGATGAACCGGAATTATTGAAGCGGGAAGACGGCACTTTTCTGATTAACGGAAGTATGGAGATCGACACCCTTAA
>CAYLHX010000011.1:0-31477 GCA_964383675.1 uncultured Candidatus Peribacteria bacterium | reverse complement strand
CACTTTTCTGATTAACGGAAGTATGGAGATCGACACCCTTAACGACTCTTTTGAAATGGAATTAATATCGGAAAATCCGGAAAACTACATGACACTGGCCGGCTTTATTATTTATTTCTTAGGAAGAATCCCCCAGATTGGCGAAACCTTTGAATACAACAATTATATCTTCGAAATTGTAGATCTGGACGGCAATCGCATCGATAAGATCGTTATTAAAAAGATTTAAAGTGTTTTACTTGGCCAAATAGAATCTCCGTTTTTCCTCACTAAACTTCTCAATTGCATAGCGCAGCATGGTACGCGGCATTTTTTGAAAATGTTCCTTCAGAAATGACTCTTCAGTCACCAAATCCCGGTTGCCAACCTCCCTCAGCATCCAGCCGACGGCTTTATGGATCAGATCATGATTATCATTCAACAAAATTTTCGCCAGCTTTAAGCAGTCATCATAATCTTCCGCTTTAATGAAAGCAAAAGTGGTCATAATGGCAATTCTCCTCTCCCAAAGGTTTTTCGATTTCACCAATATGTAAAGAATTTTCCGTTTTTCCGGATACTGCAGCAAGTAAGGCCCCAATATAAAGTGGGCCGATGAATCCACCAGATCCCAATTATTCACGTACTGAGCATTCTTTAGATAAAGATTAGCAATCCGCTCTTGCTCTTTAATAGATGATTTTTGAAATTTATAGACCAGAATCAATAACGCCGTCAGTCTGTGCTCATGGATTTTGCTTTTCAGTAACTCAAAAGCCTCCTCTATTGTTGTGTCCTTATAGTATTGCTTCGCCACCTTACGCTGTGTGGGGACTGTGACACCAATAAAAACATCACCTTCCCCGTATTCACCCTTTCCGGTCTTAAAAAACCGTAGGCTATTCTGTGCTTTTTCCTCGTCTGCATAACTTTGCAGTAGTTGTTTGATGTGGTTCATGGAAAAAGTTACAACTTCCTAACGCCGGTAACTTTAGAAGCACCTTTACTGGCTGATTTGAGCCAATCCACAAATTTCTGGATGCCGGCCATGTCGTTATGAGCAAGAGTAACACTGAGAGCATCACTGGACCTAGGGGAAAAGCTGGCACTAAGGCCGTAATACTTGCTCTCGCGAGCTTGGCGCTCGAGATGGTCAACGAAAAAAGGTGTTTGCACATTCATCCCTTTGACTTCATAGGTATAGCGGAGCATGAGGAAGAGGTTAAAGAATGCAATTTCCTGAATGGCTGGGGCGGAGGGATTCGAACCCCCGGATGCCAGGACCAAAACCTGGTGCCTTACCACTTGGCGACGCCCCATAGAGACCAAAACTAGCGCAACTAAATCTATCAACGGTCGCCTCCTAAGTCAAATAATTTGAAAACTTATGATAAAAATTGTAAGATTCAATAAGACTAAAACTCAATTATGAATGATACAAACCCAAACCAAGCAACTTCAAACAGCCAAGATCCCCAGCAGCAAGCTCAAACTGGCACTGAGGTAGTACAGAATAAACCGCCGGAGCAGCAACCAATGCCACCGGAAGAGCCCAAAACTCCGCCGGAACAAACTCCAATGCCTGCTGAACAACCGTCTCAGCCGGTAGAACAGCCGGCGCAACCGGCACCACCTGCCGAACAACCACCGCAACCATCTGAGCAACCCAACCAAGCAATGGAAGTTCCGAATCCGGCACCACCGGCAACTCCGGAGGCCATCACTACCGAAGCTGCGGCAGCGCCTCCCCAACCTCAGGGAACATTATCTCCCAGCATTAATGTTATGGACTGGGACAAGAAAACCATCCAATTGAATAAAAGTTTCTACAAAGCCTTCTCCCCACGTCTTCTGGGTATGCCCTTCTCCTTCGCCATCGACGTTAACCGCGCCAGGCAAGGGGCAACGAAGAAAGGCTATAACATTCCCAAAAACGCCATGGTTCTTTCCAAGAGCCACTTTATTCTGGGTGCGGTAATGATCGAAGTGGAGGGTACGCCCACCGATGACAAGAAAATAGTTACCTTAAATAGCGTATATACCAAAGTAGTGGATGGTTCTGAAAAAGCCATTAAAAATGCCATCCCGGTTTTGGAGGGCGAACTTGGAGCCCCACCGGAGGCGGTTTATGTTTGGTATGTAATGTCCGAAGGCAGCAAAAAAGCTGTTTTGGTCGCCGTGCCACAAGCCACAGCCCAACCAGCTCAGCCCACACAATAAATTCAGGCCTCCGAAGAAGGACAGGTCATATTCAATGGACACGAGGCGCATTTTGGCTTTCTAGCCACACAGGTTTTTCGACCGTGCCAAATTAGCAAATGAGAAACAATGCCGAAGTCTTCCTTTGGCACCACCTTTGTTAACTCCTCCTCAATCTTGACGGCATTTTTTGTTGCACGCAGCTTTTTGGGGATCCAGTTCAGCCGGCCACTCAGCCGAATTACATGAGTGTCCACAACAATCCCTTCACTGCGACCAAAAGCAGTATGCAAAACTACATTGGCCGTTTTGCGGGCCACCCCGGGTAAAGTTAAGAGCTCGGCCATCGTTCCCGGAACCTCGCCGCCAAAATCCTTCAAAATCTTTTGGGCCGCCGCCTTAATGTTCTTGGCCTTGTTTTTATAAAAACCGGTAGAATAGATATATTTCTCCAACTCCGCAAGATCGGCTTCAGCAAAATCCTTAACCGTAGTAAAACGTTCAAAAAGTGGGGGACTAACCTTATTAACCCGCTCATCGGTACACTGCGCCGACAAAATAACCACCACCAGAAGCTGCCAGGAACCCTCAAAATTCAAAGCTATTTTAGCTTTTGGGTAAGTCGCCTTTAAAACCTTGATGTCGCGTTCCACGATTTCTCTAAGTTTCATCAGCTCAATTCTACCTGGAAAGAGCCTCTCCATCCAGATTTAAAGTCTCGCCCTCCCAATCGTCATAATATTTTTCCGGCATAGAGGCAATCTCTTCAGCCGTGAAGACATTTAGAGGTAGGTATTCCAGTGGGTCCACATAGAGGCCGTTTAGAAGCATCTCGAAGTGAAGATGTGGACCGGTCGTCATGTAGCCGGCACCTTTTGAACCAGGCATACCACCACTTAATCCGATGATGGCTCCCTGAGTTACGGTTTGCCCTTCGTCCACCAAGATACTGCTAATGTGTCCATAAACCGTCATAAATCCATTGGCATGAGCCAGAATAATATAACTGTAGCCGTAGCCGTTATCTTTTGCCGTATAAACCACCCCATCGGCCGCCGCGCGCACAGTAGATCCCTGATACTCCGGAATATCCACCGCGTTGTGTTGCACTCCAAATACGCCCACATATCCGGCATCGCGGAAATAGGCACTGATTCCACGAGCCGGTTCCACCGGCCAGGCAAAGCCGGCGTTATTGGGGATATAGGTCATCTGAAACTCGTAGAGCGCTTGAGATCTGTAATCCAGAAGCGCCAAATACTTATCGGGATCAAAATCAGCCCCTTCTTCGGCCATCTTAGCTTCCATAAAGGATAGAGCATTGTTTAGGTTTTTGACATCACTTAGTAACTGCTCCTGTTCGCGAATAGTCTGTTCCAAAAGCTGTTCATAAATCTGCTCCTGACCGGCGGTCAGGTCCAAAAGATTTTGTTTGGAATCTCTTTGATATTCCAATTGTCTCTTCTCCTCTTCCACTCCATCCTGCAAAACCAAAAGTTCTTCACGCTTTTGCCCCAGACTGGCCTGGTAATCTTTTAATTCCTTGGCCAAAGTATCCAAAGTTTCCACCATTTGAATGCCGGCCTCGTTCAGTAGATCAAAAAACTCCAGCTCCTTTAAATTATTCCCGACGGAACCATCCGCCAAAAGCAGTTTAAAGGCATCGACCTTGCCACTCTCGTCAATATTGAAGTATTCATTCTGCTCTTTATAAATAACCTCTATATAATCCTTTAAAAGCTCCTTCTGATAATTCAGTGCCACTTCGCGGATCTCAATCTCCTCATATAAGCTGGTGATCTCGTTCTCCGTCTCCACCACTTGCTTTACCACGGTCATCAAACGATCCGTGGTCATAGTGATCTGAGCATCCAGATTATTTAGCTGCTCGGTCAGAGTGGTCTTGTGCTCGGAAATTTCATGCAAATGCTCCTGCACGTCAGTAACCTGGGTCAAAAT
The DNA here is from genome assembly GCA_964383675.1 of uncultured Candidatus Peribacteria bacterium. Taxonomy (GTDB): domain Bacteria; phylum Patescibacteriota; class Gracilibacteria; order UBA1369; family LOWO2-01-FULL-3; genus CAYLHX01. The sequence goes on along the minus strand of CAYLHX010000011.1, from coordinate 27,340 downwards.
CTGCTGATAATCGGTTTTACTTAAGTTAAACTCATCCTTCAAACGCTTCATAAAGAGTTCCTGCTTTTCCAGGGCCTCTTCTTTAGCGGGATCTTCAAAATCCTCGGTTTGGTCGACAACTTGCTCGACAACCTGTTCGGACTCCTGTTCGGCTTCCAAAACAAAACTTTGCATACCATCGTCCTCGAAGTCGGCGAACCCGGCCACCGTATTGGCGAAAATAATGCCCAAAGCGGCCAGTAAAGCGATATATTTGTCGAATTTTGCCTGCATTTTTTGTTTTTATATCCCTATATTCTATCATAAATAAGGGAAAAATTCAATTTTAGGAACCCAAATAAAATTAATCTTGCAAAACACGTCGTTTTTGCCTAAAATCTACCAAGCAATTAACCAAAATCCATGTCACATAAGAAAGCAGGTGGATCTACGAATAACGGTCGCGATTCGATAGCAAAGCGCTTGGGCGTTAAAATTTTCGGTGGGCAGGCTGTAAAAGCCGGTGGAATCATCGTGCGCCAGAGAGGAACCAAATATTTCCCAGGTGAAAACGTGGGCATGGGTGGAGATTATACAATCTACTCTCTAGTGGAAGGCAAAGTGCATTTCACTAAAAAAGCTTTCAAAAAGTTTGATGGCCGCATTTTCCGTGATACAGTGGTAAACGTGGTTCCAGTCGAATCCAAGTAAGGATTTTTACATGTCATTAGAGTCATTTATAGGTCTTGATGGTGGGGAGTCGATGTCGGAGTCCGCTCTTGAGGCGTTAAAAGAAAAAATGAAAGCGGCCGCTGCTCAAATAGCGGCTATTAAGAAAGAAGAAGGTAAACAAAAGAAGACCGAGAACGAGCTGCTCCGAATTCTTCTTAAATTTGTTAAAACCAGTCATAAGCAGGATCTGGTACTTTTAATCAGCCGGGTTTTGGAAATCAACATACCCGCCAATTTTATTCTGGCAATCATTATCTTAAGTAACGAGGACATCCGTGAGGCCGTAGGGGGAGACTATAAAATGCTTCAAGGCGCGAGCGCTCCGGACCCGGAACTTCTTGCCGGTGCATCCCACAATTCCACCTCCCTGGTCTTCTTCCGCGAACAGGATGACACTTTGCCTCTGCGCATTAAAATCGAACTCGATAACTGGATTAAAGGGCTACTCTTTCAAGCCCAGGAAAAACCGCAAAAACTGTTAAAAACCGCTTACAAGGTCGAAATAATCAAACACGCCGGACCAACAGAGTTCGATCCGCCAACCTTGGAGGAGGTCAAAAAAATTCATCCGGCTCTCGTCAATCTAACAACTTATATTGTCCGCGACTATCTCGAGCAAAACAAAATCAATGAGGAATATGAAATCCTTAAAGATTTTGCAGCTTTCATCCTGAAAGGTATTCTCACAAAGACCAAAGAATACGTGGATGGTATAAATTTTTTGGAAGGCGATATCGCGGAAAATATCTAACCCTGCATCAGACCTTTTCGCTTAAGTTCTTCCATAATCTCCTCGGTCGGTTTTTCGATCAGGTTCATTTCACAAATATATTTCGCCACTCTTTTTGCCGGTCTGGAGTCCACCTCGGAATTCCCGGCCTGATAAATAATATCCACCACCTTGGCCACCTGCGAGCTGTCCAGCCCGTACTTAATACTTAGATCTATCAAAAACAAATTTTCCATGACACTATAATGTCTTTAAGAGGCTTTCTTTGTCAAATTATTCTATATCTCACCATCGTTTTCAAGAAGACTACGAAATCGTCTTATTTCGTCCAATTCTTCTTCACTTTTAGCTTTGGCGGTCCTTAATTCTTCCAAAAATGCTCTTGTTTCAGGGCTGAAACTACTTTCCTCGTCTGTATCGGTCTGCTGATTCTGCGTTACCTCGGTGACCTTTTCGGTCTCCGGTCTCCTGAATGGTATAACTTTCGCACCTCTAACGACACCTTCCTCTTTTAATTCCAGCCGAAACATTGCCTTGCCTCTGGCGGGTTTATCAAAAAGTTTCACCATTCTTAACTTTTGAGCCACCTCCGGAACCTTCATGGCGTTTCGTATATGTGGGGCCACAAAGGCACTGTTGTCAAAAGAACGCTCGTTAACGGCTCTACATAGCTCTTCCGCATCGGTATAACAATCCTCTTCCGAAGAAATCAGTGCCAAATACAACATTATTTTATAGCGCTGTGTCGCACTTCTTTCCCATCCACGAACCTCCCTCTTCAGCATTAAAGAATCTTTGTTATCCATAACCACTTCTCCGATCTCGCTACCTTGAAGCTCCAGGATCTGCTCCATCATGGTCATACCAAACAACTCACGCTCCTCTAAATTAATGCCAACATTTCCAAGCATCTCCCGAACCAGCTCCCGTGTATCCTCAAAGAGTTCTCTCAGCTCAGCGACCACCAAATCTGAGTAATTACGCAATACCCGCTCAATATCATTATATATACTGAAAAGAACCACCCGGAAATCAACCGAATCCTCGTCGATTTCATGCATCACCTGATCAATCTTGCTACAAATAAGATCACAAATTGCCATCAGCTCCTCAAATTTTTCGATACCTCGATGCTGCTCGAACCCATCACTCAACTCGCTGCCATAGCTGTATAAAATTTGCTTGTTCATAATGTCTTCTTTACCTTGAAATATGAATATACTTGTTGCCACCCGGCACCTGCCGCAAAATTCCCCGCACCTTCTTCTTTAGCGCATCCGGTCCCAAAACCAAGGCCTCGGTACGTCCCGATTTCACCGTGCGATCAAAATCTTCAATCGAAGCGGCGTGGAATCCGGTAGCGACCGTACCCACGGGAGAGATCTTTGATCCGTTATCGGCTCCCACGTGAGCATCACTGGAAGCAATGGCGGCAACTTTTATGCCTTTTCTTCTCGCTTCCAAAAACAGCTCAATAGCCGTCTTGGTGATCCGGCTATCAGCTCCGTTCTGCAATATTGAAGAATTGAGTATCTCCACCCCATCAACCAAGCCACTTTCTATAAAGGCGGCGGTTACATCGGGACGATTGCTTTTGCCATGATCTTTCCAAGTGGGATGATTCAGTATGACCAATCCCGGGTAGTCTTGCTGATAATGCTCAAGTACTTTTATATCGGACTTGGAAGGAGGAACATCGGGCATATTATGACGTGTAAAATTGTCTTCAAAAATATAACCGATATGATAGCGATAACCATCGAACATGACAGTCATTTCAACCCCCAATCTTCCAACAATCTCTCTCCTTACACCATCTGTGAGCTCCTCAATTATCTCGGCGACTTCAAAAAAGCGTTCACTCACCTGATTGTGTTCCGTAATGGCGTAGAGATCCAGATCGGAGTCCACGATAGCCTTGGCAATACGTTCCGGTCGATCTCCATGCCAGCGGTCTCGTATGGGATCATGATCTGTGTGAATATGTAGGTCGGCCTTAAATTTCATGCGGTAATTATAAAAGGGAGTGACTATAGCTTAAAAGTATTGCTTTTGGCAATATGGACAATTTACGGTACTATAAAACAGCGTAATATCAATAAACCCAAGAAAAGTCTCGAAAGAAACAATCAACATTGCCGTTTATTTTAGCGAACCGGACGAAGGGGGCTATCCTTTCAACATAAAAGAGTACAAAAAATCTTATCTGGATTTTTTTGAATACGGAACAGATCAACATCCCAATCTCAATTTTTACATTGTCCGAGGTAACAGTTATCTGGGCAATGGCACCTTCAGTCATGGTGAGCACTTTGATCCTGCTACGAAAGCACTCAAAAAATTTACCTCGCAGCTTGCTGCTGACATTATCTACAACAAGGGAGATTTACTGGTTGCCTCCAACGATCTGGCCAATATTGTAAACCAGCCCAAGTTCGATCGCCTCTGCAAGGACAAAATGCGTTCGGCACTGCTCTTCCCGGACTACTTTCCGGCCAGCTTCGAGGCCAGATCTTCCGATGAAATCAAGAGAGCCGCCGAGATAATTTCCACGGACAGGGTGGTTATTAAACCGGTGGATGGTCAGGAGGGAAAAGATGTAAAGATATCGTCTGAAGCCGAACTTGAAAAACTGAAAGAGGAACCGCAAGAACCAATGATAGTGCAAGAATTCATCTCCACCGAAGAGGGGATTCCAGGAGTCACAGACAAAATTCATGATTTAAGAGTATTAATCATGAATGGGGAGATTGTTCAGGTCTATGTGCGCACTCCTCGGGAGGGCAAGTTGATCTCCAATGTCTCCAAAGGTGGCAGTTTGAAGGAAATAGAAGTTGAAGATCTGCCGGCGGACATAGTTGGAATCATAGGCGAGGTGGATAAAAAACTTAGTATTTACCAGCCACGCATCTACTCGATAGATTTCGGATACTCGGATAACGGCCCTAAAATATTTGAATTAAACTCGCAGCCCGGACTTCCTTATCCCAAATGGGTGAAGTACTACAAAAAATGGCACCAAAAGCTCTTGGAAACTTTATTATCTAGCCTTAAACAATGATTGAAGAACAAATAAAAAGCCTTACATCGCTGATCCCGGACCAGTTTTATGACACTCACATTCACTCACCCTTCCCCAAAGTCCATATGGATACCAACATCAGCAGATGGCAAAGCGGCTCCATGTTTTCCGGCTACTTTTTTGAGACGGGTTTGAATCTGGAAAGCTTGAAACTTCTATATCCCTTTCCGAAAAAGGAGTTGTTTGGCGTAGCCATCCCGATTCCTTATGGGCCTTTCACTGCTCTGGAGGTCAATGAAAATCTCTTGGAGAACGAAAAAAAGGTTAAAAATTTGCACCTCATTCTACGCGGTGACGTTTCCGACCAGGAAATTCCCAAGCTAGAAAAACAGGTAAAGAGATCTAAGAAAGTTAAGGGCTTTAAGCTCTATCAAAGATATGAAATAAAATCCACCAAGGACTTTCTCGAGCAGGCTCTTTCTCCCAAATTGCTCAAACTTGCCAATGAAAACTCTCTGGTCTTTTTTATCCACACCAATAGCACAACCCCAAGCTGCATAGATCTATTGGACCAAATACTACGTAAATACACGAAAGTGCAAATCGTGCTAACTCATGGGGGCACCAAAATAGAAGGATATAACAGTTTTGACTTTGCCGATCGTATAGAGTTTGAGAAGACCCGTCTCAGCCAGAAGAGAATTGAAAAATATGAAAAAGAAATCAAAAGCTATGAGAGATTGGCCCGCAAAATAACCAAGACTCCAAGGCTTTATGTTAATACGGCCTTTCTAGGCAGTGAGATCAGCCTTTATCCGATTTTTAAAATTCTGGCACCCGCCAAAAGAATTGTCTATGGTAGCGATTTGCCCTTCGCCTATGCCAGTCGCCTGGTGGCCGAAAGAAAATCATACGATGATACGGTGGCAATCGTCCGCTTCCTATATGAGGGCAAAGACATTCAAAACTTCAAACGCGAGATGTGCTATTCCAATTTGCTATTCTTTTTGGAGCGAATAAAAGCCGTCTGCGACTTCATCGACCCCAAAACCACCAAAGAGGTTTTCGAAGACATTCTCTACAATGTTCCAAAGGAGTTAATGGGGGACTAGGCGGTCCTTACCCAGAGAGGGGAGTAAATACTTCTCCCCCTCTCAAAAAATCACACTACATCGGCTTAGCCAGCATACAGACCTGCATTCCTTCCTGGATTGCCGTTTGGGGCTTTGGAAAAAGAATCAGAGAGTCCTCTTCCATTACATACGGACCGTTTTTGCTGACCGCAAAAACGGTCCCGGCCTTTATCCTCTCAAAGTTGCCCCATTCCTGAGTAAACTCAAAACCGTCATCGGCAAAGAGACTTTTGTAAGCGTCCAGTAGGTCCAACTCAGCGGAGACGCCGTTATCAGGCAAATCAATATCAAAAACCTCCATGTGCTTGAGCGCTTTCAGTACGGAATTCACGGCTGCATCAATATCCATGTTCTCAAGCCAACCGTTTTCAACCGTTACGCCGAACCCACCTTGAGAATCGACAAAAGTATCTGTACAGACCGGCAAAAGACCATCACCGGTCAAAACGGTTTTAATCCCAAAAGATGGCAAGTATTTAGCATGGGGATGCTGCAAGTTCGCTGCCACCAAAAATGGGGGAGCGGGTTTTATGGTGGCATGCATATCGGCCAGAAAATCGGTCCGGGCAAGGATAGGTTTCAAAATTTGTGTCCTACCGTGCTCATATGGAACTCCGCTCAACCCCTTGGGCCAAGGCATTTCTTCACCAAAGCATCGGTTTAGATCAACGTCCAAAAATCTACTGTTGTTGATGAAGGCCCCCGGACTACCGATTCCCGTAATCACTTTGCCGAACTTTACCCCTTGCTGCTTGGCAATTGCCATTATGGCCTTCAAAATTGCAAAGGTGTAGGTTTCGTTGCCGTGAACGGCCTCGAAAATACTGACAGTTGGTCCACTTTTTCCGCTATCGAACTGCCAGATGTACGGAGCGATGGCCTGTTTTTCGTTTTCCTCAGCCATCTCGTCTACAATGGCTTTTCTTTCTTCTACTGTTGAGATTTTCATGATTTTAAGTTTTACAAAATACAAAAAAGACCGCAGAAGTCCGCGGCCTGAACAAATTTCGATATAAAAACTTAAAATCAGCGGAACCTCTGCTGTGATAGAGCAGTTCCGCGGCGAAGTTGAGAGAATTTAAAGATTAATTTCTTAAGCATAACGCCCCTATTCAACACCAGTTTACCTGATATGTCAATCAATCACGTATTTCAAAGTGCCGTCAAGATAACTAAAAAGCTGTCCCCGGGGAGAACTTTCATACAAACCCAAAACGCTTTTTGAGGTGGGTCTCGCGGGCCCCAACTTCAAAAAGCAACCTTCTTCTTTGGAAAGCGCAGAAAACCTTTGAAAAAGGCTTTCCGATTATCTTTATGGGGTGACTGATGGGATTCGAACCCACGACCCTCTGGACCACAACCAGATGCTCTAACCAACTGAGCTACAGTCACCATGATGCAAAACCTTAACGCGAATAATCTTATCAGGAAAAGACAAAAACTCAAGAAATAATTTAAAATCTTCGAATCCGCGCCCCCGGATAACACCTTCACTACCACGACTGAAGCTCACGTCGTAGAAATGAAAAAGTCCCCTCCCCACTTGGGGGAGGGGGCATGATTAGACTTAGGAGCACTAACGCCCTAGAAAAGCCTTGAATACCCTAATCCATCATATTTTTCGGAGCGTAGAACGCTCCAGCCTTTAAATTATACGGATATTGCGTGTAAATGCAAGAGGAAATTATGGATTAGTATTCTTGTTCAATTCCCTCATTTGCCTTAATAACCTCTTGAGATGCTTTTGGAGCCGGAGTTCCGGCTGCTCCATTCGGTTGTGCACCTGCAGGAGGCACTACTACGCCTCCGTAACCTGGCAGTGGCGTAACCGGTACTGGCCCTTGCGGAGCTACAGGAGCAGGAGGCTGAACACCAGGAGCAGGAGGCTGAACACCAGGAGCAGGAGGCTGAACACCAGGAGCAGGAGGTATAGGCTCAATCTGAACACCACCTGGCTGGACACCACCAGCACCGCTTGGCCTCAGGGTGTTAACAGGAGGACCTTGTGGCTTGTCAGCAGCAGATTTGTTGCCATTCTCAAGATACTCCAATATCCTCCACAGGGTATAAAGTACGACAATCGGCGCCAAAAATGTTCCAACTTTCCACTGTTTATTAAATAGCTCTTGTTTTAGCTCGTTTGGAGCTTTGTCCCATTCAGTCATAATTCCGCGATGAGCTTCTAATACACTCTCATACGCCACTTCAACATTGCTGTTTGTGTTCACAGCATTTGCAAAATTTTGGACAGATGAGATAAAAGCCTCAGAAGCCTTATTCAATTTTTCAATTTGCTTTGCGTGAACGGGATTCAAACCTTGAACTTGATTTAATTTTGTAGTCCTACCTGCATCCAAACTCGTGATATAGGTTAGCAAGGCACCGTTAATGAACTCTCGTATTTCTTGAGACTTTGCGGCATCTAAAGCAGGCAGCGTTAGATCAAGACCACCCAACAAATTAGCCTGCGTAGAACCTAGCTTTTGAGCGGTAACTTGGAATGATTGCACAGCACCTGATTTACGGCTTGCATATCTAGAATTAGCGAAAAGCTTTGCTGCCTGGCCGGTCCAGTCAAGCAATGGTTTACCTACCTTACCAAAACCAACATTAATAATATATAGGAACAAGGCCAAATCGACCGCGCCGACTAACCACCCCGGAACACTCTTTAGCGCTTCCAACATGGCCATAGTTTCTGAGCCACCTTCGTTAGTAACGGCCAACACGGTGCTAGGATTTAACAGAGTCACAATTGAAGCGCATAACGCCGCATTAATCTTACTCATGTTAAAAATAAAACTACCAAGCTTAGCTCTTATCTCCGGTGATTCAATCTTCTCCACCATGGACATAAACCACTTGTAGGCAGGGCTGGCCTGAACCTGTTCAGTTGTAAGTTCGGCTTCCATATCTAGCGCGCCATTCTTTATAGTAAGCTCAAAACCCTTAACAGTTCTTATGGTACCATCCGCTTCTACTTTCACTACAAAGCCCTTTGCTTTCAGATTAGCTATAATTTGAGCCCTAGCTTCAGGGTGAGTGTGGTACATCTGCCCATCAACTACTTTTACACCTTCAATATGGGCAACCTCAACATCCGGAGAAGCCTTTAAAGCCGGAGCAACATCAATGCTTGCAGTTTTTCCATTCTGTTCAAAGGTTAGAGTTATCGAATTGTCATCATTAATGATCGCAGTAAACTTACCAGGGCCAAAGGTTTCATTCAATTTTGCTATAAAAACCTCAGGATCTCCGGCAGTATAAGCATATCTCCCATTTTCAATAACAATGCCAACAGCCTCGGCACCTAAGGCTTTTGTGTTCAGGTCAACATTAATGCCATCCATTGAAGCTGCAACAGCTACAAAAAATTCAACAATAGGATTACCGCTGGCCATACCCACAAAGGTTTCTAGTTCTTCCTGCGCAGTTTCTCTGCCCCATCTTAACGAGAAGTTTCCAGCAAGTGATTTTGGCAAAGAAACTCCTGATCCTCTAGCAAACCACAAGTGTGGTGAAGCAATCCTATTCAAAACTGCCAAGTGATCCGCCGCACTATGTGAAGCCATGTTTAACCGCGTCCACTTGAAAGGATCTAGTGTTTGCCCAAACCTCACTGACATGACGGTCAACTTTGCTAAGCTCACGGCTCCAAGGCTCAAAAGGAAGTTAAACTTAAAATCTTTCCAAATGCTTGCTGAGTCGTACCTAATTAATCCTTGTTTACCAAATTCGGTCAATCCAAAAGCATCGGTCATCTCCATACCGAATCTTTCTCCATAAGTTGCTCCAAGAGCCATACCACCCATAGCCAGAAGGCCTGTTCCGACTTTTGCTGTAGTTGCACCTACGGCAAACATACCTGCCGTATAAACTCCCGCCTCAGTTACTGTACCAAACAGTGCACCGCCTAATGCTGTTCCTGCACCGGCAGTGGCCAAGCCAACTCCTACCGCTACTGCCACTATTGCGACCACGGCAACAATTTGCCAGAATTCTTTTTCAACATACTCGTCATACTGCTCTTTTAAATCTGAACGAGCTTGTATCACCTTTAAGTATGTTGTTCTACTCATTGGTGACTGCTCATTTGTAAGCAATTCATCCAGCTGAGCAATAGCGTTTGTAAAAAGCTTTTCTCTCAAAGGCTTTAATTGTGGGTGGGTCTTATAAATTGAATCATCAAGCAACGCCCTCACTAAATCACCTCGAACTGATTCCAGGTGGGAACGGGCACTTTCAACCGCCGAAATGAAAGTATCAAATCGCTTTAATCCTTCTTTAAATACAGTATGCAACGTCCACCCCATTCTTTTAAATGCTTCAGGATTATCCTGGAAATTTTGGAATAGTTTTCCAATATTATTTATGGATTGGGTTTCGGCTAACACGTTCTCAAAAGGTTGTTTAAATCCCTCTATAAAGGGTGCCGTTTCTTTTTGCAACAAAGCAACATGAATAGGGGATGCAGATACCATATCTAAGTCACGTGCTTTGAAGTTTTCTTCGCCCAAGAATTTTGCAACCTTCGTCATACTAGCACTAGTTCCATCAGCTTCAGCTCTTATACTATCTTGGTCAAACCACCCCTGCATCTCAGGCTTCTCTAATGACTTTGGTTCCTTACCTGTCTCCATTTCTGTACCAGGAAATGTTAAAACTTGCACAAGTTGTCCATCAACTTTCTGATAACTGCTAGCTACAATACCCCACTCAGATTTATCGACCTTCATAAGATCTAAGGTAGTGTTAATTCCAAGCAAGCGGCCCTGCAAGCCATAGTATTCATTTAAAACATGCATTAAACCTTGCAGCCTTAGTGCAACTCTGGAGCGGTCAGATTCAGGTACGTCACTAATGCTTCCATATTTTTTACCCAATTCTTCAAAAAATCCATATTCACGGTCTACGACCTCTACCAAACGATTGTTGACTACAGCAATTTGCTGCAAGTTATAAGTTAATTCTTCCATCAATACAGCCTCTCTACCAGGCGTTAAGTGACCTGATTTCATGAAACCGTTATAAATCGCCCTCACTTGAGGATTATTGCGCCTCCAATCAGCAACCTCATAATCCATTGTTGCAATGTCTCCCTTCACATCCATGGATTCTGCCATCAAAATGAAAGGACTATCCTCAATCTTCTCTTCCCTATTTAATTCTCGCAGAGATGCAATGCTTTTTATCGATAAAAACTTATCAATCTTAGCCTTAGCAGTACCAGGATTAACACCATCCTTCTGCAAATAAGCAACTGAAGCATCATACTTCGCATTAACCAATAATAAATCTCTACGCTCTTTCTCTAAATTAGCCTTTACAGTCGCAATATTGCGTTCAATAATTGATAATCCCTCATCCATCATTACGTCTGGGTGGGACTCACGATAATCTTGCAGCTCTGCAAAATATTTACCAAGCTTATCTTCATTTCTATCTATTTTTAACTCAAGGTCATTGCGTTTACTGGCACAAACTGCTTCAATATGTAGGACAGCTTTAACGTAATCTTTATCAAGCTTTTTCCCTTCACGATACTTAAGGGAAGCAAATACTACAAAACTGGCAAACTTTTCTACTGGTAAAGTCGAAAGTGAGGCATACTCGGTAGGGGAAAGCTCACGAACTTTTTCTACTAACTTTATAGCTTCCTCAGTAGCTATTCCTGCAGAATTAAAGGCATCTAGTATCTTGACAGTTGCAAAGATAGGTAAGTCCTTCATACCAAGCTTTTCATGAAACTTTTCTACTACTTTTCTGGAATCAATTTTTTCCTGTATAGCATAAAGAGCTTGCTCTGCATCAGCTACATAACCGTTACAATATAATCCGACAGCAGCCTTAAGTTCATAATCTGAAGCATGTAATTCAGCAACAAGATAATCGGCATTAGCCTGACTTCGTAAAGACTTTAATCTGAAAACCAAATGGTCAATCGAAGGTCTTTTATCTTGATCCAATTGCATAAATGCCTCTATGTATTGATCAGCATGTTCAAAATATAAGCCCAATGAAGCGAAAAATTTATCTATCTCCTTGAAGTTATTCTGTGCTTCTAGTTGTTCCAGAGTTGATGACGTCTTAAATTCGCTCTTAGAAAGAGAAGGCCACTTTCTAAGCAATGCGGTAGTTACTCCAGGGCTACTTTTATCAAAAAAGACATAGCTACCATCAGGGTTTTTAGAGGTGAATACAAAGTGTACAAATTTCTCAACCTCCTCTTCAATTAACTTTCTCATAAGTTCAGGACGCCCTTCAGACACTTTGGCAATTCGGTCCGTAATGGCCCAGAACTTACACTCAACTTTGTCACCTTTCTTAAGACTTTTCGGCACACCTTTTGCACCATAAGGGAGATATTTTACCAACAATCCTATTTCGTTTTCTGGTGATACATACTTTTTTCCGCCATTTACGACTATTTGAGAGCCAAAGAGATATTTTTCTAACGCCCCGGCATTCAAAAAATCACGACATTCAGCCTTCAACAAAGTTAAGGCTTCCATAAAAGAATCTTTATAAAGCTTGTCTAAATCAGTAAATTCATTATTTGGCCTCTCAAAATTGTGCTCCACTAAATCCAAATGCACGGTTTCAAGCCCTATACTGTCAGCAATGGCATTCAGCTCATCATCAAAAGCATTTAACAATTCCAGTCTGTTAGCAACTTTCTCGGGAGATTTTCCACCTTCCTCATCTATAATACTTTTAGCCAATTTATCCAACTGAGCAATTGCTTGTTCGGCATTGGGGTTGACTACCGATTGCTCCAGATCTTTATTTACAAGAGAATCAGATAGATTATCCCGAATTAAATTATATTTTTGAACGATTTCATCCGCACGGTCAGGCGCGACTTCCTTTACGGCAGTATAGAGAGATTCAATATTTTGTTTTTCTGGTGACATGCTTTAATTGTTAATACTTATTATGGTGCCTGTAGCCACTTTTGATAATTGTTATGGTTTTCAACGGCAATTTTTAGATAATCGTTGTTGCGGGCTTTCCTTAAATTCAACTCATGTAGCGCCCCTTTCTCAAGAGTAGAAATCCTATCTTCGTAAGTTCTTTCAAGGTCTCTGATATCAACAAAAATCTGTACACCCACTTGCGGTTGATCAATATCCACAAATTTTGCCTGGTATATTGTTTCCTTTGGCGGCAGATCGGGCTCACTCAGCTCTGCTGTTTTCTTAGCCTCTCTAAGACCTTTATCCTGCCAGTCAAATTCTTCAAAAGTACTACCCAGACCTTGATCGTGTTGCGCTTGAGTTCCTTTTACAACTTCTTGCGCTGTCAAAACTCTTAGTTCAAGCTGCCTATATGCTTCTTCCTGCTGCTTCACATATTGTTGAATGCTTCCTATGGCGAAACGATACCTGTCAACTTGTGAATTAACCCTTTGGATCTTTTTGTCAATTTCATTGACTTGCTGCCTATATTTGTAAACATAGAAGTAAAACTCATCATAATATAATATACTATCGGCTTTTCCATCATTATTGGTGTCAATCTGGCCCATATTAAACCTCATCAACTGCAGACCTTTTGCATCAGTAAAAGGCATAGGATTGGCCTCAACTGCGTCAAGCCAAGATAATTCAGGCTCAGTTGCAGGTTTAGGAGTATCTGCAAATCCTATCACCTCAAAACCTCGATCAATACGATCTCCCATTCGTTTTTTCCAGGTTTTTGGAAACACTGGAATATCTTGAGGTGTTGCCGATGGTGTTGAGGTAGGTCCTGTCATAACTTATTTTACAAAATATGGCGTAACCACGGCCATTTGTGCACTAGTTTTGCCGATACACTTGGTTTTTGCTTAAAAAACAAATAATTTCCTCTGGCGTCTTTCATTCTAAAAACATCGATCACAAATTGATCAACGATCTCTTGAGTCATTGCAACCTGCTTAGAACGCTTGGGAGTTCCGCCGGACAATGATTGACGATATATTCGATTGGATATATCCCAGAGCTTACATCCAACCTTAGGTGTTGAGCCAACCATAACTGGCTGGTTATTAGCATCCAAAACAGGGAACTTTGTTAAAATACCAATTTTATCTAATGGCACAACCTGACCATTCACTACAGCCCCGCGTCTCAAATAGTCACTGATCGCAGCTGGTCTCAAAATGCCATTGTATTCAGACATCAAGAATGCCGCAGCTTTATCCAATTCACCCATAACATATTTATCAAGCTCCGTAAATTTATTGCCAGGGTGATTTTCGTCATGCACAAAAGCTGGTTTATTATCGAGAGGATCTAGAGGACTATAGCTACCTTCATCTACAAGCCATTGGTCAAATTCCTTAATTCCCCAGAATGCTCTATTTGCAGGATCTGGAACAACCGATAAATCAGACTTGGCTTCGGCTTTATTATAAATTTTGCCCTTAACGTACTCAAAATATCGTATCGCATAATGACCTCTGAAAGCAGGATCTTCTTTAGTATCACTTATGCCAGCAGTAGGCTGAGGTGGATATGTTAGTGTATCCAAATTAATATCAACACCTTTATACTTATGATTATCAAGATGCGCAGTATAATAAACATAGACTCCCATTAATTTGCCAGCAGACTCATGAGAAGCTTTACTGATATCAGATTTCTCTGTAATTCCAGGCAGGTTGAGCTTGTAAACCAAATATTCAAAGTCCGCCCTCGAGTCTGAGTAAGTACGGCTTTCGGAACTAGCACTTCTAATCTGATCCACAATTGCAGACATAAAGGAATCTCTTTCCCAGCTGTCATCGCCCTTAATCAGATTAGTATTCTCCTGTTCTAGACGCTTAATGATAGACTCAATACGTGAGTTAAAGTCTTGCAAAATATTGATCCTGGCACTCTCAACATCTTTAAGGTTTTCAGCTTTAGCAATCTCCCTACTTAAGCGTGCCATGGTTTCAGCCTTGCTCACATTTAGAATCATCGAAGCAAAATTCTCCGGAACACTACCACTGGTCAAATCAAAGTTCAAACCGTCTAAAGGACTTTTATTAGTTTCTTGAGCAATAGCCTTAAAGAAGTAAGCAACAAAGTTTTGTGGCGCTGAAGAGCCAATCAACTCAGTAAGAATAGCTATATTTTTGTTAAGTTCAAAATATTCATCTCCTTCCAAAGCCTTAATATATTCATTAGCAAAATTCCCACTTTGTATCAAAGCTTTTTCATCAGTCGCAGTTACAAACTCAAATTTTTTGCTTGTATCATTATATTTCAGGTTAACCGGAGTGTCTCCGCCACCAACCAAAAGAGTAACAATTTTATCGCCTGGAGTGGCATCCTCAATCTTCAATTGATTGGCATTTGCCAGTACTTTAAGTGCATGAAACTCTTGCTGCGAATAAATCTTCGGCAAAAGAGCAATTGAAACAGGGTACTGCTTAGCAATAGCCTCATTTACGTCAATACGGACCTTATCGCCAACCTTCAAAGTGATACCCTTACCATCCTTATGTGGAATCAGCACAGCCTCGGTTTTGCTTGCAGCAATGCCAAACTCACTAGCTCCTGGCAATTCAACCTCTCTAACCCATTGGCCTCTAACAAATTTTGGATAATCGGAGGCCATTGGACTTAGTGCTCTTCCACCAGGAAGAAATGGGCCAAGCAATTCATGCATTCGCTGTTCAACTCCTCTTAAAACAGTATCAGCCGCAACTCCATCATGTGGGCCTTCTTTTGGCACCTCTCCAACATGATTTGTGCCAGGAGCATCAACACCTCGATATTGATTTTTAAGATAAATACGGTACGCGTTCCCAGTGTCCACAAAAACAACGGGGAAGCCTCGAATAAAGCCTGCATAGTGACCGTTTTTCCCACTCGCAATGTCCAGATGAAGTACAGCATCTTTACCATTAAAAGCAGCAGCCAATCTAGCCTCTGTCTCCTTCGCTTTTTCTGTAAATAAACTACGCTCGTGGGTCGGTGCATAGTCCTGAACAGCTCCAATCAAATGTCTCACTTTACCGAGTTTGCGAGTATCAGTTTGAATTGCATCTCGATAAGATATACCCTTATAATTTGAGTTATCCTTCTTAAGTGTCTCATTGTATACACTACGCATTGCTAAAGCGATTTTGTATAACTGCTTACCCACTCTTATATATTCCTTTTGTGAAGGGGTAAGTTTTTCATTTGATTCACCAGTGTAATCGTTTAGTCCGCCACCGGTTATCCCCGTAGTGAAACCGGCTTTTTTAGCTAAATCAGGGAAAATATTTGGAAATTCCGTAGGATGGATAAACTGTATTCCCTTGGTGTTAGACTTTTCAAAAAGATCATCAAGATCAACTAGGTTAACCTCAGAAACCTTCAAGAGTATTGGGTAGTCGATATCTTCAGCCATCTTCCTATACATAGGATTAGACTTCAAAATATTATCGACAGCCTCAAGTGGAGTCCCTTTCACCTCATAATCCTGATCCCTAAAACCAGCCAATTTTAACACATCATAACCAGCATTTTTTAAGAAAACGTGACCAGTATAGGCAGCCAAACCATAAGCAATCCACTTCACGGTTACACCTTCTTTTCCAGCCGTTAACTCTTTTATGGAACGGTAAATTGCCCACACACCCAGGGCATACATACCAGCAGTAGCGTAGTCACGCTCCCTAATAGCCTTCCTGAATTTATCGACATTACTTCGCAGTACATCAGTAACTTTTTCAGCTACGGGATCTTTGTCCAATTCTCTTTGTTTGGCTAGGGTTTTCACTTGGTCAATGTCCATCTTTAACACAACCTTATTCTTTATATAATCCAAATATTCAAAAGCTCTTAAAAAGTCTGAACCACTAAAGGGGGGATTAGTCGATTTAAGGGATTCTATTTCCTTCTTGTGATTTAACGGACTGGCAAACCAATTACGATACTGATCATCACTCAGAAACGGATTATGAAGACCTGCTGTAGAATCTTTATTTGCAGCTTGTCTCAAAATTGCAAACATTGTCTGATAAAATGGGTCGTTTACCTGTATCCCCAGATCTCTAAAATCATTATAGATCTGGTCAACTCCAGGCACATTTGTATGATCCCACTTCTCCACATTTATTGTAGGCGTACCTTCACGCAAAATATTTATGTTTAAGAGATCCAAATCATTCTTAGGATCTCTTTTTGAAACTGCCTCACTGAACTTTGCACTATCCAAAACTCTTGTCTCAGGCGCCTTTAATGGCAAACTCTTCTTCAAGTCGACAGTCTTAGATGCAGTTTCGCGGCCAGCTTCAATACGCCCCTTAGCAGCAGCTCTACTTGCTGCACCGCCGGGATTAAGCTTTGGCCTCAAAACATCTAACTCAGCCAAGGCAGCTTCAACCAATTTAAGGTCTTTGAAGTCTCTGTCTTTTGCTATAGCAAGAATCAACGTATTGAACTCTTTAGAATTCTCTATAACAGCCAAGTCAATCAAACTACTAGAAACATTTTTTCCTTTAAAAAGTTGATCAAGAGCACCTTTTATTTCAAGCCAGTAGATAGCAACATATTCCAGATCAGTAATGGCGAAATCTTCTTTTCCCGATGTCGGTTCATACTTTAGCAAAAGACTACCATCACCATGTTCTAAAGAAGCAAAACTCAGATCCTCGTCCTTAAAATCTTTCGCCAAATCCAAAAGATAAGAAGCAAATGGATTATCTTTAAGAATTATTTGAGGATCGTCACCACCTTCAATATGCTCTTCCAGGTGGATGGCCCCGATCAATGAATAGGCCTTATCTCTAGCTAAAGTCTCGCTTGCATCAAGCCGTTCACCGCCTTCGGGTGGCCCCTCGAACACAAGCCTGCTGGGCTTGAATAGTCCTAAGATCAAAAAATGATTACTGTTTTTGTTTTTCATTTGGCCAATTAATTTTTGTATTTGCGCAAAACAATATCATAATATTATACCAAAAATTGGCAAATACCACAATACGGAAATACCAAAAGTAAACTAAGCACTGTTCCGCTTGAAGTCTTCAACAAACTTCTCAAAAAACCTTGAAAGCCCCTGTACTACTTTACCGGCCAACTCATCATACAGTAACACAAAACGCATAAGTAAGTCGTCGGTAGTGGCAGATGGCTCAATAACAGACATTTCATTCATGTATTGTCTCAAGTGTTTCAATTGATCATCGCTCGCAGATTGCCAGAGAATTAAAACTATTTGATTTTTACTCTGTCTCTGCAAAACCCCTCTCATCAAATCACGGTAAAATGAATCTTCTCGATCAATATTCATCAAATCCAACAAACCTTCAAACAACTCATCAGCGCCCTTGAGATGGTTCATATATACCTTTTTAACATCATCATTTCTGTTGTTCTTATCATTCATACTAATACGTTAATTTTATGCGGCTTTTTTGGTGCCTGACAAAAGATCATCAATTTGCTTTAAACGTTCTTTATATTTGTCTAGATCCACAAAAGGAGAATTTACCACCTCCATAGCCTTCAAAGTAGATTCCTTTTCATATTTCTCTACTTTTTGTCCCAATTCATCTAATTTAACTTCGGATCTATCCTTATATTCAGTATGTTTAAGACCTTCAAGTTTTGCTGCTTCAGCAGCAACAACGCTCTTAGTGCCTTCAACAGCGCCAGCGAAAGATTTCTTTGGCACCTCCTTTAGTGATCCAATCGAGGATTTGCATTCATCCCAGTCACTTCTTACGTCCTCTTGAATACTATATGGAGTCCACTTTTGTTTCCTGAATAGATTGATAAAACCAACCGGTAGTTTTCCTAAAATCATAGCGGGATATTTAATCGGAATTCGCCAAACACTATACAGTGCTAATTGCCAGACACTTTTACTAACAACCTCACCACCAGCCTTTAATGTCCCCAAAGCTCCTTTAGCAGTTAATTTTGCAATGCCAGCAGCAGTTCTCTTGGTTAAATCCTTACCAAAGTTCTTAAGGTCATGTAGTCTGTCCCTAATCCATTGTGCTTCTTTTCCGGTCCAGAGCATATTTAAGATGGTATGCTGAGGAAAATCCAGTCTATCTACCACCCCGGCATCTTTTGCCTTTTCCAAAAGATCTTCAACTCCCATATAAAACTCTTCATCATCTATTTCTCCACGTTTATGCTTTTCAGCTAAGACCTCGTATTCGGTATTAAATCGTTTAACCAAGTAATTCTCCAACTTGGGCGCATTCATGTTGTAATGCGTAAAAAATGATGTTACAAAAGGCATTGCTTTCTTATATTGATCATCAAAGGCTTCTTGCACTAGCCTGTTAATACTTTCTACATTCATCCTCGAATCGGCCCCTAGCTCTTTTGCAATTTCAAGCTTCAATCGTTTTTCAATATGGTGATTTTGCAAAGGGCGTGGACTTCCGGCAAAAACATCCAGTGCACACAGGGCAAAAAAACCATTTTTATGGTCAAGTTTTCCAATATCAAAGAGCTTCTCAATGCTACTCCAATGCATGAAATCCTCCGGTTTGAGCCCCTTAAAAGGCTCATGTTCAGTGTCGCCAACCTTATACTTAAAACCAATCAATTGCTGCCTAAAACCAGCGCAATTAATTGTATCAAAAAGTTCGGCACCCCCTCTTTCTGCCAGCTCCCGATAGCTCTTCGTTGTTTGAATAACCTCTATGTCTTCAGCAAGTACTGACTTAACTAATTTTTGCTGATCTTCAAGGCTCATATCGGGGAATTGAGTTGAAATCAATGATAAAAATACTTTTTCTGTTGCTGCGTTATCTTGTAAGTTTGTGCTTTCATTTATGTCATCCTTAGCTTTTTTAAGTTCAGCTATCAAACCGCTAACACTTTTTGCTGTTTCAAAGAAGTTATTAAATTCAGCATACAAATCTGTTAGTAATTTTGGCTTAAAATCAACGCTTTCCAGATCAATCTTCGAGAAACGATCTAAGATTGCTTTCAAATCAATCTCCACGCCATTAGAACCAACCAACTTAATCCCAGCCTTATGAGCAATTTCTAAATGTCCCATCATTTTTTCAGCCATCTGATACATTTCTTCAGCCTGCTTCAATGAAGACTTCAGAGCCCTCAAAGCTGTAGAATACTTTGAAACCTCCACTTTTTTTGCTTTTTCCTGTTCAGCAATCAATTTATCAGTCGACTCAATGTAAAGCTTTGTCACCTTCTCTTCATTAAAACCATCCTTTGGATCTGGGAGCGATCGCCATTCACGTTTCTTATCTTCAATATGTTTTCGGATGTCCGCCGATGTTGGGGGGCGAATGGTAGACTTCCTCTCTTGAGCCCTAATAGCGTCTTCCAACTCACTAATCTGAGTTTTAATTCCAGCATCTGGTTTGACGTCAATTTTACGCAATGTTTCCTTAAAAGAATCTCCCTCTTGTTCATCAACAGCAACCTTAAGCTTACCAAACCGTTTATTTATATCTGAAACATTTTCAGAGGAGGTAAAGTACTGTGCAGCTTCATCAAGTTGCTTGGCAGTATGTTCAAAATTTGTTTCAAAACCGCGAATAGTAACAGTACCATCCTTGAAATTAACCCCGGGAAAAGCCTTTTTAAGAACCCAACTTAGCGGGGAATCGCCTTTCAATCCATCAATTTTTGCAGCAAGATCGCTAACCTTTTTTACCGCTCGCGCCAATTCATCAGCATAGGGTTTCTTAGCTTTTTTCAATTCACGGGATAGCTCCGTCAGTAAAGGAGTAATTTTTTCCTCTAAGAAACTTTTGAACGAAGCGCTGTCAAAGTCAGTTGCCCCTCGGTGCAAAGCATCAAAAGCTGCATAGTCAGTCAAAAATTGATTGGCAATATTCTTTATGCTATCATCACAATCAGGATCATCCTTCACTTGCGTAATTTCTACAGTAAAAGCATCCAGCATAGAAAACACAGCATCCTTATCGAGATTAGTTGGACCACTGAACTCATCAACTTGTTTTTGAGCTTTTTCTAAACGTGTCCCACTTCTCTTATAAGCCTGCCTAGCTTTAATCAAACCATCAACAGGATCATTTACAGGATTGGTTTTTCCATCATCAATGGCTTGAGACAAAGTAGCACTTGCCTCATCAATCAAGGTTCTTAACTGAGCTGCACTTACTTGAGTGCCATCATGAATCAAGTAGCGATCAAGATTAGGAGGATACTTCTTATCAATCCTTTGCTGATAATATGCGAGACGCTTCTTTGTTAACGTCTTTTCGTCTGGAACACCCAATAAACGCCTGGAGAAAGCGATTTTTCCTATTTTCTTGCGCAGCAACTCGATACTGGTGTGATCCATTGTTAAAATCTGATCAAAATCAACTCCATTGAGTTCGGGAATTTTGGCGATTGCTTCCTCCAATTTTAACTTATCCTCATCCAGTTTCTCCTTTAGAGCTTTTACTTTTTCCTCCAAATCTGCCAGTTGAGTTTTTCCGCTCAACATATCCCCCAAGCCATCTATAGCTTCCTTGGCACTATCAACATTACTTAAAAGGCGATCGTAAATGTCTACCCTGCTTTGAGCCTGATCTCTTTCACTGGTCGCTTCCAATAGATCTTGTTCAGCTTTTTGAAGATCTTTGGCCATTTTTTTACCGACCTCTGTATCCCCATACCCCTTTAAAGTTGAAATTTTTGAATTCACATCATCAAGACGCCTCTTTAGATTTGCCACTTCTTGATTAAGCCTTGCTAAAGGCTGTTGTACCATCAACTCAAGTTCAGCAATAAACTTTTTATGCTCATCTTCAACAAAAACTTGCAACGTAGCATAGAGGTCTACAAGATCACTGCTCGTGGTAATTTGAGACCTGAAATCCGGCAGAAAATCTTGCTCCAATTTTTGCAAATATTCATCACACCTTGCAGAAAGGCCTGGAACAAGTGCTTCATGTGCAGGTGTTTTAAAAGCTTGAATTGCGGGAACTTGTGATTCCAATAAATCAAGATAATCACTTAACTCTTGTTTGAACTTATCTTCATTTAAAGAGATTTCATCTTCATAGTATTCTATAGAACTTCTTTTGTCAGCAACTTGCTTAACAATACCAGCTTTGTCAAAAAGATCCTCCAAATTACCCAAAGCTTCTTGCATTGCCAAATCAACTTTTTCAGTAAATCGTCCTGGCTCAGCCTCGTGCAAATCTTTTAGAGATTGAATAAAGCTTTGCAAACCCTGTTCAATAAATTGCTGCCATTTGACCGCGTCAAACTGATCTGATAAAACCTCGGTAGTTAATAAAGTCTCCAACTCAAGTTCAAAAGCTGTAAAAAAAGATATTTCCGGCGAGTCAAAGTTATACTTCACATATTCAGTTTTGAATTCACCAAACTTCTCTAAGCTTCTTTCAGCCAATTCACGATACTCTTCCAACTTCGGCTCCAATGGAGCTAGTTCATCTTGCTCATACTGAAAATTTCCCTCTAAAACCCCAGCCAGATATTGACCGTCAGCCAATTTGCCTAAGTGTTTCTTGCCATCTGGTGTGCTATGAAAATTCAATTGTCCAATCGTAGGCTTCAATGCATTTAACGTAGAGACCTTAGATACTTTGTCAGCATGTTCACCCTCAACTGTCATTTTTTCGCTCTCCAAGGTGGCGATTTCCGCACTATTTTGCTCAACAGCATCTGCGTTTACAACCACCTCATTCAATCTCCTCATCATTGCTTCGATTGAAGAACGCCCCTTCTTTCCCTTAAAATCAAACTTCAAAATTTTACCTAAAATACTCGACAACTCACCATCAGGCTTTTCAAGTTCCTTAAACTCTTGTTCAAAAAGAAATTTTCCATAAACCACCTCAAAAGTTCTTTTAAAGGCAGCCTTTGATGGAGCTACACGCCTCTCTATACCTACCGCCCTCTGGAAATACAGCATATGCCCCGGAAGAACTTTATCAATTCTTTCTCTAATTTCCTGTGTCAGTAAACCAATTTCAACAGCTGCATCAAGATCGACGACTTCAGGATTTTGATCATGCAACTTATCAAGAGCACGTAGTTGTTCCTCAGTGAATTGATTTTTATTCGCATCTAACTGATTTGCGGATTGTGCCATTTAAGTCTTTAATTATCCATATATTTTACCAAAAATCAGCCAAAAAAACAATTGTCAAACGCATTTTCAGGCTGTAGGATATTCGAGAAAATTTGACATAAGTAATTTGCTTCCGTAGCAAAATTCGATTTTAAAGTATTCTTGTTCATAAAATTAAGTGAATCGAGTACTAAAACTTAGCAGAAGTAAAGGAAAAGTCAACTGTCATAATTAAAAAATCATCATGGATTACAAAATTAAAAAACTACCAAAGTCGGAAGTTGAGATCACGGTTACAGTGCCGGAAGAAATAATCGAGCAAGCAACCAAAAAAGCTTGTGACGATATTTCCAAAGAGGTAAAGGTGAAAGGTTTCAGACCGGGGCACGTTCCTCACCATGTCCTAGAGCAATACGTGAGCAAGGAGTATATCAACGCGCATGCACAAGAGAGAGCCATTCAGAAGTCTTATGCCGATGTGGTGATCAAGGAAAAACTACAGGTGGTTTCACGTCCGCAGGTCAACATCGAAAGCGAAACTCCTTTAACCTACAAAGCCGTAGTGGCCGTAATGCCGGAGGTGGAAATTCCAAGCTACAAGGACATTAAAGTCGCCAAAAAAGAGGCGAAAGTAACCGAAAAAGACATCAATGAGGTGATCGAGGATCTAAAAAAACATCACACAACCTATAAAGATGTTGAGAGAGGAGCTAAAAAAGATGACAGAGTAGAGGTGGATTTTGCGGGTTTTGATAAGGACGGAAAGGAACTCGAGGGCACCAAGAGTAAAAATCATCCGGTTGTTCTTGGAGGAAATTCCTTCATTCCCGGTTTTGAAGACGAATTGATCGGCCTTAAAAAAGACGAAAAAAAGGAATTCGACATTACTTTTCCAAAAGACTACCACAAAAAAGATTTTCAGAATAAAAAAGTGAAATTCAAAGTTGAGGTCAAGAGAGTGGAAGAGGCTGAAAAACCAGAATTGAATGAAGAACTGATCGAGAAACTTACCGGCAAGAAGCAAAAAGTCGAAGAGTTTAAAAAATACATCGAGGAAAACATTAAGCATCAAAAGGAACATGAAGCCGTGCGCGAAAGAGAAAATCAGTACATCGAGGAGCTTTTGAAAAAAGCTAAAGTCGAGTTGCCGGAAGCCATGGTTCAAGAAGAGGCACAGTACATCTTGATGGACATGAAGAATGATATCGTCGGTAGGGGAATGGAATTTGATAAATTTTTAGAACAGGCCAAAACAACCGAGGAGGAATTGCTTAAAAAATACGTACCCGAGGCGGAACGTCGCATACAAATTCGTCTGGCGCTGCATTACGTAATCAAGGAAGAGGGGATTAAGGTTGAAGAAAAAGAGCTGAAAGAAGAGCTGAACAAGATTAAAGCTCACTATCCGGAAAGTGAAAGCAAAAAAATTGAACAGGAATTTGAACAAGGAGAGCTGAGGGCACAGTTGTTCAATAAGATCGCTCTTAAGAAGCTGTTCGATAAGGTGTTGGCCTAAATAAAAATTGGCTTTAACGCCGCTTTTTGCTAGAATCCTAAATAAGCTCGTAAACATAATCCTATGAAAGCGCTTTATCTTACCGGCTCCATCATTTTCACGGTACTAATTCTGATACTGGCCTTTGAAAATATCGGAGCTCAGTGTTCCAATCTTAATTTCTTCTTTTGGCCGGTACGTGAAAACCCCACCTTCATTTTCTTGGGAATCTCAGTCATCGGTATCTTCACCGGAATGCTCTACCAGGGGTTTATCAACAAGGTTATAGAAACCACCCCGGAGGAAGAGGACGAAGAATTCTAATCACCCTTAAAATACTAAGGCCACGGCATCAAGGCTTTTCGTGAATAAAAAAATGTTGCAATTGAAATAAAAAAAGAGTACTTTGAGCTCGAGAAAGTGTATACAATTTGTATACATTTCGTGGGCATAACTAGGGCAAATGTTAAAAAGGCTTTTTACGTCAAATACGCGTATTAAGCTTCTAACGGTCTTCCTGATGAATCCTAGAGAGGAGTACTTTATCAGGGAACTTACAAGAAAGCTTAATGAACAAATTAATTCAGTGCGTCGAGAACTGGATAATTTAAAAAAGATGGGCCTGCTCAAGACCCGCACCAAAAACCGCAAGAAGTATTATTATGTAAATCACGGTTTTCCAATACTTGAGGAGTTAAAAAATATTATCATAAAGGCTCTTTCCAGTAATGAAAATTTGGCCAAAGATATAGCGAAACTTGGCAAAGTTCAGTTTTTGGCATTTAGCGGACAATTGGTTGGACAGGCGACGGAAAGTGTCGACATGCTGATCGTTGGTGAAGTGGACAAGGAAAAGTTTGCCGAATACTTGAACACCGAACTGCGTACACCAAGACCGATCAAGTTTACCATAATGAATGAAAGTGATTACAAATATCGACTAAACTGCAAAGATAAATTCGTGAAAGAAATCATCGAGGATCCAAAAACTCAAATTCCAATCAATAAAATATAGAAAAATAGCTTGATTTAGTATTAAAGCTTCTATATATTTCGTTAGCATTATTTTTATTGAAATGAATCTACTACAAGAAGTACAACAATTGGCTGTCAAAAAAGTACCTAACGTTCGCGTAGGGGATACTGTGCGCGTGCACCAGAAAATTAAAGAGGGAGAAAAAGAGAGAGTACAGATTTTCGAGGGGCTTGTGATCCGAATTAACAGCGGTCACGGAGCAGATAAAACTTTTACCGTTCGCCGTATTGTCGGCGGGATTGGTGTGGAGAAGATCTTCCCACTATATTCAACAAACATTGTTAAAATAGAAATTAAGAAAAAATCTAAAGTTAGAAGAGCGAAACTTTACTACATGCGTGATAGATTCGGTAAATCAGCCAGACTTAAGGGAAGCTTTGTTAGCGACAAGGAGCTGGAGTCTTCAATTGAGGAGTTGGCAGAAGAGGTAGCTCAGGAAGAGGCTGAAAATGAAGAAGTGGCACAAGAGCCGGAAGTTCAGACCGAAGCTGAAAGACAGGAAGAAAAGGCCGAGGAGGCACCAACTGAAGAAGCACCAGTTGAAGAGGCGCCAGCCGAGGAAGCGAAAGAAGAGGAAAAGAAAGAAGAGTAATCACACCTTCACATTTAAATAGAATGAATTTATACTCCAGACACTATGTCTGGAGATTTTATTATTGCCGGAGTTGACGAAGCGGGACGTGGCCCTTTGGCCGGACCGGTGGTGTCGGCAGCTGTCATTCTAAAAGCGGGTACAAAACTACCGGGACTCGCCGACAGCAAAAAACTCAAACCCAGTGCCCGAACAAAACTTTTTGATCTTATCATAAAGAGAGCTTTGGATTTTTCCATCACCATAGTCTCACATCTGGACATAGACCGACTAAATATCTCTCACGCCACGCGTTGGGCCAACTTCTTTTGCATTGAAAGCCTCCGGATTAAGCCTGATCTGGTCCTCATAGACGGCAACGATAAGCAAATCTTAAACACTCCATTTAAAACCGTTATTGGAGGAGACGGCAAGATTCGTCAGATCATGGCCGCCTCGATTCTGGCCAAAGTAACCCGGGACAAAATAATGGAACACTATTCCAGAGAATTTCCAAACTACGGCTTCGAAAAGCACATGGGCTACGGCACCAGATTACATCGCACTTTGCTGGAATCACATGGTCCTTGCGAGATACATCGGAACAGTTATAATTGGCGCAAATGAAAATAGTAATTTGCGGCAACTACGGCGCTCAAAATTGGGGAGATGAAATGATTCTGGAGGGACTGATTAAATCCCTCAGAGATTTTGATCCGGCATTGGAAATAACGATATTAAGCGGTAATCCAAAGGAAACGGAAGAGCGATTCAACGTTAAATCGTTGCCAAAGTTTCCGGCTGGAATCAAAAGTGGCTTTAAATCACTCTTCCAACGCAATAAAACCGGACAAGCGGTTAAAGAATCCGACCTTTTCATCTTGGGCGGTGGCGGCCTCTTTAGCGAACTTACTTTTCACGCCAACCTGATCTGGCTAATACAGGGATACCAAGCCATTAGACTGAAAAAGCCAATCATCATGCACGGACAAAGTGTTGGCACTATCAAAAACGGAATATTGCGTTGGTTGGTAAAGAAGTTGTTCAACAAGGCTCTACTAGTGAGTGTGCGCGACGAAGAATCTCAAAAACGACTCAGTGCCATGGGCGTAAGACAAAAAATCCAGCTCATACCAGATCTTGCCTTTGGAAATCCTCCTGAAGACAGCCTGCCGAAAAAGAACCGACTGATTATTGCCCTTAGAGAATACAATAAGCTCCCGACGAACTTTGTTAAAGAAATCGCTAAATTTGCCTCTTGGCTTAAAGATGAAGAGGGACAGTCACTCAAATTTATCAACTTTCAAGCCGATGAATCCGGCGACGAGCACCTACATGGAGCCTTAATCAATAAAATGCAAAGCGGTAAAGAGTTAAAAATCATTACTCCAAATAGTATCGAAGAAATCAATCAACTTTTTGCCGGAGCAAAGTTTGCGATTTGCATGCGCCTCCACTCAGCGATTACTTCAATCAAAACAGCCACGCCATTTATTGCTATAAGTTATGCTCATAAGGTTAGGGATCTGCTCAAGTCGCTTTCATTGGAGGAGCATTGTCTGGATTTGCAGGAGGTTAGCTTTGAGAAGCTGAAAAAACAGTTTTTACAACTTAAAAAGGACCATGAATTGGTTT